>NZ_JAGDED010000001.1:0-959912 GCF_040148765.1 Sulfitobacter sp. NFXS29
CTGCCTGCTTCAACACGGCCATGATCTGTGCGTCGCTAAATCGTCCGTTCTTCATCATAAATCTCCTCAGATATCTTGCCGAGAAAATTCTACTTTTGAACACCACTATTTTTAGGGGGGATTACCCTTAATCAAAGACTGGGTCGGGTTTTACAACTCCGAGGTGTCACACACGGCTCTCGACAAACAATCCTCTGACGACGCATTCGTTGAAGCAGAGCGGACCCAGAGGGCGGCATGAAACCAACCAAATTACGTCTTAGCTGAGCCACAAAGCTGTCCTAAAAAACAGGACCATTTCAGGGGCACGAGAGAGGGGCGATATCGAGGTGAGCTTCACCGATACCTCGGGCTGATATTCGCAGAAGCGCATCGGTGAAACACATGACGGAGCGAAACTCATCACTGGCAGGGGCGGCGCAGGTGAAAGCGATGCCCGCAGCTAACCCGACGGCCACTTCGGACGTAGGGTCGATTTTCTGACGGGGTGGCGTTCGGTCTTTTAACGCTGTCTGAAAGCAGTTTGTGGGGCCTTATCGTGGAGGCATTTCACTCGCCCCACCGACTTGGCCGGATGGTCCGCCACTCTTCATTCTTGTGCGCATGAGTGCGCTCCATACCGTTTGCTCTGGCAAACGATGCCGGTGACATTGTCACTGTCTTTCAGTATCTTTGTTGTCTTCGTGGTCGGGTTTCTTCTCTACGTCGCCGTGGCCGAAGAGTTGGACGTTCTGGTGCGCGTGGTGGATGTTCTCGAACTCAAAGCTGGAATGCATTATGCTGAACTCCGCACTCAGCCGTTCTTTGATTTCCGCCTTGACCGGTTCGATGCGGCTCCAGCCCGCCTCTGTCAGCACCACGTGACAGTCGAGCGCTGCTTCGTGTTCCTGCATTTGCCAGAGATGAACGTGATGCACGTCCTCGACACCATCCACCTCGGTCATCGCCCGGACCACTGCACGGCTATCCATGTCGGGGGGGCTGCCGAGCATCAACGTACGGATCGGCTTTCCGATTTCGGTCAGGGCGAGGTAGAGAATGTAGAGGGCAATGGCAATCGTGATCGCCGGATCGACCCAAGTCACGTCGTAGAGAATGATCAGCGTCCCCCCGATGATCACCGCTACTGAGGCCAGTGCGTCGGATAGATTGTGTAGGAAGAGCGCGCGGATGTTCACGCTGCCTTTCTGCATCGACCAGGTGAGCCATGCGGTCAAGCTGTCTACCGCGAGCGCCACGCAACCGAGGATAACGACGGTCCAGCCAGCGACCTCCGTTGGCTCGATAAAGCGCATCGCGCCCTCGTAAATCAGATAGAAGCCGACAAGGATTAGGGTGGTGTAGTTGATCAGCGCCGCTACGATCTCGATCCGGCCATAGCCGAAGGTCATGCGTTCATCTGCCGGTCGCCGGGCAATCTTGCGCGCGACGAAGGCGATGACTAGCGATGCCATATCAGAGAAATTGTGCAGTGCGTCTGCAATGAGGGCAAGACTGCCAGAAAAGATGCCGCCGACGACCTGCGCAACAGTCAGAAGAGCATTGGCCCAAATGGCGACCGATACCCTCCGGTCCCCGGAAGTCGGGTCCATGTGGGCATTACCGTGATCATGCGGCATAATGCGGCTCCTCTTGATTGTGGGCCGTAATCTCTGGCGAGGGGACCAAGCGGCCCGACCGGAGCGCGGCGACACGTGCGTTCATCCAATGGCGAATTCCGTGTCGGTAGAGCCATCCACGAAGGCGTCCGAATTCCTGCCGATGTTGCCGATAGAATTCATCCGGGGCATCAAATGTTCCGAGGTCGCGCGTGATGCCAGTGCGTTGGATGTAGGTGTCACCACCGCGCCAGTCGACCGGTGGTGCGCCGAGACAATCTGTCCCGATGCCGTAACCGCAGAACTCTTTGCGTCCGGGGAAGTGCGCTTGGAGCCGGGTTAGGTAGTCAGTATCCAGAATAAAGCCTTCGAGGTTCACCCAGGTGCCAATAACGCGAACCTCGACCCATGAATGCAGGATCTCTACCGGCGCAATCGGGTAGACTGCTTCGGGCACGACGCCACGCTGAAGAGCCTTGTGGATGGTGAAGCCATGCAGCCGGCAAGGGAAACCGAGCGCGCGCAGAAGCGCCATGAGCAGCGTGGCCTTAGTATTGCACTGGCCATAGCCGTCCATCAGCACGACTGAGGCCGGAATGTTGTCCGCGCGGTTATAGCCGAAGTGGATCTCATTACGGACGAAATCATATGCTGCGCCGATCCGACCATGTTCGGAAAGCGCCAGCCAGCCACGCTTTTCGATGAGACTACTGATCGGGCCTCGGCAAAAGTCGAGTAATTCTGTCGGTTGAAGCAAAGTTGTGTCGGCATTCATTCCCGTCTCCATCGAATCGTGATGAGACAAGTGTAATTGCTACAGTAGATGTAGCTTCAAGTCGAAAGTTAACCCGTGCGCTGCGCTACTAGGATGATGTTCGCTCCCGCGAGGCACCATCACCAAAAAAGTCGAAATCCATTTTGAGCATCCTGGAGGCTGATCCCTAGGTTAATGCGTTACACGAAGCCAACTACAAGTTCGGACCACCTAAGAACTCGAATTCCGTTCAGGGCGGTTAGCTCAGTTCATTGGTGTGGAAAAATCTGCTGCGATGGTGAGGTGCCCACATGCCAATGGATAGCGATGACCGTTTCCTTAACTACATCTTAGCTGGGGGCTGCGGCGTTAGCTGGGGTTTATGGGGCTACTTACATGCCTGTATGCCTGTGAAAACGGATCAGCGCCAATGGCCCGCGTCAGGAAGTGGCTGGCGTTATACATTCATAAAAGCCGGCCTTTGACCCTTGGCCGCAAACCGGCTGCTATTGTCCGTTGGCAGAGAATTGAAACGGTGAACTCGTATCATCAGTTGCTAGAAGTAGCTTTTTTCGTCACAGAAGCCGCCCGAGTAGGGGTGTTAACACAAATAAGGGAACGGATTTAGGTTCCAAGAAGCCCGGTTCGATAGAAATATTTCTCTTGAACCTACAGCGGCTTTAGGAGTTAGGACCGCAGGCGAAGAACGGCATTCGAGTCAAACAGGCCATACTGCTTCAGGCTTTCCTTACTGAACGGCAGAGTGGTCTTGTTTAAGCTTAGTTTGCCTACCTAACGTTGAAGGAATAAGAATGATGCTAACAAGACGACATTTTCTCCAGACCAGCGGTGCGCTGTTTTCTACTCCAATCGCTGGCCCGCTACTGGCAGCCACTCGGCCCATCAAGGAGGAGAAGGCCGCCTGGGACGCGCAGGTCACACCTCCCGCTTTTGATCCAACTACGTCAAACCCGTGGGGCCTGCACCCGCGCTTTTTGCCCCAGCGGGTGGTCGCTAAGGACGGGCTTGTTCCGGGAGACGTCCATGTCGATGCCGTAGCGCGCTACATCTATCACATCGAAGAAGGGGGAACTGCGATGCGTTACGGTGTGGCGATCGCCCGTGGTAACCTGTACGAGCCCGGCACGTATACGATCCAGCGAAAAGTGGAATGGCCAAACTGGACGCCGACCCAAAACATGATCGCACGCGATCCCGAGCTCTATGGCCCGGTTGCCGACGGTGTTGACCCTGGCCCAGAAAACCCTCTTGGCTCGCGGGCGCTTTACCTTTTTGAAGGCAACCGAGACACCTATCTACGCATTCACGGGACGCCCGAACCAAGAAGCATCGGCGGGCGCGCGAGTTCGGGGTGTGTCCGCATGGTCATGGCACATATCAACCATCTATACCCGAACGTTAAAACTGGTTCGACGGCGTTCCTGTATTCGGCAGAAGAAAGCGTGACCCCGCGAACGTGATCTACGCCCAACCAGTCTGCACTGGTCAATTAGTCACGCCGAGCGCGTGGTGCAGATCGGGTTGCCACCTATTGAGCGGAGCGGCACCAGTGTCGTTTCTACTGGACCGCTGTGCTCATACCAGTAGCATCCATCCTCGGAACGAAGCCGAGCTGTTGTGAGGTCCTGACCAGGTGCAGCTAGGTTAACGATTTGTTCGGGAAGGTTTCCAACCGCGTCTACCGGCGCGCGGGAGTTAGCCATTGGTGCGGCACATCCGCTTGCGAGCAGCAGGGCCGCTCCAATCATCATATGTCGTGTTTGCATTCAGTCCTCTGACCTGTCCTAATTTGGTTTTCACCAACAATCTTGCATACCGGGCACAGGTCCACAAGAACCACCCTGGGGCGGTCGGAGCGCGGCATCTTCAAAAGAGTTCATAAAAAGAAACGCAATTTTTCTATTGAACCTCTAGTAACTGTAGGGGGTATGTCAGAGTTGAATCAATCTAATCCTAGGGTCAATCTATGTCTATCCATGACCACCGCCGCGACCACAAACACAAATCTGACCGCGATCGCGAGCACAGTGATTATCAAGAGCATCCGAAAGGAGTTTCCCACTCTCATGGAGAAGGTGGTACGTGCTGCGGTGCTGGAGCCGACACGGAACCAGCACAACCCATCCCCGCGACCGGACGAAGTTTCCAGGTCTCTGGTCTGGATTGTGCCGAAGAGGTGGCGATCCTGAATAGGGCTGTCGGTCCAACAGTTGGCGGGACAGAGCATCTGGCGTTTGATGTCATTAATGGACGAATGACGATTCTGGATACTGCGGATAAGATTTCAGATGATGAGGTCGCTGAGTTGGTCGCGAGCACGGGCATGAGCGCGAAACCGTGGGATGCCGACAACGCTGCCGAAAATCAGGCAGCGCATTTGGCACGTCAAAAGGGTTTTACCACGCTGAGCGGCGGGTTTTGGGCGGCAGGATTTCTCTACCATATCGTCGAAACGGGCATGGGTGGTGCGCTTGGTCTGTTTGCAGGGCATGGCACGGCGCCGATGCCCATCGCGGAAGCCGGGCTGTTTGCCGTCGCAATCCTTTTTGGCGTCTGGCTCGTTGCACCAAAGGCCTGGTCTTCAGCACGCAGAATTAGCCCTGACATGAATCTATTGATGGTGGTGGCCGTGGCGGGTGCTATCGGGCTGGGCGAATTATTCGAGGCAGCGACAGTTGCGTTTTTCTTTTCACTGTCGCTCTACCTTGAGAGCTGGAGTGTGGGGCGGGCGCGCAATGCGGTGTCGGCCCTTCTGGATTTAGCACCACCGACAGCCAGGATCATCCGGCCGGATGGTAGCGAGGCGAATGTTCCAGCGGCAGAAGTTGCCGTGGATGATCGCTTCATCGTGCGCGGCGGCGACCGCATCCCACTTGATGGCGAGGTCTTAGAGGGGGCCGGGGCTGTCGACCAGGCCCCGATCACTGGCGAAAGCGCACTGGTTCCGAAGGAACTCGGCGACGAGGTTTATGCCGGCACAATCAATGGTGAGGGCACACTGACGGTGCGCGCGACGAAGGCCGCCTCGGACACGGTGCTCGCGAAAATCATTCGCATGGTCGGCGATGCCCATGCCCGTCGCGCCCCGGTCGAGCAATGGGTCGCGAAGTTTGCACGCATCTACACCCCCATAGTGATGGCGCTGGCGGTCGCCCTTGCGCTGGTGCCGCCGCTCCTCCTGGGCGGTGCCTGGGACTATTGGTTCTACAATGCGTTGGTGCTGCTGGTAATCGCGTGCCCCTGTGCCCTTGTCATCTCAACACCAGTTTCGATCGTGGCAGCGCTGACCGCGTCGGCGCGAGCAGGGGTGCTTATCAAGGGGGGCGCTTATGTTGAGGCGCCAGGTCGCACCACTGCGCTGGCGATGGATAAGACGGGAACGATCACTATGGGCGAACCCGAGGTTGCAGCAGTTCACGCATTGGGCGAAGCCTCCGCGCGCGATCTCATAACGCTGGCAGCGAGTTTGGAGGCACGGTCTTCGCACCCGCTGGCACGGGCCATTCTCGCGCGCGCGCAAACTGATGGTGTTTCCATAACTGCTGCAGAGGATACACGCACCGTGCCTGGACGCGGGCTGGAAGGGCGCGCCGACGGGCGTGTAATCTGGCTCGGCTCGGATCGGTTCGCTGAGGAGAAGGGGTTTGGCAATCACATTCCGACAGATTTGAGAGATCGAATAGAAGGAGCAGGGAGCACCTTAGTTGTAGTGGGTGACGAGACTGCCGTGGTCGGCATACTAGAGCTGCGCGACCGCATCCGCCCTGATGCTAAGGGGGTCGTTGAAAAGTTGCATGCGCAGGGTGTGGAGACGATCGTGATGTTGACGGGCGACAACGAACGCACCGCGCGTGCCGTCGCGGCCGAAGTTGGGATCGACGAAGTGCGCGCCGAACTTTTGCCAGAAGATAAGGTGACGGCCATCGAAGAACTGGTGGAAATCCACGACATGGTGGCGATGATTGGTGACGGCGTGAACGACGCACCGGCCATGGCGCGGGCGCATTATGCCATTGCCATGGGGGCAGTCGGATCTGATGCGGCCATCGAGACGGCCGACATTGCGCTGATGACTGACGATATCGGCAAGGTGCCCTGGCTTATTGGTCATTCACGCCGGACCATGTCGATCATCCACCAGAATATTGGTATATCGTTGGCGACCAAAGCGCTGTTCGTCGGGCTGACCGCGTTCGGCATGGCCTCTATGTGGGGCGCCATCGCTGCGGATGTGGGCGTATCCCTGTTGGTGGTCGCCAATGCACTGCGGCTTTTGAACGGCTATCAGATCAAGGGCGGGCCTTCGGGCGGTGAACCGGTGGGCGAGAATATGGCAAAGGGAGCACTCGCGCACGGTCATTGATCCGGCATTTGCGGTTAAGTAATGCCTAAAACACATCAGACCTCACGAAAGGGGCATCAAGCAGTAATGACTACCAATTTTCCACGACGGGTCTTTATTCTAAGTGGGTTGGCTGCCTTCCTGTCAGGCTGTGCAGATAAGTTCCGGACCTACAACGGACCCAAAGTAACCCGTCTTCGCATGTACAAGGCACAGCGGTTGCTCGTCCTTGACGGGAAGGCTGGCGTTTTGCGTACATTTCCCATCGGATTGGGCTTCGCGCCCCAGGGTCACAAACAGTTCGAGGGAGACGGCCGTACGCCAGAAGGCACCTACGTGATTGACCGACGCAACCCGGACAGCCTCTTCCACCTCTCCATCGGCATCTCATATCCCAACGCGGCGGATATTGCCTTTGCTGAGTCCCAAGGAAAGTCGCCGGGTGGCGATATTTTTATTCACGGTGGGCCACGCAAGGGGATCGACCCGATGAACAAGCGTGACTGGACCGCAGGATGCATCGCCGTAACGGACCGTCAGATCGAGGAAATCTACGCAATGGTGAAAAATGGAACACCGATCGACATTTATGCTTGATGGTTAGGTAAATCGGCGACGCAGCGTGATGTTGATCGCCTCGATGACGATGACTAGGCCGACGACGGCAATCGTGACGCTGGCCGCCTTGTCATACTGAAAAGAGCGGATGTAGGTCTGGATGTAAAAGCCGATCCCGCCCGCGCCGACGATGCCGAGGACCAACGACTCACGCAGGTTCAGTTCGAACCGGAAAATCGTGTCGCGGGCGATGACTGGGGCCATCTGTGGCCAAATCGCATGTCTCAGCCGCACGAGCGGTCCAGCCCCTGCACTTTCAAGTGCTGCGACGGGGGCGCGAGATACGCCGTCGATCGCCTCGGCATAGAATTTAGCGAGCATCCCAGTGGCATGAAAGGCAACTGCGATGATGCCGGGCAGCGGCCCGAGCCCGACCGCGCCCACCATGAGCATGGCCACGAGGATCAGCGGTACCGCCCGGATAAAGGCCAGCAGCGCGCGGACCGGCCCGAACACCGCACGCGAAACCATGGTTTCGGACGCGAGAATAGCCAGAGGGGTCGACAGCAGCACTGCGCCGAGGGAGCCGAGGATTGCTATTCTTAGTGTCTCTGCGCTGCCTTTTTTGATCTCGGTCATCACTGTCGGATCGGGCGGGAACATCCGGCCGATAAAGTCGGTAATCCGTGGACCGGCCGAAGCAAGACGCGACAACTCGACATCGGTTGTGACGAGGGACCATAGGATGGCAATAGCGATCAGCGAACTGGTGACGAAGCCGCCGAAGTCGCGGGGGGCCATCATAACACCGCCCGGGGACCGAGTTCCGGCGTCGGTCCTGACCCCCGATAGAGTTCGGCAGTCGCATCGTCTTTCAACTCGGACGTTGGCACGTTAAACGCGATCCGCCCCTCTCGTATGCCGATGATGCGCCCTGCAAAACGCCGCGCCAGATCGGGTTGGTGCGAGGAGAATAGCGCTGTTGCATCACGCGCTCGCGCCGCCTTGGTCATCAACCCCAGAACCTCTCCAGCGCGGGCGGGGTCGAGGTTGCTCACTGGCTCGTCGGCGAGGATCAGCCGTGGTTCCTGCGCCAGACATCGCGCAATAGCCACGCGCTGTCGCTGCCCTCCGCTGAGACTGTCGACCCGGCGTTCCGCGAGTTCTGCGATGCCGCAATCGGCGAGTGCTGTGCGGGCAATATCGAGATCCTGAGCCATTGGCGATCCCAGTACTGCTTGGAAAGGTGACATCCGCCCCAGGCGGCCGTTGAGCACGTTGCGTAGTGCCGTGGAGCGTTCTACGAGGGCGAATTCCTGAAACACGAAACCGGTATCAGGACGGCGAGCTCGGGGTGGTGGGCGGTCGGGATTGAGCGGCGCACCAAAGACAGAAACGCGCCCGCGCCATCCCTGAATCCTACCGTCGAGCAGCGCCAGCAACGTCGTTTTGCCCGCCCCGGATGGGCCCAGTAAAGCGACACACTCGCCCGCCGGGATCCGAAATGAGACTCGTTCCAACGCTGGTAGCTGTGCGCCCTTATGGACATAACTCAGATCGTCTATTTCGATAGCCATGCTCATCGTAACAGCCCGTATTTCTTTGCCATATCGCGTACGCCTTCATACGCGGTGCCGTCTGCCCTGACGTAGCCATCTGGTCCGTAAAGATAGCTCAATTTGTCGCGGTGCTTCGGTTCGTTGAGCTTCAGCATGACGTCAACAAAACGGGCTTGCAGGGCGGCATCGAGTTCTGGGCGTGCGATCACAAGGTGACTTGGAATCGGCGCGCTTTCTACGAGCCAAGTCACCTCGGCCTGCTGTTGTGGGGTCAACAACAAATCCGCATACTGACTGGCACCGGCGGCATCGACCAGACCTTCGGCCATAGCCTGCATGGCTTGCTGGTAGCCTCCGGCAAAGAACACGCGGCCGAAGAATTGCTCCGCTGCGCCAGGACCCTCAATTAGCCCGGCCTTAACGAATTCGGAAAGAGGATAAAGATAACCTGATTCAGAGATCGGGTCGGCAAAGGCGATATCGCGCCCGCGCAGGTCTGCCAGCGTTTCGATACCGCTGTTGCGGCGGACAAAAATGCGTCCTGTGTAACTTGACGCGCCCCGGTAGACCTCAGACAAGAGAGGTACCGCGCCAATTTCCGCCTCCGCCAGAACAAAAGGCAATGCGCCCATGAAGGAGACGTCTGCATCTCCGTTGCGAAGTGCCTCGACAGCCGCAGCATGGTCGATGGTGACGAAGCCTTCCACGGGAACGCCAATCTGTTCGGATAGCCATCTTGTGATGGCCTCAATGTCGCCTAAGAGCTTGTCGGGATTCTCCTGCGGAATGAAAGCAAGCCGCAAGGGAGTGTCTTGTGCGATCAGCGGGGAGGCCAGCGAGATCGCGCCTGCACTGGCCAAGGCCAGCATATTTCTGCGGGTTAGGTAGAATTCCATCAGAATGCCCTCTCTTCGATCGCGTCGGCTTCGGTCTTGAACGCGGTCCAACTTGCTTCGGCGGCCCCCCAGTCGTCGTCACGGACTGCATCGCCGACTGCGGCAAGACGCTCGGCCAAGGCATAGACTTCGGGCCGTGCGGTCAGGTTCGACATGGTGCTCGCGTCTGCGGCGAGGTCCGCAGCGACAGTATCGGTCAGCAGCAGGATGTGCTCTGCGTCACGTCGGGGCAGAAGCGTGTCGAGCGTCGATGCAAATGTCGCCAATTCGGCAAAAGTCAGGCGAAAGGCGGTGTTCTCTGCGTCGAACTTCTCGTAAGGCTCGTCTGCCGACCCTACAGTCTCCAGATACGCGGTCAGTTCAGTCCGTTCCGTCTCTGATAGCCCGAGCGATTTCGTCTCATCGAACCACTCAACAACGGCGGCCAACGTCGACAGCGAACCGTCGTGAAAATAGGGGGCGGTATATGCGGTTCCCAGCAAGGACGGCGTATCCAGCGCGCCTGCGCGCGCGCCACTATATGCCGGCGAGACCGATCCAATGTCATGGGCTTGCCGATCGAGGAAATTTGCGTCAGGCACGTGGCAACTAGCGCAGGAGCGATCGCCTAGCCCAGCGAAAGGCCGATTAAAAATAGCCTCGCCTCGGTGCGCCGCGTCCGGGTTTGCCTCGGACAGCGTACCATCCGCATTCAGCTTAGAGTTTGGTAGGAAGTCGAACTCGAGCATGTATCCTACCAGCGCGTCGAGCATCAAGGGCGTCGGCTCCGCGCCGCCAAATTCATTGACGATCACGTTCCGGCTGAAGTCGCGCAGAGAGGCAAAGCGCCCATCGCGACCATAAGGCCCGGTGAAGCGCAGCCCGCGCAGGCTCGGAATGTCGATCGGGTCGTCGCGCCGGTCGTTGAAGATAGGATTAAAGAACGCGCCATCGACGTCGATGGCACCGGGTTGGTGGCTGGCGCCCGGGATGAAGAGGCGCTGGTTCACATCCGAGCGATTGTGACAGGTCGAACAGGCGATCCCGAGGTTTCGCGCAGGATTTCCGAATATCTGCGGGCTGTCGAAAAGCATGTCGCCATAAGCCACCAAGGG
Organism: Sulfitobacter sp. NFXS29; assembly: GCF_040148765.1. Classification (NCBI taxonomy): domain Bacteria; kingdom Pseudomonadati; phylum Pseudomonadota; class Alphaproteobacteria; order Rhodobacterales; family Roseobacteraceae; genus Sulfitobacter; species Sulfitobacter sp. NFXS29. Next base: position 10,823 of record NZ_JAGDED010000001.1, read on the forward strand.
CAGATCGGTCTCGTCGATACCTTGTTCCTCGAAGTTGAGGACAAGCAATGGCAGCGGGTCCTGATCGAAGATGTCGGAGCCAGGCGGCAAGCTTGGCGGCACCTCGATAGTGCGTCGGCTGAACACAGCGGTTTCGGGCAGGGCGCTCAGTGTCTGACGTGGAGCATAGTTGGCTAAGAGGTAATTTTCCGCGAGATAGCTGGAAATGACTGCGCGCGCGGCCTCCAGCGTGTCGCGATCTGCGGAAAAGGCGCCAGCGCCGAGAAGACCAGCGGACCCCGTGCTGCTGTTAAGTTCCAGCCAAGCGAGGCCGATACGTCTTGCTGCTTCGGGGTCGGCTGCCGCGATACCATCCTCAAACGCACGGTAGAGCTCGCCTGCCGTTCGCAGAGCCTGGCGCGCCTTTGCAGGTTCTTCGGCTGCGAGAGTCCGGTCCAATTCCTCTTCGATCCTAAGCGCTACAAGACGAGTGGCCTCTGTGAAAACTGCTTGCCGGTCTTCACGTGCCATGGCGTCAAGGATACCATCCGGCTTGATACCGCTTTTGCGGTCCACCCACTCCAACGCGCCGGTCGAGAATTCCGATCCCCGGTGAGGTTCTGTCCAAGCGGTCTCGATGTCGTCCCAAGGCACTGGCGCGAGATTCCCAAGAAAAAGTGTCAGCCGATAGGCTGCCGCCTCAGGAAGCCACGGAGCCTCTTTGACAGGCGTCGCCCCCCCGGGTCCGGACAGCAGGACCGCGCTTGCAGCGGTTAGCAGCAGCCTCGAAAGATTTTTTATCACCATAGCCTCCAGCGCTAAAACTTAGACTCGTCTAACTTAGGTATTCTAGGCTAATTAGATTGTCAATTTTAGTTATTCGTTGCAATGTCCGGACATGTCGAAGCTACAATCATACGAACGCGAGGCGTTCGAGACTGTCGAGAGAGCTCCCGAAGCGCAGGCTAAGGGTTTCGCGACTGTGCGCCGAGCACATGAAAGCGAAATGGCGGAGGATTATGTGGAACTGATCGCAGAGCTGATCGAGTTGCGGGGGGAGGCTAGGCCGGTCGAAATCGCCGAGCGGCTTGGCGTGAAATCTCCAACAGTGACCAAGAACATCTCCCGACTCAAGGCTGCTGGTTTGGTGCGGCGGGAGCGTTACCGCGCAATATTTCTAACCGATGCGGGCCGAGAATTGGCCGAGGCCTGTCGCCGCCGCCATAGAGTCGTTGTCGCGTTTCTTCTCAGCCTGGGAATCGACGAAGAGACTGCGGAACGCGATGCGGAGGGGATCGAGCATCACGTCAGCACGACCACGCTGGAGGCCTTCGAGCACGCCCTCCAGAAGTTTCAGAGCGGCAAGTAGCGCAGCATCGAGTTCTCTCGAAATTCAGCAAGGCGAGACTCAGGAGGCTGCAGCGTCAGCAGTCATACGTTGGCGGGGTAGCATTTGTATCAATGCTCAACTCTGGTCCAACCCATCGCGTCCTCTGAGTTTGGCCAGCACGAAATAGTGCGCCCAATATTCCTACCTGCGCCGACCATGCAGCGAAAATGCCGGTCGCGTGAAAAGAGGTAGGCGCAACCCTTGAGTGGGTCCTCTGTTCAAAGCGCATAGACAATTGTCACCACCGTTGTGATGACGATCAAGAACATGACCAATGCGCCTATGGCGAGGGTTCGGCCCATGTCGCGGTTTGTCTTTGCCACTTTCAGACGCAATTCTTCGGCGGTTTCCGGAAACTCCAGTGCCGCTGAATTCGAGCCGCGTAGCAGGTCGTATCTCGTATTCCAGCGACGTACTTCCGCAGCGTCCCAGCCGTTCATGACCAGAATGATCGCGACGATCATCACCATCGAAGACGGGACCCAAATAGTATAGCCGCCGATCGTTTCGTCGGACAGCGCATCGATCAATCCAATTCTTTCCCTATGGGAGAATGCGTAAAGGCTCACCTCCTTGAGTGTCGTCAGGGAACCTAGAAAAATGTTTGCTACGATCACAACAAAGGCGGACAACAGCCTCGCTCCGCGTTTGGCGCCCACAGGGGGGTCTCTGGGATCGAAGAGCATGGTAAAGAACCAGAGCCCTGCTAGTACCATTCCCAGATGAGCGAACACTTCGATAGCCGCGATACGCTGCGCAAGTGCGTAAATGACAGGTACCTGCCAGATAAATAGCGCTCCAACAATCAACCCAGTTGCGGCCGTTGGATGCGCTAAGAAACTTTGTCCCCGGGAGTTCGCTGGCGCACTGAAGTGTTGACGCCGGCGTCTTTCGAGGCTGGATAGCAGGATGCGCCACGGCTGCGATACGGCGATGAGAAGGGGGCCGATAAGGCGAAGAAGAAGATGTTCGACCTGATGTATTGAGAATAAGGTATGTCCCATTACAGCGAGCGGTGCGTTCATGGCTGCAAGAATGCAAGCAAGGCCGGCGAAGAACAAGATCGGACGCCAGACAGAGATCGTTCCGCGGATACGCACGGGTCGTCTGAGGCCGCGCATATAGAACCATGCGGCCAAACTGACGGATACAATGGACACTGGCGAAACCGCAAATCCAAACGGGTCGAAAAGAAGAAAGAAGGGGATTATCAACTCCTGTCATTTTGTATTGTCAGCCAGTCGATAGGTACCGATGAACGTCGGGATTTTCCCATTACGCAACCCTAGGAAGCGGGCAGTTTTAATTCGATACAAAGACCAAATTCGCGTCAGGAAGTGATGCGTAAGAGAACCACTGAGATGAAGAAACCCAGTAGGCCTAGGGCGATGCCGAAGCTTGCCGCATATTGAAGGATGTCTAGGTAGTTCCCTTTGCGGCTCCGGGCTAAATAGCCTCCCCGAAAAGCACCTCCGATAAAGCCTACAAACATTAGCATCACGGTTCCTTTGGGTTTGTTTTTAAAGACTTATGTCGCTTTTTGGCCAAGCCGAAGGCAAACCTCAACGTCCAAGCTGCACAGATGAGCGACAGAAATGTCCAATCGCCGAAACGTCCGTAAGGCGTAGCCGTACGCGCTGCCGGTAGGCTTTCATTTATGACGTCTGTTCGCCCAGTGTCGAGGCGCGCGACGATCTCGCCGTTAGCATCAATAATTGCGGATATCCCGGTGTTCGCAGCGCGCACCACGGGTAGCCCTTCCTCCACAGCGCGCATGCGCGCGGATGCGAGGTGCTGCTCGGGCCCGATGCTGGCGCCGAACCAGGCATCATTTGTGGCGTTGAAAATCCAGTCGGGACGAAAAAGATCGTCGACCACTTGGCCCGGAAAAATGATCTCGTAACAGATTGCCACCGCAACCAGAGGCGCGCCCGGAACTGCCAGCGTTCGTGGCCCTGGTCCCGGCGTGAAATCACCCAAACCTTCGGCCAGACGCTCGAACGGCAGCCAACCTTTCAGGGGCACATATTCCCCGAACGGAACAAGATGATGTTTTGCATATCCCGTTAGAATTTCGCCGCTGCCGTCATAGACCTGAACCGTGTTGAAATATCGGGTTCCCCCATCCCTCTCTACGCGGTCAGGCACACCTGTCAAAAGGATCCTACCGTCTGGCAAAACCGTGGATAACCGCCTGCGCGCCAAGGCGTCTTCGTCCAGAAAACCGGGAAAGGCCGTTTCCGGCCACAGCAGCAGGTCGAAGCGTCCGGGTTGCGCGGACAAGCCGAGGTATTTTTCCAGCGTGCGTTCGCGGCTGCCCGGCGCCCACTTCTCGACTTGCGGCACATTGCCTTGGACGATGCGCAAAGCAATGTCCGTTGGCGGCACGTTCTGATTTAGCCGAAGCACACCGCCCCCCCAAATTACCGTCACCGCGACGGCAAAGAGCGTCAAGACAGCTGCGCGGCTGTTTGGCGCGGCTGCGATGAACACACCTGGCAATATGCTGATAAATACCGTGACAAAGCCCAGACCGTAACTTCCGACCCATGCGGCGGGTTGGCGCAGGGGGGCATGTTCGACAAGGGCATAAGCAGCAAGGTTCCAGGGAAACCCCGTCAGGACATGACCACGCAGCCATTCCGCGGCAACCCAACACGTTGCAAACAGAAGACCTGCCGTAATGCCGCCGACAGCACGGCGCTGCATTACGGTGGCAAATAACATCGCCGCAATAGCTGGAAAAATGGCCAGTCCGGCGGACAGTCCCGCGACTGCTGGGATCGCAAGGGCACCGAAACGTTCGGAATCGACGTAAAAGCTTTCGGCAATCCAGGAAATTCCAAACAGGAACTGGCCCATTCCAAAGATCCAGCCGATGACGAAGGCGCGCGCGGTGGAAACCTGCATGAGCACGAGAAAGAGTGCTGAGAAGGCGACTGGAACAGCGATGATCCATGAGAACGGTGGAAGGGTTAAAACCGTTAAACCGCCCGCCATAAAGCTAATCCCTGATCGCAGGGGAAAGCAACGGCTGCAGCCAGTCAATTGCAGCCAACCCGTCATCATGGGCCAGTCTGAAGTTTAGCGGCTAACCACGGTGCTAAGAGCAGCAGCCCCACGCCACCGACCACGAACACATCCGCCATGTTGAAGGCGGGCCAATGCGTGGAGCCGACGTAGAAATCGAGGAAGTCCGTCACACCCCAAAATCGAATGCGGTCGAGGACGTTGCCGAGCGCACCACCGATGATCGCACCATAGGCGATAGCCTCAACCCGGTTGTCAGTGCGTACCAGCATGACGGTCAACCAGCCGCAGATGGCTAGGGCCAAGGTCGCAAGGCCCCACCATGGTGCTCCACCAAGCAGTCCGAATGTCACGCCATCGTTGCGCAAGTAAATAAGATTAAAACTGGGAAAGACCGGAATTCCGGCGCTCAAATCTGTCGCATTAGCGACGACGATTGCTTTTGTCACCTGATCAACAAGAAAAGCAGTTCCAGCCGCAATGAAGCCTTGGAAATGGGACTGTTTCATCTCATCACCCCAGCCATACATCTAGGAACAACATGATCACGAGGCCGACCGCGAGACCGAAAGTCGCCCTGTTTTGATGGCCGGATCGGTGGGTTTCGGGAATGATTTCGTGGCTGATTACGTAGAGCATCGCCCCGGCGGCGAAGGCGAGGCCCCATGGCAACAGGGGCTGCGAGATGCCGATGATGCCAGCGCCAAGAAGCCCGCCTACCGGCTCGACAAGACCTGTCAGGGCGGCAACCCCCCACGCACGGCGCCTGGAATACCCCTCACCAAGCAATGAGACCGCTACGGCGAGGCCCTCGGGCGCGTTTTGCAGCCCGATGCCAATCGCGAGCGGCAAGCCACCTGAGAAACCATCAGCCCCAAACCCGACACCAACGGCAAGCCCTTCGGGAAAATTGTGGATCGTGATCGCTATGATGAAGAGCCAGACGCGGCGCAGAGATGCGGCGGCGGGCCCTTCTCGCCCCGTTTTGAAATGTTCATGCGGCAGTCGTTCATTCATCAGAGCGACCGCCCCCATGCCAAGCAAGATCGCAACACAAACGATGGTTGCCGGGAGAGCACCGTTGTCGAACTGTCTTTCGGCTGCGTCGAGAGCCGGAATGATCAACGAAAAGAATGAAGCAGCGAGCATGACACCCGCCGCGAAGCCAAGCAGCAAATCGCGCGTGGCACGAGAGGGGACGCGTCCAAAGAGAACGGGGGTCGCCCCGACCGCTGTCAGCGATCCGGCGGCAAGGCTTCCAAGAAAGCCGAGAGTTATTGGGGACAAGGGTTCCAAGCGCTGAGTTCCCGCCGATACGTCAGTCAGCGGCCAAATAGCTGCTAAAGATTTCGGTCGACCCATCGCCCTGGATCAAAAAGACATCGTAGCCCTCGCGATCATCTTCCGGTCCCATGCCCGGCGAGCCATAGGGCATACCCGGCACCGCCACCCCCACTGCATCGGGACGCTCATCCAACAAACGCTGGATGTCTGATGCCGGTACATGACCTTCGATCACGTAGCCGCCGACCAAAGCCGTATGGCAGGATACCATGCGCTGAGGCACGCCGGTGTCGAGTTTGAATCGCACAAGAGTTCCCCCGAACATGTCCTTGCCTATCGGCGCGAATCCGCTTTCCTCAAGATGCTTCATCCAGGACAGACAACAGCCGCAGCCGTTTGTCTTCCGGACATCAATCTGGATCGCATCGGCGACAGCTTGCGCCGCGGAAAACAAGGCCAGCGTGACTGCAAGAGCGGGAGCCAGTCGTTTCATGGATTAAAGCCTTTCCGTTGTTGTCTGCACAAATTCGCTGGTGAGCCTCTCGGCCAGTAGCGAGCGAGCCTCAGCCAATCGCTCAAGTGCAGCCGTGCCAACCGCATCCCGGTCGGCCGCCTCTACCAGTCGGTCGTCTGAGAGAGGATCCGTCGGGCGACCATCGACCCGAACCTCATAATGCAGATTTGGGCCGGTCGCGGTGCCGGTCGCACCGACGCGACCGATCATGTCTCCGGCCATCACGCGCTGCCCTTGTTCGAGTGTGTCCGGCACTTCGCTGAGATGTGCGTATCGTGTCAGGGTGTCGGAACCATGCGATATCTCCAGCACCCGGCCATATCCACCACGACGTCCGATGAAGCTCACGCGTCCAGGCGCCGTTGCTTTTACAGGCGTACCGCGGGCCGCAGCAAAGTCGACGCCGGTGTGCATGCGTACATTCCCATAGACCGGGTGCGTGCGACGGCCGAAGACGGAACTCAGCCGCGCTCCTTCCACCGGTTGGGCAAAGACACGCAGGACCTCTCCATCCACATAGATCGTCGCTTGACCGCTGCCGTCATCCGGCCAGACGATCTCATAGACCGATCCAGCAAGGTCCAATGCGGCAAAGGCAAGCTCGGGCTGGCCAATCCTTTTGTTTCCTTCTCGCGCCTCGCGCCAAAGGAGACGCATCCTCTCACCCCCGGAGAGTTCACGTCGAAAATCGATTGTGCCGCCCAGCATCTGTGCCAGATCGACCGCGAAGCGAGCAGGTATCTTTGCCTTGTCCAACGCTGCGGAAATCGAACTTTCAACCACCGCCTCGCTTGCGAAAATCACCACTTCAGGGTCTGGTTCCAATACGCGCGTAAGAAGCTCTTCACCAAAAACCGTTTCGATCCGCACTCCATCGTCAATGGCCAGTTCTACGCGCTTCGGATTGCCGTCCGCGTTTGAGATCACGGTGATCTCATGGCCTGGGCGCAATCGGCGCAGATCATATTCCACTCCAAGTGCCAGAGCGATCTCCGCACGGGCGTGTGCGGCAACGCCGGCGTTCGCTAAAACTGCATCCAACGTCTCACCCGACGCGATTTGACGCGTCCAAGTCACCAAGGGCGGTTCAATTGCTGGCAAGGCGGTTTCGGTGACGTCAGGCTGCAAGAGAGGGACGTTTAGGATTTTGCGCGCTCCGCCGACTTGTGTGGTTTTGGGAACCGTCATGACGCTATCAGCAAGTCGCGGTTCCAAAACTGCAGCAGGCGCCCAATGCGTTGCTTCGGCAATCGATTGGGGCACCGGTTCTTTGGACCACCACCCTAAGGTGGCGATGGCAGTCATCGAAAAGGCGCCTACCAGGGCTACCGAGGCAACTCTTATTCTCATGTTGTGATCTCTACATCTTCTGTCAACGCACGTCGGATCTTCGGTACTGCGAATTCTCTTGGCTCGTGGTGGTCAATCATGGTGACGAACTCACCGTTGGCGCCAAAAAGAAATATGCTTGCCGTATGGTTCATCGTGTAGTCACCTCCCTCGGTCGGGACGCGCTCATACGAAGCCCGAAACCCTTCTGTAGCGCGGGTAATCTGGTTTTCCGTCCCGGTCCAACCCCGAATGGCCGGATGAAAATAGCCGACATATTCGGCCATGGCCTCGACCGTGTCACGCGCCGGATCGACCGTGATGAAGACCACGTTCATCTGCGCGGCTTCGTCTCCGAGATCTTCAAGCCAGCCTGAGATATCCGATAACGTCGTGGGGCAGACATCCGGGCAGTAGGTGAACCCGAAGAACACCATGGTCGGCCGTCCGATCAGGGTTTCTGGGCCCACTTCATGGCCTTCGTGATCGGTCAGTCGGAAATCCATCGCCGTTAGGGGGAGCGGCCTTTGGCCAGTAGGTTTCGGAGCGCCGGGACCATCCACGCGCCACCAGCCGATACCAAGCATCATAGCCAGAGCGCCTGCACCGTATTGGAACAATTGCCGACGCTGCATCAGCTTCCCGGCCCGCGCGCGGCGATCCCCAGAATTGGGACCTCAACAGTCACTTCGCCACCGTCCGAGAAAGTCAGTGTCAGCGGGAAGGTCTCGCCTTCGATCATCGGGTCTTGCAGCTTCATGAGCATGGCGTGCAGCCTGCCCGGCTCCAATGCCACGCTTTCGCCCGGCCCGATCGTGATGTCGTCTGCAGGTGACATTGAACTGACGCCTGCAGCGTTGGTTTTCGTCTCATGGATCTCGGGCATCGTGGCAAGTGGTGTTGTAAGTCCGGTCAGCGTGACTGTGTCTTCAGTTGCGTTATGTATAGTGAAATATGCCGCGCCCGGTCGGTTTATACCAATCGAAGCACGGGACCACGCGTTTACTACGATGACGTCCTCCGAACCGGCAAATGTCGGAGTCGACATGCCCGAGAGCAGCAAAAAAAGAGTCAAGCCCTTGATATAAGGTAGCTCTATCATGACAGATTCTCCTTTATCTATCCGAGCATCAACTTTGGCTGACCGCAATTTCTGCAGCGACCAGTCGCCGCAGTTCGGCCTCACCGAACGGGTCTAATGGCTTGGCGTTGACGAAGAACGTGGGCGTTTGTCGCACGCCTACCGCTTCGACATCAGCGCGGTCCTGATTGAGCACTGCCACGACACCGGGGGCCAGCATCTGTGTTCGAGCAGCTTCGACATCCAGACCACCGCTTGCGGCAATCTCAAGGATCAAACCCGGTGCTGGAGTGCCATGGGACGCCCATCGTGGCTGCTCGCGCAGGACCGCTTCCAGCACGGGTTCGAACACATCCTGCATCCGCGCAGCTTCGAGAACACGGATCGCTTCCACTGAAGCTTTCCCGTGAAAGGCAGTATATCGAATGACGACACGGACCGCACCACCGTGCTCAGTCATGATATCCTTGACCACGGGATAAAAGGCGCGGCAGGCCTCGCAAGCTGGATCGAAAAACTCGACAATCGTGACAGGTGCCGTTTCGGGGCCAAGGATCGGGGAATAGGACCGGATCAGCACATCGTTCACTTCTGGCGCGACAGGGACTGCCTCTGCCATGGGTTGGGGGCGGGTGGCATACCAAGCCGCGCCGCCAAAACCTGCGGCACCAACAGCCAGAACGGATAGAACGAGGCCGCGTCGATTCATGTTTATTCTTCCTTCAGTGAAAGGGCCGACAGCACCCCGATAATCGTGAAGGCGACAAGCGCCATCAGCGGAATCGGAATCCCGGAGACCAACTGGTTGTCGTCGATACAAGAGGGGCCAGTCGCCGTGCAGGGCTGGATCGCCTCGGGGATCAGACCGACATAGAGGCCGATGTGATACATCGCCACCGCCGCCCCCCCAAGCGCCAGTGCAACGCCATAGCGCCCCACGCGGGAATCCTGCCACCACAACCCGAGCCCAAGAACGATGGCCAAGGGGAACATGAAGGCGCGCTGGAACCAGCAAAGGATGCAAGGCGTTTGACCAAGCACCTCGCCAATAAAGAGCACGGCAAGCGATGAGATAAGCGCAATGATCCACGCTAGGCCAAGGGCTGTTTCTCCGGAGAGTCGGGGCATGACGATCAGATCCTCTCTTTCAGATCGGCGAGGATCTCTTCGGCGGGCGTGCCATAGGGCCAGGAATCCGCGAAGCCTGCCTGCTTGTCGAAAAGGAAAAGGTGCGACGTGTGACCCATCGTGTATCCACGCGGCGCAGTAGCCTCCTCGATCCGCTCAAAGAAAATTGGGAAAGTCTCGGATGTTGCGGCGATCTGCTCCGGCGTGCCGGTCAGCCCGATGATTCCTGCGTCGAACAAGGGCACGTACTCTGCTAAAGCCGCCGGCGTATCTCGCTCGGGATCGATCGTTATGAAAATCGGCTGAACCATTGCCGCCTCATCGCCCAGACCCTCCATCACGGCCGCGACTTCGGACAGTGTTGTCGGACAGACGTCGGGGCAATTGGTGAAGCCGAAGAAGACCAACATCCAGCGACCTTTGAAATCTTCCTCCGTTTGGACCATCCCGCGATGATCGGTCAGTTCGAAATCAGCAAAAAACGGTGGTTCACTCTCTGTGCGGGCAAGGTCGGCACGGTAGTCCAACCACAGCAACAGCCAGATGAGAACGAACGCCGCCACGCCCGCCAACACCTTCGATACCTTCTGAAAACCTGGAAGCCTCACACCGCTACGCCCGAACTTGATTCTATATTTTGGAGGTGTCTACAACTTCTAGCAGCTGTAGGTTCAAGCGCGATTGTCGCTAATTGGCTGGCAATCACGGACCTGTGAGGAGGTGGTGAATCTTGTGATGTCTGCCACTTAAAGCTACACCCTCTGTAGCTAATGTGGAGAGCCTGAAATGTTGACCATTGGGACGCTTGCAAAAAAGACTGGTACAAAAGTGCAGACAGTCCGGTATTATGAGCAGATCGGGCTCATGCCAGAACCCGGCAGAACTGAAGGCGGCCAGCGACGATATGGTGATGCCGAGCTTGACCGCCTGTCGTTCGTCCGGCACGCGCGGCAACTGGGGTTCTCGTTGGATGCGATCCGCGAACTGCTCGACCTCAGCGATCACCCGGGAAAATCTTGCGCGGAGGCCGATGCGATTGCCCGCCGGCAGCTTAAGCAAGTTGAGCATCGACTGGCTCGCCTGGAGGCGCTGCGCACGGAATTGAAACGTATGGTGCATGAGTGCAGTGGCGGGCAGACCGCTGACTGCCGTGTGTTAGAGGTGTTGAGAGACCACTCCGAATGCCTGACAAACCATGAAGAGATCGGCGGCTAAGATGCCCGTTGCGTTTGTCTATCCGATCGCGGCGCTTGCCGAAATCGCAGGGTGTTTCGCTATCTAGGCCTGTTGGCACTTTGGGTTTCGCCTGGCACTGCTGCTGTCCTAGCCTTGTTCGGATGGCTCTAGGCGCAGGTGGAAGCTGTCGCCGCGGGACACACATTTACAGCTTATGGTGGCGTCCATATAGCGGCCTCGGTTGTGTGGATGTGGTGGGCAAAAGTAGGCCTGACAGCCGGGAACTGCTCGGCACCGTTATTTGTTTGCTAGGGGCAACAGCCGCACCGCATGATCACTAAGAAATGGGCCCGTTCGGCTCAAGCGAAATCTGGAAAGACGAAAGAACTCCGGAATAATAGCTCGTCGTTTGAGTTTGCAATTCTGCAAGTTCTGGGATTAAGAATAGCGCATGGTAGAGCAGAAGAATGCATCGGAAAGACGCACACTCTGGATCGTTCTGGGGCTGAACATCGGGTTGGCTATCGCCTTCTTTATCTCGGGCGCATTTGGCGATTCAACCGCCCTTATCGCCAATGGTCTCGACAATTTATCAGATAGTTTTGTCTACGGGATCAGTCTCTTTGCCTTGTCCCGATCCGCGAAGTGGAAGCGTGGAGCGGCGAATGTTTCGGGCGGCCTGCTGATCCTTTTCGCCGTCGGCATCCTTTATGATGCTTGGCGTCGCTACGTTGGCGGATCGGATCCTCTTGGCATAATCATGATCATCATGGCACTGGTCGCGGCGGGCATTAACGCGCTCTGCGTTTGGCTGTTGGCACGTATTCGCGATCCAGATGTGAACATCCGCGCGGCGAACACATTCAGCTGGAACGATTTCGCCGCCAATCTCGGCATTATTGCCGCAGGCTTACTCGTGGCTTGGCTTGGAGCGAATTGGCCCGACCTTATTGTTGGCGTTATTGTTGCTGGCATTGCTGCTTGGGGCGGTGTCGGAATACTGAAAGACGCACATGGTGAACATCATAAGGCTGTTTGCCATGACGATTAGGTAGGGACGTGGGCTTGACCGGAGGGGTAATGACAGTTTAGCGCGCTGTGATTGTTTTTCTTCTGGCCTTTCTACGCTGTCTATCTGATCAAGCGAACGACTGTAATTCGCTCATATCCTGTCCGATTTAGGAAAAACCTTGGAAGGATTTCACATGACCCTCACACGCCGCCGCCTTCTGGCCTGTTCCGCGAGCTCATTCGTCGCTGCGCCATTCGCAGTTTGGGCTGAAGAAAAGCCTACCATCCACGTGATGAAAGATCCCAATTGCGGGTGCTGTTCGGCTTGGATCGACATCTTGGAAAAAAACGGTTTTGCCGTAACCACTGAACGCAGCCTTGGGACGCTGATGATCCGGCACAAGTTGGACAGCGGCATCCCGCAGAACATGGCCTCGTGTCACACCGGCGAGATTGAAGGCTATATGATCGAAGGTCACGTTCCGCCCGCCGACATCCGCAAACTGCTGGCCGAGCGCCCGGATGCCATCGGCCTTGCCGTGCCGGGGATGCCCTATGGCTCACCAGGTATGGGGTCAGAAGATGAACGCGAAGCCTATGAGGTCTTTCTAATCTTTAGGGACGGCAGCACAAAAGTGTTTTCGCATTACGACGCTGCATAGGGCACTGCGCTGAAACTTGCTGCAAAGTATGGTGACAGGAACCTCAATGTCCATCTTTTGGTTTGCACTGTGTCAACCAAAGCAAGGAGCAAGATCATGCAAGTTCAGGACATCATGACGAGCAATCCCACCTGCTGCGACCCCGATACTTCGATTCAGGAAGCCGCTGCCCTTATGGCTGAAAAGTCTGTCGGCTCCATTCCGGTGCTTAATGACGCCGGTGAGCCCGTTGGCATCGTGACGGACCGCGATATCTGCTGTGGTGCCGTTGCGCAGGGCAAGACGGTCGAGACGCCGGTTTCAGAAATCATGTCGAACGACCTTCTGACCGTGTCTGCTGACGACGACGTTGAAAGCTGTTGCAACAAGATGGAAGAAAAACAGGTTCGGCGTAGTGTGGTCACCGACGAAAGTGGTAAATGCTGTGGCGTCGTCGCCCAAGCGGACGTCGCCCGAGAGGCCAGCGGGGCGGAGACCGCGGAGTTGGTGGAAGAAGTTTCGCAACCCAAGGAGAAATCGGGCTGCTGCTGACAGCTCAATGAGCCCAACGGTTCATCCGGATAAGGGCTTTCCGTTTTTGCCAATGGAAAAGATTAGAACGCGGTGTTGGACCGCGTTCTAATCAGGCCAACAGAAAGAGGCGCGGCCGATGGCTCACGATCACGCCCATATTGATCCCGAGAATGGTGATCGCAGGGTATCCATTGCGATTTGGGCGAACGCACTGCTTACGGCGGCACAGATCGTCGGCGGGATTTTCGCCGGTTCGCTGGCGCTTATTGCTGATGCGCTGCATAACTTTTCTGACATGGCCTCATTGGTTATCGCCTTCGTCGCCCGAAAAATCGCGCGACGTCCAGCGGATGAACGCATGACCTTTGGCTATGGCCGGATCGAAGTCGTTGCCGCCCTGATCAACTACACCACGCTTATCCTTGTCGGGCTTTACCTGATCTATGAAGGCGGGATGCGCATGATTGACCCGCCGCAAGTGGCGGGTTGGACTGTCGTGATTTTGGGCGGGGTCGCGCTTGTAGTCGACACTCTTACGGCGCTGCTGACCTACTCAATGCAAAAGGGCAGCGTGAACATCAGAGCGCTGTTCCTGCACAATTTATCGGATGCTTTGGCTTCAGTTGCCGTAATCATCGGCGGCATCCTGATCATCCTTTACGATCTTCGGTGGGTTGATCCGGCCATCACCATCGGCATTGCCCTTTATATCCTATACCTCGCTCTAACTGAGATCGGCGATCCTATACGTATGCTGATGCTGGGCAGCCCGCCCGACATGGATGCGGGTGCGGTGGTTGAAGCGATGACGAACGTCGAGGGTGTGCGCGATGTGCATCACGTTCACCTATGGCAAATGCAGGAACATGAGGTCGCACTCGATTGTCATGTGGTTTTGGAGGGAACAGGTCTCGAGGACCTTGAATCTGCAAAAGATACCCTCAAAGGAATATTGGCAGACGACTTTGGCATCACCCATTCAAGCCTTGAGTTTGAAACCCTCGGCAATGCGCATGAGAATGCATCACTGTTCGGTCATGCGGATCGGCGAAAGAGTAAAGGCGAAGGAACCGGCACAGATTGAGCGGCAGCCGAACTCGCGAAGGCTGCGCGCCGCCTTGAGCAGCGTCCCGCCCATATGAGCGCATTCCGCCATTCTTCCGCTTTCCTTTTTCGACCAAGGATCGACATTTCAACGACGTGCTCCTATATCACCGTCATGCGCATTCTGCTTCGCCTTGCCACGTTCTGCCTATCACTCGTTCTGCTAACGGGTGTGTTGGCGCATGATCTGGCGGCGGCGAACATGTCGATGGAGATGTCCGGCATGACCGCATCCTCGACAAGTGATGAGGAAGAAGCCTGCGCAGCTTGTTTGCCGGGGGAGCAGAGCGAGGTTGTCTGCGACATCGATTGCACGGCACCTGTCTTTATCTTTTCGCAGATGCATCAGTCACCCATAGAGAGCATTCAGCGCTTCTTCATGCCTGCGCCTGCGGATCTCAGCCTTGCCGGGCTTAATCCCGGGTCTGATCCTTTCCCACCAAGAACCACCTTCCTGAGTTGACCGGCCGCACCGAAGCGTGACGGCCCGGTCTCGCGTTGTCTGCTGCCAAGCGACGGCAGAGCGATCGACCTTATCCGTCACTTTCGGGAACGACCTTCATGTCACTTTATCAATCGCGCGATATTTCGCGTAGACGCATGCTGTCCAGCGGACTCGCCGCCATGGGTGCGGCGCTGACCCTACCTCATGTGTCATATGCAACCACTCAGGGGGCTTCGATCCGGGCCCTCGGATACGACGGCAACTCATTGATCGTCGCGTCTGAGCATGCTCTCTGGCGCGTCTCCACCGCAAATCAAATAAGCGAACGGCCACTTGATCAGACAGTCACCGCGATCGCCAGCCACCCCGAGGCTTCGGGCAGTCTCTTTGCGGCGGTCGAGCCAACCGGCCTCTTGCGCAGCCGCGACGGCGGGCGCACGTGGACCAACGCAGGTGCAGGTTTGCCTCCAGTCCGGGTTACTGCTCTGACCCAAGCGGCCCTTGAGCCAGATTTGCTCTATGCTGCGCTTGCGGGTGACGGGCTCTGGCGCAGCGAAGACGCCGGGGAAAGCTGGGAGTTCGTGATGGACCGGCCCTATCTGAACGGAGCTGAGCAGGAGGTGTTCACGCTCATTTCTGTGGGAAATCCTACTGGCATGGGCGGCATCTGGCTCTATGCCGGAACTGAGGCAGGACTAACCCGCGTGCCCGATTGTTTTTGCCGCTGGCAGGATGTGACGGCGGGCAATGCCATGGATGCTCTGGTCGAGGGTGAAGCGCTGCCGCCCAAGACACCGCTGCCTGTAGGGCAGCCAGTCCCACATCTCGCGCTCTCGCCCAAAGCACCGGAGCTACTCTACGCCGGCCTCGAAAGGGGCCTTTGGGCTTCGGCAGACGCTGGCGTGAATTGGTCGCTGGTTGCTGATGGGAAAATCGACGCACTGGCTGTCGATCCTGCCGATCCTCAGCGTCTGACCGTCGTTCGCGACGGCAATCTTTCTATCAGCCGCGATGGCGGTCTGACGTTCGACACTCTCGACATCTTTGAAGGAGACAAAAATTGAACAGTAAATTCACCCTCGGCACGGTTGCCGCAATCACAGCCGCCGGCTTCATTGGTTTTGCCACCTTCGGCCTGGCCGAAAGCGACAGAGCGCCTGACACGGATACCGCTGCGATCACCGTTCCGGCTGACCGCCAGATGACCATTTGGCGCGATCCGTCCTGTGGCTGCTGTGACGCCTATGCCGATTATGCAGAAGAGAACGGTTATCATGTCACCCGTATTGACGACCCCGATTTCGACAAGCGCTCTGTCGAAGTTGGCGTGCCTGAACAGGGGCTCGGTTGCCACCTCGCTGAGGTCGATGGCTATTACATCAATGGTCTGGTCCCTGTGGAGATCATTCAACGCCTAATGTCTGAACGCCCCGAAATCACCGGCATCACGCTGCCAGGTATGCCCACCAACGCACCCGGCATGGCTGGCAAGAGTGGCACCCTCAAGACCTATGCCTTCGGCGAGGACGGCGTGGCTGTGTATTCAAATGAGTGAGGATGGAATGATGGAAATGATGAACGGATCTATGATGAATGGGCCGATGTCGGCCGGAATGATGATCGGCTGCGGCCTGTTGTTCCTTTTGGTGCTGGCGGTGCTGGTTCTGGGCGTGTTGGCTCTGGTCAAATACCTGAGGCGCTCGGCATGAGAGCGTTGATCGTAGCCGCTGTGGTTGGCATCACGGGCGCCGCTGCGGTTGCTGTCTGGGCCGGGGGGAAGGAAGACGCCCCCCCGGCGCTCACCGTGCTTGGCGTGCCTGTGGATGCGGAAATGCTCGATCAGGGCGCTGACCTCTATGCGGGGAACTGTGCCTCCTGCCACGGCGCAGACCTCGAGGGCCAACCGGACTGGCGCAGGCGGCTCGACAATGGTCGCATGCCCGCGCCGCCGCATGATGAAACGGGCCATACATGGCACCATGCCGATCAGCAGCTTTTCGACATTACCAAGAACGGGCTGGCCTCGGTCGTGCCGGGTTATGAAAGCGACATGCCCGTGTTCGAGGGCATTCTGAGTGACGCGGAAATCACAGCGATCCTTGGCTATATCAAGAGCACATGGCCCGAGCGTGAACGCAATTATCAGGCCGAGATCACCTCGAAGAACGAGGAAGGATCATGAGCAACCAGGATCAAGCTGCGCCCAAGTGGCGATGGTCCCTTCTGATCGCCGCGCTTCCTGCGGCGGTCTTCGCGGCCATCGCGACGGCTTTCCTATGGGGACTGTTTAACAATGAAGACAGCCTTCCCAGCACCATGATCGGCCGGGACATACCAGAGTTTGATTTGCCGCCAATCGAAGGACGCGAAAACGGCTTGTCGACATCAGATCTCCGCGGCGAAGTTTCACTCGTAAATGTCTGGGCCTCCTGGTGCGTGCCATGCCGGGTCGAGATGCCGCTGCTGGTGGAGCTTTCTCAGACCGGCAGCGTGTCAATCCACGGCATCAATCTAAAGGACAAGCCAGCCGCTGCACGCAGGTTTCTCGCAGAACTCGGCGATCCCTATGACCGGATCGGTGCGGATAGTTCTGGCCGGGCCTCTATTGACTGGGGCGTTTACGGAGTGCCGGAAACCTTTGTGATCGATTCAAAAGGGCGCATTGCTTACAAACATGTTGGCCCCTTCAACCGGCACTCTCTGGAAAACGACATTCTTCCAGTGGTGCGGCGTTTGCAACAGGAGCAGGGGGCATGAAGCGGCGCGGTTTTCTTGGCGGCGCACTGGCGCTCGGGGCCACGCCGGCTGCGGCGCGTCCGGTCATGGCCGAGCACAACGCGCCCTTACCAATGCTCTCGCCGCCGATCACCGACGGGAGGGGCCGGGACCTGACTTTGGCAGATTTCCGGGGAAGCACGGTGTTGCTTAACATCTGGGCGACATGGTGCGCCCCTTGTCGTGATGAGATGCCAACCCTCGACAGACTACAGGCAAAGCTTGGCGGGCCAGAGTTTCATGTGCTCGCCTTGTCGATCGACAGGGGTGGTTTCGACACCGTCCGCGCATTCTATTCCGACATCGGCATTCAGCATCTCGCTCTCTACGCCTCGGATCAATTGAGGGCGATGATGGCTCTTGGCGTTGTCGGCTTGCCGACGACACTTCTTGTTAGCGCCGAAGGCCGCGAAGTCGCCCGCAAAGTGGGACCGGCCGATTGGGACAGCCCAGCGGTAATCTCTCAAATCAAACGCGTCATTTCTAAAGGATGAACCCAACAGTGACCCAAATTTCAAACAACGACAGGCCAGCAAGTGCGATCCCCATGCCTTCGCGGCGACAGACCCTCATGCTGACTGGCTTTGCCGCTATCGGTGGCGGCGCTGCGCTCAACTGGGACTGGCTGACTGCTGTTGGTGCGGCACCTTTGATCCTTAGCCTCGCCCCTTGTGCCGCTATGTGCGCTCTGGGGCTTTGCATGCGCGGCGGCTCTGCCGGCTGCGCTAAAAACGATCCGACAATCAAGCCGGACACCACGACAGACTAACACTCAACCCAAGAAGGAACTGGCATGACTTACAAAATGAAAATCACGGCTGCTGCCCTGACCGGCATGATGTTGGCCGCTCCCATCGCTCAGGCACAAGATGCAAATCCAGAAACGGACGATATGCCGATGGCCGAAGGTCACAGCATGAACGGCGAGATGTCCGGCATGAAAAACATGGAAGGCATGAAGGGTATGGAAGACATGATGCCCATGATGAAAATGATGTCTGATATGGGGCCGATGATGGAAGCCTGCACAGAGATGATGCAGTCCATGACCGACCACATGAATTCTGCGCATGGCGAAGATCAAAAGGGCTGAACCTCGGTCCGCCCGTCTGACTGGCGGGCGGATCATTCTATTGAAAGAAGTATCATGACTAAGATTACGCCGGCCCGTCGTCGGCTAAGCATTGCCCTGTGGGCGAGTGCTATCGCTGCCGCCGTGCTTGTTGCGGGCCTTGCCCTGCTGCGCCCGGACCACGTTCCTGCCGGCCAAGCGGTCTATCGCGGCGACGCTGACATCCGTTCAGAATTCTCGTTGCTCGACCACAACGGTCAGGTCGTTAGCCAAAAGGACTACGCAGGCCGCTGGCAGCTTGTGTTTTTTGGCTTCACCCACTGCCCAGATATCTGTCCAACCACCTTGGCATATATGGGTAACGTGCTGGAACTGCTGGGCCCTGAAGCTGATGAGATTGCTCCGCTCTTCGTGACGGTCGATCCAGAGCGCGATACGCCTTCGGTTCTGAAGGAGTATGTCGCGAATTTTCACCCGAATCTGATCGGGTTGACCGGAAGCGAGGACCAAATCGCCGAGGCGACCGAGGCCTTCAAGGTTTACAACGAGAAAATTCCCGCAGAAACGGCGCCCCACGGATACATGATGGCCCACGCCGGCCATATTTACCTGATGAACCGCAAGGGTGAGTTTGACGCTGTTTTTCTTGAAAGCGCGCAACCAGCTGAGGAGATGGCCGAACAAATCTCCATGCGTATCGCGAAAGAGAAACGGACCCAATGACCCAAAAATACACCCCCACCACATGGCGCAGCGCCCTCTTACTTGTTGCCAGCCTACTTTTGGCCTCACCGGTTTTTGCCGATCATCCGGGTGAGAACCATAATCAGGTGATGGCTGCCAAGGAAGCCGCCTTCGAACCGATCTTGCCCGGCGACGCACCAGACCTCGCTTGGATAGGGGCGGCGCATGAAAGCACATCCCTCAATGCTTTGAGGGGAAAGATCGTGGTTCTGAGCTTTGTGCCCGAAGGTTGTGGCGATCCTTGTGAGGCACAACAAGCTACGCTCACCGAAACGCTCACTGCGCTCAACTCCAGCGCGATGCGCGATATGGTGGTCTTTGTTACCCTTAGCGACGAGCCGCAAAGCGGTCCCGCTACGCAGAACAGGATATTCGCGCGGACGCCAGACCCTGAAAAACTTAGTCATGCAAACGCTGCTCTCGCTGGGGTAAGCGAACGGAAAGACCTAACCCCTCAGGTCCACCTGCTGAACCGCGCAGGCCAGCAGGTCGGCATTTTTCACGGCGCTGATTTTGAGCCGCTTAACCTCTTGCTCTATATCAATGGGCTGACCAACACCCATCCTCATGCTGAACCCAGCTTCTGGCAGCGAATGACTGGATGGTTCTTATGAAATCTTACAGCACGATCACGGGACCCCATTGGCTTTCCGCACTTCGGCGTTTTGCCGTAATCACCTTCCTGGGGCATCTCATTTGGGAGGCAGGACATATTCCACTTTATACCATCTGGGTTGAGGGGACGTGGGGTGAGATTATCTTTGCTGCCGTGCATTGCACCGGAGGCGATCTACTGATCGCCATGAGCAGCCTATTGCTTGCCCTGTTCTTCTTTGGCACCGGCTCTTGGCCGCAGAGGCGGGTATATCCTGTTTTAGGCGCAATGTTGGTGATGGGGCTTGGCTACACGGTTTTCAGCGAATGGCTAAATATCGAATTGCGCGAAGCATGGGCCTACCGCGAGATCATGCCGGTCATTCCGATCATCGACGCCGGGCTAACCCCTATGTTGCAATGGATCTTCGTTCCCCTCGCGGCCTACTTCGGCGCGGTTAGGCATTCCTCCCGGAAGGTGGGCTTGCCTGATGCTTGATGTTTCCTCTCTCGGGCTCATAGCGGCTTTGCTTGCCGGGATAATCTCCTTTGTGTCACCTTGCGTCTTACCTTTGGTCCCGGGCTATGTCTCCTATATCGCGGGACGAACTGGGGTTACTGGGGCGCATCGCAGCCGCAAACAAGCGGTTTGGTTAAGTTTCTGTTTCGTATTGGGGTTTTCGACGATTTTCATAGGGCTCGGGGCTTCGGCAACGGCTCTGGGGCAAGTGCTCCTGCGTTGGCGGTTCGAGTTAAACCTGATTGGCGGCGCAATCGTAATCCTTTTTGGGCTGTTCGTGCTCGGGGCCGCCCGAATTCAGGCCATGGAACGTGACATGCGTTTCGACATTGACCTTCCCGGCGGGCAGCCGGTGGCATCCTACGTTCTGGGCCTTGCTTTCGGCTTTGGTTGGACCCCATGTATCGGACCGATCCTGGGTGCGATCCTAACAGCAAGTGCTGCCAGCGCCACAGTATCTGAAGGGATCGGATTGTTGGCTGTCTACTCAGCCGGCCTTGGAGTGCCATTCCTCATCGTTGCGGCTTTTACGGAGCAGGTTGCGGCCCGTCTGCGTGCCATCGGCTCTGTCGGGCGACGGCTCCATCAGGTGGCGGGGGGGATTATGATCGTTATGGGTGTCACTATGATGACCGGACAGCTCAGCGCTTTCTCATGGTGGCTCTTGGAAACCTTTCCGGTGCTGGGACAGATCGGCTGAAATTAACTTGGAACTCTCCCGCACTGGAAAGGGGTTGTCTTCGTATAGGGTTAGTTTCGACCAGCAATAGATAGGGAAATGAGATGATGGACGGTGATATGATGGGCGGCGGGATGATGTTTGGGATGGGGATCGGCTGGCTTTTGATCATCGTGATCCTCATTTTGGTGATCGCAGCGCTGGTTAAGTATCTGCGCAAGTAAAGCAGGAGACTGGCAATGAAGGAGTCCGACAAGCCAGTCATCGTCGTCACCGGTTCAAGCGGATACCTCGGGGCGGCGGTCGTCAAACGATTGCACGAAGAATACCGTGTCGTTGGACTGGACCGCCGCCTCATCCCCCGCATCAGGCCGAATGTATCTCATCCTCCACATCATGCTGAATGTATCTGCTTTGCTGGATACCTCATTCCTCGAACTGCCCAGCCCCTGTCATGCTTTTTTGAGCAGACGGTTCTCGAGTGTTAGGTCGGCCGCGCATTCTTTCAGAGCCATGGCTTCCGATCTCAACTCCTTTACCTCAGGGATGTCGCCTGACGCGCTGTCTCGCCGGAAAGACGACGATTTCCAGTCTCAAGGAATTCCTTCGACCAAGTGCAGTACAGGCTGTCAGAGATGCCCTTGCGGCGACATAACGCCGAGATGCTTTCCTCCCCGCGCAATCCGGCTAAACCATTCTGATTATCTCCTCCGCCGAGTAGGTCTGGCGGTCTTACGGCGGAAGTTCTTGACCAGCTTGTTAGCTGCGTCTTTCGATGTTCCGGGCTTCTTGTTCATCTTCGCTCCTTAAAAGCTACGATGAACCAAAAACACTCCGTCGTTCAAATTCTCAAATCTGTCCCCCGGGGTGCTGGCGTCAGGCAGCGGACGCTTAACGATCGAAGCGTTACGCTAGCGTAAAGACGTTGGTGCGACTTCAAAAATAGATTGGAGAAACCGACAAGGATTGGTCCCAATACATTTCAGTATGACGCACATCTCGACCACATCTAAACGACGTTCTCCCAACTCATACTTGGCTACGTAAGAAGGAGGCTTTCCTAGCATTTTCGCAAGCTCAGCTTGTGAAAGTGCTGCAGCCTTCCGGCTTTCGATCAATTTTTTGCGGAAAACCAAGTATGTCTCCGTGTGCGCGGCGCCTGCCAATGTTTTGCTCCAATCGTGCTCGACAGGGTGCAATACGTTGGTTAGTCAGGCACTCCCAAAATAGGAGTGATTCGTGTCCCCAATAAATGGCCAACTTTCTGCCCTCGGTCTAAGCAATGATCTTGTTCTGCCCTTTTTACTCGTTTGGTATGGTTGGCTTTCTAAAGAGCAAGCTGGCGTTGCGAAAAAGCGGCGGCTCATAGTTATCAAGTGCAAGCTATCTGCCGAACCTGATGGAGGGCGTGCGTTTCTAACAGAGCGCGGGAGACGCAAGTTAAAAGCTTTTCTTGCAACCGACGTAGATCACGAAATGGCGTACGTTTATGCTACCTATCTAAAGGAGTACGGCAAGGTCAGCTCTGATCGTTGGTGCATGTACGCGGGCACTCCTCTCGGAGGCGGAGCAAGCGGGTTTGATTGGTATCACAATAAGGAAAATCTCATGCCATAAGGGCTTTTCGCTGACCTGCTCCCCTTAGTCCGCTATTTTGAGTTAGCTCTGTTCAGGTCTGGGTCTTTTACTAACCGTTGGTGATGCTCTCACGGAATGAGCCCGTCGAGGCTCGTGTGTGGGCGATGAGGATTGTAGTCCTCGCGCCAGGCAGAGAGCAGGTCCCGGGCTTGGCGCAGGTCGGCGAACAAATGCTCGCTGAGGCATTCGTCCCGCAGACGGCCATTGAAGCTTTCCACGAAGCCGTTCTGCATAGGTTTTCCGGGGGCGATGTAGTGCAATTCGACGCATCGCTCCTCCTGCCATTGCAAGATGGTGTTCGATGTTAGCTCCGTTCCATAGCACGTAGGGAAGAAGCGCCGCTGAGAGGTTCTAGCAGCTTCCGCAACCCTCAAATTGCGCAGCGGCTAGCCATAACCGGGTCTCAGGTCTCAACAGTGGTTTTGCATAGCCACACCGCTGAGGAGACCGGCAATGGCGGCTATCTATGCTACCCTTGTCAACCGTGTTGGTCGCCATCGACATGAGGTTCTGATCAGCACTCCCGGCAAGTAGCGCCGCCGCCGCATATCGATCATGAACACGCTGGAAGATTTCGACCGCTTAGCCATAAATCCCGCCAGCTACGCCCGCAACAAGAGCTGCGGTTTGCCGGGAAGGCCCAGTAGGTCAGCCCACATCACACGTGAGCAAAATCGTGTTACTCGACTGGTTGTCGGTACATCTGTGGAATCACCACATACAAATCGACATGGCCAACACACTATTACTGCGGCGCAACGGCTGCGCACCGAACCGACCCGATCTGAGAAATCTGCAAACAGACCCACCTTTCAATCTTGTGAGCCCGAGATTCTGGGTGGAAAACTCTGTATCACCTATTAGGTGACGATCTGGACGCTCGCCGATAGGTTGCGATTGGGAAGAAAAAAAATATACCCATGGAGAATACTGTTAAGGTTGCAGTTTCAGAACGCGCCGATCTACCTGATTATAAAGAGAATTTACTCGCTCACTCACTCACCGGGTAGAAAAACAAGTTAAATACGATCTCCGCTCTGCACAAATCCATGCGCGGCTCGGACCCGGACGCGGCGCTTTATTGGCTGGGCCGGATGCTGGAGGGCGGGGAGGACCCGCGCTACCTGATGCGGCGTATCACCCGTATGGCGGTGGAGGACGTTGGCCTCGCCGATCCGCAGGCGCAGGCCTTCTGCCTTCAGGCATGGCAGACCTACGAGCGGCTTGGCAGCCCCGAAGGGGAGTTGGCCATCGCGCAGGCGCTGACCTATATCTGCCTCGCGCCGAAATCCAACGCCGTCTACAAAGCTTACAAGGGGGCCCGCAGGCTGGCCCGCAGCACCGGGTCAGAGCCGCCGCCGAAACATATCCTCAACGCGCCGACCAAGCTGATGAAAGAGCAAGGTTACGGCAGCGGCTATGCCTATGACCACGACGCCGAGGACGGGTTCTCGGGCCAGAACTACTTTCCTGACACGTTGGACCGGCCCAGCCTTTACGAGCCGGTGGAACGTGGCTTCGAACGGGAGTTGAAAAAGCGACAGGATTACTTCGCGGGGCTGCGGGCCAAGCGGAAAACTTGACTCCGGGCCGCGCCCGCGCGATGGGGTGTCGATGATGAAAACACTGATCATGGTGGCGCTCGGCGGCGCTCTGGGCGCGTGCTTGCGCTACCTTGTCGGTCTGACCGTCGGCTTCCCGCTGGGCACGCTGGCGGTGAATGTCACGGGCTCACTCGCAATCGGGGTGGTCTGGGTCGCACTGGCGGATAAGGCGCTGTTGCTGCCTTTCCTGATGACCGGCCTGCTGGGCGGCTTCACCACCTTTTCGGCGTTTTCACTCGACACGATGCGGCTGCTTGAAACAGGCCGCGCCGTTGTCGCATTTTCATATGTGGGGGCCTCGGTGATCTTGTCGCTGGCCGCCTGTTTGCTGGGCCTCTGGGTGGCCCGAGAGGTGTTGGCATGAGCCGCGTACAGACAATTACCGTCGCTGAGGGCGATGGCGACCAGCGGCTTGACCGTTGGTTCAAGCGGATGTTTCCGCAGATCAATCAGGGACTCATCGAGAAGATGTGCCGCAAGGGCGAGATTCGCGTCGATGGGGGCCGGGTCAAGGCCAACACGCGGCTCGAAGCGGGCCAAGAGGTGCGCGTGCCGCCGCTGCCCGACAGCGCCCCGCCGCCCCCGCCAAAACGGACCCGCATCACCGATGCCGATGCCAAGATGATCCGCAACTGCGTGATCTACCGCGACGAGCATGTCATAGCGCTGAACAAACCGCCGGGACTGGCCGTGCAGGGCGGCTCGGGGCAGGCGGATCGCCATGTTGATGCGTTGTCTGAGGCGTTGATCTTTGATGCCGAGGAGAAACCGCGTCTGGTGCATCGGCTTGACCGTGATACCTCGGGCGTGCTGCTGCTGGCGCGGACCCGTTTGGCGGCCAAGGCGCTGACCGCAGCCATGCGGCACCGCGAGACGCGCAAGATTTACTGGGCCATCGTCGCCGGTGTGCCGACGCCTTACTTGGGCGAAATCAAATACGGCCTCGTGAAAGCTGGTGGTCATGGCCGCAGCGGCGAGGGCGAAAAGATGATCGCCGTGCATCCGCGCGACATGGATGACACGCCGGGCGCGAAACGGGCGCATACGCTCTATGCCACGCTGTTCCGCGTCGGATCGCGCGCGTCTTGGGTGGCGATGGAGCCAGTCACCGGCCGCACGCACCAGCTGCGCGCGCATATGGCCGAGATCGGGCATCCGATTGTCGGCGATGGGAAATACGGCGGCTCGGGGCAAGAAAACCTCGGCGACGGCTGGGGCGCGCAACTGGGCGGGATCATCTCGAAAAAGCTGCATCTGCACGCGCGGATGATGCGGTTTGAGCATCCCCATACCCGCAAGACGGTCACCATCACCGCTGAGTTGCCCGAACATATGGCGCATAGCTGGGACACCTTTGGCTGGACCGAAGATCTGGCCGACGAAGATCCCTTTGAGTCGCTGCAATGAGCAAGCCACTGCGTTTGGTGATCTTTGACGTCGATGGCACGCTGGTCGACAGCCAGGGCGATATCGTGGCCGCGATGACGGCGGCCTTTGCGGCTGTCAACGCGCCCGCGCCGAGCCGTACCGAGATCTTGTCGATCGTCGGCCTGTCGCTGGATGTGGCAATGACCGTGCTGGCGCCCACGCGCCCGACCGGCGATCACCTTGCGATGGTGGAGGCCTATAAGGCCGCCTATATGACCCTGCGGGCCGAGGCGGGCGTCGCGCAATCCTCGCCGCTTTATCCCGGCGCGCTGGACGCGTTGCGGCGTCTTCATGGCGAGCCGGAGGTGCTGTTGGGCGTTGCCACTGGCAAGTCGAAACGCGGGCTTGATAAGCTGATCGCCGGGCACGGGCTGGAAGGGCTTTTTATCACCCAGCAGGTCGCGGATTTTCACCCCTCCAAGCCGCATCCGTCGATGATCCATCAGGCGATGGCCGATGCCGGTGTGGGGCCGGAGGCGACGGTGATGATCGGCGATACCTCTTTCGACATGGACATGGCCGCCGCCGCCGGGGTGACCGGGATCGGGGTCAAATGGGGCTATCACGGCCCGGAACGGTTGGCCGCTGCCGCGCATCTGGTTGAGGATTTCGCGGCGCTGCCCGCCTTGCTGGAACAAATCTGGAGCATTCCCGCATGAGTGACTGGAAAGCCAAACGCTTTTGGAAAGACGCCGCCGTGGTCGCGGTCGAGGACGGCTTCACCGTGGAATTGGATGGCCGCCGGGTGAAGACCCCGGCCAAGCGCCCCCTGACCCTGCCGACCCGCGCCATGGCCGATGCCGTGGCCGCCGAATGGCAGGCGCAGGAAAAGCAGATCGACCCCCGCACGATGCCGGTGACCAAAACCGCCAATGCCGCCATCGACAAGGTCGCGGTGCAAAAGGCCGAGGTCGTCGACATGCTGGCGGCCTATGGGGACAGTGACCTGCTGTGCTACCGCGCCGACAGTCCCGAAGAGTTGGTCGCCCGGCAAGCGGTGCAGTGGGATCCGATGCTGGATTGGGCTGCAGAGACCCTCGGCGTTCGTTTGGAGCCGCGACAGGGCATCATGCATGCCCCGCAAACGCCCGACGCCTTGGCTGAGTTGCACCGGCGCACGGCGCGGCTCGATTCGTTCGAACTGGCGGCATTTCATGACCTTGTCAGCCTGACCGGCTCGCTGATCCTTGGCTTTGCCGCGCTGGACCAAGCCTTTGACCCCGAAGAAATTTGGGCCCTTTCGCGGCTGGATGAGAATTGGCAGGCCGAGCAGTGGGGCCGCGATGACGTGGCCGAGCAAGAGGCCGAAATCAAGCGACAGGCGTTTTTACATGCATGTGCAATTATCGTGCTTTGCAAAGCTGCTTAACTTGATAAAAGCTTTGCCGCGCGATGTGAAAACGCGTCCTGATTTTGCCCATCGCGCCCTTGACCTTCAAACCTGAATCCGCCCACACTGCTTTTCATTGAGCAGGGGAAACCCTGCGCAAGATCGCTTTCGGCGTCATCTGACGTCGGATTAACCGCCAGTGAACGTGGCGGACTATCAGGAAGAGGTAAAAATGAAAAAAACCGTAATTTTTGGCGCGCTGACCGTTGCTGGCCTTGCGGCCGGTGCTGCTGGTGCTGCCACGCTTGATGACGTCAAAGCCCGCGGCAAGCTGAACTGTGGCGTGACCACAGGCCTTGCAGGCTTTGCCGCGCCGAACGCCAACGGCGAATGGGAAGGCTTCGACGTGGCTGTGTGCCGTGCCGTTGCCGCCGCCGTTCTGGGCGACAAGAACGCCGTGGAATTCGTGCCGACAACCGGCAAGACCCGCTTCACCGCGCTGGCCTCGGGCGAGATCGACTTCCTCGCACGCAACACCACATGGACCTTCAGCCGTGACACCGACCTGAAGTTCGACTTCATCGGCGTCAACTATTACGATGGTCAGGGCTTCATGGTCCCCAAAGCGCTTGGCGTTTCCTCGGCCAAAGATCTGGACGGCGCGACCGTCTGCATCCAGACCGGCACAACAACCGAGCTGAACCTCGCGGACTTCTTCCGCAAGAACAACATCAGCTATGAGCCGGTGCCTGTCGAAACCAACGCCGAAGGCCAGCAGCAGTACCTTGCTGGTGCCTGCGACACCTACACCACAGACGCATCCGGCCTTGCCGCGACACGCGCCACTTTTGAGAACCCCGGCGAGCACGTGCTGCTGCCCGAGATCATTTCGAAAGAGCCGCTCGGCCCGCTGGTCCGTCACGGCGACAACGACTGGGGCGATATCACCCGCTGGGTGCTGAACGCGCTGATCGCTGCTGAAGAGCTGGGTGTCACATCCGCCAACATCGAAGAGATGACCGGCAACACCAACAACCCTGAGATCGCTCGTCTTCTGGGCACCGAAGGTACCTTGGGTGAGATGATCGGCCTCGACGCCGAGTGGGCCAAGCGCGCCATCATGGCCGAAGGCAACTACGGCGAGATCTTTGCCAAGAACATCGGCGAAGAGACCCCGATCGGTCTGGCACGCGGGTTGAACGCCCAGTGGACAGACGGTGGCCTGCTCTACGCACCGCCCTTCCGCTAAATAGCAAGGCAAGGGGCGCAGGAATTCCTGCGCCCTTTGTGCCTCTGGGGGCGCGAAATGCCTTTGCGCACGAAAAACGGTCTAAAAACGGCTGACAAAACCCCAACGAGACAATAAAAGCCCACGATCGAAAAACGATCAACGACCAAAAATGATTCGGCCAAGGTGCGCCAAATGCACCAATAAAAAACAAGCCGGAACACAGGGATACATACATGACGACATTCTCCGACCCTCCCAAGGAGTCGTTCCGGCCATCTATGCTGTTGAGCGACACCCGCTATCGGTCGATTACCTTTCAGGTTATCGCACTTGCGCTGCTGGTCACGGCGATCTGGTATCTGGGATCGAACCTTGCCGCGAACCTTCGCGCCGCCGGGTTGAACATCTCTTTCCAGTTCCTCGGTAACCCCGCGGGCTATGACATCAACCAAACGCTGATCCCCTATACCAGCCAATCGTCGAATCTTCAGGCGGCTTGGGTCGGCATCATCAACACGCTGCTGGTCTCCTTCCTCGCCTGTCTGACGGCCACGATCTTTGGCGTCATCGCCGGGGTTCTGCGCCTGTCGAACAACTGGCTCATCCGTAAGCTGATGGCGGGCTATGTCGAGATCTTCCGCAACATCCCGGTGCTGATCTGGATCCTGATCATCTACACCATCATGACCGCCGCGATGCCCGCGCCTTCAGCCTTCCGGGGCGATGATCCGGCGTCGAGCATGATGCTGGGGTCTTTCGCCTTTACCAACCGGGGCGTCTATATCCCCGGACCCGTCTGGGGACCGGGCTCGATGATCGTGGTGGCGACCTTTGTCGCCTCGGTGATCGGCGTTTTTGCCTACCGCCGCTATGCGACGAAACTGCTTTATGACACCGGCCGCTTGCTGCCGATGCTTTGGCCCTCGGTCGCGATCTTGTTGCTGCCGACGATCATCATGTTCTTCATCATGGGCATGCCGATCGGGCTGGATTACCCCGCGCTCAAAGGGTTCAACTTCCGCGGCGGCATCCAGATCGGCGCACCGCTGATCGCGCTGTGGTTCGCCCTGTCGATCTACACCGGTGCCTTCATCGCCGAGAACGTCCGCGCGGGCATCCAAGCCGTCAGCAAGGGCCAATCCGAAGCCGCTGCTGCCTTGGGGCTGCGGTCGGGCCGGATCATGAACCTTGTGGTGCTGCCGCAGGCGCTGCGCGTAATCATCCCGCCGCTGATCTCCAACTACCTCAACATCACCAAGAACTCCTCGCTGGCGATCCTCGTGGGGTATGCCGACATCACGGCCACGCTGGGCGGGATCACCCTGAACCAGACCGGGCGGGCGATCGAATGTGTCGTCTTGTTGATGCTCTTCTACCTCGTCATCTCGCTGGGCATCTCCATGGTAATGAACGTCTACAACAACGCAACGAAGCTGAAGGAGCGTTAAGCCATGTCAGACACACATGCTGAATCCATCGCCTTCGTGCGTGAAACCTCACTGCCGCCTTCGGCACCGCCGGACAAGGTTGGCGGCCCGGTAAAATGGGTGAAAGACAACCTCTTCCCGACATGGGCGAATGCCCTCCTGACGGTGGTGGCGCTTTATTTCCTCTATCTGTTGCTCGCCGGCTCTTTGCCATGGCTGTTGAACGGCGTTTGGTCGGCTAGCAGCCTGTCTGAATGTCGTGAGATACTGGACGGGGCCACGGGGGCCTGTTTCTCGGTGCTGAGCGAGCGTTGGCATCAGCTCCTGTTCGGGTTCAAATATCCCAGTGATCAATACTGGCGTCCGACTCTCGCGCTGGTGCTGCTGTTCCTTGCGGTGGCCCCCGTGCTCTTCATCGACCTGCCGCGCAAGCTGCTTTATTTCACTGGCGTCTACCCGTTTCTTGCCTTCTGGCTGATCTGGGGCGGTCCAATCTGGGGGCCGATCTTTGCCCTCCTGGGCGTCATTGCAGGCTATATCGTCTACAGCCGTCTGGTGCAGAAAAGCTTTGCCATGGCGCTGGCGGGTGGCCTCGTTGTCGCGGTGATCGTTTGGTATATCGGTGGCTTTATAGGGGAGGCATTGCGCCCCGCCTCGCCACTGCTGCAAGCGATCCCCAGCCGTGACCTTGGTGGCTTCATGTTGAACATGATGCTGGGCATCACCTGTGTGTCGCTGTCGCTGCCGATCGGGATTGCGCTGGCTTTGGGGCGTCAGTCCCACCTGCCGATCGTCAAAGGCATCTGCGTGGTCTTCATCGAATTCGTCCGGGGCGTGCCGTTGATCACGCTTCTGTTCGTGGCGAACGTGATGCTGGCCTATTTCTTCCCGCCGGGCTCGGGCGTGGACCTCTTCATCCGCGTCGTGATCATGATCACCATGTTCTCATCGGCCTACATCGCCGAGGTGATCCGGGGCGGTCTGGCCGCGCTGCCAAAGGGCCAATACGAGGCCGCCGACAGCCTTGGCCTTGATTACCCGCAGGCGATGCGGCTGATCATCCTGCCGCAGGCGCTGAAGATTTCGATCCCGGGCATCGTCAACATCGCGGTGGGCCTGTTCAAGGACACCACGCTGGTCTCGGTGATCTCGCTTTTCGATATCATCGGCATGATCCGCGGCCCGATCTTGGCCTCGACCGATTGGAACGGCGTCTACTGGGAGCTTTTCCTCTTTGCTTCCGTGCTGTTCTTCATCGTTTGCTACGGCATTTCTCAATACTCGCAGTGGCTGGAACGCCGTCTTGCGACTGACCATCGTTAAGGGAGGGTTCTCGCATGTCTGAGACCGCACAAATGAAAGTATCCGACGAAGTCGCGATTCGGATCGAGAACATGAACAAGTGGTATGGCGCGTTTCACGTGCTGCGCGACATTGACCTGACGGTGCACCGGGGCGAGCGTATCGTGATCTGCGGGCCTTCGGGCTCGGGCAAGTCGACGCTGATCCGCTGCATCAACGCTTTGGAAGAGCATCAGAAGGGCACCATCGAGGTCGATGGCACGCTGCTGAGTTCGGACCTCAAGAACATCGACAAGATTCGCTCCGAGGTCGGCATGTGCTTCCAGCACTTCAACCTTTTCCCGCATCTGACGATCCTTGAGAACTGCACGCTGGCCCCGATCTGGGTGCGCAAGACGCCCAAAAAGGAAGCCGAGGAAACGGCGATGCATTTCCTTGAAAAGGTGAAGATCCCCGATCAGGCCAATAAGTATCCCGGCCAGCTTTCGGGTGGTCAGCAGCAGCGTGTGGCGATTGCCCGCTCGCTCTGCATGCGCCCGCGCATCATGCTTTTCGACGAGCCGACATCGGCGCTTGACCCTGAGATGATCAAGGAAGTGCTCGACACGATGATCGAGCTTGCCGAAGAGGGTATGACGATGCTCTGCGTGACCCACGAGATGGGCTTTGCCCGTCAGGTGGCGAACCGGGTGATCTTTATGGACGAAGGCCAGATCGTTGAACAGAACGAGCCCGAAGCCTTCTTTAACAACCCACAAAGCCCGCGCACACAGTTGTTCCTGAGCCAGATTTTGGGACACTAAGCCGCGCTACGGCATGATAGCCAACCAAACGCCCCGGCCAATCGGTCGGGGCGTTTTGCGTTTCAGACCAGTTGCTTGGGCACGGTAAAGGCGCGCAACGCGGCACTGCCGGGGGCGAGGTCGGCCCAACTGTCGATATCGAAGTCCATCACCGTGGTGGCCCCCGAGGGATAGCGACCGAACGCATCTTGGCCGGGCGTGTCCTGCAACAGCCCTGCGGCGGCGGCGGCAATGCCGGGGTTATGCGCGACAAGCAGCAGGGTGTCGCCAGACGCCCGCTGGCGCAGGGTCGCTATGATCTCATCAGGCTCGGCGAGGTAAAGCTGGCGCAGGTGCGTCACTGTGCAGCTTTCAGGTAGGTCTAGAAGCGCGCAGGTTTCGCGCGTGCGCGCCGCCGTGGAGCAGAGCACCGCATCAGGCACAAACCCTTCCGCCCGCAGCCAGTTGCCAAGCGCTTCGGCTGCGCCACGCCCGCGGGGGTTCAGGGGGCGATCATGATCGCTGGTGCCGTGGGACCAGTCTGATTTCGCGTGTCGCATTAGGATCAGGCGGCGCATGTCATTCCTTTCACTGCTCGGCCCATCATAGGCGCGAAGCAGGGGCAGGGGGCAAGCGCTTTGCCTCAGCCTTTGCGAATGATGCTGCCCGCGCCGTGTTCTGTGAACAGTTCCAGCAAGCAGGCATTGGGCGCCCGCCCGTCGAGGATCACCGCCGCGCGCACGCCGCCTTCGAGCGCATCTAGTGCTGTCTGAACCTTGGGAATCATCCCGCCTGCAATGGTGCCATCGGCGATCATCTCGTTGATCTGGCTCGCCGTCAGGTCGGTCACCACCTCACCCGCGCCATCTTTGACGCCAGCCACGTCCGTGAGCAACAGCAGGCGGTCGGCCTTCAGCGCGCCCGCAATGGCGCCAGCGGCGGTGTCGCCATTGATGTTATAGGTCTCACCGCCCCGGCCCATGCCCAGCGGTGCGATGACGGGGATGATGCCCTTATCGGCAAAGTCCCGCAGGATGCGCGGGTTCACCTGTGTCGGGTTGCCGACGAGGCCCAGAGCGGGGTCTTCAGGCTCGCAAACGATCAAACCGCTGTCCTTGCCCGAGACGCCTACGGCGCGCCCCCCCTGTTCGGAAATCGCCTGCACGATCCGCGCATTGACGAGGCCCGACAACACCATCTCGACCACTTCCATGGTCGCGGCATCGGTGACCCGCTTGCCGTTCACGAATTCGGATTTGATATTTAACCGCGCCAGCATGTCGTTGATCATCGGGCCGCCGCCATGGACGATCACCGGGTTCACACCCACCTGCCGCATCAGCGCGACATCACGGGCGAATTCATCCATCGCCGCGTCGCTGCCCATCGCATGACCGCCCAGCTTGATGACCACGGTGGCATCGGCATAGCGTTGCAGGAAGGGCAGAGCTTGGCTGAGGGTTTGGGCGGTAGCGATCCAGTCGCGGTTCATTTCTTGCGTTCTCATCTGTTGACCCATGGGAAGCCGATAGCGGCGGAAAGTGCTATTCCAGCGTGGCGATGATGGCACGCAGGGTAGGGATGCCCCAGCCCTTTTCCGAAGACGTGACCACAATCTCAGGGTAAGCGGCGGGGTGTTTGCTCAGCGCGTCTTTCACCTGAGTCAGGATTTTCTCACGCTCGGCTTCTTTGACCTTGTCTGCCTTGGTCAGCACGACCTGAAAG
Source organism: Sulfitobacter sp. NFXS29 (assembly GCF_040148765.1). NCBI lineage: Bacteria > Pseudomonadati > Pseudomonadota > Alphaproteobacteria > Rhodobacterales > Roseobacteraceae > Sulfitobacter > Sulfitobacter sp. NFXS29. The sequence goes on from NZ_JAGDED010000001.1 coordinate 44,320, forward strand.
GTCACGGCAGAGCTGTCGAGCAGGGACATGATTTCATTGTCGACCTTTTTGACGCCATGACGCGCGTCGATCAGCACAAAGGCGCGGCGCAGGGTTTGACGGCCCGAAAGGTATTGCTTGAGCAGACGCTGCCATTTCTCGACCACCGGCAGCGGCGCGTTGGCATAGCCATAGCCCGGCAGGTCGACGAGGTAATGCTCTTCGCCCGCCGTGAAGAAGTTAATCTCCTGCGTGCGTCCCGGTGTGTTAGAGGCCCGCGCCAGTGCTTTCATGCCCGTCAGCGCGTTGATCAGCGTCGATTTGCCCACGTTTGAACGGCCGGCAAAGCAGACCTCCATCCGGTCTGGGGGCGGCAGCCCGTCCATCGCCACCACGCCTTTAACGAATGTCGTCTCACCGGCGAAAAGCATCCGGCCTTTTTCGGCGCTCGGCGCGTCCGGCTCCTCGGCGATGGTGTAGTTCACTTGCATCAAATCAGCTCCAGTTCGTCGCCCACGGCGATCTCTCCGCCGGTGGTGACGGTTAGGGTAACACCGAAGTCTCGGTGACCCAATTGGTCAAGCGCGGCGAGCGTATCCACGTCGCGCGCGCCGGTGTCGGTGTTCACGGTTGTGGCAAGGCAGCGGGTGATGCGTTTTGACACATGCAGCCGCGCCGCGCCGATTTTCAGGTCGCGTCCGATCCATTCGAACTCATCCCACGGGGCGGCCCCGTCAAACCAGATGTTGCCGCGCCAGCGGGCGGTCTGCAGCGGGCTGCCGGCAAGCGCTTCGACAGCGGCATGGGAGGCCAGGCTATTGAGCGAGAGCGTCGGTTCGGCACTGTCGGTATAGCCACGCCCGTCGAGCCGCAGGATATCTACGGGGGCGGCGCGGCCTTCGGCCACCAAGGGGCGCACCCAGTCAAGGAATGCGGCCTGATCGCGATCGGGGTGAAAGGTGATTTCGCCGCGCGCCGGGTGGCGCAGGGTCAGCTTCTCTGTCGCCTCATCCAGCTTGGCCGTGATCGCCTGCAGCTGCGGCGAAGACGCCCCTCGCGTGAAATTTAAACACCGCGCCCAATCTCCGGGCGCGGCTTTGGATGCGTCATGGGCCACGGCCCAGAGCCGGTCATAGGGCATCGACTGCCCGGCGCGCAGGGTCACACGCTCAACCGTCTCGCGGCCATGGGCCTTGAGCGGGTGCCGGTTAAGCGCGGTGACCTGCATCACTTTTTCGACTTGCCCGATTTGGGTTTGCTATCTGCATTGGCGGCATCACCCTTGGGCGTGCGTTTAAAGCCGCCTGCGATGTTGCCCCAGAGGTCAGGTTTGTACCCCTGGCTGCGCATGATCAGATACTGCTGGGTGAAGGTGATCGTGTTGTTCGCGATCCAGTAGACCACGAGGCCGCTCGCGAAACCGCCCAGCATGAACATGAAGACCCAAGGCATCCAAGCAAAGATCATCTGCTGCGTCGGATCGGTGGGGGCCGGGTTCAGCTTTTGCTGCAGGTACATGGAAATACCCAACAGAAGCGGCAGAATACCGATGAACACCAGCGCCAGCATCGAGCCGGGCTCGGGGGCCGCATAGGGCAGCAGGCCCCAGAGGTTCATGATCGAGGTCGGATCGGGCGCGCTGAGGTCTTGGAACGGGCCAAAGAAGGGCGCGTGGCGCAATTCGATCGTGACAAAGATCACCTTGTAGAGCGAGAAGAAGATCGGGATTTGCAGAAGGATCGGCAGACAGCCCGCGGCGGGGTTCACCTTGTTCTTCTTGTAGAGCTCCATCATGCCCTGCTGCATCTTTTGACGGTCGTCGCCCGCATCCTTCTTCAGCTTTTCCATTTCGGGCTGAAGTTCCTTCATCCGCGCCATGGAGACGTAGGATTTATAGGCCAGCGGGAAGAGCAGCGCCTTGATCAGCAGCGTCAGGCCGATGATCGCAACGCCCATGTTGCCGATGAGCTGGTTGAGGTTATGCAGCAGCCAGAAGATCGGCTTGGTCAGGAAAAAGAACCAACCCCAGTCGATGCTGTCGATGAATTTGGCGACACCGGAGGCTTGGTAATCCTGCAGGGTTTCCCACTCCTTCGCACCCGCGAAGAACTTGCTGGAGGTGCTCACGCTTTCGCCTGCCGCGACCGAGCGTGTGGGCTGGCGGGTGAAGGCACGGTAGGTGTCCGCGCGCGGGTCATAGGTGAGCGCCTGTTCAAAGGTCTCGCCTGCGTCGGGGATCAGCACGGCCTGCCAATAGTGATCGGTGAAGCCAACCCAGCCCTCGGTGACGCCTTCGGTGACCACGGCGGGGCGGCCCCAGGTGCTGTTCACGTCGGCTTCGGCGATGTCGTCCCAATCGACTTCGGAAAGCTCACCATTGGCCATGGCCACGGCACCTTCATGCAGGATGAAGAAGCTTTTCAGGTCTTCGGGCAACCCGTGTTGCGCGATCATGCCGAAGGGGGCGAGGTTCACCGCGCCTTCGCCATTGTTGGTCACGCTCTGGGTGATGTCGAACATATATTCGTCGTCGACCGAGATGGTGCGGGTAAAGACCTGCCCGGCGCCATTGTCCCAGCTTAGTGTGACGGGGCTGTCGACGCCCAGTGTTTCGCCCTCGCTCAGGGTCCAGAGCGTATCGACACCCGGCACGGCATCGGGCGCAAGGCCAGAGCCTGCGGCCCAACCATGCAGCGCGTAATAGGCATCGCTCGATCCTTCGGGGGAGAGCAGGGTGACGATTTCGGCGTCTGCGTCGAGCGTGGTTTGGTAGTCGTTCAGTTTCAGGTCATCGATCCGACCCCCCATGAGCGAGATGGAGCCGCTGACTTTATCGGTCGCGATGGCCACGCGGGGGGCAGCCGCCAGTGCCGCGCGGCGGCCTTCGGGTGCGGCGCCTTCGCCATCCTCCGTGCCGGGCGCGGCAGCGGTCTCGGCGGCGGAGGCGGGGACCGAGGTGCCCTCGATGGTTTGGCTGGTCTCTGTGCCGGGTTCTAACGCAGGGTCGGCTTCGGGGGGCGGGAACAGGAGGAACCACACGAGGATGACGGCAAAGCTGAGCGCCGTGGCAAGGATGAGATTCTTGTTCTGTTCGTCCATGGGGACCGCCACCTGATGTCTTTGAATATCACGGGGGTTCAACAGAGTGCGGGGCCAAAGGTCAAGTGGAATCGGGTAAGGTTAGGGGCGATGTAGCGTGGTTTTGGCCCATCTGGCATGGGTTTTGCGGAGTTTCGCCGGGGTTGGTTGCGGGGCCCCGTGGAACTGGCTTTGGCCGGGGCCGGGGCCGAAGGGGTTTTAAGGCCTCGGCGCGAGGGAGGTAACATCTGCCCGGAACAGGTACGGGGAGCTGCATTTGGCGCGTGTCGATCGGACGAGGGTTGAGCCGCTATGTGGCGCGCCCGTTCATGATGCGGGGGACATCTTGCAGTTTCGCATTGTGGCGGGCGATCCAATCAAGGGTTTGTTCAAACGGCATGGGGCGGGCGATGCCAAAGCCTTGCACATGGTCACAGCCGAGTTGGGCCAACAGGACATGCTCCCCTACCGTCTCCACCCCTTCGGCAAGGGTTTCGACGCCCAGGCGTTCGGCCATGGTCAGGATGGCGCTGATCATGCGTTGCTGATCGGGATCGCGGTCGGCCTTCATGACGAAGGAACGATCGATTTTGATCCTGCTGACAGAAAAGCGGCGGATGGATGCGATGGAGGCATGGCCGGTACCGAAATCATCAAGGTCAATGCGGCAACCGAGCTTGCGCAGGGCATTTATATTTCGGGTGATCACATCATCGGCGGCGGAAGCGACGACCGTCTCCAGCACTTCGATTGCGAGCCTTTCGGGGGATAAATCAAAACGGTCCAACTCCCACGTGATTTTGTCGATGAGCTGAGGGTTGGCAAGTTCGCCGCCTGCGAAATTCACCCCGATCTGGGGCACCTCGGTGCCGGAACTGTCCCAAGCTTTGAGCGCGGCAAAGGAATGATACATCATCACCTCGGCCAAACGTTCCAACAGGCCAGCTTCTTCGACGGCGGGCAGGAAATCGGAGGGCGGGATCATGCCTTGGACCGGGTGGTTCCAGCGCGCCAGTGCTTCAAAACCGGTGATTTGGCCGGTGTCGGTTGAAATTTGCGGCTGGAACCATGGTTGAATCTGCCCACTGTCCAATGCTTGCGCGACCTCCTCGCGGAGTTCTGCGCGGCTTTCGGTTTCCCGGCGCATCTGGTCAGAGAAGGCGCGGATGGAAGATGGTCCGCGCCGCTGGCCGCTGCGCAGTGCCGTGGCGGCGGCAGCAAGCCAAGCGGAGCCATCACCACCCGGGGCGCGGGTGTTGAGGCAAAATCCAACGGAAGCCGTAAGGTAGATCGTGACCCCGTCGATAAAGAACGGTTCTTCCAAAGTGGCCTGAAGCCGCCCGGCGAGTTGAATGCAAAGCTCAAGATCAAGCTGGCGGACCGGGGCCGTGCAGATCGCGAAACGCGCCTCGCCCATTTTGGCGATGATATCGTTATCCCGCAGGGCGCTGTGCAAACGTTCGCCACTTTGGAGCGCAATCGTATCGGCGGCGGATTGGCCGTAACGTTCGATGATCTGGTCAAAATCCTCAAGCGCGATAAAGCATGTTGCCGCCAAGCGGCCCTGTGTTCGGGCGCTTTGAAAGATCTGTTCGGTCAGCTCTTCAAAGGTGCTGCGCTGTAGTATGGCGGTGAGCGTGTCACTGGGTAACGTCGCCCCCTCGCCAAACCGCTGCCCTGCAAGAAAAAGAAGCGGCAGCGCGGCGGAGACGCCAATCAGGGCCATTTCACCGCCGATCCAAAACGCCAGCAGTGACATTGCGGGGAGAAAGGCTAGCGCGGCCTGACCGCTAAGCAATGCGGCGAGCGACTGGCGCAGTTGCCTGGGCCCAGTGGTGCGGTAATGTGCCATCGCGATATCCCTCTTCAATGCGCGCCATGCCTGCGCTGATGGGGGTGGGATATCGCCTTTAGGGTGTGTCGTGGGTTAACAGAGACCGGTTTTTCGCGGATTATTATCTAAAATTGTTCTTGCTCTGTGCTCTCAATGTTCCGCGTAAGCCCGGCAAAGTCGAAAAGCTGGGGATCCAGCAAATGTGAGGGCCGGGCGTTCATCAGGGCGCGGAACATAACTTGCCGACGACCGGGACTATTGGCCTCCCATCCGTCGAGAATCGCCTTGACCTGCTGGCGTTGAAGCCCGTCCTGCGACCCGCAAAGATCGCAGGGAATGATCGGGTAATTCATCGCCGTGGCAAAGCGTTCACAATCGCTTTCAGCCACATGGGCGAGGGGGCGGTAGAGGAACAGATCGCCTTCTTCGTTTACCAATTTGGGCGGCATCGTCGCCAGCCGTCCGCCGTGAAAAAGGTTCATGAAAAAGGTTTCAAGGATGTCATCCCGATGATGCCCCAGCACCACGGCGGAGCAGCCCTCCTCCCGCGCGATCCGGTAGAGATTGCCCCGGCGCAGACGGCTGCAAAGGGCGCAAAAGGTGCGTCCGGCAGGGATCTTGTCCATCACGATCGAGTAGGTGTCTTGATACTCGATGCGATGCGGAACGCCCATCTTTTCAAGGAATTCCGGCAGCACAGTGGCCGGAAAATTCGGCTGGCCTTGGTCGAGGTTGCAGGCCAGAAGCTCGACAGGCAGCAGGCCGCGCCATTGTAATTCATGCAGGACCGCAAGCAGGGTGTAGCTGTCCTTGCCGCCTGACAGACAAACCAGCCATTTGGGTTTCGGCGCGCCCTCGGCAGTCGGCTCCACCATGCCGTATTGGTCAATCGCCTCGCGGGTCATGCGGACGATGCGCTTGCGCAGTTTCTTGAACTCGGTGCTTTGCGGTGCGCCGGCAAAGAGGGGGTGAATCTCGTTGGTTTCGTCCAGCATCGTCGGTCTCTCACTATCTGCTTGGCTTCACCTAGGGCATTTTACCCCTTTGCCGCAAGCGTGGCGCTAGTCTGGGACGTTGTCGATCCCGCTGTGGCCCCAAGGGTGGCATCGGGCGATGCGCCGTGCGGCCAGCCATCCCCCCCGCAGCCCGCCGTGTTTTTGCAAGGCTTCCAACGCATAGGCGCTGCAGGTAGGCTGATAGCGGCAATTGTATCCAACCCATGGGCTGAAAATCAGCCGGTAGCCGCGCACCGGCAGGGCGAGCAGCACCGCCAAGGGGCTCATTTGCGCGCCCCGTGCAAGATTTCAAGCGCGCGGGTGAGATCGGCAAGCAACTGGTCGAAGGGCAGGGCCGCTGTCGCCTCGCGCCGCCCGACAAAGACATAGTCCATGCCTGCGCGCCCAGCTTGAGGCAGCGTCAGCCGTGCGATTTCACGCAGGCGGCGCTTGGCGCGGTTGCGGGCCACGGCGTTGCCGACCTTTTTCGAGCAGGTAAATCCCACGCGAATGGGCGCCGCGCTGGGCTCATCCTCCCGGCGGGGTCGCATCTGTAGAATAAAACCGGCGGTCGCCACACGTTTGGCGCGGCTGGCACGCTGAAAGTTCGCCCGTTTGGTCAGGGTTTCCAGACGCAGAGAAACCGCCGGGGCAGGGTTCCCCTTCGTGGCGCAAGTGCCATTCAAGGGTGCCTCCGGCGGTGTCATATTCTGGTTCCGAAGATCGAGGGCGCTTACGCGCTCAGCGATTTCCGGCCCTGTGCGCGGCGTGCATTGATGATCTTACGGCCGGCTTTGGTGGCCATGCGCGCGCGGAAACCATGGCGCCGCTTGCGCACGAGGTTCGAGGGTTGAAAGGTGCGTTTCATCGCTCCGTCTCCATCTAAAGCTGGCTGGGCACGGAATCACTTGAAGGGTTCCACCGCGGCCAGCGTCAATTCAAGCCCGTCCTCTAATGCGGCGGGGCGCGCAAGTCAAACCCCCTGACAGGGAAAAACTGCGCTTTGCAACAAAATGCCGGTCAGAAGGGGGCGGTTTGTTTCAGTTCGCCCTTCTAGCCTGCGAAATCGGGCCTTTGGGCACAAGTCCTATCAAGCGCGCGTGAGGAGCCTGTTCCTACCTGCCGCTTAACGCCATCATTAAGGAAACGACAAATGGTCTGATGTAGGCCCAATGAAAGTACTGAAATGAGCCGCGATGACCAAAGTAAGCCCGCGCTGATGCGCTACCTGCCCCTCGCGGTGATCGTGGTGGTCGCCGCCATCGGCGCTTTTACTTTGCGCGATTACCTGAGTTTCGATGCCCTGCGCGACAATCGTGAGGCGCTCATCGCCTTTCGGGACAGCAATTACCTGCTGACCGCGCTGGCCTTTGTCGCGGCCTATGTGGTGATCGTGGCTTTTTCGCTGCCGGGGGCCACGGTGGCCACGCTCACGGGCGGTTTTCTATTCGGTCTGTTTCCGGGCGTCCTTTATAACGTGGGCGGCGCGACGTTGGGCGCAATTGTGATCTTTTTGGCCGCACAATGGGGGCTGGGCGACCGACTGAAGGCGCGGATGGATGCCTCGGAGGGGGTGGTGCGTAAGATCAAAGCGGGGATCGACGATAACCAATGGTCGATGCTCTTTTTTATCCGGCTCGTGCCGGTGGTGCCGTTCTTCGTCGCGAATCTGGTACCTGCTTTTCTTGGGGTGCCGCTGTTTCGCTTCGCCATCTCGACATTTTTCGGCATCATGCCGGGGGCGCTGGTCTTTACCTCTGTCGGGGCTGGGCTAGGTGCGGTTTTTGCCCGAGGTGAGACGCCCGACCTTGGGATCATCTTTGAGCCCCATATTTTGCTGCCCATTCTGGGTCTTTGCGTGCTGTCGCTGCTGCCTGTGGCGATTAAGACAATTACCGGCAAGAAGGATCTGCTGAAATGACCACCCGTATCAAGACCGACGTTCTGATCATCGGCGCAGGCTCTGGCGGGTTGTCGGTGGCGGCGGGGGCCGTGCAGATGGGCGCGGATGTGACCTTGCTCGAAGGGCACAAGATGGGCGGCGATTGCCTGAACTATGGCTGTGTGCCGTCGAAGGCGCTGATCAAGACCGGCAAGACAGCCTATGCTCAACAGCACAGCGCGCAATATGGGGTCGAAAACGCCGCGGGAGCGGTGGATTACGCCGCGGCCAAGGATCACGTGGCCGATGTGATCTCGCAAATCGCGCCGGTCGATTCGGTTGAGCGGTTTGAGGGCTTGGGCGTGCGGGTGATCCGTGAATACGGGCGTTTCATTTCCGATAAAGAGGTGCAGGCGGGTGATACGATCATCACCGCGCGGCGGATCGTCGTGGCCACCGGGTCATCCCCGCTAGTGCCGCCGATTCCGGGGCTGAAAGATGTGCCCTATGAGACCAACGAAACACTTTTTGATCTGCGGGAAAAGCCGGAGCATCTGATTATCATCGGGGGTGGCCCCATCGGCATCGAGATGGCGCAGGCCCATGTGCGGATGGGCTGCAGAGTCACCGTGATCGAAGGCAGCCGCGCGCTTGGCAAGGATGACCCCGAATTGTCCGAGGTGGTTTTGCAGACTCTGCGGAACGAGGGGGTGGCCTTTGAAGAGGGTAGCGATGCCGCCAAGATCAGTGGCGCGGCGGGCGCGATCACGGTTGAGACCAAGGATGGCCGTGTCATCAAAGGCTCGCACCTGTTGATGGCCGTGGGGCGCAAGAGCAACGTTGATCGGCTCGACCTTGATAAGGCGGGGGTGGAAACCACCAAAGCAGGCATCAAGGTCGATGACAGTCTGCGCAGCAGCAACCGCCGCGTCTATGCCATCGGCGACGTGGCTGGCGGGCTGCAATTCACCCACGTGGCGGGCTATCACGCTGGGGTGGTGATCCGCTCAATCCTCTTTGGCCTGCCGAGCAAGACCAAGTTGCACCATATTCCATGGGTCACCTATGCCGCGCCGGAACTGGCGCAAGTCGGGTTGACCGAGGCGCAGGCACGCGAAGAACATGGCGACAAACTGGAGGTCGTGCGTTTTCACTATAACCACAACGACCGCGCCATCGCCGAGCGTCAGACCAAAGGGTTCATCAAAGTCATGGTGGTCAAGGGGCGCCCCGTGGGGGCCAGCATCGTCGGCCATCAGGCGGGCGAATTGATCACTCTGTGGTCGCTTGCGCTGGTCAATAACATGAAGATGAGCCAGATTGCCGCTATGGTCGCCCCTTACCCCACGATCTCGGAAATCAACAAACGCGCGGCGGGGGCCTATTTTAGTCCGCGCCTCTTCGAAAGTTCGTTGGTTAAAGCGGTCGTGCGCGCCGTGCAGCGCCTGTTGCCCTGAGATAGCTCATGATTCACTCGCTCTCTGGCCGTTTGCTGATCCTCACCACCATCTTTGTGATGCTGGCCGAAGTGCTGATTTTCGTCCCCTCCATCGCGCGGTTCCGCGAGGAATATATGCTGACCCGGCTCGAGCGGGCGCAGATCGCGTCATTGGCGCTTTTGGCCGATGATATGCTCGACCCGGAGTTGGAGGCGGAGCTGCTGCGCAACGCCGAGGTCTTCAACGTGGTGCTCCGCAGGGACGAAGCGCGGCAACTGGTGCTGGCCTCTCCAATGCCGCGGATGGTGTCGCAAACCTATGATTTGCGCGATGCCTCGGCGACGGTGTTAATCCGCGATGCCATGCTGCGATTGTTCCGGCCCGGCAATGAGGTGGTCCGCGTGATCGGCGCCCCGGTGCGCGAGGCGGGGCTGTTGATCGAGGTCACGATGGAGACCGCGCCCATGCGTGTGGCCATGCTCGACTACGGAATTCGCATCCTCATCCTCTCGGCGGTGATCTCTGTCATTACGGCGGTGCTTTTGTTCTTTGCCATGCGGGCATTGCTGCTCAAGCCGATCAAGCGGGTGGCAGGGCATATGCAGCGCTACGCCGCCGCGCCCGAAGACGCCCGGCGGATCATTGAGCCCTCCGCCAGTGTCACCGAATTGCGCGAGGCTGAGGTGGCGCTGCAGAAGCTCCAGACCGACCTGACACAGGCGCTGAAACAGAAAGAGCGTCTGGCCCAATTGGGCAGCGCGGTCAGCAAGATCAGCCATGATCTGCGCAATATCCTCACCTCGGCGCAGCTGTTCACCGACCGGATCGAGATGTCCGAAGACCCAACGGTCAAACGCATGGCGCCCAAGCTTGTCAGTTCCATCACCCGTGCGGTGCACCTATGCGAATCGACACTGGCTTTCGGCAAGGCCGAAGAGCCGGGACCGACGCTGACCCTGATGCTGCTCGAAGATCTTGTGGAAGAGGTCATCGACGGCGAACGCCTTGCCGACCCCGAAAGCGACATCAGCTTTGCCGCCGACATCCCCGCGAATCTGACCGTGCGTGCGGACCCCGAACAAATGTACCGTGTGCTGGCCAATCTGATGCGGAACGCCCGGCAGGCGATTACCGCCACCGGCAAACCGGGCGAAGTCCATCTGCGGGCCGAGGATATGAGCGATGCGTGGTGCATCACCGTCAGCGATACCGGCCCCGGCCTGCCACCGAAAGCGCGAGAGCACCTTTTTACCGCGTTTCAGGGCGGTGCACGCAAAGGTGGGTCGGGCTTGGGTCTGGTGATCGCATCCGAACTGGTGCGCGGCCACGGCGGCACCTTGGCCCTGCGCAGCAGTGGGCCGGAAGGGACAGTTTTTGACATAACGCTGCCCAAAGGGGACGGCACCCTATAGATTTTTGCAGAAAATTGCATTTCCTCAAAACGAGGGCTTGCAACTCCCCGGGGCTAAGACTAAACCCCCGCTCAGTGGACCGATAGCTCAGCTGGATAGAGTACCTGACTACGAATCAGGGGGTCGGGGGTTCGAATCCTCCTCGGTCCGCCACTACCCAAAATTGAAGAACGCAGCGCTTTTTGGGCGCCTCGCCCGTCTTTCGGCGGGTTGTAAAAGCCCGTGTCGCGGTAGGGCTGGTCAAAGGCGTGATCCATCAATTCCAGATGGTCTTGGCCATAATACATGTCTCCATTCAGGAAATAGCTGGGTGAGCCGAAGATGCCGCGGGAAATGGCCTCTTCGGTGTTTTTAGCGTGGATGGCCTGAACGTCTGCATCCATCGCCTGCGTGATCAGAGCGTCGCTGTCGGGGTCAATCGCGGCGGTCGCGCGGCGCAGATGCTCGGGATTTGCGAGGTCGATATCATCGCGCCAATGGGCCTGAAGAATTGCAAAAGAAAGCGCATCAACATCGCGGCCAGCCCGCGCGGCGGCGATCAGGTAACCGTTTGAAAGGTTGAGCGCATTGTCGTGATGCGTGGGGCGGTGGTTGAGGATGTCCAGCCCGCGATACTGCGCCCAACGGGTAATCTCTCTGCCAAAGAAATAGTCGATATAATGGGAGGTAAAGCCACGAAAATGGGACACCCGACCAGCTGCGTTCACCGGATAGAGATCAAAGGGACGGTGGATGAGCTCCGCACCACGGGCGGCGCAAATCTCCAGCAGTTTGCGATGCCCAAGATAGGCGTAAGCGGAATGGGCGGAATAGAAATATTCAATCGTGTCCAACGTCGGCTCCCTCTGTTGCGCGCATCATGACGGAAACCGATGTGCAGGCAAGGACGGGGGCCGAAAGGTGAGGGTGGAACCGCGAAAGCGCTAAAAGCAGAGCACCTTAATCAGCGAAAGCCGCTCAATACCGACGATTGGGTGTGGAGTTTGCCCGAGGGCGGGGCGCAATCGCGCGGGCCTGCCGGGGCTGGGGGCGTTGCTTGGCCACGAGTGCCAAGGCCACCGCGGCCACAATTAGAATTAGAAATTCGTACGTCCACATGAGCCATTCCTCCTAGGGCATGTTCAAAGGGTTAACGACGCCTATGCGCGCTGGGTTCCGCCCTCCTGCCGGAGGCGGCGGTCTTTGGCCGAGGCCGCAATGAAAAGCGCCGGCGCATGCCAGCGGATGGCCTTATCGGTTCAACTGTTGTTTCGGCATCAGACCTTCTGGCGCAGGACGGCCATCGTAGCGACGGCCGGCTGGGGCAGCAGCGATGTGATCACGCAGGCAGGCTAACGCTGCAATTGTCCTGCACCGCACAGGCTATGGCATTGATATCCATGAGCCACGTCATGTCACGGCGCGTTTCAATGCGGTGCTGGCCGGGGGAGCAATGTCTTTCGATAGAGCCGCGTGTTTATCCAAATGGCAAATTCTCCGTACGCTTGGAAAAGATTGTGATCCTGCGCGACGTTGGGCCGGAAATCCTGCGCGGAGATGCAGCGCCGCAGCCAAAAAAGTGGCCAAAGCGGCGAAAATGCGCACGCTTTGGCCTGGAGGGAGACGGAGAGAGAAGAGAGAGGGGGCGCGTGGTTAGGAGGTGCCGCGTGCCATATTTTCAAAAATGCTTTTCATATGGCTGTCGAACTCATTCCACGTGATGACGGCCCGGTTGCCCGCATGGCCGTGATAATAGGACCGGCCCGTTGACGTGGGCAGCCCGGCCCAGATGCGGGCGAGGTTCTCCATAAAGCGATGGCGGCTGATCTCGCCCTTCATAAAGGGGGTAAAGCCCGCATCTTCGAGCAAAAGATCGGCCAATAGGTCTTGGACCTGTGGGGTAAAGACGTCACTTTTGCTCAGCCCCGCTTCGGCGACGAGCGTTTTCAATGTGTTGGGGATGAACTGGTAGCGCCCGATGGCATGGGGCTGGCCGGGGGTGGCCGCGATCCAGCGGTAGATTTCGCCGATGGTCATGCTTGTGGGGCGTTTCGGCGGCTTGACCCGTGCCCCGTGTTGCACTGCGTCATAGCCTTTGCCCCCGGCCTCAGCCGACGCGATGACATGGCGCACAGCGGCGGATGGCCCCCCGCGCGTGGGAATGGCAAGCTTGCGAGGTGCGCGTTTGGCGGTCGTCTTGATCATGCTGCGGTTCAGGTAAATGCGGTCCTCCGAAACGGAGGGCGACAGAGCGAAATTCAAGCCGGTGACGGCGATCTTTCTGCTGTCGAAACGGGCGAAATCATTTGCATTTGCCGCACCGGAAAGGGTGGCGGCGATCAGGCAAAAGGCAGTGCTGGCAGCGAGCTTTTTCATCTGGGTTTCCCATCTGGGTTGGATGTTGCGTTGGCCCTGATCATGCGCCCATAAAATCGATATTTCATTAATGCGGACAGCTAGTTAGCGTCTCGAAAGGATAGTCGGTCCGGCACTCAGAATAGGCCAGCTCAACTTTGGAGCGCAGCAGCGCTCTGAAAGAGGAATGAGCCACGTTCCAGATGCGCTTGGAACGTGGCTCTTCCTCGGGGCTGAGTCTCCCGGTCAGCTTCCGAGGAACTGGTCGAACTGGGTCCAGAGTGAGTTGTCCAACAGTAGGTTGAACCGGAAATAGAACCCTTCGTCATAGAGGCCGCTTTGCCCTGCCACCCGGCCACGGGCCTTGTTGTAGCCCAGTGCCAGCAGGACACCTTCGCGTGGGGTGAAGCCGAATTCGGCGCCGATCCCATTGGAAGAGTTGCCCTCGCTGTCCCACAGATGCGTGGCGTTGAGGCCGAGTTGAAAACGGTCATCCCCGAATTCGTAGTTCAGCCCGCCCTGGACCAGTTGCGTGGTGGTATTGGCCGCCGCGCCGGCATGGGTGCCGATCTTTTGGTACTGGCCGGCATATTTGCCGTTGATCCGCAGGTCGGCGTCGATCTCGTAATTCGCATCGATCGACCATAGGTGCGTTTCCGTGCTGGCGTGTTTCTCTTCCAGACGGTGTTCGTACCACGCCAGAACATCGAGGCGGGCGTTGTCCTTGGGGCGATAGGCCGCCCCGATGCGGGTGCGCATACGGCGGGAGTCTTCGCTATCGCGCCGGTCAAGCGCGGCACGGCTGCGCGCCAGAACGGTCAGGTCAGGGGTGACATTGCCCGCGATGCCGATGCTGGCGTAGTGGGTTTTGCCGGATTCTTCCCATGTGGTCTCCAGTTCGGCATCGCCGACCCAATCGCCATCCGCCGATTGCCAGCTTGTGCCGATTGCAAATGATGTCAGTTCACCGTCATCGGTCTCAAGGTTGCGCGAATGCTCAAGGTCGGCGCGCAGATTGGTGCTTTCGTTGATGTCCCAATCGACCGACAGACCCTGCACCATAGTGGTGTCACTTGTGCCGCCGGCTTTGGTCATCTCGGTCCGGCCAGTGACCCATTCGTTCAGCGTGTAGGTGAAACCATAGGCGGCGCGGGTGACCAACGCGTCACTGCCGAATTGAAGCTCGATTTCATTATAGACGCGCCAGCCGTTCTTGGGCTCGTCATAGAGGCCGAGGGTCAGTTCAGTGGGGGCATCGCCACCAAGCGGCGCGCGCAGCTGGGCTTCGATCACGGTGCCGGGGCGGGCCGCCGGGGTCCAATGCGCACCGAGGATCAGGGCCGTGTCGCTTTCGCTTCCGCTGGCGGTGCGGTCGCGGCTGTATTCAAGGCCAATCTCGCCGCGCAGGGTCTTGCTCAGATGCCGCGAATAGATCGCATCCACGGTCAGCCGAGCGCTGTCGTTGACCCGGTCACGGGTGTATTCGGCGCCAAAGGCGATGTCGCTGCGCTGATCGATCTCTTCGCCATAGCCCAGACGGACTTGGCTGGTGCCCGGGCGGGCCAGCCCGCCCTGAGCGTAGAAATCGCGCCCGGTGTGGATCGCCTCGAAAGCGAAATGGCGGGTCTCGGTCTTCAGCTCATAGGACAGGCGCGCGGCGGTGTCGTTCTCGCCCATGGCGTTTTCTGAGCGCGCGACTTCGGCCTCCCACAGGCCGCCTTGGCGATCTTCGTGCTGGATATAGGCAGAGTGCATCCGCTGGCGGGCCGTGTTGCCAAGGGGGGCGTCGGCATGCACCGCACGGGCGCCGATGGAGGTCCGCTCGGACAGGGCATAGTTCACCTCGCCCCCGTAGAGCCAATAGGCCTCGGCGCCCTCGGCTTCGACCTCATAGGTCACGCGGATCGACACGGGGTTGCCGTCAAGGTCGAACTGGCGCACCGGCGTGTCGAAGGTGATCGTGTTGCGGAAGAAGTCGAGCAAGTAGTCGGTGCCGCGCAGTAGGGGCGTGGCCGACAGGATATCGCCGCCATCTTCGTCCCGAACAAGGATTTCCACACGCTCGGACCCCTGCACATAGCCGGTCAGGTCAAGGTCATAGGGGCCAGAAACACCGCGCCCGCGAATTTCTTGTTCCTGCTGCTCCTGCGCGGTGCGGGCCGCAAAGACGGTGACCGATACGCGGTCGTTCTCCCAGTGACCTTTGGCGCCGGTTGCGACACGTTGCAGGCCACCCAGTTTCAGCGCGCTGGCTTCAGGCTCGATGGCGATATCGCCGTAGAGCACGTAAGAGCGGCCCTTCTCCACCTTCACGAAAAGGTTGGATGAGGATTGCGCATCGGCACCGCGTTCGGAATTGTCGCCATAGACAGGGTAGTATTCCTCTCCTCGGATATCGCGGAACAGGCTGTCTTCGGTGTCACGGTCCGAGCTGTAGCGCAGGGTCAGCAGGGCGTCGCCACGGATCACCCCTTTGAGGTAAAGCTCACCGCGGATGCCTGTTGTCGTGTCTTCGAAAGCGCTGATGCGATCTTCTTCGATGACGTTGCCCGCGTCCCCGCTCAGCGATACCGTGCCTTCGATCACACCGATAAGAACACGTTCGTTCAGATCCGGGGTGAAGGTCAGCCGCGCTTCAGCCTCGCCAAAAGACGACCGTACGGTGATCAGATCGGGGCCGGAGGCCTGCGGTGGGATCAGGTTAAAGGACGCCTCACCATTGTCGAGATAGGCCTGTACGCCGGGCGCGCTGCTGCGGATGTCGGTCACATCCCAAAGCGACCGGCGGGCCGAAAGGGTCACCGTGCCGGACGCAGGCACCGGGCGGCCCCGGGCGTCGAGCACGCGCACCACCACCGGCACCACAGAAGCGGGATTGGCCGCGGCGGTTTCCGGCAAGAGGATCTCGATCCGAGCGGGTTTGCCGGGCGCGGTAAGGCGCAGTTCCTTGCGGACCCGTTCGATGCCAAAGCCGTCACGGCCCACCAGCGTCAGCACGTTCTCGCCGGAGGCCAGTTTCACCGCCACATATTCCAGCGCCTGCACGTTGTTCTTTTCCAGACTGGTGCGCTCTCCTACCCGGTCGCCGCCAAGCTCGCGGCCATTCACCAAAAGCGTCAGCGTCAAGTCAGCCTTGCCCTTGATCCGGATGTTCTGGGTGGCGCGGGTGACGGCGGTGTCTTCAGCAAAGTCGACAAAGCCGGGGGCGCTATCAAGGTTCGGGATCATGCTGTCGAGCGTTTGGCGCTGCGCCGAGGCGCGGGCGGCCTGAGCCACAGAGGAGGCGTCGACCCCGGCCTCTTCGTTCTGTGCGGCGACCATGCCGGGGGTCAGCTGGGTGGTGGTGGCGATGCCAGCCTCGCCGCGCGCCGACCGGGTGCTGCTGCGCTGGCCGTCGATCGGCAAATCGGTCGCATTCACGCCCGGGGTCTGATGTTTTCCGGCGAAATGGTCACGACGTTTGCTGACTTCCTTGAGCGCTTCGGGGGTGCATTGGGCCACGGCAAAGTTCTCGGTTCTAAGTTCGCCCTTTTTCAGCGGTACCACGCGCGATCCACCGCGGCGCAGATCGTTGGTGCGGGTCACTTGCACCGCACTCCCAGCGGGAAGGGTTTCTGGCTGCACGAGGAAAGCGTGGGTCACCGGGCGCATCCCGTTGAGCGAATAGGCGCCATTGATATCGGTCACCACGAAGAGCCCTTCTTGGGTCACGATGCGCACGCCGGGAATGCCCGGCTCATCCTCGGCGCGATCGCGCAGACCGTTGCCGTTGCAATCCATGAACACAGCGCCGAGAACGGTGCCCTGCCGGGCAAAGACGCCGCCCGAATTGTCGAGCCGTACCATGGCGCGGGCTGTCTGCGACTGTTGCAGCGCCCCGGTGCCTGCTTGGCGACCCGACAGGATCGCGGTGTTCTCAATCCGGCCTTCGCGTGCTGCGGCAGAGAATTGCATCACATAGGACAGCTCATGGCTTGTCAGCGGCTCAAGCATGCCCACGTCAAAGCGCAGATCGCCGTTGCCGATCTCTTGCGGATCGTCCAGCGGCTCACCGTTAAGGGTGACCGTGCCGGGCACGAAGTTCACACCATAGGCCGGGCGGTCGAGTATTTCGCCACCGATCAGGGCCTGGTGCATGTTGTTGGTGAAGCTGAGCGTATAGGTGACGAATTCACCATGGCCCACGCTGTCGAGGTCCGCAGCTTTGTCCAAGGCCAGCGGCGTGCCGTAATTCGGATCCACCGGGATATCGGAGACAAAAAGCGCGCCGCCTGCGTGGTTGAAGGCCTTGCCCCAACCTGCATCCATCACCTTGCGACCCATCCCGGCATAGTCCAGCCGGGCGGAGGGGAAGACCCAAGCGGGCGCATCCATCACGGCATAGCGATAGTCGCCTTCGGGCATTTCAGAGAAGGTGAAGAACCCACGCTGGTCGGTCTGCGTGCGGGCCATTTCATTGCCCGTACGCGCATCGACGAGGGCGACAGACACGTCGGCCACCGGGGCGTTGGAGACGGAGTTGAACAGGAAGTTGCCGGGGTTGATCATCAGATCGTCTTCAAGCACCTCACTGTCACAGGTCGCCGTGGCGATGAAGCTGTCGCCAAAGTCTGTGGCCATGACCTGATCCCCGGCAACGGCGGGCGACATCTGCGCCAACGGCAGGGCAGGGGTGAGGAAGATGCCGGTATTCGCGCCGGTCTCAATCGCGATGATCGTTTCCACGTCGCCGGTCAGCATGCTGCGGATCGTCACCGCTGTGCTGTCCACCTCGGTGCTGACATTACAGGTGCCCGAGATGAGGCGCAGACGGGTGTCGCTGCCCGGTGTGCCATAGGGCTGATCTGCGCCGGTTTCGGGGTGCTCGAACACCAATGTGCCAGCTGTCTCCGACTCGCGGTCGTAGACCACGGTGTTGGAGACCAGCAGCAGCGTGCTCTCTTGGTTGTTGTAAAAGGCGGAGGCGGTGTTGTGCACTTCGACCTTGCCCAATGCGGCAGGCACGCGCACCGAAAAGCTGGGATCGGTGGCATGGCCGATGGCGTAGTCGCCCTCATGAAAGAATGCCACTGCATCCACATCGTGGGAAAGCCCCGCGGGGACCACGCTGACATATTGGTGCGCGGGGGCGCCGCGCATATGGACGAGGGCGGTCATGGTCCCCGAATTCTGCACCGTGTTGAACACGGTATTCAGCGGGATCTCGTCGCGCAGCAAAACACCGGTCCGGGGTGTGCCGTCGATCACGATGGGCTGGCCGTCGATCTGCGGATAGCCAAAGGCGTCCCGCTCAGAGTCGTTGCGCAGCCGGAGGGTGTAGGTGATGAGCGCGCCATCGTCGTTTTCCGAGACGACCTGCTCTTTGGAGACTTCGAGCCCGCCTTCTTCGACGCGCGAGACCCCCACCGCTTCTTCGCTCAGGCTTTGGCCATCTTCGGTCACGGCAGAGGCCGTCAACATGCTGGCGAACTGGGTGCTTATAGGTGTCTCTGCAGAGATACGGAACTCATAGATCAGTTGCAGCCGCTCTCCCGCCGCGAGCATGATGGGCGCAGACATGTCGACCGCCCGATCTTCGACATCGATCAGGCCATTGCCGTTCAGGTCAGGGAAAAGCGATTGGCGGGACATCATCCCGGCGCTGCCCTGTTCGCCAATGCTGAGCGATGTGGAAAGCGGTACGTTGCCGGTGTTGATCACGTCGAAATGGTAGCGGCCAAAGGCACCGCGGGTTAGCAGAAGGTCGGAGTAGCCGGTCACTTCCAGCCCGGGAACTGCGGCGACTTCGGCCCGAACCGGGTTTGAGAAGACACGTTCCATGATGCCGAGGGAGGTATTGAAATAGCTGACTTCTGCCACGTTGCGAATGAAAGACCCGGCGGGGGCCGGGGCGGCGGCGACGGTGTGAGGCAGAAGGCTTAGGCTCATCGCGGAGGCGCTGATCAGGGCCAGAGCCGGGCGGGCTTTAGACATAAGGAAACTGCGCATCAGCTTGCTCCTGTGCGATCCCTGGAAAGGGCGTGAAATAATTGGGGAGACGGAAACGGGGGTAGAAGGGGGCGCCCCCGGGCGAGCAACGCTCAGCCGGGGGCGCCGGGGAGGTCGATTAGTTGTCGACCCGCACGGTGAACTCTACCCGGGCAAAGCCGCCGGGAAGGATCGTGCCATGTGTGCTCGATACGTTGGTCGAGGTAACGGTGGCCGTGCTGGTGCCTGGGAACAGGCTCTCTGGGCAGGCACCGCCACAGTTCGTGACCGCGGTATAGGCCGGTGCGGCGTCCGAGATGATCACGTTGTCCGCCGCAGAGGCGCCTGTGTTCTCGGCTTCGACCATGTAACGGATGCACTGGCCGGGCTCGACATCAAGACGGGTCTTGGTGAAGGTGCCCACGGTGCCATCGCAGCCCGCGTCGATATACTGATACTTGCTCAGTGTGACATCGCCCGAGATGATGACCACGCGGTCTTCGACGGCGTTGTTGGTCTGGTCGATATCGGTCCCGGTGCCGTTCAACGTGTTGTTGATCGAGATCGTGCCGACTTCGGAGACACCTTGGGTGGCTGTCGATGGCGTCTGCACACGGTAGATCAGCGAGATGCTGTCGCCCGGAGCAAGTCCGTTGACACCCGGCGAAACGCCGTCGGTCAGGTCATTGAAGTTGTCGATCACCGGCTCGGATGGATCGATCACGCCATTGCCGTCCTGATCCCAGAAGATCGCGCCAGAGAAGTTGGTCAGACCGGATTCTGTAATCGACGCCTCGGTGATGGCCACGTTCCCTTCGTTCGAGATGGTGTGAAGGATGTCCACGATACCACCCGGCGAAGCCTGCGCGCTTTGGTTGTCGATGATCTTCACGTCGTAGATTTCGTTGACCGTGACTTGGTTGACGATACGGTCACCCTGTCCCGAGACGGAAGATACGACCGCGATGTCGACCAAGGTATCGCCGGGCAGGGCGTCATCGGCCGGGGTGATCACCGCACGGATGGCCTGCGAATCACCAGCCGGGATGGTGCCTGTGTTCGACACAATCGACCCGTCTGGCAGTTGGAACTCAACCGTCCAGCCTGCGGGCAGGGCCTGATCCAGCGACAGGTTGAAACTGTCCGAGGTCGGGCCGTTGTTTTCGACCAGCATGTCAAAGACGACCCGTGCGCCGGGGTCTGTCGACTGGGTGACCCACGGGTTGCCACCGTTTGTCGGGGCCGCGCCATCACCTTCGGAACCGACTACAGCGTTTTCAAGGTCAACCGAAGCTGCCAGCACCGCGCCCGAGAATTCGGCGGTCGATACGTCAGTGACGCCCGAGTTGTCCGACGTGGTGGTAATTGTCGCGGTGTAGTTGGTGGTCGCGGTTGGTGTGACGTCTGTTGGCAATGTGGCGATCAACGTCACCTTGGCGCTATCGCCGATGGCCAGCGGACCAACAGAGCTTACCACCGGTGTGACACCATCAGCACCGACAAAGCGGAAGGTGGTCCCGTTCGGGAAGTCCACATTGGCCACGTCGAGCTGCAGGCTGTCCGGGCTGTTGGAAAGGTTGGTCAGCACGAATTCCTGACGGATCACGCCGCCTTGGTAGACATCGCCGGTTTCCGTGACGACATCGTTGTTCGCGGCGTCATCATCGGTGCCCGAGGCAATTGCCGCATTGGCAGTGCCGTTGGAGTTGATCGCCGTATCGGCAATCGCCACCGCATATTGGTTATCCACGGTGACAGAGGCGGTGTTCGACGGCGGGAAGGCCGTGCCGTCAACGTCTTGGGTCGCCACGTTGGTGATGACGCCCGCATTGGCGGTATCCGCGATCACGGCACGGAAGGTCACCTCGCCCGAGCGGCCAGAGCCGACAGAGGAGATCAGGAAGTTGACGTTTTGGCCGTCATCATAGTCCCAAGCGATCGTCTCGCCGGAGCCGTTTGTGGTGTCCACGACGGTGGAGCCGTTGTCATCGTCCAGCGGTGTAGCAGAGTCAGACCAGCGGGCCGAGCCGGGAACGTAGGTCAGGCGGCCATCGAGCACGTCCTGCACAGAGTAGTTGTTGGCGGCAGCGAGTCCGGTGCTGGAGTAGGTCAGCGTGATGGTCACTTCGTCGCCCGCGTCGATGATGTTGGGATTGGCGCCGCCCGAGGGGTCCGCCGTCATCGATTTGACCAATTCGACAATCGCGCCGTTGGAGATCGTCAGCGTGTCCGTGTTGGTGCTCAGCACCGTGCCGTCGAGGGTAGATGCCGCTGTCACGGTGATCGTGTCAGAGCCGTTCGCGGTGGAAGCGACGGAGGCTTCGATCACGATGCCGAACTGCTCACCCGGGGCAAGGGTCGGAGTCTCGGTCAGCGGTGTGGCGCTATCTGCCACGCCGTCCATATTGGCGTCGGGGTAGAAGACCAGTTGCGACGTATCAAGCGTGCCGGTGTCGGTTTCCACCGCGGTAAGAGCGAAGGCATCCGGGCCGTTACCATCGTTGGTGATGATGTGCGGCAGGAAGGCCTTGCCGCCGGGGGCGATCGTCTCGGAGTTGTCGGAGGTCAATGTCACGCCGGCAACTTGCTGAACGATCGTCTCAACGGTGTTGGAGGTTACCGTGATCGTGTCGCCCGCCGCGTTGGTATAGGTCGCAACGGCTTGGTTGCCGATGACCGAACCCGCTTCGGGTGCCGCGAAAGCGACAGTGCCGATCACGGCGGTCAAAGCAACGGCGCTCACGGAGCGCAGGAAGGTTGTATGGTTTTTCACGTTAATATTCCCTAGTTCTATAGTAGTTGGAGAGAGAGTGGAGAGAGAGGCGCCGGATTTAGTTCAGGCGCACGCGGTAGCTGTTGAAGGCGGAGGCGCCTGCTTCGAGCGGTTCCGAGAGGGTCCAGCGCACGGCGGCCACGGCTTCTTCGGGGAGGGGCTCTTCGGTCATGTTGCCATCGGCATCGACGACCTTGCGGGTGGCAGGAACGGTCGACCATTCCAGCCCTTCCTGTTCTGGGTCCATCTCGGCCTGAACTTCAAAGACCGCGGCGACAGAGGTCACTTCGGCCCCAAGTGCGAGAGAGACGCCATCGGGAACCGGGGCGGCGATGACGAGCCCCTCCATCGCGCCTTCGGTCATGTTCTGGTGACGCAGCTCATAGGAGATCACCTCGCCCGGGCGGATCGTTTCACGCTCAACGAGGACTTCTTCGCCCTCGGCATTGGTTTCCACCACGCGGAAGGAGAATTCGCTCGTCAGCGCGTCGGCGGCAGCCGCGAAACCCGCGAGGGACAGGGCCGTACTCGCAATGAGTGTCTTGGATAAATGGGAGATATGGATACGCATCTAGTAGTTCCCTTGTTGGCCGGTGAAGAGCCGGCAGTTGCAATGAACGGACACGCTCATTGCGTTGTCCTGTTCTCATCTTCGGGGAATCGAATACCGATATCATCTGAGCGAAGGGTTAACCCGCTGAGCCTCTGGTCAGACGGTTAGTCGAAAGGATAGGCGCCCCTATCGGGTCGTGCCGCGGCCTATCATTCGGCGCGGGAATGGCGCTGGGAACGGGGCGGGCAGATGGTTAATTTTGCAGGGAAAAATGCGGTTTCCGAATCTTTGATTCGGTGCAAAACGCCATAGGATAAACGCAAAAACGCCCGCGCGGGGCGGGCGATTATGGTTTACAAGCCAGAGGGGAAGTTGGGCGCGCTACGGGTGAGGCGCAGGGTACGGACTAGGGCGTTTTAGGCGGCGAAAACGGGCCTCAAACGAAGCCCGCGTCGCGCGCAATGATCGCTGCATCCGTACGATTCTTTGCGTCCAGTTTTCGGCAAAGTGTTTTGACGTGCAGTTTGATCGTCACTTCTTGCAGATCGAGGTCGCGCGCGATCTCTTTATTCGACTGCGCGCTCATTAATCCGCGCAGCACTTGACGCTCACGCTCTGACAAGGCTTTCTCGAAATCCGTCTCTTCGGGGTTGTCTTTGCCCGACATGAAGGTGACCGGGGCATAGGTCTCTCCGGCGGCCATAAAGCGGACCGCGTTGACCAGTGACTTGGCGGGCAGGGTTTTGGGCAGAAAGCCGATTGCCCCCATTTCCAGCGCCTGTTCGGCGATCAGCCGGGTGGCGGTGCCAGAGATCAGGCCGACGGGGCGGCCCTCGTTGACACCAAGCACGGTTTGCAGGCCCTGCAGCCCCTTCATGCCGGGCATCGTATAATCGAGCAGAACCAGATCGTAGGGCGGCTCGGACTTGATCTTGTCCAAGGCACCGGCCAGATCGCATGCCGCTTCGGTGACGGTCGCCCCATCGGCATCAAGGAACATGGCAATGGTCTCTCGGACCATGTCGTGATCATCGGCAATTAAAATACGCAAAGACATAATAGATCTCCTGAAGCCCAAATGGCCGGCGTTCTCTAATGGGTAGAATGTGCCCGTTTGAAAAGAAAGATGAAAGCCCGTGGGACAAAGGACGCAAAGGCATGCGCTGCTATCCTTTGGTATGGCAGGGCAGGGCGGTCCGGGGCAGGTGCACCTATCCTTTGGTATAGGGGGGATGCGCTTCTGCGCATTCGCGCCTCTCATTAGGTCAGGGTATGGTCAGGTCATAACGTCAGATAAGGAAACGAGACATGATTTTTCAGAATCTTAGCAAGACCATCACCGCAGCCGCGCTCACCATGGGCCTTGCTTCGGCGGTTGCCGCCCAAGACGAAGAGGCTGTGCTCCACGTGACGCTGGCCGGGGAAACCCATAACTTCACCCTGTCTGACCTGCAGTCGATGCCGGTCTCAAGCTTTGAAACGACAACGATTTGGACCGATGGCGCGCAGGAGTTCGAAGGCGTTTCTCTCAAGGATCTCTTCGACACGTTGAACGTCGAAGACGGCACAATCACCGCGACGGCCATCAATGACTATGCCGTGGAAATCCCGATGTCCGACGCCGTCGAAGGCGGCCCGATCATCGCCTACCACACCAATGGCGAGGAAATGTCGCGCCGGGACAAGGGGCCACTTTGGGTCGTCTACCCTTACGACAGCGACATCGCTTACCAGACTGAACTGGTCTACAGCCGGTCGATCTGGCAGCTTGATCGCATTAGTGTCGAGTAACCGACAATGGCGCAGAGGGCTTGGATGAACGACGCAGGAAAATTCGGACCCGCGCGCGCCAGAAGCCGACAGGTATTGATGCTTATCCTCGTGGTGGGGATGAGCATCGCCGCCTATCTTGCCTATAACGTCTGGGATCGGATTCAGGCGCTCGACAGTGCGCAACAGGACCACGCCGAATGGGTTTTTACCCAGATTGAGATCGAGTTCCTCAAGACCGACCGCGCATTGGCGCAGGCAAAATCCGCCACGCCCGAGGCGCTGGATGAGTTTCGCAAACGGTTCGACATCTTCTACAGCCGCGTTTTGCTGGCCGAACGGGTGCGCAATAACGCAAAGGCCAAACCCAAGATTCGCGAACTGCGCCTCCTGCTGGATGGGTTCTTACCGGCGATTGACGGCACTGACGCCGAACTGGCCACAGCGCTGGATGATATCGATACGATGCTGCGCAGCGTAGAGGATGTCCCGCGTGAGATTGCCTTGACCTCTATCGCCATCGCCAACGAGATGTCCCAGAACGAACGCCGTGAAATCGTGCGGCTGATCGAAGCGATGGCGGCGATCGTGTTGATCGTCACCCTTGCCTTGGTCGGCGCGGTCTACCGCCTGTCGCGGCAGGCCAGCCGGTTGAACCGCACCTCGCAATTGGTTAAAGAAAACCACCTGCGCCTTGCCACCACCCTTCAAGCATCGCTCGACGCCATCGTCGTTATCAACGACCAAGGCGAGATCGAAGATTTCAACGGCTCCGCCGAAGAGATATTCGGAATCACCCATGAGGCCGCAAAGGGCAGGGACTATATCAATCTGTTGATCCCGCCCGCCGATCGCAGCGTGCACCGCGAGCGGCTTGAGAAATTCCGCCTGACCGGAGAGACGGAGGTCGCCGATAAGGGGCGCCGCGAGTTTGAGATGATCGACCAAGCCGGGCGCATTTTCCCGGTGGAAATGTCCGTGTCGCAATCGCCATTGGGGCAGGGGTCGCTTTTCATCGCTTATATACGGGACATCACCGAAAAGCGGCTCCGCGAGGCCGAGATCATTGCCGCGCGTGACGAAGCTCTCCAAGCCTATCATGAAAAATCGCGGTTCTTCGCCATGATGAGCCACGAGATGCGCACGCCGCTCAATGGTGTGATCTCAGCTTTGCAACTGCTGCAAGATGACCGGCTCGACGATGAGCAAAAGCGCTATCTTGATGCGGGGATGACCTCGGGTGAGATTTTGTTGGGCCACATCAACGACGTGCTGGCCATCGAGCGCAGCGAGGCGGGCACCTATGAACAGGTGCGTCAGACCTGTGACATGACAGTGCTGATGGCGGGGATCATCAACACGATGGACCCTCTGGCCGAGGCCGGGGGCACGCGGCTGCACCTCGATTTGACGCAGTTGGACGACAAGGCCATCGTGACGGACCCGCGGGCGATCCAGCAGATTTTGGTCAACCTTCTGAGCAACGCGATCAAGTTTAGCCCGGGCGGCGATGTGACCCTGCGCGGGTGGTTCGCCAAATTCAGCACGCAGGGGGAGGAGTTCCACCTTCAGGTCGAGGATGACGGTCCCGGCATTCCAGCGGGGGATATCGACCGTATCTTCGAAGATTTCGTCTCGCTCGACAGCCGCTATGAGCGGCGCACCGGGGGCACCGGTTTAGGGCTTGGGATCGTGCGTCGTTTGGTCAAACGGTTGGGCGGCGAGATTACGTGCGATTCGACCGTGGGCGAGGGGGCATGTTTCACGCTGCGCTTGCCGGTAAAGCTTGCCGACCTGGCAGAGATCGACTGCGACGCCGCCCCCGACCCGCAGAAAAAGCGCGTCGAGGCGTTACCGGCAAAGCGGCTCAACCTGCTGCTGGTGGACGACAATGAGATCAACCGCGAACTGATCATGGCAATGCTTGAGAAGATCGGCCATGACGTCACCCTTGCCACCGGTGGACGCGCGGCGATCGAGCTTGCCGAAGACGCGCCCTTCGATGCGATCCTCATGGATATCTCCATGCCCGAGGTGAATGGCATTCAGGCGACCAAGGCGATTCTCTCCGGCGAGGGCCCCAATCGGGAGACGCCGATCATCGCCGTGACCGCCCACGCCTTGCCGAAAGAGCGCGCGGAGTTCAGCGCGGTCGGGATGTCGGGTTTTTTGCAAAAGCCGCTGGATATGAAAGTGCTGCGCGCAAAGCTGCGCGAGCTTTCGGGCCGTGAGGTGATGCCGGAACAGGCCCTGCCAGAGCGTTTGGCCAGCGCGCAGACATCGGTGCAGGCCAAATCCGCGAAACGGCCATTGTTGAACGAACAACAGATCGCGGACCTGATCGACTTGCTGGGCGTGGAGAAACTGCGCGAGCGGGTAGAAAAACTTGGCCAGAAGGGCGCGGATGACCTGCCCGTCCTGATGGCCGCCGATGGCTTGCCCGATTTGCAAGCGCAGGCCCATGCCATGGCCGGGATGTGCGGCATGCTTGGGGCGGACCGGCTGCATGGCCTGCTCAAAGAGATCGAGACCGCCTGCAAGACCGGCAAAGACGACGAAGCGCGCGGGCTGTCAAAGGCTTTGCCCGAAACTTGGGACGCGACGCTGGCGGCAATGAATGCGCAGGTCGGGCTGTAACGGGGCGTGTCTGACCAGGGCGGGGGCAACCTATCCTTAAGACTAGCCCGTTTATACCCCCGCTCAGATGCAGCGCTGCAAAGCGCGACCTATAGTTAAATATACCCGCCGATAGACGGGTCTGCACGAAGGCGTCATTGACCAGACCAATGACCGCGTCTCAAGCTGGCAACCGGTTCATTTCGACCGTTTCGCCCGAGAATATGCTTCCCGGCGCGGGCCTTCTCGGGAGCTGCTGCCCGTTCCCCTACCCCAGGGAGCGGCTCCTAGATAGACTTGCAGCGATGCGCCCCATTGGTTTTCCTGTCCCTCCCCTTGGGGAAGACCGGGGGCGCATACGGGCGGTTCGAGCGGGGCTGTTTCACCTATCTGTGCGTTTATCACGCTTGTCGCAGCGGCATCTGGGCCGACCGCGCGCAGCTTCCTTTTGGAGCGGCCCAACCCCACGATCCGATGAACTGCCCTGTTGCATCCGCGCCCGCTGGGGCATAACAGACAATAGTTTACTAAAAGAATCGGATTAAGGGGGCCGCAGTGCTCAGAACATTGTCATTCATTTGCTTGGCCTTTGGCGCGACTGCCGCCTCGGCGCAGGACTTTCCCGTCACCGTTGAACACGCTTTCGGCGAGACCACCATCGAAGAGCGGCCCGAACGGGTGGCCTCGGTCGGCTGGGCCAATCACGAGGTGCCCTTGGCGCTCGGCATCGTGCCCGTCGGCTTTGCCCGCGCCTCATGGGGGGACGACGATGGCGATGGGCTGTTGCCTTGGGTGATCGAAAAGCTTGATGAATTGGGCGCAGAGGTGCCCACGCTCTTTGACGAGGGCGATGGCATTGATTTCGAAGCCGTGGCCAGCACCCAACCCGATGTGATCCTTGCCGCCTATTCCGGTCTGTCGCAGGCGGATTATGAAACGCTCAGCCGCATTGCGCCGGTCATCGCCTATCCCGAAGCCGCCTGGACGACGACCTGGCGCGAGATGATCCGCCAAAACGCGGCGGGCCTTGGCATGGCCGAAGAAGGTGACGCGATGGTCGCCGAAATCGAAGAGCGCATTGCCACCGCCCGCGAAGAATATCCCGAACTGGCCGGCAAGACCGGGATGTTCGTCACCCATCTCGATCCGCGCGACCTCAGCACCATCGGTTTCTACGCCGCCGCCGACCAGCGGGTGCAGTTCCTGACCGACATCGGCATGGCGACGCCCCAAGCGGTGCGCGCGGCCAGCGAGGCCGGGAAATACTCGGGCCGGGTCAGCGCAGAGCGGATCGATCTGTTCGAAGACGTGGATGTCGTGGTCACCTATGGCGATCAGGCGCGGTTGGACGAACTGGCCAAGAACCCGCTGATCGCGCGTTTCCCCGCCGTCGCCCGTGGCTCGGTCGTGTTGCTGGCGAATGACCCGATGGGCACCGCCGCGAACCCGACGCCGCTGTCGATCGACTATGTGCTTGACGATTACCTCGCGCGGCTAAGCGCGGCCGCCACGCGCGGCGAGTAATGCAGGTGCAGCGCCCCCAACGGCTGGCCGGTCTCGCGCTTTTGCTGGGCCTGCTGCTGCTGATGACCGGCCTGTCGCTGACCGTGGGCGCGCGTTCAGTGCCTTGGGCCGAGATCTGGGCGGGCATGACCGGCCGGGTTGAGACCATCGGCGCTGCGGCGGTCGCGGTGCGGATGCCGCGCACGGCGCTGGCCATTCTCGCGGGGGGCGCGCTTGGCCTGGCGGGGGCGGTGATGCAGGGCATCAGCCGCAACCCACTGGCCGATCCGGGTATTCTGGGCGTCAATGCGGGCGCGGCGCTTTTCGTCGTGGTGGGCATCGCTTGGTTCGACATCAGCGGCGCGCAGAGCTTTCTGTGGCTCGGCATCGCCGGGGCGGGGGTGACGGCGGTTTTCGTCTATCTGATCGGCTCCGCCGGGCAGGGCGGGGCGACGCCGCTGAAGCTGACCCTTGCGGGCACGGCGACCTCTGTGGCGGTGTCGGCCTTCACCATCGCGGTGGTCCTGCCGCGCAATGACATCGCGGGATCAGTGCAATCTTGGCAGGTGGGCGGCATCGGCGGCGCGAGCTTTGAGACGCTCTTGCCCGCCATGCCCTTCGCGCTGGTCGGGCTTGCGCTGAGCCTTGCTTCAGCCCGGGTTCTCAATGCTTTGGCCTTGGGCGAAGAGCTTGCCACCGGCCTTGGCCAGAGCGTGGCCTTGGGCCGGGTCATGGCGGCGGCGGGGGCTGTGATCCTCTGCGGCACGGCAACGGCGCTTTGCGGGCCGATTGGCTTTGTCGGGCTGGTGGTGCCGCATCTGTGCCGGATGATCGCGGGCGTTGATTACAAGCTGGTGTTGCCGCTTTCGGCCTTGGCGGGGGCCTCCATGCTGGGGCTGTCGGATGTGCTGGGCCGGGTCATCGCGCGCCCGAATGAGTTGGACGTGGGCATCGTCACCGCCTTCGTCGGCGCGCCCTTCTTTATCTGGACGGTGCGCAATCACAGGATGCGGGGGCTATGAGCGATGTGATCCTCGCCGCGTCGCGCAGCACCCGCCGCGTGGCCGCGCGCCGTCTTCAGGTGTTGGGGTTTCTGGCGGCGCTTGTGCTAGGCTTGGTACTGCTGACGCTCAGCTGCGGACGGGGCTGCGTGCCGCCGGGCGATGTGTGGTCCGCGCTGACCGGTGCGCCGGAGGCGAATGCCGCTTTCGTGGTGACCGAGTTACGTTTGCCGCGCGCGGTTATGGGGCTGCTCGCCGGGGCGAGCTTTGGCTTGGGCGGGGTGGCGTTTCAGATCATGCTGCGCAATCCGCTGGCCAGCCCCGACATCATCGGCATCAGCGCCAGTGCGGGGGCGGCGGCGGTCTTTGCCATCGTTATTCTGGCCCTCGATGGGTGGTTGGTGTCGCTGGTCGCGGTGGCGGCGGGGCTTGGGGTCGCGGCGCTGATCTGGGCGCTGTCCTCGCGCCGCGGTGCTGCGGGGGCGCGGTTGATCCTGATTGGCATCGGCGTCTCGGCCATGCTCGACAGTGTAACGGCCTATGTCTTGCTCGAAGCGCCCGCATGGGACCGGGCCGAGGCGATGCGCTGGCTGACCGGCAGCCTCAACGGCATGCAGCTTGTCCAAGCGCTGCCCGTGGCCGGGGCGCTGTTGGTGTTCGGAGGGCTGCTGGCCGTTACCGCCCGCGATTTGGAGGTGCTTCGCCTTGGCGATGACACCGCCGAAGCACTTGGCGTGCGGGCCGATGCCACGCGGCTGCGGGTGACACTGGCCGCCGTGGGCCTAGTGGCCATCGCGACGGCTGCGACCGGGCCGATTGCCTTTGTCGCCTTCCTTGCGGGGCCCATTGCGGCGCGGCTCTTGCCGGGGTCGCGCGGATTGCTTCTGGGGGCCGGACTGGTGGGCGCGGTGCTGGTCATCACAGGCGATTTCGTGGGGCAGTTCCTCTTGCCCGCGCGCCTGCCTGTCGGCGTCGTCACCGGAGCAGTCGGCGCGCCCTTCCTTTTGTATCTCATCGTCCGCGCCAATAGAAATGGGGGCACGCTATGACCCACGACCACCGTCTTGAAACGCGCAATCTGGGCGCGGGCTATGAAAAGCGCGTAATTTTGGAGGATGTCTCTCTCACCCTGCCTGCGGGCAAGATCACCGCCATAGTGGGCGGCAATGCCTCGGGGAAGTCGACCCTGTTGCGGACGCTGGCGCGGATTTTGCAACCGAAATCCGGCGCGGTCCTGCTCGATGGACAGTCGGTGCATCAGATGAAATCGCGCAAGCTGGCGCAGGTTATGGGGTTGTTGCCGCAATCGCCCATCGCGCCCGAGGGGATCGCCGTGGCCGACCTTGTCGGGCGCGGGCGGCATCCGCATCAGGGGCTGTTCTCGCGCTGGTCGGCAGAGGATGAACGCGCTGTCGCCCGCGCGCTCGCCGCGACCGGGACCGAAGAACTGGCCGAGCGCGATCTTGATACCCTGTCGGGCGGTCAGCGCCAGCGGGTGTGGATCGCCATGGCCTTGGCGCAAGAGACCGACCTGTTGTTGCTGGATGAGCCAACAACCTTTTTGGACGTCGCGCATCAAGTAGAGGTGCTGGACTTGCTTGTCGATCTCAACACCGCACAGGGCACAACGATCGTCATGGTGCTGCATGATCTCAACCTCGCGGCGCGCTATGCCGACCACCTGATCGCCGTGGGCGATGGCGGCATCCGCGCCGAGGGGCCGCCCGCTGAGGTCCTGACAGAGGGCCTGGTGAAAACCGTCTTCGGCCTGTCGTGCCGTATCGTCAGTGACCCCGTCTCTCAGACCCCCAGCATGGTGCCGATCGGGCGCCATAAAATCGGGCAATCACGCAAAGAAGCCGCAGCTTAAAATAACTTACTAAATTAGTCAGATTGACTCTGGCGCCCTCCGTATCATAGGGGTAAGTAAATCCCGACTGATTCACTAGGTTATTACGGAGACCGCCATGTCCTCTTCTAAATTCATTCCCCTTCAACTAGGGCGCGGCTCTCTCAAGACGGCGCTTTTGTGCTGTACGGCGCTGGTGCCCGGCGCAGTCTCCGCGCAAGAAACCTACCAGTTGGACGACGTGATCCTAGAGACCAGCGCGCAAACCTCCGGCGCGGCGGATGCCGAAACGGTTGTCGCCAGCGAACTCAGCAGCGGCGGCAAATTGTCGGGAGAGATCATTGATATCCCGGCCAGCGTCTCTGTCATCACCAGCCGCGAGATCGAAGCGCGCGGCGCGGATAGCGTGGAGCAGGTGTTGAACTACACCGCCGGCGCCAGCACCGACAGCTACGGGGCGGACGACCGGTTCGACTATTTCATTCTGCGCGGGTTCGAAGCCTATACCTACCGCGATGGGCTGACATTGGGCCCGAACTTTGGGGCCATCCGCGAAGAGCCCTTTGCCTTTGAGCGTGTGGAAGTCATCCGGGGCGCATCGTCTTCGACCTTTGGCCTTTCTGACCCCGGCGGCTCGGTCAACTATGTCACCAAACGCCCGCGCGACGAGCGCTTTGGCAGTGTTTACACCTCGGTGGATTCCTACGGCAGCTTGGAAACCGGCGTAGATTTCGGCGACACGCTGGATGAAGAAGGCACGCTCAGCTACCGTTTCACCGGCCTGCTGCGCAACGGCGAGCTTGAGTATCCCTATTCCGAGAACGATGAACTCTTCGCGATGGGTGGCCTGACATGGCGACCCACCGATGCGTCTGAGCTGACCGTGATCGTCGATCACCTCGACCGCGATTCCGTGCCCGGCAGCGGTGGTTTCCCGGCGGGCGGCGATTTTGACCGCAGCGACGTGTTCTACGGCGAGCCGGACTATAACTACCGCGGCACCGAACGGACCACCGTTTCCGTTCTGGGCGCGCATGACTTTGGCAACGGGCTGAGCTTTGGCGGCACCCTGCGCTACAGCGACAGCGCAGATGACTTTGGCTATGCCTATGTCAGCGACTATACCCCGAATGACAGCATGGTAGATCGCGCGTTCTTTGCCAGCGACGGCACGAGCGAGAACATTATCTCCGACCTGCATCTGACCTATGAAGGTTTCCTTGGCGGGGCGGCCAGCACCACCACGGCGGGGGTCGAATTCTCGTGGTCCGACGAATCCGATCAGCGCTTTTATGGCGCGGCGCCGTCGGTTGACCGCGACAACCCAAGTTACACAGGCCGTCCCACCAGCGTGCAGATGTTCGCCGATCTCGACACAGAGACGGAAGGCAAAGCGATCTACCTCCAGCAAGAGCTGAACTGGGACGAACGTTTCATCGCCTCCTTCGGGCTGCGTCACGACTGGATCGACGTGACCGAAACCAACAACCTTGCCGGTACGGTGCAGACCAACGACATCAGCGAGACGACAGGCCGCGTGGGTCTGACCTATAAGATCAAGCCGAACGTTTCGGTTTTTGGGAACTACGCGCAGTCGGTCGTGCCCGCAGGCTTTGGCGTCGAGCCGGAAGAGGGCGAGCAGTTTGAGCTGGGCACGAAATGGCAGCCCATGGGCACCAATGCGCTGCTGACGGCCTCGGTCTATGACCTGTCGAAAAGCAACATCACCCGCACCAACCCGGCGACCAACCAGCCGGAAACCATCGGCGAAATCGGTGTCCGCGGTATCGATCTGGAAGCCAAGGCCGAGATGGGCGCCTATACCCTCACCGCCGCCTACAGCTATCTGGATGCCGAGATCAAAGAGAACGGCACCTCCGGCAACGTCGGCAACCGTCCCGGTCTGGTGCCTGAAAATGTCGCCTCGATCTGGGCCAGCCGCACATGGGAAAACCTTGGCCATGGTGATCTGACGGTTGGGTTGGGCGCGCGGTTCAACAGCGGCTATTACTACAGCGACAGCAACGCCACAGGCGAGACGGGCAGCTTTGTCGTGGTGGATGCGGCCGTAAGCTATGACCTGTCCGAGCAGACCACCCTGTCGGCCAATGTCACCAACCTGTTCGACGAAAAGCACACCTCCTACGGCGGTTTCTACGCTGACTTCTACAGCCCCGGCCGTGAAGTCACCGTGAAGCTGGCCCATAGCTGGTGAGCCTAAGGCGCGGCACCACCCTCGTGTGCCGCGCTTTTCTTTGACCGGGAGGAGCCCCAGATGACCATCGCCAAAGCCAAGACCACCATCCCGATGGACGCGCCTCAGGAGATGCTCTCGCAGATCCTGTCGCATCTTGTTGATGACCACGGCATGGCGTTTCGCGCCAAAGGGGCGACCGGTCATGTGTTTGAGCAAGACGGCTACCGGGTGGCGTTCGATCTTTGCCCGCGGGGGCTGGAAGTCAGCCTTGAGGCGCCCGGCGAAAACGCCATGCAGTTCTCAAAAGAGGGCATGGTGCATCACGTGGCAGAGTTTGATCCCGCGCTGGCCGATCGGATCCGCTGGCAGGGCATCTCGCAAGAGGCCGGTGCCACGCCGCAGAACTTTCGCCTGCTGACCGTGCTGAACAGTGAAATCCTGTTCGAGGGGATGCAGCGTGTCACCCTGCATTACCCGGATATTGCCGAGCTCGCCGCGCAGGGGCTGCATCTGCGGTTGATCCTGCCGCGGGATCCCAGCCGCGTGCCGGTGTGGCCCGTGATGGGTGCCAACGGTGCGCCGGTCTGGCCAAAGGGCGCGGATGAGTTGCACGCGCGCTATGTCACGCTCAAGAACATCCGCGCCGCGCGCGAAGAGGTCGATATCGACGTGGTGCGCCATGGATCGGGACTGATTTCGCAATGGGCGCAGAACGCCCATGCCGGGCAACGGATCGGGGCGATGGGGCCGGTGGGCATCAGCGCCTTGCCCGAAGCATCTTCCTATTTTCTGGCCGCAGATGGCACGGGGCTGCCCGCTGTGGCGCAGCTTTTGGCGCGCCTGCCAGAGGATGCGGTGGGCGATGTGGTGGCCGCCCTGCCGCGCGGCGTGTCCTATCGGGACTACCTGCCCAAGACCAAGCTGCGCGTCCATGCGCTGCCGCCCGCCGCGTTCGAGGTCGAGGTGCTTGGCCATGCGCAGGCGCTGACGGATGACGGTCTGGGCTATGCCTTCTTTGCCGGAGAGTTCCAGAACGCCCAGCAGTTGCGCGGGCATTTCAAAACCACCCTCGGCATGGATAAGACACGCCAGATTTGCACGGCTTACTGGCGGCGGGGCTGAGCGCGGCTTAGCGCCACGGCCCCGTGTCACCACGTCTGCCGGCCTTGGGGATACGGCTGCTGGTGGTGGGGCGGGCGCTCTCTGTCCGCACCGGAGCCGCCGTGGGCGTCATCGCACGCAGGGCCGCGATGCGGTTTTCCGTGGCCGGGTGTGTGGCAAAGAGACTGTCATGTTTATGCGCGTGCAGCGGGTTGATGATGAACATATGCGCCGTGGCCGGGTTCCGCTCGGCGGCGTGATTGTCGATCCGCGCGGCGCCCATCGCGATTTTCTCAAGCGCTGAGGCCAGCCAGAGCGGATGACCACAAATCTCGGCCCCTGCTTTGTCGGCGGCATATTCTCGCGTTCGGCTGATCGCCATCTGCACCAGCGCTGCGGCCATGGGGGCAAGAAACATCATCATCAGCGTGCCGATCATCCCCATCCGTTCGCGCGCGCCGCCAAAGAACAGGGCGAAGTTCGCCAGCATCGAAATTGCGCCCGCGAAGGTGGCCGTCACGGTCATGATCGCGGTATCATGGTTGCGGATATGGGCCAGTTCGTGCGCGATGACGCCCGCCAGTTCCTCGCGGCTGAGGCTTTGCATTAACCCTTTCGTGACCGCCACGGCGGCATTGGCCGGGTTGCGCCCGGTGGCGAAGGCGTTGGGCTGGGGCGTGTCGATCAGATAGACCTTGGGCTCGGGCAGGCCTGCATTCCCCGCAAGCTCTGCCGTCATGGCGTAGAGCCCCGCGCGGTCCCCCGGCGAGACGGGCTGCGCATTGTGCATCTTGAGCACCATGCGGTCGGAGTTCCACCAGGTGAAGGCGTTCATCCCCGCCGCCACCACCAGCGCGATCAGCGCACCGCTCGATCCGCCGATCAGGTAGCCGACCCCCATGAAAAGCGCGGTCATCGCCGCCATCAGCATCGCTGTCTTTACATAGCCCATCTTGGTCTCTCGCGGTTGTCCTTTGATAGGAAATATGGGGCAGCTTCCGCACTGTGCAAGGCCAGTGCCAGCGGGAGAGTTTGGGCCACGGTCCCCCCGCCGGATGCGATGTGCCGGAAGGCCGGGCCGTTCCTGCGCGGCGAGTGGATCATCCCGCTGAGAACAAGGGGCCCGCTACTGGCTCGCCATGCCCGCCAGCATCGCGGCCATGGCAACGAGGTGGACCAGCGTTATCGCCCGATCGTTCCAAAGCACCCCGACGATCAGCCAGCCCAGAACCCCCACCACAAAGAGGTAGAGGTTCCAAGGCGTCCAGCCAAAGCCGGTGGCGGCATAGCCAAGGATCTGGATCACCGAAGCCACCCATTTGACCCAGAACGCCAGCTGCGCAGGGGCCGCGCGCGCGATCACCTCAGACGCCACGGGTCAGCCCGCCATCGATGCGCCAGTTCTGCCCGGTGACATAGGAGCCGCCTTCGGAGGCGAGCCAGCCGATCAGCGAAGAGACTTCAGCCTCGGTGCCATAGCGCCCCATGGGGATGCGCGCGCGGCGGTCTTCGGTCTCGGGCAGGCTGTCGATAAAGCCGGGGAGGACGTTGTTCATGCGGATGTTTTGGCCCGCGTATTGATCGGCATAGAGCTTGGTGAAACCCGCGAGCCCGGCCCGGAAGACGCCTGAGGTGGGGAACAGCGGGTCCGGCTCAAAGGTAGCAAATGTCGAAATATTGATGATCGCGCCGCCGCCCTGCGCCGCCATGATCCGTGTCACCAGACGGGTGGGGCGGATCACGTTCATCAGGTAGACATCCAGCCCGCCGTGCCAGTCTTCGTCGGTCATCTCTAGGATGTCGCCTTTCGGCCCGTGTCCGGCGGAGTTCACCAGCACATCAACGCGGCCCCAGCGGTCCATCGCGCCATCCACCAACTGGGCCAGCGCCTCTTGCGATTGGTTCGAACCGGTGATGCCAAAGCCGCCCAATTCGGTGCCAAGCGCCTCTCCCTTGCCGGAAGAGGAGAGCACGCCGACCTTAAAGCCATCAGCGGCCAGTTTGCGGGCCGCCCCCGCGCCCATGCCGCTGCCGCCTGCGGTGATCAGGGCTACTTTTTCTGTTGTCATCGGATATACTCCATATGCTGTGCAGCGATTGCGCTGCGGTGTTATGGGCTTTTAATTAGGCGTGGTGCGCTGTGCTGGCCAGCCAGATGCATTGTCGTATGACTGTAGGAATTCTATCGTGCCCACAGACTTTCCTCTGCCGCCCCTGAACGGACTTCGCGCCTTTGCTGCGGCGGGGCGTCATATGAACTTCCGCGCCGCTGCGGATGAATTGGGCGTCACCCAAGGGGCGGTCGCCCAGCAGGTGCGCGGGCTGGAGGATCATTTGGGGCTGCGCCTGTTTCTACGCGAACCGCGCGGCCTTGCCTTTACCGACGAAGGGCGGGCCTATCATGCCTCTGTATCGCGTGCGTTTGAGCAGTTGAGCGAGGCGACGGATGCCCTGCGCAGCGCGCCCGCGCGGGTGACGGTCAGCGTGACACCGACCTTTGCGTCGAAATGGCTGATCCCTCGGTTGTCAGACTTCACCGAAGCCCATCCCGGCATAGACCTGCGCATCACGGCGACGGAGCGGGTGGCGAGCTTTCATGCGGATGGGATCGACCTTGCCGTGCGTCAGGCGCGTCCGCCTTTTGGTGCCAGTCTGCGGGCTGATCTGCTGTTCGCGCAGAAGGTTGTGGCGGTTTGTTCGCCCAGTTTGACGGCTGACGGCACGCCATTGGATGCGGCGGGTCTGGCGCGACTGACCCTGCTCCACGACACGCATGATCTTTGGCCGCGCTTTGCACAAGAGGCGTTTGACAGCACCGTAAAACCAGCTCGGAGGCTGCGGTTCAACCAAACAACGCTCAGTCTGGATGCCGCTCTCGCCGGGCAGGGGGTGGCGCTGGCGAGCCGCTTTTTAATACAGCGCGATCTTGAGGCGGGGCGGTTGGTGTGCCCGGTGTCTTATGTGATGGAGGGCGGGCAGGACTTCTATCTGCTCTCCCCGCGCCAAGGGGGCTCAAGTGCTGCGATCATCGTGCGCGATTGGCTTTGCACGGTGGCAAAACGCGAGGCGGGTTAGTCCGGCGCACGGGCCTTCAGGTGCAGGAAGCGGCCCTTTCCTGCCGAAATGTAGTGCTTTCTCTCTCCCCCGTTTTCAATGTGCGCTCGGATTGCGCGACCGCGCGGGTGAGGGCCATCTTCAGGCAACTGGTTTCGCCACCCCCACACCGCAGTCGGCTTTCCCTCGTTGTGCTTTCTGCTCAGCGGTCTGTCGAAACCTTTTGGTTTCACGTTTAACACTGTGCCGATCCGGTCACTGGGTAGAGGCGGAAAATATCATCGCCCATTGGGATGAGGGCGTGGCGCTGGCCTTGCCAGCCCGACCGATCCGGACCAGCGCGGGGCGGTCCTATGGTGGTTTTGTCCGATCATACCGATGCTTCCGATGTGGTGACGCACCTTGCGGCGGTGGTCAGCACCCCCGCGGGGACCGACCGCACGGGGCACGCGCTCCGGGCTCTCCCGGTCTAGCGTCTGGGGATCCTGCGATGTGCCGTCAGGAGGAGGCCACCGCATCGGGCCGCCCTTTGAGAGTGGGGAAATCCACGAAAAAGGTCGTGCCCTCACCCTCGGCTGTTTCAAAACGGATTTCGCCGAGGTGCTGATCCACGATGGCTTTGACGATGCTCATGCCCAGCCCATGCCCTTCTTCGACGCGGTAGCTGGACCCGCGGGAAAACCGGTCGAACAGGACCGGCTGCAGTTCCAGCGGCAAGCCGCTGCCGTGGTCCTTGACCCAAAACCCGGTGCCATCCTCCGAAAGGCCAAGCTGGACCGTGCCCCCTTCGTCAGAGGCTTTGATCGCGTTGGACAACAGGTTTGACAACAGCCGCATGAGCCGCCCCTCGTGCAGCCGCAAAAGCGGGGCGGGGGCCTCGGACGGGGTCATTTCCAAACCGACACCGCGCTCTTTGGCGTAGGCGACCAAGGTCTCTGAGGCTTGGGCCAACAATGGCGCCAAGGGGCGCTCAGAAAAGCCCGATTGATCCGGTCTGCGCAGGGTCTCTACATCCAGAATATCCCCCACCATCTGGTCGATTGCCCGCGCGTTGCGCAGCGCAAGTTCCAGCAGTTTGCGCTTTTGCGGCGGCAGGTCGCCGGGGCTGACCTCAAGCAAGCGCAGCGCCCCGGTAAGCGCGGTCAGCGGTGTTTTCATCTCGTGGCTCACCGTGGCGATAAGCTGGTCCTTGGCGCGCTCAAATTCGCGCTGTTCGCTGACATCGCGCACCACCCCAAGATAGCCCAGATGTTCGCCGCGATCTGTCTCGACCTTGGCGGTGGCGACTTGGCCTTCGAAGGTCGAGCCATCGGCGCGGCGGCAGGCGACGGAAAACGCGCCCTGCGTGCTGGCCGTGCTGGCATTTGACAGCTCTTCGCCCACGCGCTCATAGCTGCCGAGGGTCTCGTAGAGAACGGCCGTCTGCCGCCCCAAAAGCGCGTCGGGGGCATAGCCGAAGAGGGTTTCGACCGCCGGATTCACCAGCGCCACGCGGCGGTTGGGGTCGGCCATGATAATGGCCTCGGGCACGGCATCCACCATTGCCTTGAGCAGCCCACGCTGTTCGCGCAGCGCACGGCGTTCGGATTGCAGGGACAACTCACGGCTCAACCACCGGGAGAGGAAGTGGACGAATTCAGTCTGCGCCTTGCTGAACGGGGCCGGGCGCGGGGCGGTGCCGGAAAAGTTCAACGTCCCAAACAGCGCGTCACCGGTTTTCAGCGGCGCCCCGATATAGCTTTCCAAACCGAAATTCTCATAACACGGATGGGTCGAAATCTCTTGCTGACCGGCGTGGTGGAAAGAGGTCACATCGGCATTGGCAAGCGTGTGCAGGCAATAGGTGCCATTGATGTCAAAGGTGCTGCCGGGGGCAGGCGCCCAGTCAGGGCCGTGGACATAGACACATTCGTAAACCGGATGATCCACGCGAGAGACGATACCGAGCTCAAGATCAAGTGCCTCTGTGCCCAGTTGCAAGAGCTTGGCGATCTTGTCTTCGACGGAAAGATCAGGCTCGACAGCAAGCATATAGAGTTGCCGCAGCGGATCATCGAAATCCGCCAAGGCGTTGTAAAAATCGTTCATCATTGCCTCTGTCGTGGTCTTTGCACCTGACTTGGCGATAAGGCAGATGTTTCATTCAAGGTATCCCCCTCACGCTCCGCTGCCAATGCCGCAACGGGTAAATTGGGACGGGAATGAGGCTTTTCACCCCGGTAAAGCAGATTATTGTGGCCTGACGGACGGAAGAGGGCGGCCAAGTGCGGCAAGTCCTGCCTCAGAAGGGCAGAAACCGCCAGCCTTTGCAAAGCGGTGGCCATCGCCGTTTCTATGGCTATGGTACCGCCAACGAGGGTCGCCAAAGAGGAGAGTTGACCATGCGATTGATGCGATACGGGGCGCGTGGCGGGGCAAAAACGCCGGTGGTGCTGGATGCGGCAGGGCAGGCGCGGGATGTCAGCAGCCTTGTGCCGGACTTCACGCCCGAGACCATTCCGACATTGCGCAAGATATTGGATGGCGTCGATCTGGAAAGCCTGCCGCTGTTCGAGACCAAAGATCAGCGGATCGCTGCACCGGTCAGCCAGCCGCGCAACATCTGGGGCGTGGGGTTGAACTATTCCGACCATGCGGCGGAATCGGGGATGGACGTGCCGACCGAGCCGATCCTGTTCACCAAGGCCAGCCGCACCTATTGCGGGCCGAATGATCCGCTTCTTTATTCCAAAGAGATGAGCAAACTTGACTGGGAGGTCGAGTTGGGCGTGGTGATCGGCCATACCGCGTTGAACGTCAGCCGTGATCAAGCGCTGAACCATGTCCTGGGCTATTGCGTTGTCAATGACGTGTCGGAACGCGCTTGGCAGGCCGAACGGGGCGGGCAATGGGTCAAAGGCAAGAGCTTTCCCAACTTTTGCCCCACGGGGCCGGTTTTGGTGACGGGCGATGAGGTGGGCGATCCCGGCAAACTGTCGCTCTGGGCCGAGATCAATGGCGAACGGCTGCAAAACGGCACGACCGAGAAGATGGTTTTTGATGTGGCGACGATCGTTTCCTACATGTCCGAATTCATCCAGCTAGAGCCCGGCGATCTGATCTGCACGGGCACCCCACCGGGCGTGGGCATGGGGTTCAAACCGCCACGCTACCTTAGCCCCGGCGACCGGGTTCGGTTGAGCGTCCAAGGGTTGGGCGAGCAAGAGCAGGTGGTAGAGCGGCTGCCCGTGCGTTGAAGCGGCCAGCCGCCACGGGTGCCACCGGCGAGGGCGATGGCGGGTGACAGGATCGGGTGTCTAGGCGACCTCGGCCTCGCGCGCTTCGGCGGCGGCGACAGCGATGGCGGGGCGCAGGGGCAGGGTCAGCAAAAAGCTGCTGCCCTTGCCCATGATACTGGTGGCGACAAGGCTGCCGCCATGGGCCGTGGCGATATCGCGTGAAATCGCAAGGCCCAGCCCGGTGCCGCCAAAGCGGCGGGTGGCGGTGGAATCGACCTGATGGAAGGGCTCGAAGACGCGCTCCAACTCGTTCTCCGGGATGCCGATGCCCGAATCCGTCACGCGGAATTCAACCACTTCCCCGCGGATGCGGCAGGTCAGCGAAATGGTGCCTTGGTCCGAGAATTTTGTCGCGTTGCTTAGCAGGTTGATCAACACCTGCTGGATGCGTTTGCCATCGGCCAGCATCACGCCGGTTGCCGATTTCACCTTCAGTTCCAGCCCCTTGTCTTCGACCATCGGGCGCAGCTGATCGGCGGTCGGGGTGACGATATCGTCGATCTGCACGGGTTCCATTGCGATCGAAAGGCTGCCTGCGTCGATCTTGGCAAAGTCGAGCACCTCGTTGATCAGGGTCAGCAGGTGATTGCCCGAACGCTCTACCGTTTGCATGATATCGCCCAGTTTGCCCATCGTGGCGGACAGTTTCGGCGCCAGCGTTTCACGGGTCTTGGGGTCCGCCTCGATAGCGGTGCAAAGGTCGCGCGCTGCCGGGGTACGGTCGAAATGCCGCGCAAGGCGGACATGGCCCAAGATGACCGTCAGCGGCGTGCGCAACTCATGGCTCAGCACGCCCATGAAATCGGTCTTGGCCTTGTTCGCGTCTTCGGCGGTCAGCAGCGCCTTTTTCAGATCGGTCACGTCAATGCGCAAACCCACAACGCTGCCATCCTCCACCCGCCGGTCCGAGGTGCGGATGATGCGGCCATCGGGCATGCGCTGTTCGGTTTCAAATGCGCCGTTCTCACGTTTTTCCAGCCAAACGCGTATCCATTCCTCTTCCTTGCCGACGGCATCGGGCACGATCCCACGGCGGATGCTGTCACGGACAATCTTTTCATAGGATGATCCGGGCTTTACCACCTCGCTATAGTCGTGGATTTCGCGGTATTTTTCGTTGCAAAGCACCAAGGTGCCCTTGGCGTCATACATGACAAAGCCATGGTCCAAAGCCTCGACGCCCGTGCGCAGCCGTTCTTCGGCAAGTTTGCGGTTTTCGGACAAGCCAATGATATACCACGCAAAAATGGTAACCCCAAGGGCACCTTGCAGACGCAAAATCCAGTTCAGCCAGAAATCAGGGCGATGCTCTGGCCAACCACCTTTGACGGTGGCGGCCAATTGCCAAGCGCCGAAAGCAAAGTTGAAATCGAGCTCGATGGGGTCGATCAAAGTCAACTCGGGGTCGCCGATGATCGTCTGTTCGATCTCTCCTTCGGGGGTCAGCTCGCGGATGGCCAGATCGTATTTTTCGGTCAGTTCGGGGATGTGCAGCTGCGTGACGAGCGCGTCGTAATCCACGACCATGGAGAGGATGCCCCAGGGTTCGTTCGGGGTGGGGGCGGTGCTGGTTGAATCAAAGATCGGATGCCGCAGGATCAGCCCCCGCCCGCCTTGCACCAGATCAACCGGGCCAGTCACCAGCCCCTCGCCGGTCCGCAGGGCCTCTTCGACCTTGGGCAGTTGCGCCGCGTTTTGGCGGTAGTCCAGCCCCAGCACGCCGCGATTGGCCTCATAGGGATGGACGATCGTCACAACGAGGTCGGGAGCCACGGCAAGGTTGATCACATCCGGGTTCTCGGCCATGAACTCTGCCGCGCGGGCGCTGAATTCGGATTGGGTGATCGTGGGGTTCTCGCTGATGACCGTGGCCAACTCACGCAGCTTCAGGATTTGCTCAAAGATGTCCGCGCGGATTTGTTCGCGGACTTCGATCAGCTCTAAAGTGGTATCAAGCTCCAGATCCTGCATGTAGGTCTGATAAGACAGGGTCTCGATCCGGAGGCCAAAGCCCAAGACAACGCCGCACAATACGACCAGAACGATAATTCGTTTCGCACGCTGAGACAGCGCATTTCTCATTTTTTCCATGCCGGCTTTGCCCAAATCGGTCTCTGTCCTCCGCGCTCCGGCCTTCTCAGTGCCCGATACGCCCTTAGGGCATTAGACTGCAGGGGTCTTTGTTGACGCAAGGAAAATACCCGGATGCAGACAAATGCTGGGCAACAGCGTCAAATTTGCAAGTGACGCCCTTTATTTTTGGGGCAATCGCCCCAGCAATTCAACCAAAACGCGGTGCAAAAGGGCGATATCTTGGGGGTTGGACATATTGGGCGCGTGGCCGCAATCGGGGAATTCACACATGCCGGGCCGCGGGCCGCTTTGGATCATGCGCTCTGCGGCCTCGGGCAGCAACAGATCCGAGCGAGCGCCGCGCAAAAGATGCGTGGGCGTGGTGGTTCGGTCCCAACGGTCCCAAGTGGAAAGCTCATGGGCTGAGGCGGTGAACTGCACGGTGATGCGCGGATCATAATGCAGGGTCAGCCGCCCATCCCCTCGGCGGCGCAGCGAAGACCGCGCCATGCGCTGCCAATAGGCATCGGCGGCGGGGCCAAAGGGGGCATAGGTCTGGCGCAGCCACGCTTCCCCTTCGGCAAAGCTGCCAAAGTCCGGCAGGCGGCCCACATAGGAGAGGATCCGGTTCACCGCCGCTGCGGGAAGTTCGGGGCTGATGTCGTTCACGACCAAGGCGCCGACCCGCGCGGTCTCGGAGCCCGAGGCCATGTGCATCCCGATCATGCCGCCCAAAGAGGTGCCAAACCACGCGGCGCGGTCAATCTGGAAGTGATCCAGCACCCCTGTCGCGATGCGCGCATAATGTTCGACCGAATACTCCGCCTCAGGGCTGCCCGCCCAGCTTGACCGGCCCCGCCCGATCATATCGGGGCAGAGCACGTGGAAATCCTGCGACAAGGTCGCGCCCAATTCGTCAAAGTCGCGCCCGGTGCGGGCGAGACCGTGCAGCATCATCAAGGCAGGGCTTTTGGGATCGCCCCATTCGGTGACATGGATTTCATGGTCCCTGACGGGGATGAAGTGGAAACGGGGGGAGGTCATCCGCGCGCGCCTTTCTGTATCAGGTTCAGCGCGCGGTTGGATCTGCCATCCGCGCCGTCGGTGAATTGCGACAGCGGCGGCCTCCGCACCTGTGCGACTGGGGGCAGCGTGGTCATGGAACGGCGGCGCTCCATCTGCGTGTCTTCATGGTATCCTCCCTAAACGGGCCAGCGCCATGTTGCGCCGTCTCCCCCCGTCGACTAGCTTAAGTTTTCAGCATCCGAAAAAGAAATAAACGGAGCAAGATGGTGGAAATACGTACCGATGATTGCTTCGAGACGGGGCGCTTTGCAGAGCTTGCCTTTGTGCATGCGCCCATCGGGCTGGTGGTGACCGAGAACCGCTGCATCCGCGATTGCAACAACGCCTTTGCGGCAATGTTCGGCTATGCGCGCGCCGATCTGCGCGACCAGCTTTTCGCCATACTCTACCCCTCGGATGAAGAGTTCGTAAACATCCGCGACCGGGGCGTGGACCAGCTGCGCAAGACCAATACCTATTGGGACGAACGCATCATGGCGCGGCGCGATGGCAGCCTGTTTTGGTGTCGTGTGCGGGGCCATTCCTTCACGCCGGAACGCCCGCTCGACCGCG
Source organism: Sulfitobacter sp. NFXS29 (assembly GCF_040148765.1). NCBI lineage: Bacteria > Pseudomonadati > Pseudomonadota > Alphaproteobacteria > Rhodobacterales > Roseobacteraceae > Sulfitobacter > Sulfitobacter sp. NFXS29. The sequence goes on from NZ_JAGDED010000001.1 coordinate 88,646, forward strand.
CGGTCTGGAGCTTTGCCGATCTCTCCGCCGAGCGGCCCTACCTGCCGCTTACCCGGCGCGAGCGCGAGATTCTGAGCCATCTGGCGGAGGGGCTGACCAGCAAGCAGATTGCGCTCAACCTCGATATTTCGCACCGGACGGTTGAGGTGTACCGCGCGAAACTGCTCAAGAAATTCGGAGTCAGCAATACCTCTGGCCTGTTTCATTCGCTGGGCGGCATCGACAGCGATCATGTGGTGTCCAACAGCTCAAAGTGACGCGCGGCGCTCAGCCCGCATCACTCTGCCGGTCGGCCTGTTTTGACTGCGTCGGGGGTGGGGCCGCCGCGTGGGACTGATCCTCATCGTCGGGTTCTTGGGTTTTCTCGGCAGCCTCGGCCATGGCATCGGCCTGAGCATAGAGACTGCGGATCTCCATCAGGTCGGCTTTGGTTGGCGCCTTGCTCTGTTTCGTTGTTCCCGCAGAGGGGGGCGAGTCTGGGGTTTCACTATCTGTCATTGGCTAAACCGAATATTGAGCTTAAATCTCACGGCCAATCCCGTGGTGGGGCCTAGAGTACCGAAGGCAAATTTCGACGCCAATTGGGCAAAGCCCCAGCCAAATCAGGGTTATCCCCTACAGGGGCGAACAAGGTGCTGAAATTAGGGCAGATATTTTCACGATATCATTTCAGGCGGTCGTATGTGCATCCGAAGACATGGTTAATGACCGCCTGTCAGGGTTTCCCCCAATAGACAGAGCGGCGGAAAAAGCCGAGGTTTCAACGGAAAGTAGAGGTGCGCATGAGTTTGGTCGCGGCGTTCACATTGATTGCGCTGTGCGGAATCGTCTTGTCCGGCGTGATGATCGCAAAGCAGGTTGGCGACGCGGTCAACCGGTTTGGCGTGGCTGGCGCGATCGCGGTTTTGTCTCTGTACATCGCCGTGGTGCTGGCGTCTGCGCCGCGCGGCGGGGCCTATAGCGACCCGGTCGAACTGGTCTTTGCGGTCGCCTCATTTGCCGTTCTGGTGGCGCAGGTTTGGCGCGTGATGCGCAACCGACGCAAGCTGCAGGGCAGCGCCAACTCCGATGAGACCCGCAGAAAACTGCCCGATTTACTGAACGATGTTCCGGTACAGGCGGCCTTTCTGACACCGGACATGACCTATGCCTTCGTCAATGATGCCTATAGCGCCTCCTTTGGAAAACCCGCCGACGAGATCGTGGGCAAACACCTGTCGCAGATTGTCCCGCCGGACCTGCTGGAGGAAGTGTCGGACAACCTCGAAAAAGCGCTGGCCGGGCGGCAGGTCACATGGCGTTTTGATTTCTCGCGCCCGGTTCTGGCCCGCTCTCAAGGGGCGGCGATCTACCAGCCCCTGTCCGACCGGGGGCAGGTGGTGGGGGTGCTGGTGATGATAATGGACCGCTCCGCCTCGCAGGACGCGGTGCATGACGCAGAGGTCAGCGCGGCGAAACACGCGCTCGCGGCTGAGGTGGCGGGGGTGGGCTATCTGGAATGGGATCAAGAGGGCGCGCTGGTTGATGTCTCTCCCGAGGTGGAGGCGCTCTTGGGCCGCGATGCGCAGCGCCTACGCGAGATGTGGCAGCAGGGCCAAAGCTTTGTCGAGCCGCGCAGCCGCGCCACGATCCGCAGCAACCTGCATATGGCTGGCAGCCGCCCCCGCGACGTGGTCGAGAATGTAAAGTTTCTGGCCGCCAACGGTCGCCAGATCGAAGCCCGCACCTGCATTCGCCGCTTGAAACGGGGGCGTCAGGTGCATCTTTTGGCCGCGATCCAAGATGTCACGGATCAGCAAAACGTTCTCACCGATCTGGTGGAAAGCGAAACCCGCTTTCGCGATTTCACCGAAAGCGCGACCGATTGGGTCTGGGAGATGGACGCTGATGGGCGGTTCACCTTCCTGTCCGGCGGGGGCCGTCAAACCGATGCGGAAACCCCGATTTTCGCTTTGGGCAAGACCCTCGCCGAGGCCGATCTGGCGCAAAACCAAGGCGATTTCGACCAGCTTCAGCAAAGGTTGGCCGCCCGGGCACCGTTCCGGGACTTGCGGTTGGTTCTGCCCCTCGGGGATGGGCGGGCGCGGCAAATCGACATGTCGGGCAAACCCTTTTTTGACAGCCACGCCCAACTGGCGGGCTATCGCGGCACCTGTTTCGACATGACCGAAATCGCCATGGCCGAGACCGAACGCAAAAGCGCGCTGGAGGCGCTGGCACTGGCCTTTGAGACCATCTCGACCATGGTGGCGCTTTTCGGCAGCAACGACCGCCTAGTCTATTGCAACGAGGAATATCGCGCGACCTACGCCGGGATGGACGGCGACATCATCGGAAAGCACTTTGATGAGTTGCTCGCGCATTTCACGCGGACCGGCACACTGGCCGCGACCGCCGAAGGCAAGGCCCGCTGGAGCGAGCAGCGGCGCGACCGGCGCAACACCCCGGCCAAGTTCTTTCGCGCGCGGTCTTCCAAGGGGCGCTGGTTGGAGGTGACGGATTACCCCGTGGCCGCAGGCGGACTTTTGACCATCGCATCCGACATCACCGACAAGGTCGAGCGCGAAGAGCGGTTGCACCGCCATGAAACGGCGCTGCAACTGCTCAACCGGCGCGAGACATTGGGCCAGATGACCGCTGCCATCGCCCATGAATTGAACCAGCCTTTAGCGGCTATTCACAATTTTGCCGCAGGCTGTGTGTTGCGGGCCAAGAACGACCAGCTTGAGAGAGAGGATATGATCGCCGTGCTCAATAACATGCAAAGCCAATCGGAACGGGCCAGCGCCATCCTGCGGTCCATGTCGAACTATCTGCACAGTGACGATGCCGACCGTCATGCGGTGCGCTTCGACGATATCCTGCGCTCGGTGCAACTGTTGATCCAGCCGGAAAGCTCGGCCACCGGCGTCGCCGTGGAGATCGACGATCAATGCGAGAAGGTCGAGTTGACCTGTGCCCGGATCGAGATTGAGCAGCTTTTGATCAACCTGATCAAGAACGGTATTGATGCCTGCCGGGAGGCGGGCCGCCCTGATGCCGAAGTCTCGGTCTCTGCGCGGCGCGAGGCGGAGGAGATCGTGATCGACGTGGCCGATGCGGGGCGCGGCTTTGCCCCGGACATGCCTGCACAGACGGCCTTCAGCGCCTTCCGCTCGACCAAGGACAAGGGGCTCGGCGTGGGGCTGGCGATTTGTGAAACGATCGTTCTGTCGCATGGGGGGACAATCGCCGTGACGAAATCCGATGCTGAGGGGGCCTGTCTGAGCGTGCGCCTGCCGCTGGAGGTGCAAAAATAAAATGTCAGAAAACGGGATCGTTTACATCGTTGATGATGATGCCGCGGTGCGGGAGTCTCTGGTGTGGTTGCTGGGGTCTGTCGGGCTGCGCGCGATTCCATTTGCGTCGGCGGCCGCGTTCCTCGACAGCTATGAGGACAGTGGCAACTGTTGCCTCGTCAGCGATGTGCGGATGCCGGGGATGAGCGGGCTGGAACTGCAAAAGGCGCTGAATGCGCGGGGGATCAAAGTGCCGCTGATCTTGATGACGGCCTTTGGCGATGTCTCTACCGCCGTGACGGCGATGAAGGCAGGCGCGGTGGATTTCATCGAAAAGCCCTTCAACAATCAAAACATGCTCGACCTCATCAACACCGCCCTTCAGGCCGATGCCGCGCGGCGCAAGAGCGAGGAGGCGGGGGTTGAGAATGCGCAGCTACTGGCCCGGCTCACCCCGCAGGAGCATCGGGTCTTTGAACGGGTGGTGGCGGGGCTCTCGAACCGCGAGATCGGCAGTGAGATGGATATCTCCATCAAAACGGTTGAGGTTCACCGCGCGCGAGTGATGCGCAAGCTTGAGGCGAATTCGGTCGCGGAACTGGTGCGCTTTCATATCCACAATGCGCCGCCCGCCTCAGCCGAAGACAGCGAGCGCGCGTAAAAAGCCCCGGCAGTGCAGGACCACCGGGGCAGGCTGCCCAGCCCCGGCGAGGGTTAAGGGCTGGGGTTTCCCGGCGGCATGAGGGGCGCCGGGAAGGCATGGATCACGCCGGCTTGGGTTCCAGCGTGCCCACGGTCACGTCGAGGGTCTGCTCAGATCCTTTGCGCAGCACGACAACCTCTGCCGCCGTCTCAGGCGTGGTGGTTGCCACCGCGCGGGTCAGGTCGCGCAGATCGTCCACCTCTGTGTCGCCAAAGGACAGGATGATATCACCTTTCTTAAGGCCCGCTTTGGCGGCGGGACTGTCCTCGGAAACCGCTTCGATCACCGCGCCGCGCGGCTCGTCATAGCCAAGCACATTGGCGACCTCGGGGGTCATCTGCCGGATTTGCACACCCAGCCAGCCCCGCTCGACCAAGCCGTCATCGGCAAGATCGGCGACGATGGTCTGCACGAGGTCAGAAGGCACCGAAAAACCGATCCCGACAGAGCCGCCACCCGGCGACAGGATCGCGGTGTTCACACCCACAACTTCGCCATCGTTGTTAAACAGCGGCCCGCCGGAGTTGCCGCGGTTGATCGCCGCGTCGGTTTGGATGAAGTCATCGAACGGCCCGGCCTGAATGTCACGCGACAGGGCCGAAATGATGCCCGAAGTCACGGTGCCGCCAAGACCAAAGGGGTTGCCCACGGCCACGACCTCATCGCCGACCCGCAGGGTCTTGGAGGTGCCGAAGTCCACTTTGGGCAGGTCCACATCAGCGGCGACCTTTAGCAGCGCGATGTCGGTCATCGCGTCGCTGCCCACGACTTCGGCGTCAAAGCTGCGGCCATCGGCGAGCTTCACGGTCACCGTCTCGGCGCCTGCGACGACGTGGTGGTTTGTCACGATCTGACCATCTTCGGAGATGATGAAACCGGACCCCAGACCTTGGCGCGGGGTCGCCTCGGCGCCGGGTTGGTCAGGCAGCATATGTTCAAACCGGCGGCGCAGTTCTTCGGGCATGCCGGGGGGCAGTTGCTGCTGGATCTGCGCGCTTTGCTGTTTCGCGGTCACTTCAATGAAGACCACGGCGGGAGAGACGGCCTCGACCAAGTCGGCATAGCCGCCAGCCGGGACGGCCAGCGCGGCTGTGGGCGCAAGTGCTAGCATTGGGGTCGCGGCGACGGCGGCGCTCAGCGCAAGGGCGGCGGCGCGGGGGGCCTTGGAAAGGGTCTGGTTCATGAGATGCTCCTTGCTGTGCATTCAGTGTTTCTGGACCCCTATCTGGGGCGCGCGTTTTACAGCGTCGTCGCAGGCGCTATACAAATCTGTGAGAATGCAGGCGGCGGGATGCGCGGGCAGCGGAATTGCCTTACCTCTTGGCTGAACCTAGATGAGACCCCGATGAAACTGCTTGTTGTCGAAGACGATACCACCACCAGCACCTATATCGCGCGGGGCCTGCGCGAAGAGGGGCATGCCGTGGATGTGGTGGCCGATGGCCGCGACGGTTTGGTGCAGGCCACCACCGGGCAATATGACGTGCTGATCCTTGATCGGATGCTGCCTGAGTTAGACGGGCTGACGCTATTGAAAACCCTGCGCGGGGCGGGCAATGCCACGCCGGTGTTGCTGCTCACGGCGATGGGCGCGGTGGAGGATCGGATCGACGGGCTGAACGCCGGGGCGGATGATTATCTGGTCAAGCCCTTTGCCTTTGGCGAACTGTCGGCGCGGGTGAATGCGCTGGCGCGTCGCCCGCAGGCGCTGGAGCAGGAAACGACCCTCCGCGCTGGCGACCTGACGATGGACCTGATCAGCCGCCGGGTCACGCGCGCGGGCCAAGAGATTGACCTGCTACCGCGTGAATTTGCTTTGCTAGAGCATCTGCTCCGCCGGAAAGGCCGGGTGCAAACGCGAACCATGCTGCTTGAGGCGGTCTGGGACATCTCCTTTGACCCGATGACCAATGTGGTTGAGACCCACATCAGCCGCCTGCGGGCCAAGGTCGACCGACCCTTTGACAGCGAGTTAATCCAGACCGTGCGCGGCGCGGGCTATAGGATCGACACATGAAGGCGCGGCTGGCAGGGTTGTGGCGTTCCATGCCGCTGCGGTTGGCGCTTTTGCTGGTGCTGCTTTTTACCATCGTCAGCCTGCTTAGCCTTGCGGCCAGCTATGCCGTCACCCAGCGATCGTTTGAACAGGCGATCCGGGCAGATCTCGCGCAAGACATGGCGGGCTTTCGCGCCGCCCCCGGTGCCGCCGCCCTTGCGCGGCTGGTCGAGGCGGAATCGCGCGAGACAGACCCCAACAGGCTGATCCTAAGCTACATCGGCCCTAATGGTCGTATCTATGGCAACGGGGCCATCGCGCGGGATAACGAAGGTTATCACATCGTCTCAATCGGCGCGGCGCGGGCGCAGTATGACGGGGTTTATCTCACGCTCACCGATACGCTTTATGGCGGGCTTTTGACCATCGCGCGCAGCCGGGCCGAGATCACCGCCCTGCGCGAGGTTTTCGTGAATATCTTGCTGGTGAGCCTGTTGCCCACGGTGTTGATCGCGCTTTCGGGCGGGTTGATCCTTGCCCGACGTTCCAAACGGCATGTCGAGGTGATCCGCGCCACGCTGGACCGGCTGACCGCAGGCGATCTGGCGGCAAGGGTATCGCCCGGGCCGCGCTGGTCGGATGACCTGCTGCGCATTGGTGAGGCGGTCAACCAAATGGCCCGGGCGCAGGAAACGTCGGTGGCAGCGCTGCGGCAGGTGTCGCTGGATATCGCCCATGACCTGAAAACCCCGATCCAACGTGTCTCGGTGCATCTGGACGATCTCGACAGGGCCGAGGCCACGGGCGAAAACAGAACCGAACCGCTGGCCCGTGCACGTGCCGAATTGGACGGCATCGCCGCGATCTTTCAATCTCTGCTACAACTCGCGCAGGTGGAGCAGGGCGATGCCCGCGCCCATTTCACCCCCGTCGATCTGACCGCGCTGTGCCGAACCATGGTCGAGCTTTATGAGCCCGCGGCGGGCGAACAGGGCAAGCGCCTGATCTGCACCCTGCCAAAGACGCCTGCCCATGTCACAGGCGACCGTGCATTGCTGGGTCAGATGATCGCCAATCTGATCGAGAATGCCCTGCGCCATTCTGGCGACGCCGAGGCGGTGGACATTTCGCTGGAACAGGCGGCGGGTCAGGTCACACTCAGTGTCGCAGATGGCGGCCCCGGCATTCCGGCGCAGGACCGCGACAAAGTGTTGCAGCGGCTCTACCGGCTTGATCGCAGCCGGGGCACGCCGGGCCATGGGCTGGGGCTGGCGCTGGTCGATGGGGTCGTGAAACTGCACCGGGCAAGGCTGGAACTCATCGACAACGCGCCGGGGCTGCGTGTGGTGGTGACATTCGACAGTTAGGACAAATGCAAACGGCTGCGGCAATTTAGCCTGTGCCTCTCGCTCCCCCCGGTCCTATATAGGTCAGGAAACAACACGCGAGGGCTTCACATGCTCGACGGTTACACCGCCGAAATCCTAGCGCGGGTGCAGTTTGCATTCACGGTTTCGTTCCATATCATCTTCCCGGCTTTCTCGATCGGGTTGGCGAGTTTTCTGGCCGTGCTCAACGCGCTTTGGCTGTGGAAACGCGAAGAGACCTATCTGAAGCTCTTTAACTATTGGAAGAAGATCTTTGCCGTGGCCTTTGGCATGGGGGTCGTCTCGGGCATCGTCATGTCCTACCAGATCGGCACCAACTGGTCGGTTTTTTCTGATAAGGCCGGGCCGGTCGTCGGGCCGCTCATGGCCTATGAGGTGCTTTCGGCCTTCTTTCTTGAAGCCGGTTTCCTTGGCATCATGCTCTTTGGCCGTAAGCGGGTCGGCGATGGGCTGCATATGTTCGCCACAGCACTCGTGGCACTGGGCACGCTCGCTTCTGCCACATGGATCCTGTCGGTCAACAGCTGGATGCAGACCCCTGCGGGCTTTGGCATCAACGACGTGGGGCAATTCGTGCCCGAGGACTGGTGGGCGATCGTGTTCAACCCGTCCTTCCCCTACCGTTTGGTGCATATGGTGCTGGCGGCCTATCTGACCACGGCACTGGTTGTGGGCGCGGTCGGCGGGCTGCATCTGTTGCGTGATCACGCCGACCGGGCCGCGCGGCGGATGTTCTCTATGGCGATGTGGATGCTATTGCTGGTGACCCCGCTGCAGATCTTTGCGGGTGACATGCATGGCCTCAACACACTGGAGCATCAGCCCGCCAAGGTCATGGCGATGGAGGGGCATTACGACAGCCACGATCACGGGGCGCCGCTGATCCTTTTCGGCATCCCGAACCCCGAAGAAAAGCGCATTGATTACGCGATCGAGATCCCCAAGCTGTCTTCACTAATCCTCAAGCACGATCTGAACGCGCCGCTGCCGGGGCTCGATACGATCCCGGATGAGGATGAGCCGCCCGTGGCGATTGTTTTCTGGTCCTTCCGCATCATGATCGCGCTTGGTTTTGCGATGCTGGGGCTGGGTCTTTGGGCCGCACTCGCGCGGCTGCGGGGGCGGCTCTACGACGCGCCGCTGTTGCACCGCCTGGCGCTGCTGATGGGGCCGACCGGCTTTGTCGCGGTGCTGGCGGGCTGGATCACAACCGAGGTCGGGCGGCAGCCCTTCACGGTCTACGGGCTGCTGCGGACCTCTGAAAGCCTTGCGCCGATTGAGGCACCTGCCGTGGCGACCTCGCTGATCGCCTTCATCGTGGTGTACTTTTTCGTCTTCGGCGCGGGCACGTGGTATATCGTGGCGATGATGCGCAAACCAGTTGTGGGTCATGTGCTGGAAGACGAACGCGACGCGGCGCAGAGCGGAGAAGAGGACGGCGACGGGCCGATCCTTGCCGTGGGCGAAGAGGCAGCGGTCAGAGATAAGGGCGAGGATAGCTGAGATGTTTGGACTGGAACTTTCGTTCATCTGGGCCGGGATCATCGCCGGTGCCGTGCTGATCTATGTCATCCTCGACGGGTTCGATCTGGGGGTTGGGCTGCTCTTTCCGATGACCAAGGATGAGGGCGAGCGGAACGTGATGATGAACTCGGTCGCGCCCATCTGGGACGGCAACGAAACGTGGCTGGTGCTGGGCGGCGGCGGTCTGTTCGCCGTTTTCCCACTGGCCTATGCGGTTGTCATGCCCGCGCTTTACATGCCGATCATCCTGATGCTGCTCGGGCTAATCTTTCGCGGCGTGGCGTTTGAGTACCGTTGGCGCACCAAACGGTGGAAGCCCCTGTGGGATATGGCGTTTTTCGGCGGCTCGCTGGTGGCCTCCTTCTGTCAGGGCATCGCCCTTGGGGCGCTGGTGCAGGGGATTGAGATCGAAGGCCGCGCCTATGCGGGCGGCTGGTGGGATTGGCTTACGCCTTTCTCGATCCTGACCGGGGTGGCGGTGACCGTGGGCTATGCTCTGCTGGGGGCCACATGGCTCAACATGAAACTTGAGGGCCGCATTCAGGCCCACATGCGCAGCCTTGCTTGGCCGCTGGCGGTGGCGACTTTGGTCTTCATGGGGATGGTCAGCCTTTGGACGCCTTTCACCGATGCTGTCTATTTCGAGCGGTGGTTCGCGTGGCCCACGGCGCTGTTCAGCGCCTTGGTGCCGCTTTTGGTGGCGCTTGCGGCCTTTGGGATGCTGCGCGGCTTGCAACGCAAGGCGGACATTCAGCCGTTCCTCTGTGCGCAGGCGCTTTTCGTGCTGGGCTTCATTGGCATCGGGATCAGCTTTTACCCGCATATGGTGCCGCCAAGCCTGACCATTGCCGATGCCGCTGCCCCCGATGAAAGCCTGATGTTCGCGCTGGTCGGCACGCTGGTGCTGCTGCCGCTGATCCTCAGCTACACGGCCTATGCCTATTGGGTGTTCCGCGGCAAGATTGACCCAGAAGAGGGCTATCACTGATGGGGAAATGGCTAAAACGCAGCGGCTGGTTCGTGGCGCTTTGGCTGGCCAGCGTGGCGCTGCTGACTGTGGTGGCCTATGGCATCCGACTGGTGATCATGCCCGGCTGACGCAGCGGCGCGGGCGTGGGGTCTTGCCAAGTGCTGCGGCTTCTGGCCTCTTCACGGCCAAAGCAGCACGAAAGGACAACCCGATGCGCGCCATGCAAGTCACCGCCTATGACGAACCGCTCACCCTGCGGGAGCTTGAGATGCCAATGCCGGGGCAGGGCGAGGTGCTGATCCAAGTCGATACCTGCGGGCTGAATTTTGGCGATTTGCTGATCATCAAGGGCACCTATCAGGAAAAGCCGCCGCTGCCGTTCACGCTGGGGATGGAGATGGCGGGCACGATCACCGCCTTGGGCGAAGGGGTTGATCACCTGAAAGTCGGCCAACGCGTGGCAGCCTATACCGGGTTTAACGGGTTGGCCGAATATGCCGCCATTCCAGCAGCAGTCTGCGTGCCGATCCCCGAAGAGATGACCGCCGTGGATGCGGCGGCCTTTCTGATTGCCTACGGCACCAGCCATGTGGCGCTGGACTATAAGGCGCGGTTGCAACCGGGCGAACGGCTGCTGGTGCTGGGCGCGTCGGGCGGCATTGGGCTGACGGCGGTGGAGCTGGGCAAGATGATGGGCGCTGAGGTCATCGCCGTGGCGCGCGGAGCCGACAAGCTGGCGGTCTGCAAAGAGGCCGGCGCAGATCATCTGATCAATTCCGAAACCGACGACATCCGCGCCATCGTCAAGGAATTGGGCGGCGCCGATGTGGTCTATGACCCGGTGGGCGGCGACCAATTCAAAGCCGCCATGCGCGCCTGCAATCCCGAAGCGCGGTTGATCCCCTTGGGCTTTGCCAGTGGTGAGGTGCCGCAGATCCCGGCGAATATCCTGCTGGTTAAGAACCTGAGCGTGTTGGGCTTTTACTGGGGCGGTTATGCCAAGATTAAACCCTCGGTGCTGACCGACAGTTTCGCCGAGCTGATCGAATGGTATGTCGCCGGCAAGCTCAAGCCCCACGTCAGCAACGTCATGCCGCTGGAGCAGGCCAACGAAGCGCTGGCCCTGCTGCGCGACCGCAAGGCAACGGGCAAAGTCGTGGTCGAGGTGGCGGGCTAGGCGCGCCGTCCGCCCTGCAAACGGGTCACGCGCAGCGCCTTTTGGCGCTCGCGTAGGTAAACGAAAAGGCCTGACGCAAGGATCAGCGCGATCCCGACCCAGACCTCCCAAACCGGGAGGTCACCGAAAATCACGAAACCCCAGAACACCGCCAGCGGCAGGCCGATATATTCAAACGGGGCTACGGTGGCCGCATCGCCCAGCCGGTAGGCTTGGCTCAGGCAATAGCCGATCAGCGCCACATTCAGGCCGATGCCGAGGAAGGTGAGGTAATCATCCTGTGCAGGCCAAACCCATGCCCGCAGCAAAAACTCAAGCGATGCACTGCTGTCGCCCGCCACAAAACGGCCATCGCCAGCAACCACGAAAAAGCCAAGCGAAACCACGATAAACACTGCCTGAATATAGACCGACAGAACCGAAGCCTTGGTGCTTACCCCCAGTTTGCGCGTCATCAACTGGTTCAACGCATAGGTCAGCGCCGCTAAAACCGGTAGGAACAGCACCAGTCGTGACGCCTGCAAGGCGTCCCCGCCGGCCCAAGGCCGCTGCATGATGACCACGCCAACAAAGCCGACAACCACCGCACCCATACGCAAAGGACCGACTTTTTCGCCCAGAATAGGGATCGACAGGAGGGTGATAAACAGGGGTGCGGCAAAGAAGAGCGCCGTCGCTTCGGCCAAGGGCAGGGCGGCGATGGCCAAAAAGAACGACATATTTGAAATCACGATGAGCAGCCCGCGCAGCAGGTGCAGCCCCGGCTGGCGGGTCTTGAGTAGATGAAGCCCGCCTTCGAGTTTGACCAAGACCAGCCCCAGCACGATCCCGATGGCCGAACGGGTAAAAACGATCTGATGCAGCGGATAGCCGTCCGATAAGCGTTTGATCAGCATGTCGTTGACCGAGATCGCAGCCACGCCGAGAAGGATCAGCCCGATCGCCAGACCAGCGCGGTTATGGGAGGTAGTTATCATGGCAAAGACCTACCAGCCCGGAGGGAAAGGTCCAGCGCTTTGACATTGGTTTGCACAGAATTACCCGCTAGGCTGGCATGAAACGCCATTGGGAGAGCCAGCAATGCAGATGTCCGACACCCGCCAGATCGCCGCCACTCCGGTCGAGGTCTATGCAGCCCTTCTGGACCCGAAGATGCTGCAAACCTGCGTGCCCGGCGCGCAGGATGTCACAGGCTCGGTCGAAGAGGGCTATGACGCCACGGTGGTGCAAAAGGTCGGCCCGGTGAAGGCGACCTTTAAGGGGCACGTGACGCTCTCCGATTTGGTGCCGAACGAAGCGCTGACCATTACGGGCGAGGGCAAGGGCGGTGCAGCCGGTTTCGCCAAAGGCGGCGCGGAAGTGCGGCTGGCCGAAAAAGACGGCGGGACCGAGCTCAGTTACGATGTCGAGGCCAAAGTCGGTGGCAAGCTGGCGCAGCTTGGCAGCCGGATCATCGACGGTTTTGCCAAGAAAATGGCGGATCAGTTCTTCGACAATCTGCAATCCTCGCTCGAAGGCACGCCGGAAGAGGGCGCTGAGCCCGAACCCCCCGGCGAAGACGCCCCCGCCAAAAAGGGCTGGTTCGGCCGCGCCAAGACCTGAACGCATCTGTTCACCCAGCCCAAAGCCCGTTAGGTTGCCCGTCTTACCAAAGCGGAGACGACCATGCCGACAATCGTGGATATTCAGAACCTGCGCAAATCCTACGCGGGCGGTTTCGAGGCGCTTAAAGGGGTCAACCTACAGATCGAACAGGGCGAGATCCTCGCGCTTTTGGGCTCCAATGGGGCGGGCAAGACGACGTTGATCTCGACCATCTGTGGCATCACCACCGCGACCAGCGGCAAGGTGACTGTGGGTGGCCATGACATTAACGATGATTTCCGCGCCGCGCGCTCGATGATCGGGCTGGTCCCCCAAGAAATTAACCTTGAACCGTTTGAAAAGGTGCTGAACACCGTGCGCTTCTCGCGCGGGTTGTTTGGCCGTCCGGCGGATGAGGCGGTGCTGGAGAAAATCCTGCGGCAACTTTCGCTCTGGGACAAGAAAGACAGCCAAATCCGTGCACTCTCGGGTGGGATGAAGCGGCGCGTGCTCATCGCTAAGGCGTTGGCCCATGACCCGCAGGTGCTTTTCCTCGACGAGCCTACCGCCGGTGTCGACGTGGAACTCCGCAAGGACATGTGGGAGATCGTCGCCGGGCTGAAGGCCTCTGGCGTGACGATCATTCTCACCACACACTACATCGAAGAGGCGGAGGCCATTGCGGACCGCATCGGTGTGATCGCCAAGGGTGAATTGCTGCTGATCGAAGAAAAGAACGCGCTGATGGCGCGGATGGGCAAAAAGCAACTTGAGGTTCAGCTCTCTGAGCCGATCACCGAAGTACCGTTGGCGCTGCAATCGCCCGATGTGGAATTGTCGGCAGACGGGCAGTCCTTGATCTACACCTATGACACCAACGCTGAGCGCACGGGCATCACCAAACTGCTGTCGAAAGTTGCCGAGAGCGGTCTGGTGCTGCGCGATGTGGCGACGCGGCAAAGCAGTCTTGAAGATATTTTCGTCGACCTGCTGAAGGAGGATGCGGCATGAATTGGACCGCGATCAAGGCTATCTACGCCTTTGAAATGGCGCGTTTCTTTCGCACCATCACGCAAAGCATCATCTCGCCGGTGCTATCAACCTCGCTCTACTTCGTTGTCTTCGGCGCGGCCATCGGCAGCCGTATCGAAGAGGTCGAGGGCGTGAGCTATGGCGCCTTCATCGTACCGGGGCTGATCATGCTCAGCGTCATCACCCAGTCGATCTCCAACGCCTCTTTCGGCATCTATTTCCCGAAATTTATCGGCACGGTTTACGAGCTGCTCTCGGCCCCGATCAACTTTTTCGAGATCGTCATCGGCTATGTCGGGGCAGCGGCGACGAAGGCGCTATTTATCGGCACGATCATATTGATCACGGCGTTTTTCTTTGTCGATATTACCATCCAGCATCCCATCGCGATGGTCGCTTTCCTGGTGCTGACCTGCATCAGCTTTGCGCTCATGGGCTTTATCATCGGAATCTGGGCGGGGAATTTTGAGCAGTTGCAACTGGTGCCGCTCTTGATCGTCACACCGCTGGTCTTCCTTGGCGGGTCTTTCTACTCGATCTCGATGCTGCCGCCTGTCTGGCAGGTGATCTCGCATTTCAACCCGGTGGTCTATCTGATCTCAGGCTTCCGTTGGGCGTTTTTCGGCTCTGCCGATGTGCCGATCCTGACCAGCCTTGCGGCAATCGCGCTGTTCACGGCGCTCTGCCTTGGTGTGATTTGGTGGATTTTCCGCACCGGCTGGCGTCTGCGGGCCTGAGGGCCGCGAAACTTGGGCGCCCGCCTTGTTTGCACCGGGTGGGCGTTCTACATGGGAGGAATGAGAATTCGGCTCCCCTTCCTTAAATCCCCGCCCAGCGTTTCGGTAATCCGGCTTTCCGGCATGATCGGATCGCAGGGCCGCGCGGTGTTGAACGACGCCACCATGGGCCCGGTCATCGAAAAGGCCTTTGCCAAGGGCAAGCCTACTGCCGTCGCGCTGGAGATTAACTCTCCCGGTGGCAGCCCGGTGCAATCCTCGTTGATCGGCGCGCGTATTCGGCGGCTGTCTGAAGAAAAGAATATCCCCGTCATCGCTTTTGTCGAAGATGTCGCCGCTTCAGGCGGCTACTGGCTGGCGGCTGCGGCGGATGAGATTTACGCCGACCCAAGCTCGGTCGTGGGCTCTATCGGGGTGATCTCGGCCTCCTTCGGGGTGCATGAGTTCATCCGCGAGCATGGGGTTGAGCGGCGCGTCTATACGGCAGGGCAGAGCAAATCCATGCTCGACCCGTTCCGCCCTGAAAACCCCGAGGATGTCGCCCGGCTGAAAACGTTGTTGGAAGACATCCACGAGAATTTTATCGACCATGTGAAGAGCCGCCGCGCGGGCAAGCTCCCCGAGGGGCAAGACCTCTTTACCGGGGAAATCTGGCTGGCGAAACGCGCCGCCGAGTTGGGCTTGATCGACGGTATCGGCCATCTGAAACCCCTGCTGAAAGAGCGCTTCGGCGACAAGGTCAAACTGCGCCGCTACGGCGTGAAACGCGGGCTGTTGTCGCGCTTTGGCGTGCAGATGGTGCAGGACGCGGTTCAGGGCATAGAGGAACGCGCGGCCTATGCGCGGTTTGGTCTCTAGCCCATGGTTTTTAAGATCGTTCTGCTCTTTCTGGTGGCCATGGGCCTACTGGCTTGGTTTGGAAAAATGCATTGGCTGGGGGGCAAACGCCTGTCCCGGACCAAATGCCGTGACTGCGGACGTTACCGTATTGGCAAGGGCGAATGCGCCTGTAAGGGAGGGCGTTGATGCTGATGCCGTGGCTACTGTCGGGGCTTGGCCTCGTAATCCTGCTGTTCGCGGGGGACGCTTTGGTAAAAGGGGCGGTGAACCTGTCGCTGCGCCTTGGGGTGCCCGCGCTGATCGTCAGTCTGACGATCGTGGCCTTTGGCACCTCGGCGCCGGAACTGCTGATCTCGGTCAAGGCGATCTTGGACGGGGTGCCGGGGCTGGCCCTTGGCAATGTGGTCGGGTCGAACACGGCTAACATCCTGATGGTGCTGGGCATTCCCGCGCTGTTGGCGACGATGCACACCTCTGAATGCCGCACGCGCAAGACCTATAATCAGATGATCGCGGCCTCGCTGCTCTTTATCGCGTTGGCCTTCCGCGGTGTGTTCGACTGGATCTCGGGGCTGATCCTGCTCTCCGGTCTGGCCTATATGCTCTACGACGCCTTCAGCGATGCCAAGGACCACCGCCGCGCCTGCCGCAGCGGGGAGGTTGAAGAGGAGGAAGAGCCCGAAGGCGCCGACCCCGACATGGCGGGCTGGCAGATTGCGCTGTTCCTGATCCTCGGGCTGATCGGCCTGCCCTTGGGCGCGAGCCTTTTGGTGGATAATGCGACGCTCATCGCCCAGACTTACGGTGTCAGCGACACGGTGATCGGCCTGACGCTGGTGGCAGTGGGCACGTCGCTCCCGGAACTGGCGACCACGGTGATGGCCGCGCTGCGCCGTCAGGCGGATGTGGCGCTTGGGAACGTCATTGGTTCGAACATGTTCAACCTGCTGGCAATCATCGGCATCGCAAGCCTTGTCGGCCCGATCTCGGTCGACGAAGCCTTCTTGCGGATCGACCTGTGGGTGATGCTGGGCGCGTCGCTGCTGCTGATCCCCTTCGTCTATCTGGGGCGCGACATCACGCGGCTTTGGGGTGTGGCGCTGAGCGCGCTTTACGGGCTTTACTTGTTAATCATCCTGATCTGAGGAGGGCGGCAGATGCGGCGGGCATTGGTGACCGGAGCCGGGCAACGTCTGGGCCGCGCCATGGCGCTCTACCTCGGGCAGCGGGGCTTTGACGTGGCGGTGCATTACGCCACCTCGCGCGCCGGGGCCGAGGCGACCGCCGCTGAGATCGCTGCGATGGGCCGCCGCGCCGTGGCCCTGCAAACCGACCTTTTGGACGACACCGCAGCCGGGGCGCTCTTGCCCCGCGCGGCAGAGGCGCTTGGCGGGCCGATTACCTGCCTTGTGAACAACGCCTCGATATTCGAGCAGGACGATATCGCGAGCGCCAGCCGTGAAAGCTGGGACCGCCATATGGGCAGCAACCTGCGGGCGCCCTTCGTGTTGACGCAGGCGATGGCGGGGCAGGGGCTGATGCCCAAGGTCGACGCCGGGGGCGAGCCACGCGCGCGCGGTTTGATCGTCAATATGCTGGACCAGCGGGTGCGCAACCTGACGCCGGAATTCACCACCTATACGATCGCCAAGATGGGCCTCTGGGCAATGACGCGCACCACCGCGCAAGCGCTGGCCCCGGCGATCCGGGTCAATGGCATCGGTCCCGGCCCCACGTTACAAGGCCCGCATCAAGATGCCGAAGACTTTGCGGCGCAGCGCCGCGGCACGGTGTTGGGCCGGGGGGCCAATCCTGAGGATATCACGGCGGCACTGGGCTATTTCATCGATTCGCCGAGCGTCACAGGGCAGCTTATCTGCACCGACGGCGGCGAACATTTGCAGTGGGATACAAGCCCTAAAAGCCCCCGAAACT
Organism: Sulfitobacter sp. NFXS29; assembly: GCF_040148765.1. NCBI lineage: Bacteria > Pseudomonadati > Pseudomonadota > Alphaproteobacteria > Rhodobacterales > Roseobacteraceae > Sulfitobacter > Sulfitobacter sp. NFXS29. Next base: position 105,810 of record NZ_JAGDED010000001.1, read on the forward strand.
GACGGTCATGCGGGAAGTTTTGCACCTCGTTAAACTATGTAACCAAAGTGTTACCGAAACCCTTTTGTTTTCAGGGGCTTGTTTCATGGTAAACAAAAGAATGAGCGAAATCAATATATTACGGGCGTGCCTAAAAAATAGGCAAATCAGCGAACCATGTTAAAAACAAAGAGAAATCCAAGATGCCCAGAAGTTATCGGCAGAGTTATCCACATGTTTGGTGGACATGTTAAAGCTTGCCCCCATTGCCGTCCTATTGCAGCGAAGCACGAGAATCAGCGCCTGAGATGACCACGCCCAACGACAGCCCTCCGCCGCAAGGCCGCCAAGTGATTCAGGCCTATCTGAAGTCGCTCGATTCCTCGCCGGGCGTCTACCGGATGCTCGATGCGGAGAGCCGCGTGCTCTATGTGGGCAAGGCGCGGAACCTGCGCGCGCGGGTGTCGTCCTATGTGCGGCCCACGGGGCATTCGGGCCGCATTTCGCGAATGATTGCCAATACCGCTTCTATGATGTTTCTGACGACCAAGACAGAGACCGAGGCGCTGCTCTTGGAGCAGAACCTGATCAAGCAGCTCAAGCCCAAGTTCAACGTGCTGCTGCGCGACGACAAAAGCTTTCCCAATATCCTTGTCACTGCCGATCACGACTATCCGCAGATCAAGAAACACCGCGGCGCGAAGAAGGAAAAGGGCAGCTATTATGGCCCCTTCGCCAGCGCGGGCGCGGTGAACAGGACGCTCAACCAGTTGCAGCGGGTCTTCCTCCTGCGGGACTGTTCCAATGCGATGTTCGACAGCCGCACACGGCCCTGTCTGCAACACCAAATCAAGCGCTGCTCGGCCCCCTGCGTCGGCAAGATCTCGGCCGAGGAATACCGCCAAACCGTCCGTGATGCGGAGCGTTTTCTGAGTGGCAAATCGACCGAGATTCAGGGGCGTCTGGCGCAGGATATGGCCGAGGCATCTGAAGCGATGGAGTTTGAACGCGCCGCCGCTCTGCGCGACCGGATTAAGGCGCTGACGCAGGTGCAAACGGCCCAAGGCATCAACCCGCAGGGGGTGAACGAGGCCGACATCATCGCGCTGCATATGGAGGGCGGTCAGGCCTGTGTGCAGGTCTTTTTCATCCGTGCCAACCAGAACTGGGGCAACCGGGATTACTACCCCCGCGTCGGGGCCGATGTGGATGCCGCCGAGGTGCTGGAGGCCTTCATTGGCCAGTTCTACGACACCCGTGAGCCGCCGCGGCAGCTGATCCTGAGCAATGAGATCGAAAACCCCGATCTGATGGCCGAAGCGCTGAGCGGGAAGATTGGCCGCAAGGTGGAACTGTTGGTCCCGCAGCGGGGCGAGAAGGCCGAACTGGTCGACGGTGCCCTGCGCAACGCACGCGAAAGCCTCGCCCGCAAGATGGCCGAGACGGCGACCCAGACCAAGCTGCTACAGGGGCTGGCCGATGCCTTTGATCTGCCAAAACCGCCCGATCGCATCGAGGTTTACGACAACTCGCACATCCAAGGCACCAATGCGGTGGGCGCGATGATTGTCGCAGGGCCCGAAGGGATGATGAAAAACCAGTACCGCAAGTTCAACATCCGCGGCGATGACCTGACCCCCGGTGATGACTTTGGCATGATGAAAGAGGTGCTGCACCGCCGGTTTAAGCGCCTGATCAAAGAAGACCCGGACCGCAGCCGTGGGCTTTGGCCCGATCTGTTGCTGATCGACGGGGGGGCCGGGCAGGTGAGTGCCGTGGCCTCGATTATGGCGCAGCATGGGGTGCAGGACATTCCGATGGTCGGCGTTGCCAAGGGCATTGATCGGGATGCGGGCAAGGAAGAGTTCCACCGTGTCGGCAAGCGTGTCATGGCGCTGCGGCACAATGATCCGGTGCTGTATTTCGTGCAGAGGCTGCGTGACGAGGCGCACCGTTTCGCCATCGGCACTCACCGGGCAAAACGCGCCAAGGGGGTCAGCGCCACGCCGCTCGACGATGTGCCGGGCGTTGGCGCCGCGCGCAAGCGGGCGCTTTTGGCGCATTTCGGCTCGGCCAAGGCGGTGGGCCGCGCGAACCTCAGCGATCTTAAGGCCGTCGAAGGGGTGTCGGATGCGCTGGCAGAAACGATCTATGGCTACTTCCATGAGAAGGGTTAGGTACGTGCCCGCCGAAGGGCAGGCCGCTGGCGCGGTTTCGTCCTTTCAGCCGCCAACGCCGCGCGATAGGATAACGTCATGAAATGGAATTTGCCCAATATCCTGACCCTGCTCAGGCTGGTCGCGGCCCCCGGTGTGGCGGTCATGTTTCTCTATTTTACGCGGCCCTATGCCGACTGGTTCGCCTTGGTGCTCTTCGTAAGCGCGGCGGTGACGGATTGGTTTGACGGCTATCTTGCCCGCGCTTGGGGGCAAGAGACGAAACTGGGCGCCATGCTCGACCCGATTGCCGATAAGGCGATGGTCGTGATCGCGCTGATGGTAATCGTGGCCTTCTCCAGTTGGTCGCCATGGCTGGTGCTGCCCGCCACGCTGATCCTGTTTCGAGAAGTCTTTGTCTCGGGCCTGCGCGAATATCTGGGCGACGTTGCCGGCACCTTGAAGGTCACCCAACTGGCCAAGTGGAAGACGACCCTGCAGATGATCGCCATCGCCGTGCTGTTCTCGCAAGGGGTGTTCGAGCATTACCTTGGGATGAGCGTTTTCGGCATGGACCAGCAGATGATCGAAGCGATCCTTGATGGCGAGGTCGAAGATACTCTGGGGCTGGGTTGGAAGCTTGCCGGGATGGAATGGGCGGGCCTATTGGGGCTGGTCCTGCTGTGGATCGCAGCGGTGCTGACCGCCATCACCGGCTTTGACTACCTGCGCAAGGCGCTGCCACATCTGAAGGAGCCGATCTAATGGATATCCTCTATTTTGCATGGGTTCGCGAACGGATCGGCCTGCCGCGTGAGCGGGTCGAAAGCACCGCCGCGACCGTGGCTGAACTGGTCGAAGAATTACGTGGCCGAGAGGAGCGTTACGAGATGGCGTTCTCAGACCTCTCCGCACTGCGTGTGGCCGTGGATCAGGAGTTGACCGATTTCGACGCGTCGCTCCAAGGCGCGCGCGAAGTGGCCTTTTTCCCACCGATGACCGGGGGCTGACCCATGCGCGTTTTGGTTCAGGAAGCGCCCTTTGATCTGGCCGAGGAAACTGCACGTTTCGCGAAGGGCGAGGGGGGCAGCGGTGCGATTGTGACCTTCACGGGTGTCGTGCGCGACAACGATGCAGGCACGCTGAGCGCGATGGAGATCGAACATTACCCCGGCATGACCGAAAAGGCGCTGCGCGAGATTGCGCAGCAGGCCGTTGCGCGGTTCGATCTGCAGGATGCGCTGGTAATCCACCGCTACGGACGGCTGGTGCCGGGTGAGCAGATCATGATGGTCGCCAGCGCCGCGCGGCACCGCCGTAGCGCCTTTGAGGCGGCGGAGTTTCTTATGGACTACCTCAAATCCCGCGCGCCATTCTGGAAGCGCGAGATCACGGCTGAGGGTGAGGCGTGGGTTGCCGCGAAAGACGAAGATGAGGCCGCGTTAAACCGCTGGTGAGCCTCTGCTTCAGGCGAAGCGTCCGCCTTTTTCGATGACTTCGATCTGATAGCCGTCGGGGTCCGCCACAAAGAAGAACTTCGCGACAGTCTCTCCGGCAGGGCGAAAATCGACGATGTCACGTGGGGCGGCGCCGGCTTTGATCGCGGTATGGCGGACGGCTTCGAGATCTTCGACCACAAAGGCCAGATGGCCATAGCCGTCGCCCAGATCATAGGGCGTGTCGCGGTCCTTGTTGACCGTCAGTTCCAGCTCAAAATCGCCCGCGGCGTCACGCAGGTAGATCAGGGTGAAACCGTCGAAATCCAAACGGTCCGCAATCTTCAGCCCGAAAACGTCTTCGTAGAATTTCACCGATGCCGGCTCATTAAAGACGCGGATCATGGAATGGGCGAGTTTGGCCATGGGAGCCTCCGGTAGGGCGTGTGGTTAGGCTTTCTGACGCTCGATATAGGCGCGCATCTCTTCGGCCTCGTGGCGGGCGTCGCGCAGGCCGTCCATCGCGGCGCGCAGCTCTGCCTCAGTCTGGGCAAGCTGGTTGGTCAGTTCGGCTTCGCGCTGTTGCAGATAGGTGATCGCCTGATCGCGGGTCTCCTCGGCCTCGTGCAGCTCTTGGCTCATCCGGTCAAGCTGGGCCACATCATCGGCGGCCACACGGGTGAAGCGGTTCAGCAGCCAGTTGGCGAACCATCCCATGCAGAAGGCCACGAAAAGAATGATGGCTGTTGCCAGGACAAACTCAGTTCTGCTCATCACCGCTGCCTTCTTCGGTTTCGTCGGATTCCCCGATCTCTTCTGCCGTGGTATCGCCCGTTTCTTCAGCAGATTCCAGCGCTGTTTCGTCTTCGGGCGTCTCAGCCTCGGGTTGGATCAGGCGGAATTCGATGCGGCGGTTGGCTTCGCGGCCATCCTCGGTCTTGTTGTCGGCGATGGGGTTTTCTTCGCCGTAGCCCTTGGCAAGGAAGGACGATGTCAGCACCCGGCGGGCGCGCAATTCGTTCAGAACCGATTCCGCGCGGCTTTGCGACAGCGACAGGTTCATAGATTCGCGGCCTTGGCTGTCGGTGTAGCCCTGAATTTCCAGCGGGATGTCACCGCAGCGTTTCAGCACCTCGGCGATGTCATCCATCGTGCCCAGAGCGGCCGAGTCGATCGTGGCGCTGCCCGGCTCGAAAGTAATCTTGCCGATTTTCAGGATTTCGCGAATCTCGGCTTCGCATTCTTCAGGTGTGGGCAGACCCGCGATGGGGTCGAGCTTTTCTTGATAGGTGATGTCGATGCTGTAATCCGCACCTTCGCCCAGCTTGTCGGCCAAGAGTGAGGCAACGGTGGTGTTCGCATCCTTGTTGCCGGTGTTGCCCATCACCTCAAGCCGGTCGGGCGTGACGTTGACAGAGCCGTTGGCGAGCGAGGCCATGGCCTCCAGCCCGGTCAGGACGCGGGTGGCCCAATCGTCGGGCAGGGTCTCGTCCAGACGTGCGGCGGTATAGACATTGGCCGATCCGAAATGCGATTTTGCATAGCTGTCCGCCAGATCGCGCAGCCCCTCTGTCGAGAGCCGTCCGCGCAGTTGCACCTGCCCCTCGGGCGAGAGGGTGGCGGTGAATTCGGGCGGGCCTGCTTCGGGGTCTTCGACTTTTGGCAGTTTCGCGGTCAGGGCGAAAACATCCGGCAGGGCGTTTTCCAACTCACCCACAACGCGGTCGAAGGTGTTGGACTCGGTGCCGGGTGCGGCCAGTAAGGTGATGTCAGCATCCGCGAAAGAAATGGCGCCTTGGCCCACGCGGCTCAGCGCTTCGATGGCCAGCGCCACAGCGCGGCCCCAGTTCGGGCTGGGCACACCCAGACCGATGGTGCAATCGGCATTTTCTGGCGCGCCGGCGGCGATGCCCGCTTTCACGATGCGGTTGGCGGCGGCTTCGGTATCGGCAGAGCAAGCATCGAAACGCGCGCCTTCGGCGTCGATCTCAAAGCGCAGGGTAAAGGGGGTGATCACCGGGCGGGGTGCTGCAATGTCGAGCCGCAGCCGCAGGCTGGGCGGGGCCGCACGCTGCAGTTTACGCTCCATCTGCGCCTTGGCGGCGGCGCTGTCGGCGATGGCGGTTATCGTCACGCGGCCCGCATCGACGGAAGCTTTGGCGCGGGGCAGGTCCGCCATGGCGCGCACGGCAAAATTCAATGCGTCTTCCCAGCCCTCGGGGGCCGGATAGTCTGCGGATTCCAGCAGGTCGGTCACCGTGGCGTCACCCGCCATGTCGCCAAAAGCGTCGATCACGGCGTCACGGTCGGTGCTGGTGGGGATCAGGCCAATGATCGAAATGCCCGCATCATTGCGCAGCACCTCGGCAGAGAAGCGCGGCGGGGCGATGCCGGATTGGGCCTCGACCTCCATTTCGTCGATCACGCGGGCGGCGTCGACCACGGTGCCTGCGGTCGACAGGGCGCGGAAACGCACGGCCTCGGTCGGGGCGATCCCGGCGAGAGTGACTTGCAGACCATCGGCCTGCACCTCGGCCCATGTCATGCCCTGATCGTCCAGCGCGTCACGCACGCCGATTTCGGAAGTATCCTCGATCAACTGCACCGAAAAGCTTGCCGCCACGAGAGAGACCACCCCTGCGGCTGCAAAGGTCAGGGCGATCATGAAAATGGCGGAGAGGCGCATGGGCGGCCTTCTGGTTGTTAAGCTCAAGACTTGATACGCGCGTCCAGCCGGGGGTGCAATCAGGCCAGAAGACTTGCTGCGAAAAACAACAGCGGGATCATGCCGGTATCGCGGTTGGCGCGAAAGAGCTGCAAGAGCTTGGCGTTGTCTTTGGTGTCCAGCCCGCGCAATTGCCACGCCATATGCCATCCCATGGCCCAAGGCCCGCCAAGCGCAATCGCCAGCGCCAGCACCGAAGCACCTGGCAGACCGGCATAGATCACGGCGATCCCCATCAAACCGACAGTCGCCATGAGAAAACGCCGCAGCCATTTGCCCGAATTCTCTCCAAAGAGCCGGGCGGTGGATTTGACCCCGATCAGCGCGTCATCTTCGGCATCCTGATGGGCATAGATCGTGTCATAGAACAGTGTCCAAGCGATTCCGGCGAGGTAGAGCACCACGGCGGGCGCGTGCAGCGTGCCCGCATGCGCCGTCCAAGCCAGCATCGCGCCCCAGTTAAAGGCGAGCCCCAAAAAGACCTGCGGCCACCATGTGAATCGCTTGGCGAAGGGATAGACCGCCACCGGCAGCAGCGCCAGCACGCCCATGGCGATGGCCGCTTGGTTAAAGGAAAGCAGGATCAGCAGCGCCAGCAGCATTTGCCCCACCATCCACGCCAACGCCTGTTTCACCGTGACCGATCCCGAAGGGATCGGCCGCGACCGGGTGCGCGCGACCTTGCCGTCGATGTTGCGGTCGGTGATGTCGTTCCACGTACAGCCCGCCCCACGCATCAGGAAGGCGCCGATGGCGCAGCCCGCGAAAATCCACAGATCCTCCCACCGGGGTGCCTGATCGAAAAGGATCGCAAGGCTCAGCCCCCACCAGCAGGGCAGCAGCAACAGCCATGTGCCAATGGGCCGATCCGCGCGGCTCAGCCGCAGGTAGGGGCGCAGTCCGGCAGGGGCGTAACGGTCAACCCAATTGTCGGTCACAGCATCGGCAACTGGCGCTTCGGGCGTAGCATCTGGCGAAGGCGGCTGGTTGTGCATATATCTGGCCCCATGAATGCGAAAATCAGATTGTATGTAGATCAGCCCTTGGGGCAGGGGCAAACGGTTCCTTTGGCGCGCGAGCAAGCGCATTACCTCTTTGGGGTGATGCGGCTGTCGGTCGGGGCCGGGGTGCTTTTGTTCAACGGGCGTGATGGCGAATGGCTGGCCGAAGTGGCCGAGGCGGGCAAGCGCGGCGGGGTTCTGACCTGCGTCGAGCAGACCCGCCCCTTGCAGATGCCCCCCGATTTGTGGCTGCTCTTTGCCCCGATCAAAAAGACACGCACCGACTTTATTGTCGAAAAAGCCGCCGAGATGGGCGCCTCGCGCATTGTCCCTGTGATGACTGAATTTACCAACGCAGGCCGCGTGCAACAAACCCGCCTTCAGGCCCATGCGGTCGAGGCGGCAGAGCAATGCGGTGGCACCTATGTGCCCGAGGTCGCCGAGGCGGTGAAGCTAGGGCGGCTGCTGGATCAATGGGACAGCAACCGTCAGATCATGTTCTGCGATGAGGCTTTGGCTGGCGAGAGCGGCGCGCTTCCCACGGGCGCAGGCGGGCCATGGGCAATCCTCATCGGCCCCGAAGGTGGGTTCTCTGAGGCTGAGCGCAAGCGGCTGCACGGGTTTGATCATGCCTACGCTGTCACGCTGGGGCCGCGCATCCTGCGGGCCGATACGGCGGCGGTGGCGGCGATGACCATGTGGCAGCAGGCTTTGGGAGACTGGTGATGCAAAGGGTGGCCCGATGAGTTTTCTGCGCCAAGGCGCGCGCGACCAGCTTTGGCGCTGGCGTGAGGCGATTGTGGGCGGCGGGCTGATGCTCTTCGGACTTTGGCTGGTGGCTGGGCCGGGCTTTTTGCTGGCGGTGCCGGGTTATGCAGCGCTGGCGGGCGGCGCGGCGCTGATTTGGCTCGGCGTACAACGCGCACGTTTTCGCGATGAAGGTGACGGGGCGGGGGCGGTGCAGGTGGTCGAAGGGCAGATCACCTACTTTGGGCCGCTCACTGGTGGCACGGTTTCTCTGCGCGAATTGCAGCGGCTGAGCCTTGATCGGCAGATGTTTCCCGCCCATTGGCGGCTTGAACCCCACGACAACGAAGAGCCCTTGTTAATCCCCGTAAATGCCGCAGGTTCCGAAGCGTTGTTTGATGCTTTCGCGGCTTTGCCAGGGTTGCGCACCGAGCGGATGCTCTTTGAGTTGCGCAAGACCCGGCATGACGCCGTTGTGATCTGGGAGCGCGCGCCGCTGCGCCCGGCGCATGTCTTGCTGCATTGACAGCCCCGGCAAATCCGCCCATCCCTGCTAAACACGACGACAAGTCGTTACCTTAGAAGACACCCAAGACGACCCTTCAAAACGGAGCCCTCGCAAATGTCCATCCCTCAATCCGGCGGCGGCCCGATCGAACATCATGACCAAATGGCGCAGTATCTGGCCGACGGCTGCAAGCCAAAAGAAGATTGGCGCATCGGCACAGAGCACGAGAAATTCGGCTATTGCACCGATACCCATAAGCCGCTGCCATATGAGGGCGACCGCTCGATCCGGGTGATGCTGGAAGGGCTGCGTGACCGTCATGGCTGGGCGCCGGTCGAAGAGGGTGGCAAGCTTATCGGGCTGGAAAAAGAGGGTGCGAACATCAGCCTTGAGCCGGGCGGGCAGTTGGAACTGTCGGGCGCGCCGGTCGAAACCATCCATGAAACTTGCGATGAGGTGAACACCCACCTGCGCGAGGTCAAAGACGTGGCCGATGAGATCGGCGTGGGCTTCATCGGTCTGGGCGCAGCACCCGAATGGTCGCATGAGCAGATGGATTTGATGCCCAAGGGCCGCTACAAGTTGATGGACGGCTATATGCAAAAGGTCGGCACCATGGGCACCACCATGATGCGCCGCACCTGCACCGTTCAGGTCAATCTCGATTTCGCGAGTGAGGCTGACATGGTGCAAAAGATGCGCGTCGCCGTGGCCATGCAGCCCATCGCCAACGCGCTTTTTGCCAATTCACCCTTCCTTGATGGCAAGCCCAACGGCGTGAAATCCACTCGCGGGTTGGTGTGGCGCAATCTGGATGATGCCCGTACCGGGATGGTGCCTTTCGTCTTTGATGAGGGTTTTGGGTTTGAGGCTTGGGTGCAATATGCGCTCGATGTGCCGATGTATTTTGTCTACCGCGATGGCAAATATATCGACGCGCTTGGCCAGTCCTTCCGCGATTTCCTGAAAGGCGAGCTGCCTGCGCTGCCCGGCGAGAAGCCGACGCTGAGCGATTGGGCCGATCATCTGACCACGCTGTTCCCCGAGGCGCGGGTGAAGAAATTCATCGAAATGCGTGGTGCCGATGGCGGCCCGTGGCGGCGTCTTTGCGCCCTTCCGGCCTTCTGGGTCGGGCTAATGTATGACCAGTCCGCGTTGGATGGCGCTTGGGATTTGGTTAAGGATTGGGACGCCGACACCCGAGAAGAGCTGCGTATCGCGGCTTCGACCCACGGCCTTCAGGCCGAGGTTGGCGGGCTCAAGATGCATGATCTGGCCCGCGAGGCGGTGGCCCTGTCAGAGACCGGTTTGAAAGCCCGCGCCCGTCCCGGCGCCGGTGGGTTGGTCCCGGACGAGACGCATTTCCTCAACGCCCTGCGCGACAGCATCGAGACGGGCCGCGTGCCTGCGGATGATCTGCTGGCGGATTATCATGGGCCATGGAACGGCGATCTGAGCCGTATCTACGCCGAATATTCCTACTGAAACATGAATTGACTGATGCCGCCTTCGGGCGGTGTCAGCCTTTCTGACCGATCCGCGATTCCGTACCGCTTCGAATGCGGCGGATGTTGTCGCGGTGCCGCCAAAAGATCAGCAGCGTCAGGGCGATGCCCAAAAGCAGCATTTCCCCATAGCCGAGGAACACCAGCAAAAAGGTTGAGCTTGCCGCCGCCGCCAGCGCCGACAGGGACGAGATGCGCGAGACTGCCGCCGTAATTAGCCAGACCGCACAGCAGGCCAGCCCGACAGGCCATGCCAGCGCCAGCATAAGGCCCAAAAAGGTCGCCACACCTTTGCCGCCCCGAAAGCCAAGCCAGACCGGATAGCAATGGCCAATCATCGCGCCGAGCGCCGCCGCCTGCGCGGCATCTTCGCCCGCGAAGGCACGGGCCAGCAGCACCGCCACGGCCCCCTTGGCCCCGTCCAGCAACAGCGTCAGCGCCGCGGCCTTTTTATTGCCGGTGCGCAGCACATTGGTCGCGCCGATGTTGCCCGACCCGATATCGCGCAGGTTGCCCAGCCCCATCAGCCGCGCCAGCAGCATGCCAAAGGCGATAGAGCCGATGACGTAGCCCGCCAGCGCCCAAAACAGGATCATTTCAATAGAAGTGTCGATAGGGGGCATCAATTCGCCTCGTAAACGCAGGAGCCTGCTACATAAGTTGCCACGACCTTACCCTGCATCCGCATCCCGTCAAAGGGCGTGTTTCTGGATTTTGACCGCAGCGTCGCGCGGTCCAGAACGAAGGGGGCGTCGGGGTTGAACAGAACCATATCCGCAGGTGCACCCACCGCGATCCGCCCACCGGGCAGGCCGAGCCGTTTGGCCGGGTTCAGCGACAGCGCGCGCCAGAGCGTCGGCAGGTCCATCATCTCGGCATGGACCAGTCGCAGGGCGGCGGGCAGCAGCGTTTCCAGCCCAACCGCGCCGCTGGCGGCTTCCTCAAACGGCAGGCGTTTGCTTTCTTCGTCCTGCGGGGTGTGCATAGAACAGATGATATCGATCAAGCCGCTTGCGACGGCCTCCACCACGGCGATGCGATCTTCTTCGTCCCGCAGCGGCGGTTTCACCTTAAAGAAGGTCCGATAATCCGCCACGTCGAGCGCGTTGAGCGTGAGATGGTGGATGCCCACGCCTGCAGTGATGTCGAGCCCGTTGCGCTTGGCGCGTTCCAGCGCGGGCAGGGCGCGGGCGGTGGTGATCTGGTCTGCGTGATAGCGCGCGCCGGTCATCTCGATCAGGGCGATATCGCGGTCCAGCCCCATGCGTTCGGCCATGGGCGACACCGCAGGCAGGCCGCGAAGGGAGGCGAACTTGCCGGAGGTGACAGCAGCGCCCTTGCTTAGCCCCGGATCCTGCGGGTGCGCGATGACCAGTGCACCAAGGCTGCGCGCATAGGTCAGCGCGCGGGAGAAGACCTTGGTATCGGTCACCACGCGGTCGCAATCGGTGAAGGCGGCGGCTCCGGCGTCCATCAGAAAACCGATCTCGGTCATCTCGCGGCCTTCGCGGCCTTTGGTCAGCGCGGCCATGGGGACCACATTCACCGGTGCCGCCTCATTGGCGCGGCGGGTGACGAATTCGAGTGTTTCGGGGCTGTCGATGGCCGGATCGGTGTCGGGGCGCGTGACCATCGTGGTCACCCCGCCCGCTGCCGCCGCCAACCCGGCAGAACGGTAGCTTTCCTTGTGCCGCTCGCCCGGTTCGCAAACTTTCACGCCAATATCGACGATGCCGGGGGCGAGGATATGGCCGCTGCAATCCATCACCTCCGCGCCGTCGGGCGCTGTGGCGTCACCGGCCAAAACCTCGGCAATCACCCCGTTGCGGACCAAAACCGCGGCAGGCTCAAGCGTGCCCGCCAGAGGGTCAAGAAGGCACAGGTTGGTGAAGAACTGGGTCATGGGCGGGCCTTTGATGCGATAGCGGATGCGCCGCTGTCATGCCCCAAATCGCCCCCCAGACCAAGCGGTTTTCGTGGTTTTCTCAGGCAGGTGCCGCCCTTAACCGCCGATCCAAATCATCATTCCGACCACGCCAAAGGCCACCAGAAGGGCGATCATGGCGATACGGCCGGACATCTTGGGATCGTGTTCAGGTTCTTGCATGGGCCAGATGTAACCCGCCAGCACCAAGGGTGCCAGCGGTTTTCGCCTTAGGCTAGCAGCCACCAAATGATCAGCAGGATCAGCGCGACAATGGCCACAATCATCATCGTCTTGCCGCCACCGCCCTTTGCAGGCTCAGCCGGAGTGACCCGGGGGATGCCAGTGTAGGGCTGTGCGGCTTCGGCTTCCATCGCTTGCACGGGCGTGTCGGGGCCGCCTTCGGTATAGGTCCCGATATGGGTCAGCGCCGGGATCGGAGCCAGTTGCAGCGACTGCCCGGCGAAAGCGCGGGAGTAGACGATCATCACCCAGCCATCGAGCGCGGCAAGCTTGCTGCGGTCCGTCTCGATTTGGTTGGGGTTCACGCCATTGCCGTCGCGCAGATAGCCCGCAAGCCCCAGTTGATCGAGGTCGGCAACCCGGAAGACTTCTGTATAGGCGGCGTCGATCCGCTCAACCCCGAGGGCGGCGGCCTGAGCGGTCTCATCATCACGCATGGCCCGCGCCTCGTCATCCGAGAGCGAGAGGGTATAGACCCGGACCTTGCCGGCTTCTTGCGGGGCAACTTCTGTATGGGGCATGACGGCTTCCTTTGACTGTTCAAAGGAAAACGCTGCGCGGCCCATTGGAGTTCCGCTCAGGCCGCGCCGGGCTGGGCGGCGATGTGGTTGCGCGCCAGCAGGTCCATTGCGGCCATGCGCACGGCGACGCCCATCTCTACCTGATCTTGGATCACCGAGCGATTGATGTCATCGGCCAGCGTGCCGTCAATCTCAACGCCGCGGTTCATCGGGCCGGGGTGCATGACGATGGCGTCGGGGCTGGCGTGGGCGAGCTTTTCGGCGTCCAGCCCATAGCGGTGATAATACTCGCGCTCGGACGGGATAAACCCGCCGTCCATCCGCTCTTTCTGAAGGCGTAGCATCATCACCACATCGACGCCTTCGAGGCCCTTTTTCATATCGTCAAAGACTTCGACGCCGAATTGGTCGATTTGGGCAGGCATCAACGTTGGCGGGCCGACAAGGCGGATGCGGTTCTCCATCTTGCCAAGCAGCAGGATGTTCGACCGCGCAACGCGGCTGTGCGCGATGTCACCGCAGATCGCGATGCTGAGGCGGTGCAGCCGCCCCTTGGCACGGCGGATCGTCAGCGCATCGAGCAGCGCCTGCGTGGGGTGCTCATGCCGCCCGTCGCCTGCGTTGAGTACGGCGCAGTTCACCTTCTGCGCCAGCAGATCCACCGCGCCTGACTGCGGGTGGCGCACCACCAACAGATCGGGGTGCATCGCGTTCAGCGTCATCGCAGTGTCGATCAGCGTCTCACCCTTTTTGATCGAGCTGGCCTGCATCGCCATGTTCATCACATCCGCGCCAAGGCGTTTGCCCGCGATCTCGAAACTCGCCTGCGTGCGGGTGGAGTTTTCAAAGAACATATTGATCTGTGTCAGCCCGCGCAGCGCGTCGGAATGCTTGTTCGGCTGGCGGTTGCGGTCGGCATAGGTGTCGGCCAAATCCAGCAGGGTGGTGATGTCGGACTGCGAGAGCTGTTCGATGCCAAGCAGGTGGCGATGGGCGAATGACATGGTGGCGATCCCTTCTGCTGTTGCCGCCTTATAGGCGCGGGCGGCTTGGCAGGTAAAGCGCAGCGATAGGGCATTTCGCCCCCCGCCGACAGGGCGTAAGCTGCGGCCATGGAATCATTCGATTATCATCAGGCGGCAGAGATGCTGGCGTGGCAGGTCGAGCTTGGCGCGACCGAGGCGATTTGCGACGCGCCGGTCAACCGCTATGAGGTGCCCGCAAGCCCGCCCAAAGTCAGTGCCAAGATCGGCAAGGGCCCCCAGCCTTTGCAGGCGTCGGAAACGCCCGACCCCGTCGCCTTGGCCCGCCGCGCCGCGCGGAGCGCGCAGACCTTGGAAGAGTTGCGCGCCGCGGTCCAAGGGTTCGAACATTGCGAGCTTCACAAGGGCGCGCGCAATCTGGTCTTTGCCGATGGGGTGCCGGGCGCGCCTTTGATGATCTTTGGCGAATCCCCCGACCGCGACGAAGACCGCGCGGGCAAGCCGTTTGTCGGCCGTACAGGCCAGATGCTTGACCGCATGTTGGCCGCGATTGACATGGGGCGGGACCGCAATGTCTATCTGTCGAATATCCTGCCGTGGCGCACGCCGCAGGGGCGCGACCCGAAACCGGATGAGATTGCGATGATGCGCCCCTTTGTGCAGCGTCATATCGAATTGGCCAAGCCCAAGGTGCTGGTGCTCTTTGGCAATTGGTCCTGCCAATCGTTGCTGGAAAAACGCAGCATCATGCGGTTGCGGGGCAATTGGACAAAGGCCCTCGATCTCTCTTGCATGCCGATGGTCCATCCCGGCTATCTTCTGCGCAACCCCGAGGCCAAGCGTGAGGCTTGGGCCGATCTGCTCAGCGTTCAGGCGAAATTGCGCGATGGTTGATGCGCTGACCCTTCTGGCTTTCGTACCCGCCGCCTTGGCGCTGAACCTGACACCGGGGGCGGATATGATGTTCTGCCTTGGGCAGGGGCTGCGTTCGGGCCCGCGTGCCGCGTTGGCGGCGAGCGCGGGGATCTCGGCAGGCGTGCTGGTGCATGTGGCCTTGGCCGGGTTGGGGCTGGGCGCGGTTGTCGCCGCGCTGCCTTGGGCGCTGGACATAATCCGCTGGCTCGGCGTGGCCTATCTGCTCTGGCTTGCGGTGCAAACGCTGCGACAGGCTGGAAAGCCGCGGGATACGACGCCCGGCATGGGCGGCTGGCGCGCTTTCAACACCGGTTTCGCCGTCAATCTGACGAACCCTAAGGTGATCCTTTTCGTGCTGGCCTTTCTGCCGCAATTCGTTGTCCCAGAGGCTGGGCCGGTCTTGGCGCAGTTCCTGACCTTCGGCGCGGTGCTGGCCTTGGGCGGTTTCGTCATCAACGGCGCGGTTGGTGTTTTCGCTGCTGGAATTGGGCGGCGGCTGGCCGGGGGCGGGCGTGTGCTCGGCTGGATCAGCAGCGGCATCTTCGTGGCACTGGCCGCGCGTTTGGCAATGATGGAGCGGACATGAGCAGGATCGACGACAGCCGGGAGTTCATCCCCGTGAGAATTGCCGTGCTGACCGTCTCGGACAGCCGCAGCTTGGCCGAGGATCGCTCGGGCGACGTTTTGGTCGCGCGGATTGAAGCGGCGGGCCATGTGCTGGCGGCGCGCGAAATCGTGACCGA
Source organism: Sulfitobacter sp. NFXS29 (assembly GCF_040148765.1). Taxonomy (NCBI): domain Bacteria; kingdom Pseudomonadati; phylum Pseudomonadota; class Alphaproteobacteria; order Rhodobacterales; family Roseobacteraceae; genus Sulfitobacter; species Sulfitobacter sp. NFXS29. The sequence continues at coordinate 121,196 of NZ_JAGDED010000001.1, forward strand.
CGACCGCCCCGCCATCGCGGCGCAACTGCGCGACTGGTGCGCGGACCCTGAGATCGACGTGGTGATCAGCACCGGCGGCACCGGGCTTACGGGGCGCGACGTGACCGTCGAGGCGCACCGCGATGTCTATGAGAAAGAGATCGATGTTTTCGGCACAGTTTTCACCATAATCTCAATGGAAAAAATCGGCACCAGCGCCGTGCAAAGCCGTGCGACGGGCGGGGTGGCGCAGGGGACGTATTTGTTCGCGCTGCCCGGCAGCCCGGGGGCGTGTAAGGACGCGTGGGATGGTATCTTGCTCAAGCAGCTGGACTACCGCCACATGCCCTGCAATTTCGTTGAGATCATGCCCCGGCTGGACGAGCATCAGCGCCGCAAGTAGCGCCGTGGCTTAGCCAGAGGTGCAGCCCGTGATCTCGACACTGTGATCCTGCCCGATGACGGTGATCCGAATGGCGGAGCGGTCCAATGCCAGCGCCGTGCCGTTCTCGGCGATCATCTCTCCGCTGGCGACAAGCGTATTGCCCGACCGCTGGCTGTCCATCTCGCTCATCCACATGTTGGGGTTGCCGGGCTCAATCACCACGGTCTCCTTACCCCCGGCAGAGGGCAGGGCGAGCCGGGTTTCGATCGCCAGTCCCCGCGCGGTGGGGCGCAGGCTGCATTGGGCGCTTTTCAGGCCAGCCTCGGCCCCGGAATAAGGGCGCGCCGCAAAGGCGGCGGCGATGGCCGGGGTGGGCTTGCTGTCGTTGGTATCAAGCACAGCACGAAGGTGAATCGTCTGCGGCAGGCAGATGTCACTGCACACGCCAAGGTCGATGCTGGTGTCCAAGGTCACCGGGGCACCGGGGCTGCGCGGGGTGATGGTCAGCGGTAGGATCACTTCGCGCGCATAACCGATGGAGTTCACACCACCTTGGTCAAAGACCTTGGGCGCGGGCCATGTGATCTGCACGTCGCGCAGGTTGTCCGAGCCGGACCAGTCGAACTCCGGCGGAATGCCAGCGTCACCGGGGCTGCGCCAATAGGTCTTCCACCCCGGTGCCATGCGCAGCCGGATCGCCGCCACCCGCCGCCCGTCAGACTGTTGCCAACCAGTGAGCAGATCACCCTGCAACGGCGTGCCGACACCGTCCTGTGCGGCGGCGGGCAGGGCAAGGGCGAGACAGGACAGAAGGGCGGAGAAGAGGCGTGATATATACATGCGGCCTTGATGCGGTATCCATCCGCGCCTGCCAAGTCACATTTGCATCATCCATGTTTCGCCGATGCGGGCAGGTGCACGGCAGCTCTCTTGTTTTGTGGGGCGCAAGCGGCCATGTTCAAAGAAAGGTTACCTTTAGGAGGTGGGCGTTGACGGGTCAGACAATGGAACTGACGGGCAAACTGCTGGTCGCGATGCCGGGCATGGGCGATCCACGTTTCGCACATTCCGTGATCTATCTTTCTGCGCATTCCGAACAGGGCGCGATGGGGCTGATGGTCAATAAACCTGCCCCGGAACTGCGCCTGTCAGATGTGTTGGATCAATTGGTCGAAGACACGCCGCCGCAGACGAAATCTCTGGCGGTGCATTTCGGCGGGCCGGTCGAGACGGGGCGCGGGTTTGTGCTGCATTCTGACGAATACCGCTCTGCCCTTGAAACGCTGCGGGTCGGCGATGGCATTGCGCTCACTGCCACGCGCGACATTCTCGAAGACATCGCAACCGGCAAGGGGCCAGAGCGCGCGCAGTTGATGCTGGGTTATGCGGGCTGGGGGCCGGGGCAGTTGGAGGGCGAGATTGCGCAGAACGGCTGGCTGACCTGTGAGGCGTCGCCAGAGGTGATTTTTGACCTGCCGGATGCAGAGAAATGGGCGGCAGCGCTCAAAACGCTGGGCATTGATCCCTTGGGGCTGTCGGCCTCAGCCGGCCACGCCTAGCGCGGCGCGGCGGCGCGGGCCAGGCGGTCGTTGATCGCTCGGCCCAAGCCGTGATCGGGGATCGGCGCCACGGCGATGCTCTGACCAGTGGCGTCCAACTGGTGCAGATGGTCGAACAAATTCGCCGCAGCCTCGGTCAGATCGCCAGCGGGCGAGAGGTTAAGATCACAGATCATCGTCCCAAAGCCTAGCAGCACTTCGCCCGGCCCAGCCGTTTCTGCATCCAACCGCACCGCCGCGCCGGGGGCGTAGTGGGAGGCCAACTGCCCCGGCGCAATGATCTCTGCGCCGTCTACGATTTCCAGCGGTTGCCCGAGCGCCGCCTCTATCGCCTCACTCGGCAGGCCACCCGCGCGAAGCAGGGCAGGTCGGGGCCCGGTCAGACCGAGGATCGTGCTTTCCAAGCCAACAGTGCAGGCGCCGTCATCCAGCACCGCCGCGATCTTCCCGTCGAGGCCCGCCAGCACATGCGCAGCCGTGGTCGCGCTGATCTTGCCCGAAGGGTTGGCCGAGGGCGCGGCCACGGGGCCATCGAGTGCCTGCAAGACCTGCCGCATGGCGGGGTGGGCTGGCACGCGCACCGCAAGGCTGGGCAATCCCGCCGTGACCAGTGACGACAGCCCGCTGTCGGGTTTGAGCGGTAAGACCAATGTCAGCGCGCCGGGCCAAAAGGCCTGCGCCAGCCGGTCGGCCTCGTCGGTCCATTCCACGTAGCGTTTGGCTGTCTCGATATCCGGCAGATGCACGATCAGCGGATTGAAGCTGGGCCGCCCCTTGGCGGCATAGATCCCCGCCACGGCTTCCCCATTGCGGGCATCCGCGCCAAGGCCATAGACCGTCTCGGTCGGCAGGGCGACCAGCGCGCCGTCTTGCAGCAGGCGGGCGGCGCGGGCGATGCCTTGGGGCGTGGGGCTCAGCGTCTCGGTCATAGCAGGGCTAATCCTGTCTAATCATGCAGCATCCCGTGACGCCGCGTTTGGGTTGCGGGGGGCGGCCGGGCATTTCATGCTGGCGGCAACATAAACCAGCCTTTATCAGGGCCATGTCAGGCTTGCCAGATCAAGCGCGCCTTTCAGGAGGATATGATATGCCGTACCGCGCCGCCGTGGATGACTACCGTTTTCTGATCGAGGACGTACTGGATTTCGCAACGCTCCGCAGCACCGACCGTTTCTCTGAAGCCAGCGAAGACGTCACCGGGGCGATCCTGTCCGAAGCCGGGCGGCTGTGCGATGACGTGTTGGCCCCCCTGCAACGCGGCGGTGATCTGCATCCCGCGAAGTTGGAGAACGGCATCGTGCGCACCTCTCCCGGTTTTGCCGAAGGCTTTGCCGCGATTGCCGAGGGCGGTTGGATCGGCATGTCGGCCGACCCTGAGTTCGGCGGCATGGGCCTGCCAATGACCCTGACCAGCGCAGTCAACGAGATGATGAGCGGCGCTTGCCTGTCGCTGCAACTCGCCCCGTTGATGAGCCAAGGGCAGATCGAAGCGCTGGAACATCATGCCTCTGACGCGATCAAAAACCTCTACCTGCCCAAGCTGATCAGCGGCGAATGGACCGGCACGATGAACCTGACCGAGCCGCAGGCCGGCTCGGACGTGGGCGCGCTCAGCAGCCGGGCCGAAGACAATGGCGACGGGACCTACGCAGTCTCGGGCCAGAAAATCTATATCTCTTGGGGCGATAATGATTTCGCGGGTAATGTCTGCCATCTGGTTCTTGCCCGCCTGCCGGGGGCTCCCGCGGGCACCAAGGGGATCAGCCTGTTCCTCGTGCCCAAGTTCATCCCGGATGAGAATGGGGAGCCGGGCCAGCGCAACGGCGTGAGCGTGGTCAGCCTTGAGCACAAGATGGGGCTGCACGGCTCGCCCACCGCGGTGATGCAATATGACAATGCCACCGGCTGGATCATCGGCCGGGAAGGCGGCGGCATGGCGGCGATGTTCACTATGATGAACAACGCGCGGCTTGGCGTTGGTGAGCAGGGCATCGGCGCGGCGGAAGGGGCGTATCAACTGGCGCTGGACTATGCGCTGGAGCGCAAGCAGGGCCGCTCTCCCGTCGAGGACGGCACGGGCACCATTGTCGACCATGCCGATGTGCGCCGGATGCTCTTGAGCATGAAGGCTGATATCTTTGCCTCTCGTGCCATCGCGCTGAGCTGCGCCTATGCCAGCGATATGGCTCGCGCCGGGCAGGGCGACGAATGGGCGGCGCGGGCAGCTTTCCTGACGCCGATCACCAAGGCCTTTGGTACCGACGTAGGCATAAGCGTTGCCGAGATGGGCGTACAGGTGCATGGCGGAATGGGCTTTATCGAAGAAACCGGTGCCGCGCAGTTCAGCCGCGATGTGCGTGTCACGGCGATCTACGAGGGCACCAACGGCATTCAAGCGATGGACCTTGTGGGCCGCAAAATGATGGACGGCGGCGAGGCGGCGAACCGCCTGCTGGATGAGATCGAAGCCGATGCCGAAACCGCGCGCGACCCGTTCCCCCGCATGGCCGATGCCGTCTGGCAAGCCAGCGAGACCCTGCGCGAAGCGACCGAATGGATGACCGCGCAAAAGGACATGAACGAACGCTTCGCCGGTGCGGTACCCTACCTGCGCGCCTTTGCCCGCGTGCTGGGCGGGCATTTGCATCTGCAAGCCGCGATGGCTGAGAAAGCCGCAGGCGGCAGCGGCGCGCGTGAGAAGCTGGCGCGGTTTTATATCCAGCGGCTCTTGCCAGAGCATCAGGGGCTGCTGGCCCATGCACAGGCGGGGGCCGAAGACCTCTATGCGCTTGATGTCGAAGACTTGAGACGCTGATGTCAGAACAAGCAACCCTCTCCGCCACCACGCCGAAACCGCCAAAGGGGCTGCGCTATCCATGGGACGTGCCTCCCGCCGAGGGGGAGGCGACCGAAGTGGCGCCGGGGGTGCTTTGGTTCCGCCTGCCGCTGCCGATGAAGCTGGATCACGTCAACGTCTATGCGCTGGATGAGGGTGACAGTTGGACGGTGATCGACACCGGTTTCGCCTCGCGCCGGGCCAAGGAGATCTGGCGCGGGCTGATGTCCGGGCCGCTGGGCGGCAAGCCGATCTCGCGCGTGGTCGTCACCCATCATCACCCCGATCACATCGGCCTTGCCGGTTGGTTGCAGACGGAGCATGGCGCAGAGCTGGTCACCACGCGGACCGCATGGCTCACCGCGCGGATGCTGACGCTGGACGTGCAAGAGGTGCCGGTCGCCGAATCCCTCTCGTTTTATCGTAAAGCGGGCATGGCGGCGGAACTCTACGCTAAACGCGCCAGCGAACGGCCTTTCAATTTTTCCGACGTGGTGGCCCCGCTGCCGCTAGGCTTCACCCGAATTCGGCAGGATGACGTGATCCGCATGGGTGGGCGCGATTGGGAGGTGCATATCGGCAATGGCCATGCGCCCGAACACGCCACCTTCTGGAGCCGGGATGACAATCTGGTGATCGCGGGGGATCAAATCCTACCCTCCATCAGCCCCAACATCGGCGTCTATCCGACGGAGCCCATGGCCGACCCGATCGGCGAATGGCTGGAGGCTTGCGAACGTTTTGTCCCCCTGGCGCGCGAGGATCATCTGGTGCTTGGCGGGCACAAGCTGCCCTTCACCGGCCTGCCGACGCGACTCAAACAGTTGATCGAGAACCACCACAGCGCCCTGCGCCGCCTGCTGGCCTTTATCGACACCCCGAAATCGGCCTCGGAATGTTTCGGATCGCTGTTCAAGCGCAACATCGGCGAGGCGGAATATGGCCTCGCGCTGGTTGAAGCCGTCGCCCATCTGAGCCACCTTTACCAGGCCGGAGAGGCCACGCGCGTGCTGCGTGAGGCAGACGGCGCATGGGTGTATCAGCGCAAGGGGTGAGCGATGGGCGATGAGGTGAAAACGGCGGCCGAAGCCTATGAGGAGGCCGCATTGCCGCGTATGCATGAGGTGCATACAGGCGCGGATCAGCCCAAGTCAGGCGACCAGCCGTTGCCCAAATCGGTAACCGACAAGCCGATGAAACAGAAGTCGCCTGCGCAATGGGCCTATGAGCGGGTCGTGCTTTATCTCAAGAATTTTGAAGAAAAGCTCGACAACGACCATGAGGCGGCGATTGGCTTTGCCGGGGGCGATGCCGGGGTGCTGCGGATCGAAGGCATGGGGTATTTCGACCCCGATATCATTACTTTTTACGGCGTCGATCCGGCAGGGGCGCGGGCACAATTGGTGCAGCATGTGGGGCAGTTAAACGTGATGTTGCGGGCCCTGCCAAAGAAAGTGCCCGATGCCGCACCGCAAAGGATCGGCTTTCGTTTGGTCGCCGATCTGGAAGAGACCTGACCTGCACGACTCTTTCGCGTGCGCGCAAGTGCAAGATTCCCCTTTAGCGCGTAATTTCGCGTAACGCTAGTATGGTTTTCTGATTATCATCCCCCCGTGACAGGGTGTTACGAATAGGTTAATCAGCGCCAACAGATTGTCTTAGGGAGACGAAAATGGCTGAACACGAACACGGCAGCATGAATTACGAACCACAGCAAAAGACCTTTGACGGGTTCATGACCTTCGTGACGCGCAGCGCCGTTGTCATCCTGGCGATCCTGGTCCTGCTGGCGATCTTTGCAGGTTGATCACGCCCTATCCCTGCGTGAGAGGGTAACTCTTTGAAAACTCTCTTGACGGCGATTGCGCTGGTTGGCGTTCTGGCTGGCTGTTCGGTGGATCAAAGCCCCGATAGCCCGCCCGACGTCGTGGCGCGTGCGGCCTATCGCTCGCCCGAGCCGCCCTCCCTCACATTGATGACCATGGTGAACAACCGCACCGGCAGCGGCGGGCATTCCGCGCTGATGGTGAATGGGTCTCAACGTGTAATTTTTGACCCTGCCGGATCGTTCCGGGACGCGCGGATGGCCGAGCGGGGCGATGTGCTCTACGGGGTGACGCCCGCGTGGCTGCAGGCCTATAAATCCGCCCATGCCCGCAGCACCTTTCATGTGGTCAGTCAGGAAATCCCGGTCAGCCCCGAAGTGGCCGAACGGGCGCTTCAGTTGGTGACCTCCAACGGGGCGGTGCCCGGCGCCTTTTGCGCCAATGCCACCAGCGGTATTCTTAGCCAAATCCCCGGTTTCCAAGGCGTTGGGTCGACCTTCTATCCCGTCAAGCTGCAAGAGCGTTTTGAGACCTTGCCGGGCGTGACCACGACGAAATACTACGAAGATGATGAGGGCGACGTGATCGACGCCCTGCGTGCGGCGCAACTGGCCCGCCAGTAGCGCCCGCGCTTACCCCACCAGATAGAGCATCCCATAGAGCGCCGCGGCCCCTGACAGGATCGCGGCGAGCACGTTCTTCGTCACAAGCCCCACACCCAGCGTGACCACCGCCGCAGTCACACGCGGCAGATCAAACTGCCCGTCCGTGCCCGAGGGCCAAAGCACCTGCGGTGCCACCAGCGCGGGTAGAATCGCCACGGCGGTATAACGCAGATGCCGCAACAGCCAGGCGGGCATCTGCTTGTTGCCGACCAAGCCAGTAAAGACAAAGCGCAGGAAAAAGCTGCCCAGCCCGAGCCCAATAATCACGATCCAAAGTGAGGTTCTGTCGATCATCGTGCCGTGCTCCCGGGTTTGCGCCGTTCCATCCACGCCTCAACCTGCGCGCCGGTGATCATGCCAGCAAGCCCTGCAATGATCAGCCCAAGCGCATAGGGCACATCGACAGCGATCAGGCTCACGATCACCGCAACAAGCGCCGCCGCCACATGGGCCAGCGTGCGAAACATCGGCGCGATCATGGCCAGAAAGGTAATTGGGATGGCAAAGTCCAGCGCCCAGCTATCCGGCACATTTGAGCCGACCATCGCACCGACCAGCGTGAAGATATACCAAAGCGGTACCACTGGCGTCACGGTCCCAAAGAAATAGGCCATCCGCTGCGGCACCGTCATCTGCGGTTCCCGCTCATATTGGGTCATCGCCGCCACATAGGATTGATCGACCGTCATATAGGCCGCCAGTGCCCGCTGCCAAAGCGGCGCGCCCCCGATCCATGGGGTGAGAGAGGCCGAATACATCGCCATCCGCAGGTTCACCGCCAGCGCCGAGGCCAGCACGATGGCCGTGGGTACGTCTTCTTGCAACAGTTGCAGCGCCGTGAACTGCGCGGCCCCGGCGATCACCACGATCGAGAATGTCAGCGTCTCGAATACGTTCAACCCAGCCTCGGTCGCCAGAAGGCCAAAGAGCGAGGCGAAGGGGATAATCACCAGCACGAAAGGCAATGCGTCAACGATACCTTTGCGATAGGCGGATTTGGTGGTGGTGATGGCCATGACGAACTCTTAAATATAATGTCAAAGGCTTAGACCTAACCGGAAGGGGATACAATTGGCCCGAGACAATGAACTTAGCAATTACCTGATCGCCCCCGATCCGAGTGCTGTTCGGCTGACGCGCAATGTCTCTGGCGTGGATCACACCGGGGCGGAGGTGGCGATCAATGTGGTCGAAGAACGCCCCCTAACGATATTCCTCAACCGGCAAGAGATCGTGACCGCGATGACCATTGGCGACTATCCGGCCTATCTGGCGCTTGGCTTTCTGCGCAATCAGGGGATGTTGCGCCCGGACGAGGAGATCACCGGCGTCGACTATGACGAAGAGCTTGAGACCGTCGTCGTTCGCACGAAACGCGCAACCGATTACGAAGACAAGATGCAGCGCAAGACCCGCACCAGCGGTTGTGCCGTGGGCACCGTTTTTGGCGATATGATGGAGGGGCTGGCCGATGTGCGCTTGCCCGACACGCCGGTGCGCACTTCGGACCTTTACGCGCTGGCGGCCAAGATCAACCGGACGCCGAGCCTTTATCTTGAGGCCGGTGCGATCCACGGCACCGTTCTATGCCAAGGCGACCGGCCACTCGTTTATATGGAAGACGTGGGCCGTCACAACGCGGTCGACAAAATCGCCGGTTGGATGCTCTCCGAAGGCGTGGGGGCCGAGGATAAGGTGCTCTATACCACCGGGCGGCTGACATCTGAGATGGTGATCAAGACGGCGATGATGGGCATTCCGGTGCTGGCGTCCCGCTCGGGCTTTACCGCTTGGGGGGTGGAAATTGCGCAGCAGGTCAATCTCACATTGATCGGGCGGATGCGGGGGCAGCGGTTCACCTGTTTGGCAGGGGAAAACCGGTTGATCCGCGACGCAGACCCCGCCAGCGTGGCTGAAGAGCCGCGCGAAAGTGGCCGCAAGGGCGCGAAGGAATAATAAGATGAAACAACCACTTGGCGTCATTTTGGCGGGCGGACAGGCGACCCGCATGGGCGGTGGCGACAAGGGGCTGCTGCCGCTGGGGCAGAGCACTTTGCTGTCCTCGGTGATCGACCGGCTGGAGCCGCAGGTCGCGGGACTGGCGCTGAACGCCAATGGCGATGCGGCGCGTTTTTCTGATCTGGGTCTGCCGGTGCTGGCCGACAGTATCGAAGGGTTTGCCGGTCCGCTCGCGGGCGTGCTCGCCGGGTTGGATTGGGCGGCGGAGCAGGGGGCGGAGGCGATTGTCACCGCGGCTGCCGACACGCCTTTCTTCCCCTGCGATTTGGTGCCGCGTCTGTTGCTCGCCGCTGATGGCATGACCCACCCGCTCGCCTTGGCGGCGACCCCTGACGCCAAACGCGGCAGCGCACGGCATCCGACTTTTGGCCTATGGCCGGTGGCACTGCGAGATGACTTGCGTGCCGCTTTGGCCGGCGGGCTGCGCAAGGTGGTGCTGTGGACTGAAAAACATGATGGGCGCGAGGCGCTGTTCCCCGACGAGGCCGCTTTCTTCAACGTGAACACGCCTGAGGATTTGGCTAAAGCAGAGGCGATGGCATGAGGGTTTACGGCGTCGTCGGTTGGAAGAACGCGGGCAAGACTGGATTGATGGAACGGTTGGTCTCTGAGATCACCGGGCGCGGCTTCACCGTCTCGACCGTCAAACATGCGCATCACACTTTCGACGTGGACCACCCCGGCAAGGACAGCCACCGCCACCGCGTCGCGGGGGCGCGCGAGGTGTTGCTGGCCTCCGGCGCGCGCTTTGCCTTGATGCATGAGTTGCGCGGGGCCGAAGAGCCGCCGCTCGACGCGCATCTGGCGCGGCTTTCGCCCGTCGATCTGGTGCTGATCGAAGGCTACAAACGCGACGGCCATCCCAAGGTCGAAGCGCACCGGGCTGAGACCGGAAACGCGCTGATCGCGCCGGATGACCCGACGGTGCGGGCGGTGGCCAGCGACGTGGCGCTTGAGATGGACAGGCCTGTTTTCGATCTGAACGACACCCGTGCGATTGCCGATTTTATCCTGCGCGAAGTGGGGCTGATCGCCGCCCCCACGGCATCTGCCACCACCGCACCGCCGCCCCTGCGCAACGACTGTTTCGCCCTGCCACCCGGTGTGCATTGGACCCCGGTTGATGATGCGCTGGCGCTGTTGAAAGAGCGCCTCCACCCGGTGACGGGGGCCGAAACCTTTCCCGCCGCCGATGCCGGGGGGCGTATCCTGGCCGAAGACGTCACCGCCATCCGCGCCAACCCACCGCTGCCGAACACGGCGGTCGATGGCTACGGTTTTGCCGGTGGGCGCGGCGAAGGGTTGCATGAGCTTCCGCTGGTGCCGGGCCGTGCAGCGGCAGGGGATCGCCCCGGCGCAGTGCCTGCGGGCCAAGCGATCCGCGTGCTGACCGGCGCAGCGCTGCCTGAGGGCGTGGATACCGTGATCCTGCAAGAAGACGTGACTGCCGAGGGCGGCATGTTGCGGTTTCACGGGCCGGTGAAACAGGGGGCGAACACCCGCAAAGCCGGGGAAGACGTGCAGGCGGGCGATGGCATCCTTGCCGCAGGCACGCGCGTTGGTCCGGCGGAACTGGCATTGATGGCGGCAGCGGGTGTGGCAGAGGTGCGCCTACGCAAGCGATTGAAGGTCGGCGTGATCTCCACCGGCGACGAATTGGTCGAGATGGGGGAGGCAGCACGCGACGGGCAGATTTACGACGCCAACCGCCCCATGTTGCTGCAACTCGCGGCGGACTTTGGGCACGAGGCTGTCGATCTGGGCCGCGTGGCCGACGACCGCGCGACACTGCGCGCAAGACTTGACGCGGCGGCGGGGCAGGTGGATGTGTTCCTGACCAGCGGCGGCGCTTCGGCGGGGGACGAAGACCACGTCTCGGCCCTGTTGACCGAGGCGGGGGCGATGCAGCTTTGGCGGATCGCGGTGAAGCCGGGGCGGCCTTTGGCTCTTGGGATGTGGCAGGGCGTGCCGGTGTTCGGGCTGCCGGGCAATCCGGTGGCGGCGATGGTTTGTTCGCTGATTTTCGCGCGGCCCGCCATGGCGCTGCTTGCCGGGGGCGGCTGGCAGGAACCGCAGAGCTTTGATGTGCCTGCCGCCTTTGAGAAACGCAAAAAGGCCGGGCGGCGGGAATATCTGCGCGCCCGGATGCGCGATGGCCGGGCCGAGGTTTTTGCCTCCGAAGGATCGGGGCGTATCAGCGGGCTAAGCTGGGCCGAAGGGCTGGTCGAATTGGACGAGACCGCGCGCGATATTGCGCCCGGCGATCTCGTCCGTTTCATTCCTTACGGCAGTTTTACCAGCTAAGGCCGCGCGTCAGTCGAAGGTGCCCGCACAGCGGCCTAGCAGCATGAAGGCGCGGGCAGTGCGGGTGTCGGCCAGCGAAGAGATTTCCTCATCCGTTGCCTGTTTCTCGAACTCGGCAAAGGTCCGGTCAAATCGGCGCAGGAAGTGATGCGCGGCATCGCGAAAGATCGGGTCTTGCCGCATCCGCGCATTGGCCAGCGCCAGTGAAGAGCGGTCGCGGATGCCCCCCAAAGGCGCGATCGTACGGCCCCGCGCGCCGCTGGCGAACTGACGCCATACTTCGGGGCGGGCGCGGTCGGGGCGCAGGTCGTCCATATAGATGCCGTCTTGGCTGAGCAGGGTCAGCACGTCCTGCGCGGCCTGCACCAGTTGCGAAGCGGAGCGGTCTTTCAAGGCACGGCGCAGCGCGTCGAACCCGGCTTGGTCATCCGCCGTTTCGGGGAAGTTAAGCGCGCGGGTGAAATCCTCGGCAGACAGCGGCTGTGTCTTGTCGCCCGCCTGCGTGCCAAGCGCCAGCGTCGGCTGGTCTTCGGCGGCGGGCGGTGTCGGCGCGGGGGCCGGGGTCACGGGGCGCGCAGTCTCGTCGCGGCCCTGAAGCCCGGCCAACGCGATCTCGGTCTTGCGGGCGCTGGCGGCAAGTTCATCGAGCTTGCGCGCGATGTTGCTGTCGCCCGCAGGTTTGTTACCCTGCTGTTGCGAGAAATAGGAATACCGGATGGCATCAATCGCGGCCTGTAGGCGTTGGATTTCCTCGCGCATGACCCGCCCGGCACGGGCGGCGGTGGCCCCGACCCAGATCATCGCGACCGGCAAGATCACCACCAACAGGATCAGCAGCCCACGCACCCCCCCGTCATTGGTCCCTTCCGGCACCTCTGCGGCGATGAAGGTGAAATAGATCGCCGTGCCAAGCAGCCAAAGCGCTGAAAGCGCGCCCGCGATGATCTCAATCTCGGTGATGCTGTTGGATTTGGGGCGGTCGTAGACGCCCATCGACGTAGGCCGAGCGGCGCCGTTCCCGCCGCGCGGGGCGCGGGGGGCTTGATCTTGGGGTGCGGAAGCGTCGGGCTCTGCCATGTCAGCCTTCCCGATCAAGCGTAAACGATCTTGAGAACCTCATAGGATTTTTGCCCCCCGGGGGTGCGCACTTCGACGGAATCACCTTCGTCCTTGCCGATCAGCGCGCGCGCGATGGGCGACTTGATGTTCAAAAGGGCCTTTTCGATATTGGCCTCATATTCACCAACAATCTGATAAGTCTTCTCTTCGTCGGTGTCCTCATCCACCAGCGTCACCGTGGCCCCGAATTTGATCGACCCTGACAGTTTCTTGGGGTCAATCACATCCGCGAGCGAGATCACGCCCTCAAGCTCTTTGATGCGGCCTTCGATGAAAGACTGCTTTTCCTTGGCGGAATGATACTCGGCATTTTCCGACAGGTCACCATGTTCGCGCGCTTCGGCGATGGCCTTGATGATGGCGGGCCGTTCAACCGACTTGAGTTGCTTGAGTTCGACTTCGAGCGCGGTGTGACCGTCGCGGGTCATCGGGATCTTTTCCATGGCGGTGTGCCTACATAATGAGGGCCGCACCCGGGTTTTCGCCGGGGGGCGGCCAATTGCGTGTTAACTTGGCAGATACCTGACCCAAACTGCCCGCCAATTGCAAGTGCCTAACGGCCTCAGGGTCGGCGGTTGACTGCCGTCAATCGTATTGCACGACCTCATATTCGATCCCGTCCGCATCGTGGAAATAAAACCGCCGTCCGGGCTCATAGTCGGCGTGGTTTCCGGTGGTGAAGCCCTGCGCCAGCACGGCTTTTTCGGTGGCGTCAAGGTCATCCACCACGACCGCGATGTGGTTGAGCGCACCGATGGTTTCGTAGCTGGTGTTCATAAGAGTGCCCGCCTTGCCGGGAGTGTAGAGCGCGACGTAATGCGTCTTAGTGCCGACATGTTTGGTATGGCCCCCGGCCATGGCATCGCCCTCCCATCTCAGGTGCCAGCCAAAGACCTCGCGCATCCAATTGGCGGTGGCGGCGGGGTCAGAGACGGTGAAATTGGCATGTTCAAGTTGCGCGGGCATGGCGTTTATCCTTTTTGTGATCGCTTGTGCCATCTGAGCGTAATTGTTAAACCTAACTTTAGGTCAAGGAATTTATGGGGGGCGAAATGGCGGTAAGTGAGGGGCTGTCGATCGGGGCTTTGGCCAAGCGCACCGGGCTCGCCGTTTCGGCCATTCGCTACTATGAGGCGCAGGGGCTGATCGCGCCTTGGCGCAATGCGGGTGGGCAGAGGCGTTTTGAGCGGGCGGATCTGCGGCGGCTGAGTTTCGTGATGATCGCCCAGCAATTCGGTTTCACCCTGCCACAGATCAAGGCTGAGTTGGACCGCTTGCCGGGCGGGCGCACGCCCACCAAGGCCGATTGGACCCGCATTTCCGAAGGCTTCCGCGCCGCCCTCGACGCGCGCATCGCCACCCTAAACAGGCTGCGTGACAATCTTGACGGCTGCATCGGGTGCGGTTGCCTGAGCTTGGAGGCCTGCGCGCTTTACAATCCTATCGACCGCGCAGGTGAAAAAGGCCCCGGACCGCGCTATCTGATGGGGGACGAACCGGCGACCTGATGAGTTGCGCGTCATGTTATGTCGCTCGGAGCACCTTTTGCGCAATAAACGCAGGGTCGCGATTGCATTGCGCGCGGCGGTGGTTTAGCCAAATCCAAACCGAATTTGCCGTGAGGGAGCACCAAAATGGCCGAGATTGAACGCGAAGCGATGGAATATGACGTTGTGATCGTCGGCGCCGGGCCTGCTGGCCTGTCGGCTGCGATCCGGCTCAAGCAGTTGGACGCCGATTGCAATGTCGTGGTGCTGGAGAAGGGCTCGGAAGTGGGCGCGCATATCCTGTCGGGTGCGGTGCTTGACCCCTGCGGGCTGGATGCGCTGATCCCCGATTGGAAAGAAAAAGGCGCGCCGATCAACGTGCCGGTGAAAGAAGACAACTTCTATCTGCTGGGCGAGGCGGGCAAGCTGCGCATCCCCGAATTTCCCATGCCACCGCTGATGAAAAACCACGGAAACTACATCGTCTCTATGGGCAATGTCTGCCGCTGGATGGCCGAGCAGGCCGAAGAACTGGGCGTCGAAGTCTTCCCCGGCATGGCCTGTTCCGAACTCGTCTTTGGCGAGAATGGTGAAGTCAAAGGCGTCGTTGCCGGTGAGATGGGGCGTCAGGCCGACGGCACCCCCGGCCCAAGCTATGAGCCGGGCATGGAGTTGCACGGCAAATATGTCTTCCTCTCCGAAGGGGTGCGCGGCAGCCTGAGCAAACAGGTGATCGCGAAATACGGGTTGGACGAGGGTAAAGAGCCGCAGAAATACGGTCTCGGCATGAAAGAAATCTGGGAGATTGACCCCGCCAAGCACAAAGAAGGCACCGTGACCCACACGATGGGCTGGCCGCTGAACAGCAACGCGGGCGGCGGGTCTTTCATCTACCACCTTGAGAACAATCAGGTTTACATCGGCTTCGTCGTGCACCTCGGCTACAAAAATCCGCATGTTTTCCCTTACATGGAATTCCAGCGTTTCAAGCACCACCCGATGGTGGCCGAGTTGCTTGAGGGGGGCAAACGTGTGGCCTACGGCGCGCGGGCAATCACCGAAGGCGGCTATCAGTCGATGCCCAAGATGGTGGCCCCCGGCGTGGCTTTGCTGGGCTGTTCGGTCGGCATGGTCAACGTGCCGCGCATCAAGGGCAACCACAACGCCATGCTCTCGGGCAAAGCCGCAGCCGAAGCCGCCTATGCGGCGATCCAAGCGGGTCGGGGCGGGGATGAGCTGACCGAATATGAAACCGATGTGCGCGAAGGTCCGATTGCCGCGGACCTCAAGAAAGTGCGCAACGTCAAGCCGCTGTGGTCGAAATACGGGCTCACCGCTTCGCTGGCGCTTGGTGGCTTTGACATGTGGACCAACACGCTCGGCTTCTCGCTTTTGGGCACGCTGAGCCATGGCAAATCAGACGCCGAGGCGACGGAGCCTGCGGATAAGCACAAAAAGATCGACTACCCCAAACCCGATGGCAAGCTCAGCTTTGACCGTCTGACCAACGTGGCCTTCTCGTTTACCAATCACGAGGAAAGCCAGCCTGCGCACCTTAAGTTGAAAGACCCGAGCATTCCGGTCGAGGTGAACCTGCCGAAATACGCCGGCCCCTCGGCGCGCTATTGTCCGGCGGGGGTCTATGAGTTCGTCGAGGATGAGAAAACCGGCGAGACCCGGTTCCAGATCAACTTCCAGAACTGTGTGCATTGCAAGACCTGCGATATCAAAGACCCGACGCAGAACATCGTCTGGACCACCCCGCAGGGCGGCGATGGGCCGAACTATCCAAACATGTAAACGGGTCGCCAATAGGCACTATAAAAGGACCGGCACGCGAGGGCGTGTCGGTCCTTTCTTTGTCCGGGTCGGCGAAATCCTGTCGGCCGCATGTCTCATCGCGGCCCCGCCATTGCGCCCGGGCCCAGAGATGATAGCCTGAGCGCAAAGCGATATGAGGCGGTTTGCATGTTTCGGAATGTCCTAGGTTTCACCAGCGTTGCGACGCTTTGCATCGGCCTTTCTGCGCCTCTGATGGCGCAGTCGATCGCGGGCCCCTATCTGGCGGGGCGGCATGCCGCCGTGAACAGCGATTACCCCGAAGCCGCGCGCTATTACACTGAGGCGCTGGCCCGTGATCCCAAGAACATCGAACTGATGGAAAGCGCGGTGCTGTCCTATCTCTCGCTTGGGCGGGTGGATAAGGCGCTGCCGCTGGCGCGCAACATGATCACCCTCGGCACCAAGAGCCAAGTGGCCGAGATGACCCTCGTGGCCGCCATGGCGAAAGAGGGCGATTACAAGGCCCTGCTAGAGCGGGATACCTCGGCCATCGGCCCTTGGGTCGGCGGGTTGGTGCAGGCTTGGGCGCATATGGGCGCAGGCGATGTCACCGCCGCCATGGCCGCATTTGACGGGTTGAGCGAAGAGGCCGGGATGCAGGGCTTTGTGATGTATCACAAGGCCCTCGCGCTGGCGAGTGTGGGTGACTTCGAAGGGGCAGAGGCAATCTTTGACAGTGGTGCGGCGGGTGCTGCGGGTCAGACCCGGCGCGGGGTCATGGCTCATGCCGAGATCCTCGGCCAACTGGGCCGCAGCGACGATGCACTCGCCGTGCTCTCGGACGGCTTTGGCGCGGATACCGATCCCGAAATCGCGCGGCTGATCGAGGCCCTGCAGCAAGAGGCACCGGCCCCCTTCAGCCATATGCCCGACGCCCAAGCGGGCATGGCCGAGGTGTTTTTCACCTTCGCCGCCGTGCTGCGCAATGAGGCGGCGGGGGACTACTACGTTTTGCTCTACTCGCGCATCGCCCGCTATCTGCGCCCCGATCATGTCGATGCGCTTTTGCTGACGGCCAGCCTTTTGGAAAACCTCGGCGAGCATGATCTGGCGATTTCCGAGTACAAATCCCTACCTGCCGACAGCCCCGCCTATCACGCTGCGGAATTGGGCCGCGCCGATGCGCTGCGGCGCTCGGGCAAGACGGCGCAGGCCATCGAAGTGCTGGAGCAACTCGCCCGCAGCCATGGGGAACTGGCGGTGGTGCATTCCACGCTGGGCGACATGCTGCGCGCCGAGGAAGACTATGAGGCGGCCATCGCGTCCTACGACGAAGCGCTCGCGTTGACGCCCGAAACCGCCCGCGCCCGTTGGGTGCTGTTCTACGCCCGTG
Source organism: Sulfitobacter sp. NFXS29 (assembly GCF_040148765.1). Taxonomy (NCBI): domain Bacteria; kingdom Pseudomonadati; phylum Pseudomonadota; class Alphaproteobacteria; order Rhodobacterales; family Roseobacteraceae; genus Sulfitobacter; species Sulfitobacter sp. NFXS29. Next base: position 138,550 of record NZ_JAGDED010000001.1, read on the forward strand.
CCATCGCCAAAGAGCGCAGCGGCGATTGGGAAGGCTCCGAAGCCGATTTCCGCGCCGCGCTTGAGCTGAACCCAGAGCAGCCGCAGGTGTTGAACTACCTCGGCTATTCGCTGGTTGAACAGCAGCGCAACTTGGACGAGGCGTTGGACATGATCGAACGCGCCGTCGCGGCCAGCCCCGACAGTGGCTATATCGTCGATTCGCTGGGGTGGGTGCTCTACCGTCTGGACCGCTACGAAGAGGCGGTTGAGCAGATGGAGCGCGCGGTGGAACTGGAGCCGGTGGACCCGGTGGTGAATGACCACCTGGGCGATGTTTATTGGGCCGTGGGCCGCCAGCGCGAGGCCGAGTTCCAATGGCGTCGGGCGCTGTCTTTCGTCGATCTAACGGATGCGGATTCCGAGGCCGACCCCGAGCGGATGCGCCGCAAGCTGGAGGTCGGGCTTGACGCCGTGCTGTCCGAAGAGGGCGCGGCCCCGCTGAAGGTTGCTGCAGACGAATGAGCCTTCCGAACAATGGGGCACCCGCTGGTCCCGACGCTTCGGCGTCGCGGATGGCTTGGGCCAAGGTGAACCTGACCCTGCATTGCACCGGCCAGCGGGCAGACGGCTATCACCTGCTGGATTCGCTGGTGGTGCGGGCGGGCGTGGGCGATGCGCTGCATGTGGCGGCTGCCAACAATCTGACCCTCACCGTGAGCGGCCCGCGGGCCGAAGGGGTGCCGACTGATGCGCGCAACCTCGTGCTGCGCGCGGCAGAAATGCTGGATGCGGGCGCGGGCCGTGGTGCCGCGTTGCATCTGGAGAAACACCTGCCCGCAGCGGCAGGGATCGGCGGCGGCTCTGCCGATGCGGCGGCGGCTTTGGACCTGCTTACCGCGCATTGGGGCGTCCCACTGCCCGCAGACACGGCGCGGCTGGGTGCGGATGTGCCGGTTTGCCTCACGCGCGGCCCGCAGCGGATGCAGGGGGTGGGAGAGGTCCTCACGCCGCTTTCGCCACTGCCACCCTGCCATATGGTGCTGGTGAACCCCGGCGTTGATGTGCCGACTCCTGCCGTTTTCTCGGCCCTGACCGATAAGAACCAACCGCCGATGCCGGAGGTGATCCCGAGCTTTGCGGACTTTTCCGAGTTCATCGATTTCCTAACCGCACAGCGCAATGACCTCGCCGCCCCGGCGATCGCGCGGGAGCCGGTCATCGGGGCCTGTCTGGAAGCGCTGAGCGATGCGGCGCTGGCGCGGATGTCCGGATCGGGCGCGACCTGTTTCGGCCTCTACGCCACCGCATCGCAGGCCGAGGACGCGGCCCATCGCATCAGCAGTGCCGCGCCCCAGTGGTGGGTCGCTGCCGCGCCGATCTTGGCCGCTTAGCTGATCCGGCTGACGACGTAGTCGGCCAGATCGATCAACATGTCTTTCAATTCATGGGCGGGCAGGGGGGCAAGGGCCGATTTGGCCTTTTCCGCCCAGTCCCGCGCATCGCGCTGTGTTGCCGTCAGCGTATCGTGTTTGGCTAAGAGCATCAGCGCATGGTCGAGATCGCCCTCTTCCTGTTTGCCCTTTTCGATGGTGCGCACCCAAAACGCGCGCTCGGTCTCATCGGCTTTGGCAATGGCCTTGATCACCGGCAGGGTCAGCTTGCGCTCGCGGAAATCGTCGCCGACGTTTTTGCCCGTGGCCCCTGTATCGCCTTGATAATCCAACAGATCGTCGACGATCTGGAAGGCGATGCCAAGCGCGTCCCCATAGTCGTAAAGCGCTTTGACTTGATCCTCTGGCGCGTCGGCAATTACGCCGCCCACCTCGGTCGCGGCCGAGAACAGCGCCGCCGTCTTGCCGCGCACGACTTGCAGGTAAACCTGTTCATCCGTGGCAAGGTTCTGCGCGGCGGTCAGTTGCAAGACCTCCCCCTCGGCAATTGTCGCGGCGGCGTTCGACAGGATGCGCATCACAGGCATCGAGCCCGGTTCGGTCATCAACTGAAAGCTGCGCGCGAAAAGGTAATCGCCTACCAGCACCGAGGACTGATTGTCCCACAAAAGGTTCGCCGTGGGGCGCCCCCGCCGCTGCGCGCTTTCGTCCACCACATCGTCATGCAGCAGGGTCGCGGTGTGGATGAACTCCACCGTCGCCGCGAGATGGACGTGATAGGGGCCGCCGTAGCCGCACATCCGGGCCGCAGCCAGCGTCAGCATCGGGCGCAGGCGCTTGCCGCCAGCCTCGACCAGATGGGCGGTGACTTCGGGAATGCGGGGGGCGTGTTTCGACGCCATCCGCTCGCGGATCAGGGCGCTGACCGCCGCCATATCGTCGCTCAGATAGGCCGCCATGCGGTCGTGCGGTTTGGCCGTTGCATCACTTTTCATCATCATTTCCCGCGTCCCGCTCGACATGCCGGTGATCCGGCTCTACATCTTTGATATGAAGGAACTTTTGCGCAGCACCGACATGACCATCATCGCCTTTGCCTCCGCCCTTCTTAAGGGGGAGGATATAGACTGCTTTGAAATGGACGTAAACATGAGCGTGCTCGAAGGCGGCATCGGGATTTTCCCGCGCCGCTTGATGGTGCACCCCGATGACCATGACGCCGCTTTGCGGGTGATGCGCGACAATGAGATTCCGCTGGGGCTGTGACCCGTTTCGCCGAAGATGACCTGACCTGCGACGCCTTTCTAGGCGGCAAGCTGCACCTCTGGCAGCCGCGCCGGGGGCGGGGCTACCGCGCCGGGGTGGACCCTGTTTTGCTGGCCGCGAGCATTGAGGCCACGGCGGGGCAAAGCGTGCTGGAATTGGGCTGTGGGGTCGGTGCGGCGGTGCTTTGCTTAGGCGCACGGGTGCCGGGGCTGGCGCTGACGGGGTGTGAACTGCAACCTGCCTATGCCGAACTCGCGCGGCGCAATGGCGGCGCGGCGCTTGAGGTGGTCGAGGCCGATCTGACCGACATGCCCCTGCATCTGCGCCAGCGGCAATTTGACCACGTTCTGGCCAATCCGCCCTATTTCGACCGGGCCGCCTCGGTTCAGTCCCGCGATCCGGGGCGAGAGACCGCCTTGGGCGAAGCCACGCCCCTGCGGCAATGGGTCCGCACCGCGGCGCGGCGGCTCAAACCCAAAGGGCAGGCACATTTTATCCACCGTGCCGAACGGCTGCCCGAGATTCTGGCCGCCCTTCCGCATGAGATGGGATCGGTCCAAGTGCTGCCTCTGGCCTCGCGTGCGGGGCGGATGCCGGAGTTGATTCTTTTGCGTACGCGCAAAAATGGCCGCGGCGCTTTCCGGCTCTACCACAGCTACGCTATGCACCTTGGCGCGCGGCATGAATCGGATGGCAACAGCTATGTGCCGGAAATCGAAGCGGTCCTGCGTCGCGGCGCGCCGCTGACTTATCCTACTTCTTAAGCGTTTTTTTACCAATTTCACCCCTATGCTGCGGTGCTGCGTGACTTGTGGGTCGCGCTGTGGTCCACTGAAATTCCACACACCAATCATGGAGGATTGTATGGCTTTGAACGCACATCTGGACACCTTGAAGCGCAAGCATCAGGCGATGAGTGAGGCGGTGGAAACCGCACAACGCGCCCCCGGTATGGACGATTTACAAGTGGCTTCCATGAAGAAGGAAAAACTGCGCCTGAAGGAGGAGATTAGCCGCCTGTCGAGCTGACTCTCACCCGTGAATTGAGATTTTCATTTGAGGGCTGTCGTTTCGCTGCGGCGGGGCGGCAGCCTTTGCTCAGGCAGGGGGGTGCCAGAAGCGATACTGAGCGTGACGGGGGAACGGCCCCTCCCGCCGCAATGAAAAAGGCCAGCCCATCGAGGGGCTGGCCTTTTCGATTCCATGCTTGTGTCGATTAAACGACGAATTGCGCGCCATTGGCTGAGATGGTCGAACCATTGATGAAGCCCGCGTCGTCCGAGACGAGGAAGGCCACGGCGCGGGCGATTTCCTCAGGCTCCCCCAGACGCCCTGCGGGGATCTGCGCGATGATGCTTTCGCGAACCTTCTCGGGCACGGCCATGACCATATCGGTCGCGATATAGCCGGGGCAGATCGCATTCGCGGTGATGCCTGCGCGCGCGCCCTCTTGGGCCAATGACTTTACGATGCCCAGATCGCCCGCCTTGGTCGCGGCATAGTTCACTTGGGCGAACTGACCTTTCTGGCCGTTGATCGAAGAGATCACGACGACACGGCCGAACTTCCGCTCACGCATGCCGGGCCAGACCGGGTGGATCGTGTTGAAGACGCCGGTGAGATTGGTGGCGATAACCTCGTTCCACTGGTCGGGGGTCATCTTGTGGAAGGGCGCATCGCGGGTGATGCCTGCGTTGGCGACGACCACGTCGATGGGGCCAAGATCGGCCTCGACCTGTTCGATCCCGGCTTTGGAGGCGTCGTAATCTGCCACGTTCCATTTATAGGTCTTGATGCCGGTCTCTTCGGTGAATTTCGCGGCGGCTTCGTCATTGCCCGCATAGGTGGCGGCGACGATATAGCCTTTGTCCTTTAGCGTGGTCGAAATAGCCGCGCCAATACCGCGACTTCCCCCGGTGACCAAAGCGATGCGTGACATGTAATCCCTCCCTCAAGGTAATGTTCTTGCAATTGCATGTTTTGGCGCGCAATAAAGTTGCGCGCCAAGTGTAGTCTTAGGGGCGCTCAAGACACATGGCAACACCCATACCGCCGCCGATACACAAGGTAGCCAAACCTTTTTTGGCACCGCGTCGCTGCATTTCGAACAGAAGTGTGTTGAGCACGCGCGCACCGGAGGCGCCGATTGGGTGGCCGATCGCGATTGCGCCGCCGTTGACGTTCACGATTTCCGGATCCCAGCCCATTTCCTTGTTCACTGCGCAAGCCTGCGCGGCGAAGGCTTCGTTGGCTTCCACAAGGTCGAGGTCTTCTGGTTTCCAACCGGCTTTCTCCAGCGCCTTGCGCGAAGCATAGACGGGGCCGACGCCCATGATCGACGGGTCGAGACCTGCCGTGGCATAGGAGGCGATGCGCGCCAACGGGGTGATGCCGCGCTTTTCGGCGTCATCCGCGCTCATCAGCAGGGCACCGGCTGCACCGTCGTTCAGGCCCGAGGCGTTGGCCGCAGTGACCGAGCCGTCTTTGGTAAAGGCAGGGCGCAGTTTTTGCATGGCTTCCATGGTGGCCCCATGGCGGATGTATTCGTCCTGATCGACGACAGTCTCGCCCTTGCGGGTTTTGATCGTGTAGGCGACGATCTCATCCGCGAATTTGCCAGCTTTCTGCGCGGCCTCGGCCTTGTTTTGCGATGCGACGGCGAATTCATCCTGCTGGTCGCGGGAAATCTGCCATTTTTCGGCGACGTTTTCGGCGGTTTGGCCCATGTGGTAGCCGTTGAACGCATCCCACAGGCCGTCGCGGATCATCGTGTCGATGAACTGCAGATCGCCCATCTTCTGACCCGCACGCAGGTTCTGCGCGTGGGGGCTGAGGGTCATGTTCTCTTGACCGCCAGCGGCGACGATGTTCGCATCACCCAGTTGGATGTGCTGGGCCGCCAATGCCACGGCGCGCAGGCCCGAGCCGCAGACTTGGTTGATGCCCCAAGCGGCGCTTTCTTTTGGCAGGCCCGCATTGATATGCGCCTGACGCGCAGGGTTCTGGCCTTGGGCGGCGGTCAGCACCTGCCCCAAAATGGTCTCGGAGACTTCGGATGGGTCCACCCCGGCGCGAGCCACCAGTTCCTTCAGAACGGCGGCACCAAGATCATGGGCGGGTGTATTGGCAAACGCCCCGCCGAAACTGCCCACGGCGGTACGGGCGGCGGATGCGATGACGACATTGGTCATGATGTGACTTTCCTCTACCTTGTTGGGCGGGGGCACACCGACACGCGCCATCGTCGGGCGTGGGCGCTCCCGTCCCTCTGAGGTAGTGATAGCGGATGCGCTGCAATGCGGCAACTGAGCAGGCAGCGCCACGCCGCCGACATGGCGTCACCCTCTTTACCCGGTCAGCCTGTGGCGCGCATGTGGTCGCCCCCAAGCCAGGCGGGCCGGGTCGTGGGGGCGGCAAAATGGTAACCTTGTAAGCAGTCGACACCCATCTCGACCAAGACCGCTGCGTCTGCTGCGTTTTCTACGCATTCGGCCACGGTGAGCATGTCGAAATGTGTGGCGATCGACATCAGCGCAGCGGTCAGGGCGCGGTTGTCGGGGTTCGTCGCGATGCCCCGAATGAACTGCCCGTCGAGTTTCAGAATGTCGAAGTGGAAATCCTTGAAGTAGCGGATCGCCGTTTGCCCCGCCCCGAAATCATCCATGGCAAAGCAAATGCCATAGGGCTGCAATTGATTCATAAAGGTCGCCACCAGTTCCGGCACCATCATGGCGGAGCTTTCGGTAATCTCTAGAATCAGCCGTTCGCCCAAGGTCGCGTCGCGGGCCAGCCAGTGGCGCAAGACGCGGGTCCATTCCTGATACCCGATGGAGCGGGCCGACATATTGATCGACAGCCGCAATCCGGGGTGGTGGTGCAGCGCGTTCAGGCCAAGGCGCAGGGCCAGAACATCCACCTGCCGCCCGGTTTCCGTATCCTCAATCGCGGGCATGAAATCCTTGGCCGGGATCACGCGGCCTGTGGGGTCAAGCAGGCGGATCAACCCCTCGTGAAAGGCGATGGACGTCGGATCGCTGGCCCGCATGACCGGCTGGAAGGCCAGCAGGGTCTGACGGTGCGCCACGGCGTCGCGCACCATTTCTAGGGTCGCGGCATCGCGCTGCGTTACCGCATGGTTAAGCGGGCTGTCCCCTCCGGGGGGGATATCGGCGATAGGGCGTTGGAATCGACGGGGCACGGCAGTACTCTTCTTTCTGTCCTGCCGGGGGTATGGGCGCAAAGGTGATAACACGGTCTTAATCAGCGGCGTTTTCCGCGGTGGATCACGGGCGGGAGAGGTAAAGATGCAGCGCTGTGACTGGGCCGGGGAGGACCCGATTTACCAAGCCTACCATGACACCGAATGGGGCGTGCCCGAATATGACAGCCGCGCGCTTTGGGAAAAGCTGATCCTCGACGGATTTCAGGCCGGGCTAAGCTGGATCACGATCCTTAAAAAACGCGATAATTTTCGGGCGGCTTTTGCCGGGTTCGATCCGCATCAGATCGCCGAGTGGGGCGAGGCGGATGTCACGCGCCTGCTGGGCGATCCGGGCATCATCCGCCACCGGGGCAAGATTGAGGCCGCGATCACCAATGCCCGTGCTTGGCAGGAGCTAGAGGCACGCGAGGGCTTTGACAGCTTCATGTGGCGTTATGTGGACGGGGTGCCCATACAGCCCGGCTTTGCCACACAGGCTGAGGTGCCGCCGAAAACCGCGCTATCAGAACAGGTGAGCAAAGACCTGAAGAAAGCCGGTTTCAAATTCTGTGGGCCGACGATCACCTATGCGTGGATGGAGGCCTGCGGGCTGGTGAATGATCATATTCTGACCTGCCACCGCCACGGCCCCTGTGCAGCGATGGCGCGTTAGGGCAGCGCGTATTGCCCCTGCTGAAATCCCCCGTTGACTCCCCGCCAGAGCACCGTATAAGCGCCCCTTCATTGGTGTTGGTGGACCCCGCAAGGGGAAGCCTGTCGGGCTTCGGCCAAAGGACAACGCCCTTTACCGCCCCTCGGGGCCTTATAAAGGAGAACAGCCGTGACAAAACGCACAGCTGCCAAGCACAAACTAGACCGCCGCATGGGCGAAAACATCTGGGGCCGCCCGAAGTCCCCGGTGAACCGTCGTGAATACGGCCCCGGCCAGCACGGCCAGCGTCGTAAGGGCAAGATTTCCGATTTCGGTATCCAGCTGCGCGCCAAGCAGAAGCTCAAGGGCTACTACGGCGACCTGACCGAAAAGCAGTTCCGCCGCATCTATGGCGAAGCCGAGCGTGTTAAAGGCGATACAGGTGAAAACTTGATCGGTCTGCTGGAGCGTCGTCTAGACGCCGTTGTGTACCGCGCCAAGTTCGTCGCGACCGTTTTCGCTGCGCGCCAGTTCGTGAACCACGGCCACGTTCGTGTGAACGGCAAGAAAGTGAACATCCCCTCCTACCGCGTAAAAGAGGGTGACGTGATCGAAGTGCGTGACCGTTCCAAGCAGTTGGCTTCCGTTCTCGAAGCGGTTCAGCTGCCCGAGCGTGACGTGCCTGACTACCTTGAGACGGATCACTCCAAGCTGACAGCAACCTTCGTGCGCACACCCGGCCTGTCCGACGTGCCATACCCGGTTGTGATGGAGCCGAACCTCGTTGTGGAATTTTACGCGAAGAACTAAGTTTCTTCGCCAGTCGACAATCGAAAGGCCGCGTGGTGCACACCGCGCGGCCTTTTTCTTTGCGCGGGGGCGGGGCGCAGCAATGCAACAGCCTGTCCAGCGCAGGCGCGGATGCAGAATGATTCTGGCATCACCGCTGCGGCCCCGATAGAAGGGCGGCAGTAGCGTGAGGAAAGAGCGAGATGACACAGATCGCACCGCAACCGGGCATTATGGAGATTGACCTTTATCAAGGGGGTGCGGCGCATGTCGCGGGCCTCGATAATGTGGTCAAACTCAGCTCGAACGAAAACCCGCTGGGGCCTAGCCCCGCCGCCGTCGAAGCCTACCGCCGCGCGGCCTATGATCTGCATCGCTACCCGTCTTCCGATCACAGCGCGCTGCGCGCCGCCATCGCCGAGGTGCTGGGCCTTGATGCGGGGCGGATCATCTGCGGCGCGGGCTCGGATGAAATCATTGCCTTCCTTTGCCAAGCCTATGCCGGGCCGGGGACCGAAGTGGTGCACACCGAACACGGCTTTGCCATGTACCGGATCTCTGCCCTCGCTGCCGGGGCCACGCCCGTGGAGGTGCCCGAGCGTGAGCGGGTGACGGGTGTCGATGCCATCCTCGCCGCCTGTACCAACGCCACGCGGCTGGTGTTCATCGCCAACCCCAACAACCCGACCGGCACGATGATCGGTCTGGCCGAGATCGAACGGCTGGCCGAAGGGCTGCCGCCGCAGGCGCTCTTGGTGCTCGACGGGGCCTATGCCGAATATGTCGAGGGCTATGACGGCGGGGCCGAGCTGGTCGATCGCCGCGACAACGTGGTGATGACGCGGACGTTCTCCAAGCTCTACGGGCTGGGCGGGCTGCGCATCGGCTGGGGCTACGGGCCGGGCCATGTGATCGACGTGCTCAACCGCGTGCGGGGGCCGTTCAACCTGTCGCAGGCCGCACTTGCCGCCGCCGAGGCCGCGATCCGCGACCGCGCCTATACCGACCATTGCCGGGCCGAGAACGCCCGTTGGCGCACTTGGCTGGCCGATGCTCTGGCCGAAATTGGCGTGCCCTCGGATGTTTCCTGCGCCAACTTCGTACTGGCCCGTTTCGCCAATCAGGCCGAGGCCGAAGCCTGCGATGATCACCTCAAAACACAAGGGCTGATTGTGCGGCGGGTGGCGGGCTACAACCTGCCGCAATGTCTGCGCATCACCGTTGGGGATGAAAGCGCCTGCCGCCGCGTGGTCCATGCTGTGCGGCAGTTTAAGGGGGGCAGCTGATGGCGCAGGTCTATGAAAGGGTCGCGCTGATCGGGCTGGGGCTGATTGCTTCTTCGCTCTTCTGGGCGATCAAACGTGGTGGTCTGGCAGGCGAGGTCACCGGCTATGCCCGCAGCGATGAGACCCGCGCCACGGCGCGTGAGATTGGCCTTTGCGACCGCGTCTGCGACAGCGCCGCCGAAGCCGTCAAGGACGCTGATTTGGTGGTGCTCTGCGTGCCGGTGGGCGTAATGGGTGCCGTCGCCGCCAAGATTGCACCGCACTTGTCTCCGGGCGCCACAGTGACGGACGTAGGCTCGGTAAAGGCCGATGTCATCGCGCAGGTCGGCCTGCATTTGCCTGAGGGTGTGCATTTTATTCCCGGTCACCCGCTGGCGGGGACCGAGCATTCCGGCCCGCGCAGCGGTTTTGCCGAGCTTTTCGACAACCGCTGGTGTCTGCTGGTCCCGGTCGAGGGGACGGACAAGGACGCCATCGCCCGGCTGCGCGCGCTTTGGGAAGGGGCGGGCGCCAATGTCGAAGAGATGGACGCCGAGCATCACGATCTGGTGCTTGCCGTCACCTCTCATGCGCCGCACCTCATCGCCTATACGATGGTGGGCGTGGCCGACGATCTGCGCCGGGTGACCGACAGCGAAGTCATCAAATATTCCGCCGCCGGTTTTCGGGACTTCACCCGCATCGCGGCGAGCGATCCGACCATGTGGCGCGATGTGTTCCTGACCAACAAGGATGCCACGCTGGAAATCCTTGGCCGCTTCACCGAAGAGCTTTTCGCCCTGCAACGCGCGATCCGCACCGGGGATGGCGACCACCTACACGCCTATTTCACCCGCACCCGCGCGATAAGGCGCGGCATTATCGAGGCGGGGCAAGACACCGATGCGCCCGACTTTGGCCGAGGGGCGCGCAAGTCATGAAGGGCTGGGCTGTCCTGCCGCTGATTGTGCTGGGGCAAGCCGCCCTCGCTGCGGGGCCGGACAGTTCGCAACGCCCGGTCCCACGGGACAATGGAGATACCTTGCCGCTGATCGTCGTGCCCTCGGGCGCGATTGAACAACCCAAGCGTGACCCTACCGCCCGTGCTGCCGCGGAAGGGGGGCAAGGGTTGGGAAACTCGCTTCGCCCCGCGCTGCGCAGCCGCAAGATCGAGAAAGCCGCCCGCGCACGTCGGCAGATCTTGGCCAAGGGCGCGGTCTGCGGAGACTTGGCAATACAGGGCACGCCGGTGGGCCGGGTGCCCGGCAAGATCAACGGTTGCGGGGTCGAGAACGCGGTCAAAGTGCGCTCCGTCTCGGGCATCAAGCTCAGCAATGCCGCGGTGATGGATTGCACCACGGCCAAGGCGCTGGACACATGGGTGCGCCAGTCGGCGGTGCCCGCTTTGGCGGGGCAGGGCGGCGGCCTAAGAGTGCTAAGGGTCGCGGCGCATTACGCTTGCCGGACGCGGAACAACCGCAAAGGCGGCAAGATATCCGAGCACGGTAAGGGCCGCGCGATTGATATCTCCGGGTTTGAACTGGCGGACGGCAGCTTGGTCACCGTGTTGAAAGGCTGGCGCGCCCGCCGCAGCAGCAAGGCGATGCGGCGGATGCATCGGGGTGCTTGCGGCCCGTTCGGCACGGTGCTTGGGCCAGAAGCGGACCGCTATCACCAAGACCATTTCCATTTCGACACGGCGCGGTATCGCAGCGGCAGCTACTGCCGCTAAGGGCCGCTAAGGGCCGCTTAGGGCTGGATCAATCGCGGTGCCGGGCCAAGCGGAAGGCCCGCAAGGACCATCTGCCCATCGGCAAAGACCAGATCAAGATCCAGACCGCCCGGCGTGCCGCCCCGCGCCTCCAACAGCCGCAGCATGGTATTCACCTGCCCGCGCATGGAGGGCGGCAGGAAGCCCCCACGTTCGCCCGCATCAAGCAGTTTGGACCAATTGGTGACACGTAGGCTCAGCACCCCGTCGGGAATGCCCTCGGCATCAAAGGTCAGCGCGCCTTCGGCGCCCAGAGCCACGTCGCCCCACGCTGCATCGACATTCTCAACCGTCAGCGCGTCGATCTGCGGCAGGGTGCCCGCCACCGCGCTGTGACGATCCAGCGGGCGGGCCAAGGTCACGGCCATCCGCGCAGACAGGATCGGCTGCCCGCCGGGCTGTACCGCGCCGTCCCCCAGAACCTTGCGCAGCAGCGGGCCGGGGGTGATGCCGCCGGGCAGCAAGGCAATGTCATAGTCCCGCGCCGCGCCCGAAGATTGCGTGACCCGCATCCGGGGCTCTTCGGCTTCCAGCAACAGCCCGTCGGGGCCATTGACCTCAAGATGCGTGCTGCGGAGCTCAATCGCTTCTAGTTGAAGCGTGGTCCCGGGGTGCAGCGCCAGATCGGCACGCAGGTCGCGTATGTTCAGCGTCAAGGGCAGCGCACCCGCAGGCAGCGCGGCGCTTGCAACCGAAGCGCGCGCAGAAAGGTCGCCGGGCCACCAGACCGGGGCGGAAAGATCAAGCTGCGGGGCCTCAAATGCCAAGCTGCGGGCGGGAGCCGCCACGGCAAGCCCGCTCAGCCGGTTTTGCAAGGAGAGGGGGAATCCCGATTTGCTGATGTCCTTGAGCGTGACCTCCCACCCCGCCGCGCGGCGGCTGTCGAGCAGGCCGGTCAGGGTGCTTTGCATCTGCGTCGTCGCAGTGGCCCACCACGCGCCCCAAAGTACGGCGAGCACAATCAGCAGCCAAACCAGTTTCCGCATTTCGATAGCCCTTCAAATCGTGCTTCAGATGCGGTTTACCGAAGGCCAGCAGAAAGGACCAGCAGGATGACAATGTGGGTATTTGGCTATGGCAGCCTTTTGTGGAACCCGGGTTTTGAAGTGGCGGAAAGCGTGATTGCCACACTGCCGGGCTATGCGCGGTCGTTCTGCATGCGCTCAATCCATCACCGCGGCACGGTGGAGCAGCCGGGGCTGGTGCTGGCGCTCGACGAATCCGTTCGCTCGGCCTGCGAAGGCATGGCGATGCGCGTGGCGGAGGGGCATGAGGCACAGACGCTGGATTACCTGCGCGAGCGTGAGCTGATCTCCTCGGCCTATGTCGAGAAAAACCTCACCGTGCATCTGACCGATGGGCGCGATGTGGAGGCAGTCACCTATGTGATCGACGCGGCGCATGACCAATATTGCGGCGGGCTGCCGCTGGAAGAACAGGCCCAGATCATTGCCCGCGCCGTAGGCGGACGCGGGCCCAATACCGAGTATTTAATCAACACTGCCGTGCATCTTTCTGAAGTGGGCTTGCACGACCCCGCGTTGGAGTGGTTGCATGACCGCGTGAAGGCTTTGGCCTCATAAAAACTTGGCAACTCCGCGCCGTTTCAGTGTAAGCTGCGCCAAGAGCAGAATAGAGGGTCAAGAAAGGCCGCATGGCACAGCCAGACCGCAAGGCAAAACCGCAGTTTTCACAACCGGTGCGTCAGATTTCTCTGATGCTGATCGTATTGGCATTGACCGGCGTCGGGGCATTTCTGGCGCTGCCCAGCGTGCTGCCGATCTTTGCCGCGAACCCATGGCTTAATGGGGTCATCATCTTTGTTTTCGTCGTCGGTGTGCTGGCTTGTTTCTATCAGGTGACGCAGCTGATTGGCTCGGTCCGCTGGATTGAGGATTTCGCCGCCGACAACGCCGAACCCGACGCGCAACCGCCACAGTTGCTGGCGCCTTTGGCGTCGCTTCTGCGGCAGCGTGGCGCGCGGATGCAGGTCAGCACGGCCTCCACCCGCTCGATCCTCGACTCTGTCGCCTCACGCATCGACGAGGTGCGCGAAATCACGCGCTATATCGTCAACATGCTGATTTTCCTCGGCCTTCTCGGCACTTTCTACGGGCTTGCTACGACCGTGCCCGCTGTGGTCGACACGATCCGCTCGCTCGCCCCCGGCGAGGGGGAGGCGGGGGTTGATGTCTTTGGCCGCCTGATGACCGGGCTTGAGGCGCAGTTGGGGGGCATGGGCGTGGCATTCGGCTCGTCGCTTTTGGGGCTTGCGGGTTCTCTCGTCGTCGGGCTGCTGGAGCTTTTCGCGGGCCATGGGCAGAACCGTTTCTATCAAGAGCTGGAAGATTGGCTGAGCTCCATCACGCGGGTCGGGCTGACCTCGGGCGACGATGTGGGCGACCAAAACATCATGGCCAGCGTGATGGACCAGATGGTCGAACAGATGGCTGAGATGCAGCAGATGTTCACCCAATCCGACGTCAGCCGCGCCATGGTCGACGACAAGCTGGGGAAGCTTGCTGATGCCGTGGACCGGATGACCACGCGGATGGAGCATGACACGACGACGAACAGCGCGCTTGATCGGGTGGCCGACGGGCAAGACCGGTTGATTGCCGTGCTCGAAGGGCAGGTGGCGGGCGAGGGGATCGACGCGGAGAGCCGGATGCGGCTGCGCTCAATCGACGTGCAGATGCTGCGTATTCTCGAAGAGATTTCTGCCGGGCGGCAAGAGACGATGGCCGAATTCCGCAAGGATATCTCACTGTTGGCCAAGGCGCTTTCCGGGCAGCGCGCGCCTGAGGCCCGTCGCCTGCGGGCCGGCGATGCCCCCGGTGGCGGGGACCAGTAATGGCACTTTCCCGGCGGACAGGCGCACGGTTTCAGGGCTCGATCTGGCCGGGGTTCGTCGATGCGATGACCGGGCTTTTGCTGGTTCTGATGTTCGTGCTGACGATCTTTATGGTCGTGCAATTCGTCCTGACTGAACGCATCAGCGGGCAAGAGAGCGAGTTGAACGAATTGGCCGGGGAGGTCGCGGCCCTTGCCCAAGCGCTTGGCGTCGAAGAACGCACCACCGCGCGGCTGGAGGCCCGGCTTGGCGCGCTGAATGCCTCACTGAACGATGCCCGCGATGAAGTGTCGCGCCAAGAAGCGGTGATCGCCGGGCTGACCTCTGAACGCGACGCGCAAGAGACGGCGTTGCAGGCCGCCGGGGCCGAGATCACCGGGTTCGAGGCGCGGGTGGCGGCCCTTCTGGCTTCGCAGGCCGAAGATCAGGCGCGCATCGGAAGCTTGGAAGACCGCGAAGCCGCGCTGCTGGATGAGCAAGAGGCGCTGAACCTCGCGCTGAGCACCGCGCGGGAAGAGATCGACGCGCAGGCGGAAACGGCCCGGCTGGCCGCGGCAAAGCGCGAGGCGTTAGATGCTATGGTGGCCGATCTGCGGGCTCAAAACGCTGAAGCCGAGGCGGAGGTCGCAGCACTCAATGCCGAGGTATTAGAGGCCGAAGAGGCCCTCAGCGCCGAGGAAGCCGCCCGTCTGGCCGAAGCCGCAGCGGCGCAGGCATTGCGCGACCGGCTTGAGGGTGCGGATGCGGAATTGACGGCCATGACCCTCTCGCTTGAGGCGCAGCGCAAGAAGGCCGAAGACACCTTAACCTTGCTGGCCGCAGCCCGCGCGGCGCGAAGCGATTTGGACAGTGAACTCGCCGCAGCTCTGCTGAGGTTGGAGACGGCTGAACAAAGCGGTGCAGGTCTGGAGGCCGAGCGCGCCGCGCTGGCCGAAGAGTTGGACGCGGCAGAGGGCACCGAAGAGGACTTGCGCACACAACTAGCACAGGCAGAGGTGACCGAGCAGGCGTTGAATGCCCGCTTGGCCGAGGCGCTGGCCCGCGTGCAGAGCCTTGAACAAGAGGGCGAAGCGCTGAGCGGCTCGCAGTCGGATCTGCGCGAACGTCTGGCGCAGGCGCTGGCGGCAAAGCTTGCCGCTGAAACGCTGGCCGAGGACAAGACCACCGCCGCCGAGCGCCGCGCCGCTCTACTGGCGCAGGCCGAAGCGACCTTGGCCGACGAGAAAGCCGTAAGTGCCGAGGCGCAGCGTCAGACCGAATTGCTGAACCAGCAGGTCGCGGAACTGCGCACGCAACTGGGCAGTCTACAGGCGCTGCTGGACGATGCGGTGGCGCGGGATGCGGCGAGATCGGTTGAGTTGCAATCGCTCGGGTCCGAGTTGAACACCGCGCTGGCACGGGTGGCGGCAGAGGAACGGCGTCGCGCCGAGCTTGAAGCGGCAGAGCGCAAGCGGCTGGAGGAGGAGAGCAAGAACCTCGCCCAGTACCGCTCGGAATTCTTTGGCCGGTTGCGTGACCTTCTGGGCAATCAAGAGGGCGTGCGGATCGAAGGCGACCGGTTTGTCTTCTCTTCCGAGGTGCTCTTCGGGCCGGGCAGTGCAGTGCTGAGCCAAGACGGGCAAGGCGAGATTGCCAAGGTGGCGGGCATTCTGCGCAGCGTGGTGGACGAGATCCCGGCAGAGATCGACTGGGTGATCCGTGTCGACGGCCATACCGATAATGTGCCGCTTTCCGGCTTTGGGGCGTTCGCGGACAATTGGGAGTTGAGCCAAGCGCGGGCGCTGTCGGTCGTCAAATATATGGTCAATTTCCTCGGCATCGCACCGGATCGTCTGGCGGCCAACGGCTTTGGCCAGTATCAGCCCGTGGCCGAGGGCAATACCGAAGCCGCGCGGGCGCAGAACAGGCGGATCGAGCTTAAGTTTACCGAAAAGTGAGCGGGGGGAAGCTGGTCTATTGGACCGTCATCGCGCCGGTCTTTTCGTCAATCACCGTGCCATCGCGCAGCAGGGTGACCGTGCCGCGATAGCGCCCGGCGGGCCATGTTCCGGCGGCGGCGCGTTTGCCGATGGCACGAAACGACTGCGCCTGCGGTTTCTCCAGCACCACATCCCTTTCGATCACGGTGCCGCTTGGCCCCGCAAGGCTGAGGCGCAGCACGTCGTTCTTTTGCGTGCCATAGCTGTAGCCATAGAGGACCAAGGCAGGCGCATCCGTGGGCAGGGTGTCGTGATTGGCATCGCCCGCTTTGATTTCATCATAGCTGGGAATGCGGTCCGCAAAGCCGAGCGCGATCAGTCCGCCGGGGCGGTAGGGCGGGGTGTCTTGCCAGAGAGACTTAGCTGGTTCCCCGCAAGCGTTGCCTTCGGGGGCGAATGGATCAACCGGATTGCCATTGTGGCGCAGCGAAAGGTGAAGATGCGGGAAGGCGGCCTTGCCAGACTGGCCGACCAGGCCGAGGGCGTCGCCGACAGCGACCTCTTGCCCTTCCGTCACGCGCAGCGAGCCGCGTTTCAGGTGGCAATACTGTGTTTCCCACCCGCGGCCAAGGTCGATCACCACGCCGTTTCCGCATTCGCGACCTTGGACTTCCGAGAGTGGCGCGCCATCGGCCATGCCGTTTCGCAGCCCTTTGACCACGCCAGCCGCCGCTGCGCGAACGGTGACACCTGCCGCCATCGCCGCGTGGTGGGGTAGGGCGAAATCGGTGCCCTTGTGGCCGTCATAGGTCAGCCCCGAACAGCGGTAATCGTGCGCCGCGGCACTTGGGTCTTGGTCCATATATTGTTGGATGTGGCAATCCTGCCCGAGTGTGCAATCCAGTGGAAAGGCCAGTTGCACATCCTCCGCCGGCGCAGGGCCGGCGGAGGAGAGGATCAGGGCCAGCGCGGCCCGTGTGATCATTCCGCGGTGAGCAGCGGGGGCCGATCACCCGACAGGCGCTTGCTTTCTGTGCCCAAGACCTTGAGCGTCAGCGCGTCGTCCTTGACGCCGACCTTGACCACACCGCCTTTGGCCAGTTTGCCAAAGAGCAGTTCCTCGGCCAGCGGCTTTTTGATGTGCTCCTGGATCACGCGGCCCAAGGGGCGGGCGCCCATCTTGTCGTCGTAGCCTTTGTCGGCCAGCCATTCGGCCGCCTTTTTGCTGAGTTCGATGGTCACGTTGCGGTCCATCAATTGCGCTTCGAGTTGCAGCACGAACTTCTCGACCACCCGCAGGATCACCGATTTCGGCAGCGGCGCGAAGGAGATCACAGCGTCGAGGCGGTTGCGGAACTCCGGCGTGAAGGTCCGCTCGATCGCGGCGGTGTCTTCACCGGTGCGACGTTCGCGGCCAAAGCCCACAGCCTCTTTCGCCTGCTCGGAAGCCCCGGCGTTGGAGGTCATGATCAGCACCACATTGCGGAAATCCACCGTGCGGCCGTTGTGATCAGTCAGCTTGCCGTGGTCCATCACCTGCAACAGGATGTTGTAGACATCCGGATGCGCCTTCTCCATCTCGTCGAGCAGCAGTACACAGTGCGGATGCTGGTCGACGCCGTCGGTCAACATGCCACCCTGGTCAAAACCGACATAGCCCGGAGGCGCGCCGATCAGACGCGAGACGGCGTGTTTCTCCATATACTCCGACATGTCGAAACGCAGCAGTTCCACACCCAGCGTATCCGCCAGTTGCTTGGCCACCTCGGTTTTACCCACACCGGTTGGCCCGGCGAAGAGGTAGTTGCCGATGGGCTTGTCCGGCTCGCGCAGGCCCGCGCGGGACAGTTTGATGGCCGACGACAGCGCCACGATGGCGTCGTCCTGACCAAAGACCACCCGCTTGAGCGAGCTTTCCAGATCCTTCAGCACCACTACATCGTCCTTGGAGACGTTTTTCGGCGGGATGCGGGCGATCTTGGCCACAACGGCTTCGACCTCCTTGGTGCCGATGGTCTTGCGGCGCTTGGAGGCGGCCACGAGATGCTGTGCGGCACCCGCTTCGTCGATCACGTCGATCGCTGAGTCAGGTAGCTTGCGGTCGTTGATATAGCGGTGCGCCAGCTCGACCGAGGTCTTGATCGCGTCGGAGGTGTATTTGACGCTGTGATGCTCCTCGAAGTAGGGTTTTAGCCCTTTGAGGATTTTGGTGGCGTCTTCGACCGAAGGCTCGCTCACGTCGATCTTCTGGAACCGGCGGCTCAGCGCGCGGTCTTTCTCAAAGTGTTGGCGGAACTCCTTATAGGTGGTGGAGCCCATGGTGCGCAGCTTGCCGCCCTGAAGCGCGGGTTTCAGCAGGTTTGAGGCATCCATCGCGCCACCCGAGGTAGCACCGGCACCGATAACGGTGTGAATCTCGTCGATGAAGAGCACCGCGTCTTTATGCTCTTCCAGCTCGGTCACGACAGCTTTGAGCCGTTCCTCGAAATCACCGCGGTAGCGGGTGCCTGCGAGCAGTGCGCCCATGTCGAGCGAGTAGATCGTGGTATTGGCCAGAACCTCAGGCGTTTCACCAGCGACGATCTTGCGCGCCAGACCTTCGGCGATGGCGGTTTTGCCGACGCCCGGATCACCCACCAGAAGCGGGTTGTTCTTGCGGCGGCGGCAGAGCACTTGAATACAGCGCTCAACTTCGCTCTCGCGGCCGATCAGCGGGTCGATATCGCCCTCGCGGGATTTGGCATTAAGGTCCACGCAGTATTTTGCCAGCGCGGATTCCTTCTTGTCGCCATCAGTGACGCCTTGCGCCTCTTCTTCGGCTTCCGGTGCGCCTGTGACGGGGCGGGATTCACCATATGCCGGGTCTTTGGCGACGCCGTGGGCGATGAAGTTTACCGCGTCATAGCGGGTCATATCCTGTTCTTGCAGGAAGTAGGCGGCGTTGCTTTCACGTTCGGCGAAGATGGCGACCAGCACGTTCGCGCCCGTCACTTCGGTCCGGCCCGAGGATTGTACGTGGATCGCGGCGCGTTGGATCACGCGCTGGAAGGCCGCCGTGGGCACCGCTTCGGAACCGTCAATGTCGGTGATCAGATTGCTCAGATCATCGTCGACGAATTCGACCAGCGTTTCGCGCAGGTCAGAGACATCAACGGAACAGGCTTTCATGACCTGCACGGCGTCGGGTTCGTCGAGCAAGGCCAGCAGCAGATGTTCGAGCGTTGCGAATTCGTGGCGGCGGGCGTTTGCCAGCGCGAGGGCCGCGTGGATTGCCTGCTCAAGTGTAGTCGAGAATGAAGGCACGGGCGTGCTCCTTTTCGATCGGGGTCGGTGAGGTGCTGAGATATCTCAGGCCCCGGTCCGACCATGGCCTCATAGTATTAGAGTTTGGTTGATCATCGCCCATCTTCAAGAAGATTCTGGTCCGAATCGGTCACATTTGCCGTGAGCGAGGACTTTGGGCCATGATTGCAGGCATTCAGAACTGGTCTTTGCGCCTGCGGATTTCGGTGAACACTTCTGTGTCGGTGGCGTCTGGCATCCCCAATGTCGCGCGAATGGCCGGGTCGGCAGGGCGCAGGAAGGGATTGGTTTCTAGTTCCAGTGAAAGCGGTGAGGGGACGGTCGGCTGCCCCTTGGCGCGGGCGCTGTCGATGTCCTTGGCCCTTGATATAAGAGCGGGATTATCCGGATCAACGGTCAGGGCGAATTTTGCGTTCGTGGCGGTGTATTCGTGGCCGGAGCAGATCGTCGTATCGCCGGGCAGGGCGGCCAACTTTTGCAGACTGTCCCACATCTGCGCGGGCGTGCCTTCGAACAGACGGCCACAGCCAAGCGCCATGAGGCTGTCGGCGGTAAAGGCCGCTTTGGCATCCGGCACGTGAAAGGCGATATGGCCGACGGTGTGGCCGGAGACATCCAGCACCTCGGCCTTCAGCGCGCCAAGCTCAACGGTGTCGCCTTCTGCCACGTCGCGGTCTAGCGGGGGCAGGCGGTGAGCGTCGGCCTTGGCCCCAATCACCTCGGCGGGGAAGCGGGTCAGCACCTCGGCCAGCCCTTGGACGTGGTCGGGGTGGTGGTGGGTCAACCAGACTTGGCTCAACGTCCAGCCCCGGCGGTCCAGCTCTGCCATGATCGGGGCGGCTTCGGGCACGTCGATCAGCGCCACAGCGCCGCTGTCATGGTCGCGCAGCAGGAAAGCGTAATTGTCCGACAGACAGGGAATCGTGACCAGATCAAAGGCCATGGCGTCTTACCTCGCTGTGTTGTTATGGTCGGGTCAGAGTGACACTCACCAAGGCGGGCTGCAATGCATCTTGATGTACAGGATCTGCGCAATTTCTATTATCGCAGCGCGTTGGGGCGTGCCGCGCAGAAATCCCTGCGCGGGCGATTGTTGGAGCTTTGGCCCGAGGCGAAGGGGCAAACCGTCGTCGGCTTTGGCTTTGCAGCACCTCTGCTGCGGCCCTATCTGGCCGATGCTCGGCGCGTGATGGTCTTGATGCCCGGGCCGCAAGGCGTGATGCCTTGGCCTGCGGGGATGCCCAATACCTCGGTCCTGACCGAAGAAACGCTCTGGCCGGTCGAGACGGGGGCGGTGGACAAGCTGGTGCTGATGCATGGGCTTGAGACCTCGGAGCGGCCCAGTGAACTGCTGGACGAATGCTGGCGCGTGCTGGGGCCGGGGGGCAAGGCGCTGTTCATCGTGCCGAACCGCGCGGGCATGTGGGCGCGGCGGGATCGCACGCCATTCGGCTATGGGCGGCCCTATTCGCCGGGGCAGTTGGAAACGCAGCTGCGCAAACATCAGTTCCTGCCCGAAAGGCACCTTGGTGCGCTGTTCCAATTCCCCTCGCAGCAGCGAATCTGGATGAAATCTGCGCCCTTGTTTGAGAAAATCGGTCGCCAGATGCCGACGATGATGGGCGGCGGTGCGATCTTGGTGGAGGCCACGAAACTGGTCTATCCACCGCGAGGTCGCCCGCAGCGCAGCACCGCAAGGCGCGCCATCGGGGTGCTGGAGGGGATCGCTGAGCCACAGGCCAAACCGGTTTAAGTCCCCCATCGCCATGTAGGCTTAGGGCCTACGGTGAGGGGCGGAGGATTCGCCTGCCCGCACGCTCGTGGTGACAAAGCCAGCATTTAACTGCGTCAAAGAGCCGCGACAGGCCGCTGGCCTTGCAATATTGCAGCACGGGGGAACATTACCTGCCTATACTGTGTTGCCGGGCGTGAACCTGTCTGCTACATCGCCCCTGATTTAGACGTCTTGGGTAACTTCAAGCCGCGCCAACTGCTGGTGACGCGACATCTTCGCATATCCGGCGCTTATTGAACGAGAGGATGGACGTGTCCGAACCTGCTTCCATTTCCACCGGCATCGCGGAACGCTACGCGACAGCCGTGTATGATCTGGCCCGCGAGGCCAATCAGGTCGATGCCATCGAGGGCGATCTTACCGCGCTTGAAGCGGCCTTGACCGACAGCGATGACTTTCAGCGCCTGATCTCTTCGCCGCTCTATACCCGCGATCAGCAGGCCGGGGCGATCAAAGTGCTGGCCGACAAGATGGGCCTGACCAAGACCATGGCGAACACGCTGGCGCTGATGGCGCAAAAGCGTCGTCTGTTTGTGCTGCCCGCGCTGGTCAAAGCGCTGCGCGAGACGATTGCCGAAGCCAAGGGCGAGATCACCGCAGACGTTACATCGGCCAAGGCACTGACCAAGACGCAGTCGGACAAGCTGACCAAGTCGCTCAATGCCTCCACCGGCAAAAAAGTATCACTTCATGCGACCGTTGATGAAAGCCTCATCGGCGGTCTTGTCGTCAAAGTGGGCTCGAAGATGATCGATACCTCGATCCGCTCCAAGCTCAATTCCCTCCAGAATGTAATGAAAGAGGTCGGATAAATGGGTATCCAAGCAGCAGAGATTTCTGCGATCCTGAAGGACCAGATCAAGGATTTCGGTCAGGAAACCGAAGTGGCCGAAGTGGGTCGCGTTCTCTCCGTCGGTGACGGTATCGCCCGCGTCTATGGTCTGGACAATGTTCAGGCCGGTGAAATGGTCGAATTCCCCGGTGGCATTCAGGGCATGGCCCTGAACCTCGAAGCGGACAACGTCGGTGTTGTTATCTTCGGTTCCGACCGTGACATCAAAGAAGGCGACACCGTAAAGCGCACCAACTCCATCGTGGACGTGCCAATCGGTGACGAACTGCTGGGCCGCGTTGTTGACGGCCTTGGTAACCCCATCGACGGCAAAGGCCCCATTGGCGCCACCAAGCGCGGCATCGCCGACGTCAAAGCGCCGGGCATCATCCCGCGTAAATCGGTGCATGAGCCGATGGCAACTGGCCTTAAGTCCGTTGACGCGATGATCCCAATTGGCCGTGGCCAGCGTGAGCTGATCATCGGTGACCGTCAGACCGGTAAAACCGCTGTCGCCCTCGACGCGATGCTGAACCAAGCGCAGGTTAACGCCGCTGCTGGCGACGACGAAGGCAAGAAGATGTACTGCGTGTATGTCGCCATCGGCCAGAAGCGTTCGACTGTTGCTCAGCTAGTGAAAAAGCTCGAAGAAACCGGCGCGATTGACTACTCCATCGTTGTGGCCGCGACCGCGTCCGAGCCTGCGCCGATGCAGTTCCTCGCGCCCTATGCCGCCACCGCGATGGCCGAGCATTTCCGCGACAATGGCCGTCACGCCCTGATCATCTATGATGACCTCTCGAAGCAGGCCGTGTCCTACCGTCAGATGTCCCTGCTGCTGCGCCGCCCACCGGGCCGCGAAGCCTACCCGGGCGACGTTTTCTACCTCCACTCCCGTCTGCTTGAGCGTTCCGCGAAGCTGGGTGACGAAGCTGGCAACGGCTCGCTGACGGCTCTGCCGATCATTGAAACCCAAGGCGGTGACGTTTCCGCGTTTATTCCGACCAACGTGATCTCGATCACCGACGGTCAGATCTTCCTTGAGACCGAATTGTTCTACCAAGGCATCCGTCCTGCTGTGAACACCGGTCTGTCGGTTTCGCGCGTTGGCTCCTCGGCTCAGACCAAGGCGATGTCTTCGGTCGCGGGTCCGGTGAAACTGTCGCTGGCTCAGTACCGCGAAATGGCCGCCTTTGCTCAGTTCGGCTCCGACCTTGATGCCGCAACTCAGCAGCTGCTGAACCGTGGTGCGCGTCTGACCGAACTGATGAAGCAGCCGCAGTACGCGCCGCTGACCAACTCGGAAATCGTCTGCGTGATCTACGCCGGTACACACGGCTATCTCGACAAGGTGGACTTGAACGACGTTGGCCGCTTCGAAGCGGGCCTGCTGGCGCATCTGCGCAGCAAGCATGACGACCTTCTCAAGGACATCACCAACAATGACCGTAAGGTCAAAGGCGAGTTGGAAGAGAAGATCAAAGCCGCCATTGACGGTTTCGCCGCCGACTTCGCTTAAACGGGAGATAAGGCAATGCCAAATCTCAAGGACCTGAAGAACAGGATCGCGTCGGTCAAATCGACCCGCAAGATCACCAAGGCCATGCAAATGGTTGCCGCGGCGAAACTTCGCCGCGCGCAGGAGGCTGCCGAGGCTTCGCGTCCCTATACTGAGCGGTTCAATGCCGTGATGGCAGGGCTCGCGGCCAGTGTCGGCGGCTCCGACAGCGCGCCCAAGCTGCTCAGCGGCACGGGTGAAGACAAAGTGCATCTGCTGGTGGTCATGACCGCCGAACGCGGGCTGTGCGGCGGCTTCAACAGCAACATCGCGAAGAAGGCGAAAGCCCATGCGCGTGACTTGCTGGCCCAGGGCAAAGAGGTGAAAATCCTCACCGTTGGCAAAAAAGGCCGTGATGCGCTGCGGCGTGACTTGGGCGACCATCTGGTCGGTCACGTTGACCTCAGCGAAGTCAAAAAGATCGGCTATGGTGATGCGCAAAACATCGCGCAGGACGTGCTGAACCGCTTTGACGCGGGCGAATTTGACGTGGCGACGATCTTCTATGCGAAGTTCGTGAACGTGGTCATGCAGACGCCGACGGCGCAGCAGATCATCCCGGCCAAATTCGAAGCAGACGCGGACGAAGACAGCGGTGCGTCCACATTGTTCGACTATGAACCCAGCGAAGAGGCGGTTTTGGCCGATCTTCTGCCGCGCGGGGTCGCCACGGCGATCTTCTCGGCTCTGCTGGAGAATGGCGCGTCCGAGCAGGGTGCGCGGATGTCGGCGATGGACAACGCAACACGCAACGCGGGTGAGATGATCGACAAACTGACCATCCAGTACAACCGCTCGCGTCAGGCTGTCATCACCAACGAGCTGATCGAAATCATTTCCGGCGCGGAAGCGCTGTAAGCAAATCGGAGAAACGACATGGCAAATGCTGTCGGTAAAATCACACAGGTCATCGGCGCTGTCGTTGACGTTCAATTCGAAGGCGACCTGCCGGAGATTCTCAACGCGCTCCACACCCAGAACCAGGGCAAAACGCTGGTTCTCGAAGTGGCGCAGCACCTTGGCGAAAACACAGTTCGTGCCATCGCCATGGACGCGACCGAAGGTCTCGTTCGCGGTCAGGCCGTAAGCGACACGGGCGACCAGATCCGCGTGCCCGTGGGCAACGCCACACTGGGCCGCATCATGAACGTCACCGGCGACGCGGTTGACGAACAGGGTCCGGTAAACTCTGACGCGACACGCGCCATTCACGGCGAAGCGCCTGAGTTCGCTGAGCAGTCCACCGAGACACAAATCCTCGTGACAGGCATCAAGGTCATCGACCTTCTGGCGCCTTACACCAAGGGTGGTAAAATTGGTCTCTTCGGCGGTGCTGGCGTGGGCAAGACGGTTCTCATCATGGAACTGATCAACAACATCGCCAAAGTGCACTCCGGTCTGTCGGTGTTCGCGGGCGTCGGTGAGCGTACCCGTGAGGGCAACGACCTTTACCACGAGATGATCGAATCCGGCGTTATCGTCCCTGACAACCTCGTCGATTCGAAAATTGCGCTGGTCTACGGCCAGATGAACGAACCTCCCGGCGCGCGGATGCGGATCGCCCTGACCGGCCTGACACTGGCCGAGCAGTTCCGCGACGAATCCGGTTCCGACGTTCTGTTCTTCGTCGACAACATCTTCCGCTTCACACAGGCCGGTTCCGAAGTGTCCGCTTTGCTGGGCCGTATCCCTTCCGCTGTGGGCTACCAGCCGACACTGGCGACCGACATGGGCGTGATGCAGGAGCGGATTGCTTCGACCAAATCCGGTTCGATTACTTCCGTTCAGGCCGTTTACGTTCCTGCGGATGACCTTACCGACCCGGCGCCTGCGACCTCCTTTGCGCACCTCGACGCGACAACGGTTCTTGACCGTTCGATCTCGGAAAAGGGCATCTACCCGGCGGTTGATCCGCTTGGCTCCACCTCGCGTTTGCTCGACCCGCTGATCATCGGCGACGAGCACTACAAGGTGGCGACAGACGTGCAGCAGGTGCTTCAGCGCTACAAATCGCTTCAGGACATCATTGCCATTCTCGGCATGGACGAACTGAGCGAAGAAGACAAACTGACCGTGGCACGCGCCCGTAAAATCGAGCGTTTCCTCAGCCAGCCCTTCGACGTGGCGAAAGTCTTCACAGGCTCCGACGGTGTTCAGGTGCCGCTGGAAGAAACAATCGCGTCCTTCAAGGCCGTGGTTGCCGGTGAATACGATCACCTGCCCGAAGGTGCCTTCTACATGGTTGGTGGCATCGATGACGTGAAGGCGAAAGCCGAAAAAATGGCGGCAGACGCCGCTTAAGGAGCGCTGACAATGGCAGACACAATGCAATTCGACCTCGTTTCGCCGGAACGGCGGCTGGCATCGATGCAGGTGACGGCCGTGCAGATTCCGGGCACTGAGGGTGACATGACGGCCATGGCCGATCATGCGCCCACCATCACCACCCTGCGTCCGGGTCTTCTGCGCGTGGAAGGGCCGGAGGGCACGTCTGAATATGTCGTGACCGGCGGTTTCGCCGAAATCGGCGGTCAGGGCGGCGTGTCTGTGCTGGCGGAACGTGCCGTGTCGCGTGCCGACATGACGCAGGAGCAGATGGACAGCATGGTGGCAGAGGCGCATGCCGTCTACACCCGCGCCAAGGACGACTGGGAAAACGAACCCGGTCCCGTGGATGACGCAGCCAAGCTTCTGGCCGATATGGTTGCCGTTGGCGATCACATCGGATTGTCGAGCAAACAGCCCAGCCTGTAATGCTTTGAAAATCAGTGAAAAGCCCCGCCTCGGCGGGGCTTTTTGCTTTTATGCTTCCCCCTGCTGCGGCATCATCGAGCGGTGACCCTAAACGCAAGCAGGCCCGAGATATGAAACGACTTCGCAGCCATACCATCGGCGTAGCCAGTGGCGATGTCATGCTGTTTTCTGAGTTCGAAGACGGCGGATCGATGTGGACGGGCGAGGGCCAGCGCGAACGCCGCCGCCGGATCAGCTTTTCAGAACCCTTCCGGGAGCCGCCGCATGTTCAGGTGAACATGTCGCTTTGGGACATCGACGCCAGCACCGTCACCCGCGCCGATATCGGCGCCGAGGCGGTGACCGAGACCGGCTTTGACATGGTGTTTCGCACATGGGGCGACACCCGCGTCGCACGGGCGCGTTTGGCATGGACAGCGATTGGCGCGGTTGGGGAGGATGACGACTGGGTCGTCGGCTAGGTACATCGCTCGGTGAGAGAGAGCAGCCCAGCAGGGGGAGGGCGGCCCGCGGGGGCCAGCCCTAGATCACAGCCTGCGGCTTAGTTTGCCGCGTACATCCCGTCATAGATCGGGCCCAGCGTTTCCGCCTCGAACAGAGAAGAGACCGAGGTGCCGTTCCAGATGTTCAGGATCGCTTGGGCAAACATCGGCGCGGTCGGGACGATGCGGATGTTCGGCGCTTTCTTGATCGCAGGGGTCGGCGCGATGCTGTCGGTGATAACCAGTGATTTCATGACCGAGTTCTCGACCCGCTCAACCGCAGGGCCGGACATGACGCCGTGGGTGATGTAGGAGTGTACTTCCTTCGCCCCATTCTCCAGCAAGACTTCGGCGGCTTTGCACAGCGTGCCAGCCGTGTCGCAGATGTCGTCTACGATCAGGCAGGTCTTGCCTTTCACGTCGCCGATTACAGTCATTTCAGCCACTTCGCCCGCCTTCTCGCGGCGTTTGTCGACGATTGACAGGGGCGAGTTGATACGCTTGGCCAGCTCGCGCGCACGGGCCACGCCGCCAACGTCGGGGCTGACGACCATCAGATCGTCCATCTGGTCCTTAAAGGCGTCCTTGATGTCGAGCGCGAAGATCGGCGAGGCGTAGAGGTTGTCGACCGGGATGTCGAAGAAGCCCTGAATCTGTGCCGCGTGCAGGTCCATCGTCAGGATCCGCTCAATGCCGCTGCCGGTCAGCATATTGGCAACCATCTTGGCGGTGATCGGGGTCCGGGCCTTGGTGCGGCGGTCCTGACGGGCGTAGCCGAAGTAGGGCAGCACCGCAGTGACCCGCGCCGCCGAGGACCGGCGCAGCGCGTCGGCCATGATCATCAGTTCCATCAGGTTGTCGTTCGCGGGGTTCGACGTGGGCTGGATGATGAACATATCCTCGCCACGCACGTTCTCGTAGACTTCGACAAAAATCTCGCCGTCATTGAACCGTTCGACTCGCGCATCGACGAGCCCCACGTTAACGCCGCGGTGCAGCGACATGCGCCGCGCGATGGCCTTGGCAAGCGGCATATTGGCATTGCCTGAGATCAGTTTTGGTTCTGAAGTGCGTGGCATAGGGGCTCCGGGGCAGCGGTAGGTTGCAGATTCGTGACGTTGACACCGCTTAGCATGCGCTTACGGTCGGGCAAAGCTGCACCGCCCCCGAAGGAGAGCCAAATGGCCCGGATCGACTATTTTTTCGCGACCCTGTCACCCTATTGCTACCTCGCCGGGAATCGGCTTGAGGAGATCGCCGAAAAGCACGGTGCTGAGATCGTGTACAAGCCGTTCGACATTATCGCGGCCTTCCCGCGCACCGGCGGCATGCCCCCGGCAGAGCGTCACCCCAGCCGCAATGAGTACCGCGCGCAAGACCTGCCGCGTCAGGCGCGCAAGCTGGGTCTGCCCTTCAATCTCAAGCCCGCGCATTGGCCCACCAACGGCGCACCTGCGGCCTATGCGGTGATCGCCGCGCAGAATGCAGGGGGCGGTGATCTGGGCAAATTGACCCATGCCATCACCCGCGCTGTCTGGGCCGAAGAAAAGGACATCGGCCATGACGATGTGGTCCGGGCCTGTTTGGAAGAGGCCGGTTTTGACCCCGATCTGGCGAACAGCGGGCTGCTGCAGGGGGCCGAGACCTATGCCGCGAACCTTGAGGAAGCCGTCGCTCAAGGTGTCTTCGGCGCGCCATTCTATATCGTCGGTGATCAGAAGTTCTGGGGACAGGACCGTTTGGAAGACCTTGATCTGCATCTCGGGGGTAAGCTGTGATCCCAGAGGTCAACGCGCGCCGTTTCGGTCACGGCCCGCGCCCGGCCTTGGCAATCCATTGCTCGCTTGCGCATTCCGGCGCGTGGCGGGGCGTTGGGGCTGCCCTATCGGACGAGTTGACCCTGCGCGCCTTCGATCTGCCGATGCACGGCCGGTCCGGCGATTGGGACGGGCAGGGCAATATCCACGACGTGGCGACCGACATGGCGCTCAGCCTGCTCGAAGCGCCGATGGATCTGATTGGCCATTCCTTTGGTGCGACGGTGGCGATGCGTTTGGCGATCGAGCACCCCGATTTGGTGCGCAGCATTACCCTGATTGAGCCGGTCTATTTCGCCGCTGCCAAGCAGGACGATCCCGAGGCGATGGCCGAATACAACGACCAGAACGCGGCATTTGAGGCCGCCTTGGCAGAGGGCGACAAGGAGACCGCCGCACGGCTGTTCAACCGGGTTTGGGGCGATGGGACGAAATGGGACCAAATTCCCGAACCGACCCGCGCCTATATGGTGGATCGGATCGGTTTCATCCCCGCCTCTTCGCCCTTCCTTGGAGAGGACAGCGCCGGGTTGCTGGCGCCGGGCATGTTCGACCGCGCGTCAATGCCCGCGCTGCTGGTAGAGGGAGGCGCATCGCCCAAGGCGGCGCATGCGATCAATGCGTCGCTGATGCGCCGCCTCCCGAACGCGCGGCGGATTTCAGTCGACGGGGCAGGGCATATGGTGCCGATCACGCACCCCGCAGAAGTCGCCGAAGCGATACGCGATTTCCTGAACGACGTGCCGCTGGCGTGACTGCTTAGAAGTGGCTTAGGAACTGGTCGATCTGGTCGCGGCTGATCGACCAGTCGCAGACCATCCGCGCGGCCAGCATCTCATCATCGTCGCCGTCCAGCGTGCCATCCCAGAGGTAATAGCGCGCGCCTGCGTCATGCAGCTTGCGGTGAATGGCGCGGGGGAAACGGGTAAAGATCATATTTGCCGCAGGCTCATGTAGAAATTCCGCCCCCGCCTTGCGCAGCCCTTGGGCCAGATGCGCCGCATTTGCGTTGGCCGTCTTGGCCGTTTCCAGCCAAGCACCATCCGCAAGGTAGCCTGCCATTTGCGCCGACAGAAAGCGGTGTTTGGAAAATAGATGCGCACCGCGCTTGCGGCGCAACTCGAATTCCCATGCTTTTTTGGGAACAAAAAAGACCACCGCCTCGACCCCCATGCAGCCGTTCTTGGTGCCGCCGAAGCTGACCACATCAACGCCCGACTTCCACGTCATCTCAGCCGGGGTGCAGCCCAGAGCCACCAGCGCATTGGCAAAACGCGCGCCGTCCATATGCACGGGCAGGCCGTATTCCTTGGCCACCGCTGTCAGCGCCTGCAATTCTTCAAGGCTATGCACCCCGCCGCGTTCCGTCACCTGCGTGATCGACACCGGGCCGCGTTGCGGCGTGTGCACATCGCCCGCCGTCCGCGCGACGATGGCGCGGCGCAGGGCCTCGGGGGTCATCTTGTCGTCGGTCTCTACCAGCGTCAGCTTGGCCGCCCCCGCGTAGAACTCCGGCGCGTTGCACTCATCCTCTTCGATATGCGCGACCTTGGAGCAGAAGATCGTCTGCCACGGCTGGGTATAGCAGGCCAGCGCCAGCGCATTGGCCGCGGTGCCGGTGGCGACGAGGTAAACCTCGGCCTCAGGTGCCTCAAACTGTTCGCGAATCTGCGTGCGCACCTCATCCATGATCGGGTCTTTGCCGTAGGGCATGGCGTAGTCGCTGTTGGCCGCGATCACGCGCTCCATCACCTTGGGGTGGACGGGGCCGGCGTTGTCAGAGGCGAAAAACATCAGGTGGGCTCCTCGATAATATGGTCTTCCCATTCCTCGAACGGGGTATCAAATTCGGACACGGTATCAAATTGCACGCTGACCCCGGCGTCATGGACGCTGTCCGGCGTGCCGGTCAGCAGGGGGTGCCATTCGGGCAGGGGCTTGCCCTCCCACAGCAGGCGGTAAGCGCAGGTCTGGGGCATCCAATAGGCGTGGGTATCGAGGTTGTCGGGGCGCAGCACGATGCAGTCGGGCACGAACTCGTGCCGGTTTTCGTAATGCACGCAGCGGCAGGTGCTATCATCAAGCAGGCGGCAGGCGACACGGGTGAGGGCCACTTCGCCGCTGTCTTCGTCTTCTAGCTTGTTCAGGCAGCATTTGCCGCAGCCATCGCAGAGCGCTTCCCACTCGGTCTGCGACATCTCTTTGAGCGGCTTCTTCTCCCAGAACTTCGGGGTCAGGCCCTTGCGGGGGATCGGATCGCTCATAGCGCCGCCAGAATGGTTCGGGCGCGGTCGCAGTCGGCTCCCATCTGGGTGATCAGCGCGTCGAGACTGTCAAACTTTTCTTCGCCGCGCAGGTGTTCGACCAGCCCGACGGACAGCGGCGCGCCGTAGAGATCACCTTTGAAGTCCAAGATATAGGTTTCAAGGTTGGCTTTGTTCTCACCGAACATGGGCCGCACGCCAATGCTGGCCGCCCCGTGATAGCTGCCCTTATGCGGCCCCGCCAGCACATCCACCAGCACGGCATAGACACCAAAGGCAGGCGGGTGCAGCCCGTCAATCGACATATTCGCCGTGGGAAAGCCCAATTCACGCCCGCGCTGCTCGCCCGAGATCACGGGCCCGTCGATGCGGTGCCAATGACCCAGCATTGCCGCCGCTTCGCGGGTTTCACCACGGGTCAGCGCTTCGCGGATCGCGGTTGAGGACACGGTGAGGTCATCGCGCTCCATCAGCGGGGCGATGGTGACACCAAAACCAAATTGCGCGCCGAAACGGACGAGATCTTCCGCCGTGCCCGCGCGGCCCTTACCAAAGCAGAAGTCTGCGCCCACAACCACATGCGCCAGCCCCAGCCCGTCGTGGAGCACGTCGCGGGCGAATGCCTCAGGGCTGAGGCTGGCCAGTGTGCTGTTGAATGCCAGCTCATAGAGCCGCTTAACGCCGATCTTTTCCAGCCGATGCGCGCGGGATTCGGGGCCCATCAGGCGGAAGGGCGGGGCATCGGGGGCAAAATACTCGCGGGGATGCGGCTCGAAGGTGACGACGCCAAGGGGCGCATCGGGAGCGGCACTCTGCGCCAGTTCGATCACCGACCGGTGGCCAAGGTGCACGCCATCAAAATTGCCAATCGCGGCGGTGGCACCGCGATCTGCAAGGTCGACGAATTGATAATCTCGGATGATCCGCATGTGCCTTGCCTAGCTGCGCGGCGGGGCAAGGGCAAGATGCTCAGGCTGCGAAACCGTCCCCTCAGTCCAGCTTGGCCGAGGAGGCAAGCACCGTGGCCTCACCGGCGAGCACCGGTTTGCCATCGACCGAACAGCGGCAGTCCATTTTCACGCGACGTTTGGCAATGTCCATGTCGGTCACGGTGACTTCGGCCAGCACCATATCGCCGGGGCGCACGGGGCCGAGGAACTTGAGCGATTGCCCGAGGTAGATTGTGCCGTGCCCGGGCAGCTGCTCACCAATCACCGCCGAGATCAGCCCGGCGGTCAGCATCCCATGGGCAATGCGCCCTTCAAAGATCGTGTCGCGGGCGTAATCGTCATCCAGATGCACCGGGTTATGGTCGGTAGAGACCTGCGCGAACATTTCGATATCCGTATCGGTCACGACTTTACGCAGATGGCGAGTCATCCCGATTTCGATGTCTTCGATGCAGATCGTCCCGCGTGGCATATTGTCCAACATGACGGCTCCTTGGCAATAAAGTGGCGCGCTCGCGCGTCAAGATGCAACTTTATTACTTTGCAGATGCAGAAAATCAAGCCCCTTTCTGAGTTAGCGCAGGAATCCGATGGCATAGGTCGGGGCCGAGGCTTCGCGATCGAGATAGGCGCGGAGCTTGTCTTCGTCGGGTTGCTCGGTGGTGGCAGTTTCCGCGGCGGCCAGTCCCCCGGTGATGAACAGCGAATCGATGCCTTCGTCCATCGCGCCTTTGACGTCCGTCAGGATGCCGTCACCGATGGCGAGGATGCGATTGTCGAGGATGTCGACCTCAAGGGCGGCAAGGCGACGGCGGGCGAGATCGTAGATCGGGCCATGCGGCTTGCCGAAATAGAGGCTTTCGCCGCCCATCTCGGTATAGAGCGCGGCCAGTGCCCCGGCGCACCATTCGCGCACCTCGCCCCGATCCACGACGATATCGGGGTTGGCGCAGAGCAGTTTCAGCCCGCGGGCGATGGCCTGTTCGAACTCGGGGCGCATGATCTCGGGGTCGGCCATCGGGTCGACCGGGCCGGTGCAGACGATGCCTTCGGCTTCGGCTAGCGGGACGGTTTCCACTTGTACCGGGTTTTCGAGGATCGCCAGCGGCTCGAAAAACTTGCGCTCACCGGGGTGGCCAATGAACCAGACCTTCTCGCCCACAGCACCCCGGAACATGGCAGAGCGCGCGGAATCGCCCGAGGTGGCGATGCTGTCCCATGCGTCTTCCGGCACGCCAAACTGCTGCAACTGTTTCTCCACGCCCGTGCGCGGACGGGGGGAGTTGGTCACCAGCACGACCTTGCCGCCGGTCTTGCGATAGGCCTGCAAGGCCGCCACCGCATCGGGCAGCGCTTTGCGCCCGTCATGAACGCAGCCCCAAAGATCGACAAAGAGCGCGTCGTATTGATCGGAAACTTGCGGCAGGGCAGAGATAATGCGGGTCATGGGGCGGCCTTTCAAAGAGCGAGGGCGGGCACTTGGCCCGCCCGATTGGCTTACATCTTGAGGTTGGGGATGATCTGCTTTTTGCGGCTCATCACGCCGGGCAGCACGACCGTGTCGCCCGAAACCTCAGCGCCAAAGCTCTGCTCGGCGATATGTTTGACCATGTCGTTGGGCACCAGCAGCGTCGCCTCTTCTTTCAGGATGTCGACGATGAACAAGAGCACCTGCGCGGCACCGTCGGCTTCGGCCACCTTCGGCATCTCAGCCATCAGCGCGTCCTTGCGCTCCAACAGCGGCGCGGGGGAGGTGGTTTCCAGCACGCTCACGCGCAGGTTGGTGCCATCGAGGTCGAATGCCTTGCTGTCCATGCGCAGCAGTTCCGCCTCGCTGAAGGACGACACGTCGGATTTCGCGGCGAACATTTCCGCCGCGTAGTCGCTGATGTCGACGCCCAAGTCCCGCGCGATCTCTTCGGCAATGGCGCGGTCTTCTTGGGTGGTGGTCGGGCTGCGGAATTCCAGCGTGTCCGACAGGATGCAGGACAGGGCCGCGGCTTTCACGCCACGCGGGGCCTGCGCCCAGTCTTTGCCGATCATCTTGAACATGATGGTTGCGGTGCAGGCAAGCGGCTGGATGTTGATCTCAATCGGGCCGCGTGTTTCCAGCCCGGCCACCAGACGGTGGTGGTCGATGATGCCGGTGATGTCGGCGTCATTGATGTTGTCGGGCAGTTCGGCAGGGTTGTTGGTGTCGACGATGACAACCTTGGTGTCGGCCTCAAGCGCGGTCAGGATTTCCGGCTTATCGAGATCCCATTTGTCGAGCATGAACAATGCTTCGGTGTTCGGCTCGCCCAGCAGGACGGGTTTGGCGGGGATGCCTTTGATCTCATTGAGATACCAAGCCCAGACGATCGGGCTGCCGGTGCTGTCGGTGTCGGGGGATTTGTGGCCAAAAACAAGCGTTGTCATGGGGTGGTCCTGTCTGTTCGGGTGGATTTGCGGGCCTTATAGCAGGTTCAATTGGCTTGTCACCTGCGCCTGCTGCAATGCGGCATTGCGCGCCGGGGGCTAAAGCCCCAGTTCCGCGCGCTTCTTTTTAGAGAGCGCGGTGACGATCATGTCGTAGGAGGCGCGGATGTGGTCGCGCAGACTGTCATCGCTCAGCCCCGATGCGGCGTAATGCTGTATCCACTTGAGTCCGCGCGAAGCCAGATAGGGCGCGGGCCGCAAGCCGGGGCTGTCGGAGAGCACCTCAAACCCCAGTTCAGTCACCTTGAAAGTAAAGGCGGGCGCATCCTCGGCCCAACCGCAGATGGCAAAGACCTTGCCGCCCACCTTCCAGACATCCGCATTGCCCCATTGCACGACATGGGTTGTTCGGGGCAGGGCGGCGCAGAAGGCGTTGAATTCGTCGCGGGTCATCGCGTCAGTCTAGGGCCGCGCAGCCCCTTTGCATAGCGCCGCGCGATGGGGCAAGTTGCGCGCCATGAGCAACCCGCGTGAAACCGATCTTTACCCGCCGATCAAGGCTTTCCTTGAGGATCAGGGCTATGTGGTGAAGGCCGAAGTCGGCGCGGCAGATGTGGTGGCGCTGCGCGGGGCCGAGCCGCCGGTGGTGGTGGAGCTGAAGCTCGGCTTTTCGCTGGCGCTGTTCCATCAATGTCTGGCGCGGCTGAAGGTGACGGATGATGTCTACCTCGCTGTTGCGCGCCAACCGGGCAAACGCTTTGCTAAGGCGGTGAAGGACAACGTCATGCTGGCGCGGCGGCTGGGGTTGGGGCTGATTACCGTGCGGCTGTCGGATGGGTTGGTCGAGGTGCATTGCGATCCCGGCCCTTATGCGCCGCGCAAGAATGCCAAACGGGCGGCGATGCTTTTGCGCGAATTCGCCCGGCGGCAGGGGGATCCGAATGACGGCGGCCAGACCCGCGCGGGGCTGGTGACCGCCTACCGACAGGATGCGTTGAAAATCGCGGTCTATCTGTTCGAAGCAGGCGCAAGCAAAGGCGCGCATGTGGCCCGCGCAACCGGTGTCTCGGCGGCAACCCGCATGATGCGGGATGACCACTACGGTTGGTTTGAAAAGGTCGACAAAGGCATATACGGACTAACGCCAACGGGGGCCGAAGCGGTGGCCATGGCGGGCCGTGTTTTGGGTGCTGATTAACAGTTCCCGGCCCCGCAAAATTTTTCGAAGCCGTTGTTGACAGAACGCAGACTGCTGCTTAGCTATGCATCGTTATCACTCACAAGGGTTGAGTGCTAACGGCTGCACCCCTCGCCCGGAGGGGGTGGCTTGGAAGAGTAACTTTGAGCCTTAAGGAGCTGCAAAGATGGCATTGAAACCGCTTCATGACCGTGTGCTGGTAAAGCGTACCGAAAGCGAAGAAAAAACCGCCGGCGGGTTGATCATTCCTGATTCCGCCAAAGAAAAGCCTTCCGAGGGTGAAGTTGTCGCCGTGGGCACCGGCGCACGGAAAGACAACGGCGAGCTGATCGAAATGGCCGTCGCACCCGGCGACAAAATCCTGTTCGGCAAGTGGTCCGGCACAGAGGTCACCGTCGACGGCGAAGAAATGCTGATGATGAAAGAAAGCGACATCATGGGGATCATCGCGTAAGCCACCCGGCTTGCCGACCCTTTGAAGACGCTCACATCAATCCAAGATTTTAGGAGAAGACAACATGGCTGCTAAGGACGTCAAATTTGACACCGATGCCCGCAACCGGATGCTCAAGGGTGTAAACATCCTTGCCGATGCGGTGAAAGTCACACTCGGCCCCAAAGGCCGGAACGTGGTTCTGGACAAATCCTTCGGCGCACCGCGCATCACCAAAGACGGTGTATCCGTGGCGAAGGAAATCGAACTGGAAGACAAGTTCGAAAACATGGGCGCACAGATGGTCAAGGAAGTTGCTTCCCGGACCAACGACGAAGCAGGCGACGGTACCACCACCGCGACTGTTCTGGCCCAGGCCATCGTCAAAGAAGGCATGAAATCGGTTGCCGCTGGCATGAACCCGATGGACCTGAAGCGCGGTATCGATCTGGCCACTGCCAAGGTCGTTGAAGCGATCAAAGCCGCGGCCCGTGACGTGTCCGACAGCGACGAGGTCGCGCAGGTCGGCACCATCTCCGCCAACGGCGAAAAAGAGATCGGCCGTCAAATCGCAGACGCGATGCAGAAAGTCGGCAACGAGGGTGTCATCACCGTCGAAGAGAACAAAGGCCTGGAAACAGAGACCGATGTCGTCGAAGGCATGCAGTTCGACCGCGGCTACCTGAGCCCCTATTTCGTCACCAACTCCGACAAAATGACTGTCGAGCTGGAAGACGCGATCATCCTGCTGCACGAGAAGAAACTGTCGAGCCTTCAGCCGATGGTTCCGCTGCTTGAGCAAGTGATCCAGTCCCAGAAGCCGCTTTTGATCATCGCCGAAGACGTTGAGGGCGAAGCCCTGGCGACACTCGTCGTGAACAAACTGCGCGGCGGTCTGAAGATTGCTGCTGTGAAGGCACCGGGCTTCGGTGACCGTCGCAAAGCGATGCTGCAAGACCTCGCGGTTCTGACCGGTGGTCAGGTGATCTCCGAAGACCTCGGCATGAAGCTTGAGTCCGTGACCATGGACATGCTGGGTTCTGCCAAGAAAGTCGCGATCACCAAAGACGAGACCACTGTTGTTGACGGCGCTGGCGAGAAGGCCGAGATCGAAGCACGTGTTGCTCAGATCCGTAACCAGATCGAAGAAACCACTTCCGACTACGACCGTGAGAAGCTGCAAGAGCGCGTTGCCAAACTGGCAGGCGGTGTTGCCGTTATCCGCGTCGGCGGCATGACCGAAGTCGAAGTGAAAGAGCGCAAAGACCGCGTTGACGACGCCCTGAACGCGACACGTGCCGCTGTTCAAGAAGGCATCGTTGTTGGCGGTGGTGTTGCTCTGGTTCAGGCGGGCAAAAAGCTCGAAGGCCTGACCGGCGACAACAACGACCAGAACGTCGGTATCTCCATCGTGCGCAAGGCACTGGAAGCACCGCTGCGTCAGATCGCTGAGAACGCTGGCGTCGACGGTTCCGTCGTGGCGGGCAAGATCCGCGAAAGCGACGACCTGAAGTTCGGCTTCAACGCGCAGACCGAAGAATATGGCGACATGTTCAAGTTCGGCGTCATCGATCCGGCCAAAGTTGTTCGTACTGCTCTGCAGGACGCGGCCTCGATCGCTGGTCTGTTGATCACCACCGAAGCCATGGTCGCTGACCGTCCGCAAAAAGACGGCGCACCCGCCGGTGGCGGCATGCCCGACATGGGCGGCATGGGCGGCATGATGTAAGCCAGACCTATTGGCTAAAGTTCAGGAGGCGTGCCAGCAATGGCGCGCCTCTTTTCGTTAAAAGTGGGGGCTATCCGCATTTGACGGCGCTCTATCCGGTGCTCAGTGATTACCCCGGCAACTCTACGATCCGCGAGTAGGCGTTGAGCATGCCGAGCGCATTGGCAAAGGTCTCCGAGGGGTTTTCCTTCACGATATAGCCCGCGACATTCTTGCTATAGGCGGATTGCACGTCCGTGGGCATATCGGAGGTGGTAAAGACAAAAACCACCATCCGTTCCAACGCCGGATCGGCCCGGACAACTTCTAAGAACTCAAGCCCGCCCATACGCGGCATATTGAGGTCAAGTGTGACGATATAGGGCGGCAATCGACCATGCCGCTTCACCTCCTCCGCTAAAAATTCGAGCGCATGTTGCCCGTCGTGACAAACCGCCGTTTCATTGACGATCTTCAACTTGCGCATCGCCCGTTGCATGGCCATCACGCTGACTTTGTCATCGTCTACGATAAGAAACTTCGCGGGCGTCGTTTTCATCCAATTTTCCTTTTCGGCTTGGGTCACGCCGCCGCCGCCACGGGCAGATTGCGGTGTGCACGTGGTGCCAATGGAAGCTCCACAACAAAGGTCGACCCGCGCTCTTTGTTGGGGTCGGAGGACAGCGTGACCTTGCCTTTTTGGTGGGTGGCGAGCTTGCTTACGATGGCGAGGCCCAAGCCGCTCCCCTCAACCTCATCACGCGGTTTAAGTGTTTGAAACAGCTCAAATATCTTTGCTTGGTGCCGAAGCTCTATTCCAGGCCCGTCATCGCGGACGCTTAGAACAACACGGTCCTGCTTTACCTCGGCGTTAACATGGATGATGCCATGACCCCGGTCATGGTGTTTGATTGCATTTGAGATCAGGTTGCCCAAAATCTGCTGCAACGGCGTAAGTTGTAAATCGATGACTTGATTTGTCCCGGCAAAGCTAATTTTGAACCGACCCTCGGTGTCGGTATAGCGGGCAAGGTCTGCCACCAATCGCGCAAGGTGCACCGGCTCTGGCGCAGGTTGGTCCTGTCCCGCCCGGGCGTAGTCCAAAAGATCGTTCAGAAGGCGGTTAAGCCGATCAATCCGTTGTTGTGACATAAGCAAATAGCTTCGGCTTTCCGCACTCAGCGCATTTTCCTCATCCTCTAGTACCCAAAGGCTTAATTCATGCACCGCACGGAGGGGAGAGCGCAGGTCGTGGGCGGCCACATAGGCGAATTTCTCGAGCTCGATGTTCGAGCGCCGCAACTCTTCCGCAGTTGTGCGGAACACAACTAATGCACGTGCCATCTCTCCTAGTTCATCCTGCCCTCGCACGGTGACGGGGTGATCAAGGTCACCCCGAGCGATAGCCGTGACGGAATCGGTCAACCGATTGATGCGACGGTTGAACTGCCGCTCAACAACAAAGCCGTTGGTAAGGGCAATCACGAGAAGCGCGCTTCCAACGGTGAGGCCAACGGTCCATATAACCCGATAGATGGTGTCGCGCAGCTCATCGGTCGCGAGGTCCACTCGCCGTAAAGTGTTCTGAGTCAGATCGGAGGATATGTCGGAAATCCCCACGATCATGGGCAGGTGTTCGGCTTGCAGCGTTTGAACGCTTTCGTGAAACCGCAGACGTGCCGCTGAATGCGCGAAGAAGCCCTTTTCGGGATCAAGCAGCACGTCGCGCAGCGCGTCAATTTGGCGGGCCAGCGTCCGTCTACTGGCTGCTTCATGAATGCGCGGCAATCGGGTTATGGCATCTTGGAAATGTTCTTCGACAAGGAGCCGCGCGCGCTCGGGTTGAAGAAGTTGGTTCTGTAGCCCTTGTGAATTGATGATGTTAATAAGCGTGTCGAGGCTTAGCCGAATGTCATTCAGATTAATTGCGCTCAACAGCGTCTCGGGAAAGCCTGAAGGGCGATTTGCTGGGGCAACATCGTCGGACGCAGAGCTTTCAGAGGCTTCGCTTAACAGGGCCTCAGTTTGCTGTGAAAGCCGGTAGGCCAAATCATCGATAGTCGTATGATTCTGTTCTTGAATTTGCTCGACAAGATCAAGCGTTGTGAGGATCTGGCCCTCGGCGCGCCGCATTTCTAGAAGGCTGAAAACTGTCGCATCAGATGCACGCCGTGCCATATGTAGCCGCCCCTCCAGCCGCGCTGCCAACGGGAGCGCAATTTCCATTGTCTTCAGATTTTCTAAAAGCTCCAAAGTTTCGTCGATTTTTGTTGTGATGTCTTTTGCGAGCGTCTCCGGCGACACGGAGGTATCTAATTGATTAAGCTGCTCAATCGAGAGGAATACACCGTTCAAGGAC
The DNA here is from genome assembly GCF_040148765.1 of Sulfitobacter sp. NFXS29. Classification (NCBI taxonomy): domain Bacteria; kingdom Pseudomonadati; phylum Pseudomonadota; class Alphaproteobacteria; order Rhodobacterales; family Roseobacteraceae; genus Sulfitobacter; species Sulfitobacter sp. NFXS29. Next base: position 178,510 of record NZ_JAGDED010000001.1, read on the forward strand.
CGCTCAATTTGTTGGGAAATGGCCAACGTAGGAAGCGCCGTTTCGCTTAAATGAGCGTGACTAACCAGCACAGACCTCATCTGACCCGTAGCTGCCCATCCCGCCACGCCAATGATGGCCGCCACGAGAAGGAGCGCTGCCCTTAGGCGGGAGCTGATACGACTGCCGAGAAACTGCAGCAGCGGCCATGGGGGATGCATCGAAACCATGCTGACTGAATAGCTGGGACCAATTAACGCAATGTTAATCGCCACGGACCTAAAACCGGGTTCAGAGCGAGAGGGGGCATGCCCCAGCCGCTGATTGGAGGATTGCAGTGTGTTAGAAGGGCGCAGGTTGACAAGGCGAAGGTTTTCTATCGGCCTGGGAGCGGGCCTCAGCACGCTTATCGCCGGTCCGGTATTCGGGGAGACAATTGATATGAAGGTGACCGCGCAAGCCCGTGGTTTGGCTGGAAATGTTAGAACGCTCTCTGTGCTGCTTCCGGAAGGATCGCGTGCCAATCTTGAACCGGTCGCAGCGGTGTTTACGAAGCGAACCGGGGTGAAAGTCGACCTTCAAGAGGTGCATGTCGATCAGATCAACGCGGAACTTATGCTAAATAGTGTACTTGGTGGGGCGAAATATGACGTTGCCTTGCCCGCGACCTTTGGGGTGGCAGACCTCGTTGCCGCCGGGGCGATTCATGCGTTGGATGACTACGCCGCACGCTATGAGCCGCCGGGATTTCGCGGTCCTATGCTCTACCAAGAGGGGGATAGGTTTGACGGTCAGACCTATGGTTTCCAAACAGATGGCGACGCCTATGTGATGTTCTACCACCGCGAAATACTTCACGATCCGGATGAGCAGGCCCGCTATGCGGATCGTTTTGGTTATTCTCTCGCCATGCCAAAGACTTGGGGGGAACTGGATCGGCAGATACGGTTCTTTCATGCGCCGGAAACTGGTCGATATGGCGGGTTGTTGTTTCGCACCCCGGGGTATCTGGCGTGGGAGTGGTGGGTTCGATTTCACGCCAAAGGGTTCTGGCCGTTGTCCCCCGATATGACACCACAAATTGCTGAAGACCCGGGTGTGGCAGCGTTGGAAGAATTGATTGCGATTACGGACAGCCTCGTCTCCGATACTTCTAACCTCGGGCTATTCGAAAACTGGGAGCGATACGCGAAGGGCGATGTCTATTGCAATATTGGCTGGGGAGGGACGCAGAAATATCTGAATTCTGCTCGGTCGCCAATGAGGGGGCGGATGATTTACGGCCCGACGCCCGGTGGGAAAGTTGGGGGGGAACTCCTTGCAACACCCTATTTCAACTGGGGGTGGAGCTATGTCGTCAGCGCAACATCGACGCAGAAGGAACTCGCCTATTTATTTGCTCTTTTCGCGGTCACACCTGAGATGTCGACACTGGCCGTTCGGCAGCCAGAGGGCTTTTTTGACCCTTACCGAAAGGAACACTATAGCGATCCGGGCGTTGAAGATGCTTATTCAAAATCGTTTCTCAAGGTGCATCGCGCGTCGCTTGACGGGGCAATTCCAGATTTCTACCTGAAAGGGCAATCTGAGTATTTTCAGGCTTTAGGAAGAGGCTTGGATCGGGCGCTGCAGGGCGAGGTTGCGCCGAAAATGGCCCTGAGCCGTGTGGCGCAGCAGTGGCAGCTTATCACCAGCCGAGCGGGGCGCGAGAAGCAGATACAACGTTGGGCGCGGCTTCGCCAAAAGTATCCGCCGAATGCGCGCCGTTTGCTGCGGGATATCGCGTAATGGCAGCCTTATTCTTCGATCCGGCAGGTGCGGGGCTCTGTCCAACGGTCATGCGTAGGGCGTTAGTGATATGACTCATCCCCAGCTAGATTCGTCCCTCGACTTTGAAATAACTTTGAGGAAACAGCCAAATACGGCGCCGGACGCAGAGGAGTTTATCCATTTGGTAAGCCATGATCTGCGCGGTTCAATCCGCGCGTTATTGGAGCTGCCAGAATGGATTGCAGAGGATATCGAGGAGTCTGGGCTTGAGGTAAGTCCTTCGGTGCATAGTTCCGTCGCTTTGATGAAACGGCATACGCAGCGTTTGGATCGGATGCTGTTCGATCTTTTGCAGTATTCCCGTGCAGGAAAGATGGCGAATATCCGAGAGGTTAGTCTCCAAGAGACATTCGATGCTGTGATAAAGGAGATTGGGCCGACCAGTGGTTTTCGGATCGATCATAGCTTTGGTTGCGGCTCATTTCTAATCGATGAAGGAGACCTTCACACGCTCCTTTCGGCATTGATTGAGAACGCGATCAAGCATCATGACAAGTTTTCAGGAAGGGTCGCGGTGGCGGCATGGCGCGAAGGGTCTGCCCTGATGGTGACCGTTTCAGACGATGGGCCGGGGATTCATCCGCGATTTCACGAGCGTGTTTTCAAGCCGATGACCACGTTGCGATCCCGGGACGAGGTGGAAGGCTCCGGGCTTGGGCTGGCTTTGGTTCAAAAGATCGCCGGGAATTATGGCGGACATGCCCGTTTGATTTCGACCGGTGCCGAACGCGGTACGTCGGTAGAGGTGCGTTTGGAGGGGGCAATATAGGCAGTGCAACATGAAACTCGAATGCCCCTGGCAAAGGCATCTGGCTTCACCTGTCGGGATGATGCGCTGTTTGTACCGCCTCACCCGATCGCGCTGGTCAAATTGAGGGGGTTTGTCATCACGACCCAGTTAAATTGCTATGGAGAAGAAACTCGGCGCTTGGCGCAGACGGGTCGGGAGGCTAAGCGAATGGTCATGCAGCTTTTCCTACTCTCCGCTCTCACCATGTGCGCTTTTGCGGCAAACTCCATTTTGACGCGGATGGCGGTAGACGGAGGGCATATTGATCCTGCTGGCTTTGCGCTTGTTCGCGTCGCCGCAGGTGCTCTGGTTTTGGGGGTCATGGTGGCGCTACGGGGCGGGCGGCTGCCGCTCTTGCGACGCAATAGGATCGGCGGCGCCGTGAGCCTTGCCGTCTATATGATTGGTTTCAGCCTCGCGTATCTGACGTTGGATGCCGGGCTCGGCGCGCTTATTCTTTTTGGTGTCGTGCAGATTACCATGTTTACCTACGCCGCGATGATCGGCGCGGCCCCCACCGCACGGCAAATCACAGGCGCCGCGGCGGCCTTTGCCGGATTGGTGCTTGTTCTTTGGCCGGATGGCCAGGGTTCAACAGATTTCATGGGCGCTGGGTTGATGGTCGCCGCGGGGATGGGCTGGGCCGCCTATACGATCATTGGCCGCACATCGGGCGATCCATTGGCAGCGACTTCGGCGAACTTCCTGCTTTGCCTGCCTTTCATGCTTATCCTGCCCGCTTTGGCAGGGACGCATTTCAGTATAGCGGGGCTTCTATTGGGCGTGCTTTGCGGTGGGGTAACTTCCGGCCTTGGATACGCATTGTGGTATGCAGTGCTGGCCCGGATCGACGGAGGCACGGCGGCAGTGGCGCAGCTTAGCGTGCCGATCATCGCCATTCTTGCTGGCGCGCTGCTTTTGGATGAACCGCTGAACCTCACGCTGCTTATCGCAACGGCGTTGGTTTTGGGCGGGATTGCTTGGGCGATCAGCGCAAGATCGGCTCCAACGGATCGTAGGTGATCGCCGCCTCCTCCGGACCAAAGGCGACCCCGCCGAGGCTGTCGGGCTTGTGTGGAATCTGCGCCAATTCGGATTTGGTGACCCATTGATGTCGGGTGACGATGGCTTCGTGATCCTTCCAGTCTGACGCGATCTGGGCGGGGCCGAGGATATGGCACCTAAAATAGATATCCACCTGATGAAAATCGCCACCGGGTTCGTGGAATTCGTTGACCAGACAGGGCGCACCGACAGAGATTGTCAGACCCGTCTCTTCGAAAACCTCGCGGCGCAGGTTGTCGGGCAGGGAGGCGCCGGCCTCTACTCCACCGCCGGGGGCGCACATCAAACCCAGCCGATTATCGGCATAGGCATTGACCAGCAGCAGGCGGTCCTCGTGCAACAAGACAGCGCGGGCGGCCAATCGGGGGCAGGGGCGGGGCATCGGCATACTTTCGTCAGGTAACGCGCCAAGACCATTTCACAGTCCCGCCAATCAGTCTATCTGGAGGGCATGATGAAACCTCTCACCTTGCTGATCGCCGCGATTTGGCTGGCGATTCCTTTGCCCGCGGCGGCTGAAACGGCGGCGGGCCGCTGTGTTGTATTGCTGCATGGGCTGGCCCGAACCGAGATGTCTTTCGCCGTTATGGAAGCCGCCTTGGCCGCCGAAGGGTACCGCGTGGTGCGCCCCGGCTATCCCTCGACCGAGGCTAATATCGCCGAGTTGACCAAGCAGACCCTGCCGCAGGCGATTGCCGCTTGTGGCACCGCGCAGATTGATTTCGTGACCCATTCCATGGGCGGTATTCTGGTGCGCAAATGGGTGGCAGAGGCTGGCGCCGATCGTGTCGGCCGCGTGGTGATGCTGGGGCCACCCAATCACGGCAGCGAAGTGGTCGACGAATTGGTCGAGAACCCCGCCTTTGAGTGGTTGAATGGCCCGGCCGGGGCCGAGATCGGCACCGGGGATGGGGCGCTCCCGAACCAATTGCCGCCTGTGCCGTTTGAGTTGGGCGTGATCGCGGGGTCACAGTCTCTAAACCCTTATTTCTCAAGCCTTTTGCCGGGTCCGGATGACGGGAAGGTTTCGGTCGCGTCGACCCGAGTGGCGGGGATGAAAGAGCATATCGTCTTGCCCGTGACCCATACTTTCATGATGAACAACCCGCGCGTTATCGCGCAGACCATGGCGTTTTTGAAAACCGGCAGTTTTGACCGGTCGATGACCTTTATCGATGGTGTATTGAATGCGATCGGCTGCCCCGAAGGCGGGTGCCTGCCGGGGTTGGGAGGGGACGATGCCAAACCTTGACCTGATAAACGCAGAGGTCCTGCATCCTGAAGGGCTTAGCCGCGCGCCGCTGTCTTTTGCCGAGGGGGTGATTAATGACCGCCGGGTGGGGCGGAGCGTTGATTTAACTGGCTTCCAAGTGCTGCCGGGGATTGTCGATCTGCATGGCGATGCGTTCGAGCGGCATCTGGCACCGCGCCGCGGAGCGATGAAGCAGCTCTCCGAAGGGCTGGTCGCTGCAGAGGCGGAACTGGCGGCCAATGGCATGACCACGGCGGTTTTGGCCCAGTTCGTCAGCTGGGAGGGCGGCCTGCGGGGGCTGGAATTTGCCGATCAGGTCTTTAGCGGCATCCGCGACACGGCGCCGGAATTGGTCACTGATATCCGCCCGCAGTTGCGGTTTGAGACCCATATGCTCGACCTCTACGACAGTCTGCCGCGGCGTATGGCGGAGTGGGGCGTGGGCTATGTGGTGTTCAACGATCACCTGCCGCATGACCGCTTGGCGGCGGGTAAGATGCCGAAACGGCTGGTGGGGCAGGCGCTGAAGGCCGGGCGTAGCCCCGAGAGCCATCTGGCGCAGATGCAGCAGATGCACGCCCGGCGCGATGAGGTGCCAGCGGCCTTGGATCGACTGTGCGCAGAACTGGCGCAGCGCGGGGTCAAAATGGGCAGCCATGATGATCAGACCGCCGAGGGGCGCGACCTGTGGCGGGCGCGGGGTGTGACACTGGCAGAATTCCCCGAAACGCAGGAGGCCGCCGAGGCCGCGCATGTGGCGGGCGATGCGGTGATCATGGGCGCGCCCAATGTGGTGCGCGGCGGGTCGCATAACGGCAATCTGTCGGCGCTGGACCTGATCAGCATGGGGCTGTGCCACGCCTTGGCGTCAGACTACCATTACCCTTCGCCGCGCCGTGCCGCCCTCATGCTGGCGCAAAGCGGGCTGCTCGACCTTGCGGGGGCTTGGGCGCTGGTCTCGTCCGGACCGGCGCAGGTGTTGGGGCTTGCCGATCGTGGCACGCTGGCGCCGGGCAAGCGTGCCGATATCGTTGTGTTGGACAAGGCCACGGGCCGCGTCGCCGCCACTTTCGTGGCGGGGCGGGTAAGCTTCATGTCCGGCGCGGCAGCGGAGCGTTTCGTCGCCTGATCTCAGGCGCGGATGATCTGATTCACATGGCCCATCTTGCGGCCCGGCTTCACCTCGGCCTTGCCGTAGAGGTGCAGCGCGGTGTCGCGCGCGCGGGCAAGCTCTGGCACGCGGTCCATATCGTCGCCGATGAGGTTGGTCATCACCACATCGGCAAAGCGTTGCCCATCGCCCAAGGGCCACCCGGCCACGGCGCGGATGTGCTGCTCGAACTGGTCGATGGCACAGCCGTTCTGGGTCCAATGGCCCGAGTTATGCACCCGCGGCGCTATCTCATTCACGATCAGCCCCTGCGGCGTGACGAAAAGCTCAACCCCCATGACGCCGACATACTCAAGCGCGTTAAGCACCCGACCGGCGAGCAAGACCGCATCGGTGCGCTGCGCGTTGCTGATCTTTGCCGGGACGGTGGTGGTGTGCAGGATGCCATCGCGGTGGACGTTCTCACCGGGATCGAAACAGGCGACTTCACCCGTGGCGCTGCGCGCGGCGATGACGGAAATCTCGGCGCTAAAGTTCACGAACCCTTCGAGCACTGAAGGCGCGCCGTTCATCTCAGCCCAAGCGGTGTCGAGATCGGCATCGTCTTTCAGCCGCGCTTGGCCTTTGCCGTCATAGCCGAAACGCCGGGTCTTGAGGATCGCGGGCGTCCCGATCTGCGCCACGGCGGCTTTCAACGTGGGGGCATCGGTCACATCGGCAAAAGGCGCCACCCGCAGGCCGAGGTCACCGAGGAAGGTCTTCTCGGTCAGCCGGTCTTGGGAAATGCGCAGGGCTTCGCGGCCCGGACGGAGCGGAGTGATTGCCTCCACCACGTCGAGCGCCTCGGTCGGGATGTTCTCGAACTCGAAAGTAACGATGTCACAGACGCGGGCGAAAGCCTCTAGCGCGCTGTGGTCGTCATAGCCTGCGGTGGTCACCGCATGGGCCACATCGGCGGCGGGCGGGTTGGCGCCCGGCTCAAAGATATGGGTGCGAAAGCCAAGCCGCGCGGCGGCGACCGAGAGCATGCGTCCCAGTTGACCGCCGCCCAGAATGCCGATGGTGGCGCCGGTTTGCAGGGGCTCAGTCATGCGGCACCTCGGGGATCGAGGCGCTAAGCGCGTCGCGCCAATCGTCCAACCGCTTGGCCAGTCCCGCATCTTGCAAGGCAAGGATGCCCGCCGCCATCAAAGCCGCATTGGCCGCGCCTGCGGCACCGATGGCCATGGTCGCGACCGGAAAGCCGCGCGGCATCTGCAGGATGGAATAGAGCGAATCCACACCCGACAGCGCTTTGGTTTGCACCGGCACGCCGATCACCGGCACACGGGTTTTGGAGGCCATCATGCCCGGCAAATGCGCCGCACCGCCAGCGCCTGCGATAATCACTTGCAGGCCACGGTCGACGGCCGTTTTGCCATAGTCCCACAGCCGGTCGGGCGTGCGATGCGCAGACACGATGCGCGCCTCAAAGGGGATGTTAAGCTCTTCCAGCAGGGTTGCTGCTTCGCGCATGGTGGCCCAGTCGGACTGGGACCCCATGATGATGCCAACCGGGGGCGTGGTCATTGCGCAGGGCCTTCTCTTGGTGGATCAGAGCGCGCACTATACCCATCCCGGCCCATGTGGCAACGATGATTGCCGCGGGCAACAGAGATCAAGGTTTAGGCGATGATATCGGGGGTCAGGCGGTCTTCGATCTGGGCGATAAGATCCTTGAGCCGCAGCTTGCGCTTTTTCAGCCGTTGCAGGGTCAGTTGATCGCCCGTGCCGCGTTCGACCAGCGCATGGATGGCGTCGTCTAGATCGCGATGTTCCCGTCGGAAGACCTCAAGTTCAACACGCAGCACTTCGTCCGTTTTCATCGACAGATCGGTAGGGGCATTCATGGGTAGGTGATTCCGTTGGGCAGCTGAACCTTGAATATAAGCGCTTGAGATCATTTGGCATAGCCCTTGCGCAGGCAAGAAAGCCCCCCCATATTCAATGCAACGGGCTGCCGGTTGCGGGGCCTGTGAAACACTGTCGCTTGACCTGATAAGGACGTGTCGCATGACGAAATTAACGCTTGCCTCTTACCCACATATGCTTGGGTTTGAACAATTGGAACGGGTGCTTGAACGCAGCGCCAAAGCCGGAAACGAAGGTTATCCGCCGTTCAATATCGAACAAACATCTGACTACAGCTACCGGATCACACTTGCCGTGGCTGGTTTTTCGGAACAGGATCTGTCGATAACAGTTGAGGATAGACAGCTCGTGATCCGTGGGCGTCAGTCTGACGATGGCGAAGATCGGGTGTTTTTGCACCGTGGGATCGCCGCGCGACAATTTCAGCGCTCGTTCGTTCTGGCCGATGGGGTCGATGTGGGCGAAGCCGTTATGGAGAATGGTCTGCTGCATGTCGACCTGACCCGTGCCAAGCCTGAAACGGTGGTTCAAACCATCAAGATCAAGAAGGGGTAACATCATGCAAGACGCAATCACCCACGGAAATGACCGTATGGTCTATGTCAAAACCATCGCTGTCGCCGATCTGCCGCGCGAAGTGCGCGACCAGGCGGAAGGGCTTGAGCTTCTTTATGCGGTCCATGACGCCGAAGGGCAGCAGCTGGCGCTGGTGGGCGATCAAAAACTCGCCTTCTCACTGGCACGAGAGCACGACTACCGCCCGGTCATGGTGCATTGACGCCGACGTTCATCACGATACGCTAAGCCCGATGCAAGGCCGCAGTCCGCTGCGGCCTTTTGTTATTGGGAGCGGGCGTATGGATTTCGATTTCGACTGGGTGGATGCTTTCACCGATCAGGTCTTTGGCGGCAACGGCTGTGCCGTGGTGCATGGCGGGGCGGTGCTGCCTGATGCCATTTGCACGGCCTATGTGCGTGAGACATCTTTGGTAGAATGCACCTTTACAGGGCCGTCCGAGATCGCTGACTTCAAGGTGAAATACTACCTCGCCAGCCGCGAGATACCCTTTGCCGGCCATCCAACCATCGCCACCGTCGCGGCCCTGCGCCATCGCGGGCTGATCGGTGATGGGCCGCTGCGGTTGGAGACCGGCGCGGGGATCGTGGAGGTAGAGGTCCGCGGCGCCCAGATCGCAATGACCCAGATTGCGCCGGTTTTTGGGGCCGAAGTGCCTGTTGATCTCGTCGCAGACGTGGGCGGGTTGGAGCCGGGCGATATCATCGGGCAGCCGCAGGTGGTCTCTACCGGGCTGCCCTTTTGCATCACGGTCTTGCGCAGCCGCGCGGCCCTGGAAGGGCTGAAGCTCGACCCCCGCGCGCTGGCGGATTACAACGCCCATCTGGGGCAAGACAGCGATATGATGGAGCCTTTTTGGGTCACACTCGACGGCGCAACTGCGGCGGGCGACACCTATGCGCGGCTGCTATTGGCCCCGCCGAGCCCCGCCGAAGACCCTTTCACCGGATCGGCGACAGGCGCAATGGCGGCCTATCTCTGGGCGCGGGGGCTGATCGATAGCCCCCGATTTGTCGCCGAACAGGGGCACCTCATGGGCCGTCCAGGACGGGCAGAGGTCGAAGTGCTGGGCCCGCGCGATGCGATCACGGGCGTACGCGTGGCGGGGCAGGGGCGTGTTGTGATGTCGGGGCGGGTCCTCATGCCGGAAACGGCCTGACCCAAACGCAAAACGCAGCCCCGAGGGGCTGCGTTTTCGGTTGAACTGAATCGGGGGAGGTTAACCCGCGATTAGCCCCATGTTTTCGAGCTTCAGCAACACCTGATGCGCGCAGTTGTCGACCTCGACATTCTCGGTCTCCAGCACCAGCTCGGCATTCTGCGGTACATCATAGGGGTCAGAAATGCCGGTGAACTCTTTGATCTTGCCTTCGCGCGCCAGCTTGTAGAGCCCCTTGCGATCGCGGCGTTCGCACTCTTCGATAGAGGTCGCGACATGCACCTCTACGAAGGCGCCGAAGTTCTCCACATCCTCGCGCACCGCACGGCGGGTGGTGGCATAGGGCGCGATCGGCGCACAGATGGCGATGCCGCCGTTCTTGGTGATCTCGCTTGCAACATAGCCGATGCGGCGGATGTTCAGGTCGCGGTGCTCTTTGGAGAAGCCCAGCTCGGAGGAGAGGTTTTTCCGCACGATATCGCCATCCAGCAGCGTTACAGGGCGGCCGCCCATCTCCATCAGCTTGACCATCAGCGCGTTGGCGATGGTGGATTTGCCCGAGCCGGAGAAACCAGTGAAGAAAACGGTGAAACCCTGTTTCGAGCGCGGCGGAGAGGTGCGGCGCAGTTCCTTGACGACCTCGGGGAAGGAGAACCACTCAGGAATCTCCAGCCCTTCGCGCAGGCGGCGGCGCAGCTCGGTGCCCGAGATGTTCAGGATGGTGACGCTATCCTTGTCCTCGATCTCATCCATAGCCTCATATTGGGCGCGTTCCTGCACCCAGACCATATGTTTGAAATCGACCATTTCGATGCCCATTTCCTCCTGATGCGCACGGAACAGGTCCTGCGCGTCATAGGGGCCATAGAAATCTTCACCCGCGGAGTTCTTACCGGGGCCAGCGTGGTCGCGGCCCACGATGAAATGGGTGCAGCCGTGGTTCTTGCGGATCAGCCCGTGCCAGACGGCCTCACGCGGGCCAGCCATGCGCATGGCGAGGTTCAAGAGGCTCATCGAGGTGGTGGCGGCAGGGTATTTGTCGAGCACGGCCTCATAGCAGCGCACGCGGGTGAAGTGATCCACGTCGCCGGGTTTGGTCATGCCGACCACGGGGTGGATCAGTAGGTTGGCCTGCGCCTCACGGGCGGCACGGAAGGTGAGTTCCTGGTGCGCGCGGTGCAGCGGGTTGCGGGTTTGGAAGGCCACGACGCGGCGCCAGCCCAGCTTGCGGAAATAGGCGCGCAATTCGTTGGGCGTGTCGCGGCGCGCGCGGAAATCATAGTGCACGGGCTGCTGGATGCCGGTCACCGGACCGCCAAGATAGACGTTGCCGGCTTGATTGTGCAGATAGTTCACCGCCGGATGCGCAACGTCATCCGCGCCAAAGACCTTCTCGGCCTCCCGTGCCTTATTTGGGGTCCAACGGTCGGTGATGGTCATCGTCGCAAGGATCACGCCCTCTTGGTCGCGCAGGGCGATGTCCTGACCGAGTTCTAGCTTTTCGGCGAAGGCTTCGCTGACGTCGAGGTTGATCGGCATCGGCCAGAGGCTGCCATCCGCCAGACGCATGTTCTCAACCACGCCGTCATAGTCTTCCTCGGACAGGAAACCTTTGAGCGGATTGAAACCGCCGTTCATCAAAAGCTCCAGATCGCAAATCTGACGCGGGGTGAGATCAAGGCTCACCAGATTGCCGGCTTCGATCTTCAGTTTCTGCGCAGACTCGTAAGAGACATAGAGTTCGGAAATAGGGGCGAGGTTGTTTTGCATCATAACTATCACTTTTCGCAACAAGAAAGGGGGCGGATCCCGGTGGGGCCGCCTTAGCGCCTGAAGGCTAGGAAAGTCTATAGCACTTTAGAATAAGGGGCCAGAAGGGTCGGAAGTCCCCTAGAAAGTCCGATTTGCAGTAAAGACATGGGGAGAGCGAAACAGAGAAAGAATTCTGTCCGCCCTCCCATGCACTGACTTAAACGTCTTCCTTCACTTCGGCCCCATAGCCAAGCGGAAGGGAGGTGTCTTTTCCCTCATCATCGCCCACTTCGGCCAGAAAACGCTCAGCTTCCAGCGCGGCCATGCAGCCCATGCCGGCGCTTGTCACCGCCTGGCGATACTTATGATCCGTCAGATCGCCCGCGGCAAAGACGCCGGGAATGGAGGTTTCGGTGCTGTCCGGTTTGGTCACGACATAGCCGCCCATGTGGGTTTCCAAGGTGTCCTTAACCAGTTCATTCGAGGGCGCGTGACCGATGGCCACAAAGACACCTTTGGCCGGGATATCAGTGATTTCGCCGGTCTTAACGTGTTTAACCTTCACGCCTTCGACGCCCAGCGGGCTGTCGGTGCCATAGACTTCCTCAAGCTCGTGGAACCACAGCGGCTCGATCTTGGGGTTCTTCATCAGCCGGTCGATCAGGATTTTCTCTGCGCGCAGCTCATCACGGCGGTGGATCAACGTGACCTTGGAGGCGAAGTTGGTCAGGAACAGCGCCTCTTCCACGGCGGTGTTGCCGCCGCCGATCACCACAATCTCTTGGCCCCGGTAGAAGAACCCGTCACAGGTGGCGCAGGCCGAGACGCCGAACCCTTTGAACTTTTCCTCGCTCTCCAGCCCCAGCCATTTGGCCCGCGCCCCGGTGGCAAGGATCACAGCGTCGGCGACATAGGTCGTGCCGCTGTCGCCCTTGGCGTGGAACGGACGGCTGGACAGGTCGAGATCGGTGATGATGTCGCCGATGATCTCGGTGCCCATTGCCTTGGCGTGGTCCTGCATGCGGATCATCAGGTCGGGGCCTTGGACCTCGCTGTCGCCGGGCCAGTTCTCGACCTCGGTGGTGGTGGTCAACTGGCCGCCGGGCTCGATCCCTTGAACGAGGATCGGCTCCAACATGGCGCGGCTCGCGTAGACCCCGGCGGTATAGCCCGCAGGGCCGGAGCCGATGATCAGTACCTTGGTTTTACGTGTCTCGGCCATCTGGCGCCCCCGGGCTGTCATTGATATTGCCCGCCTCATATAGCGATAGCAGGGAAGCCGTTAAACCCCCACCGTCACCGCCCTGCCATTACGCTTGCGTGAGCAGGCGGCCGGTTCGGCTCGATGGGTGAGACAAAGAATATTGCGCCTGTGTGAAACTTTATTGCGCGTACCACGCAGGATGCTATAAGAATCGAAAATTCACTGAGGATGATATGGCGGGTACACGACTAGATCCGATCGACCGGATGATCTTGGCCGAATTGCAATCGGATGGCCGGATGACGAATGTCGAACTGGCCAAGCGCGTGGGCATCTCTGCGCCGCCCTGTTTGCGTCGGGTCCGCACCTTGGAAGAACAAGGCTACATCAAAGGCTATCACGCCGATGTGGATGCGCGCGAACTGGGCTTTGAGGTGCAGGTTTTCGCCATGGTCGGACTTGCCAGTCAGGCCGAGGCCGATCTGAGCGCTTTTGAAGAGAAATGTCGCGGTTGGCCGCTGGTGCGCGAGTGCCATATGCTCAACGGTGAGGTTGACTTCATCCTGAAATGCGTGGCGCCGGACCTGTCGAGCTTTCAAAGCTTCCTCACGGGGCAATTGCTGACGACGCCGAATGTGGAAAGCGTAAAGACGAGCCTTGTGATCCGTGGGGCCAAGGACGATCCCGGCGTGCCCTTCGACGTGCTGGAAGCGCGGCTGTCGACCGCGCCCTGAATCAGTCCTTTGGACTGTCTTCAGTGGTTTCAGGCGCGCGGGGATGGGCGAGGGGGCCGAAATCCGTCGCTTGCGCGATCTGCGGAAACATTGACAAAAACCGATCCCGAAGGCTGGGCGCGGCGTCGCGCAGAGCTTGCGCACCGGGGTGAAAAGTCTCCATCTCCAACCCGCCTGCCTTGATCGCCGCATGGCGCGACAGGCAGATATGGAACAGGCGCACCGGGGTCGGCGGGGCGACCTCAATCACGTTGACCCCATCCAAAAACGCGCGAACCGGGGTCAGCAAACGGGTGCTGCCCGCCTCTGCCCGCAGGTGAGGCGGCGTGTGTAACACCCGTGCGGCGGGACCTAGAGTGAGGAACGAGCTGGGGCGCCCCTCTCCGAAACTGTCGGGCATAATGCGGATCAGCGAAAGCCGCCGCCCGCTGTCCGCCGGGATAAAGCTGCTGGATCCGATCCAGATCAATCGCGCGGGTTCCCCCGATGAGGTGTTGATCATGTCGCCGGGCTGAAGATCCTCAATTGCGATGTCACCCTGCACCGTTTGGATCAGCGTCCCGCGGGCGAAGGCCGCAAAGGCGGATTCGAAAAGCGGCGCGGCGGGCGCAGTGTCTTGCCCGATATAAAGTGAACCATCGGTGCGCAGGGCGGCAACTTCATAGCTGCGCATCGGCGCAGGCGGCGGGACTTCAAGATCGGCGGCGGCGGTCTGTACCATGCAAAACCCCTTATCTACCCGGCGCAGCGGGGCGGAACGCGGCCCTTTTGGGCGCGGACTGATAGATAATGCGCCATGTTCTGCCGGAATTGTCAAAATATCCGGGATATTCACAGCCCATCCCGCGCCAATTTTGGCTAAAACCGCGGTATGTTTCTTGGCCCGGCTCTTGGCTGCCATATTTGCATGAAAACGCCCCCCGAGACGAATCAATGTCCCGAGGGGCGGTCATTTGTACCGGACGCTTTGGCGCCGGTACCGGGGGAAACTTTTCAGGCGGTCTTGCGGACCGGGGCGTTGCCAGCGCGCTTTGCGATAAAGGCGGCGCGGCGCGCGCCACGCGCCCATGGCATGACGGTGTCCGTCTTTGCGGCAGTCTCAACGACGGACTTGATGAAGCGCGGGTTCTTTTTCATGGCTCGGTTCCTCTTCGGTCATGCGGGCATCGTTCCATTCACTATCGCAGTGCAATCGGGCCGGTTTTTGACGATGGGTGAGAAACTTGCGCAAATTTGACGGATAGGCTGGGCGCATTGGGGCGGGGATGCCACAATCTCTAAAGTGTTTAAAATCCTACAGATACCGCCCACTCGGGAAACAATTCAGCAAATCGGGCGCAATTGCGTCCAGTCTGGCAACAGCAATGCGGCACGAACCGGGCGACCCTTGCCCCAATCTCGCCCCGTTCAGAGCGTGATGGCCGAGAGCAGGCGGCCATAGTCCGCCTCTTTGGCGTGGGTCGTGCGCCGGTAGGAATAGAATCGCGAGGCGTCGGCATAGGTGCAATGCCGCGTCCATTCCGCATGGCCCACACCCGCCGCGCGCAGACGGTTCAGGCCAAAGCCCGGCAAGTCGAAATGCAGACGGTCACCTTCGCCTTGGGCAAAGTAACGGGCAAACTCTGGGTCGGCGCTCATGAAGTTGTCAAGAAACTCTGGCCCGACCTCATAGGCGCGCTGGCTGATCGACGGGCCAATCACCGCGGTGATCTTTTCGCGCGTAGCGCCCAGATCAACCATCGCATCTACAGTCGCCTCAAGTATCCCATCAAGCGCGCCGCGCCAGCCCGCATGGGCCGCGCCGACCACACCGGCCTGCGCATCCGCAAAGAGCACGGGCTGGCAGTCAGCGGTCAGGATCGACAGGGCGATGCCGGGGGTTTTGGTCACCAGCGCATCGGCGCGGAGCTTGTCGTCGCGCGGTTCCGTCACGGTGACGACGGTGGCAGAGTGGACCTGATGCACCCCGACAAGGTGGTCGGCGGGGAGGCCCATCGCCTCGGCAGCGCGGGCGCGGTTGATGCGCACGATCTCGGACTGGTCCGAGCTGCCGCTGCCGCAGTTCAGCCCGGAAAACACCCCCGATGACGCGCCGCCACGGCGGGTGAAGAACCCGTGCCGCAGAGGGGCAAGCGCATCTGATGTGAGAATTTCGAGCGTCATACTTCTGTCCCCGGGGGTGGGGTCTGACCTTTTTGGTAGAGCCCCATTACTTTGAACAGGTTTCCCATTTCCGCCGGGTGCGTCAACCGCCGATGTGCGGCAATGTGACTGCCAAGCGCGTCACCGGTCAGGAGTTCGGCCAATTTTTGCGCGCGGGGGGTGATGCCCAAACGCTCAAGAAAAACGCCTTGGGTGACGACGCGGCTATGGGGGCAGGGGCAAGCGAGGGCGAGCGCCTCGAAATCGACATGAGCGGTCAGATCGGCGTGGCCGGGGCTGGCCAGCGGGTCGACGGGGGCGTGATTCTGCAGGGCTTGCAGGGTGTCGCCCAAGGCCCGCCAATCGCCATAGTCGACGATCAGCGCGGCGCCACCATGGGCTGCGATGCGGCTGCCGATCTGTTGCGTGATCTCTGCTGCCGGGGCGCAAAGCTCGATCAGATCGCCGTCCTTCGTATCCTCCAGCCGGTGCGTGAGGGTGGGCTGCGGGGTCGCGGGCCCAAGGCCGAAGGTTAGCGCGCCCTCTGCCGCGCCGACCCGCCGTTCCGCCCAACCCGCGCCTTGGCGGATGAACTGGCGGATCGGCAGCGCGTCGAAAAACTCGTTCGCAATCAGGAAAAGCGGTGCATCGGGCAAGTCTGCAGCGCTATCCAACCAGGTGACGTCATGGCCTTGCAGCGTCTCACGCTGCACGTCGCGCAGAGCGGGGGAGGCTTCGACCAGCGTAATCGTCGCTGCGGCCAGAAATCCCGGCACCTGCGCGCAGGCGCGCAGCATATCGGCCATCAAAGTGCCGCGCCCCGGCCCAAGCTCGGCCAATGTGAAAGGCGCAGGCGCACCTTGATCCAGCCAGCTTTGCGCCAGCGACAGGCCGATCAACTCGCCAAACATCTGACTGATCTCCGGCGCCGTTATGAAATCCCCCTCCGCGCCAAAGGGCGCGCGGGTCGTGTAATAGCCCCAGTCGGGATGAAGCAGGCAGGACTGCATATAGTCGTCCAGCCGCATCGGCCCTTCCAGTGCGATCCGCGCGAGCAGATGGTCCTTCAGGCTCATGCCTGCCGCCGCGCCCGGATGATCAGAAAGATGCCAACGGCGATCATCGGCAGTGATAGGATCTGCCCCATGGTCAGCCCCCAGCCGCCGATATGCCACGCCAGCCCCAGGGGGTTGCCGGGGGTGACGAATTGCGCATCTGGCTGGCGCAGGAACTCAACCGCGAAACGTGCCGCACCATAGCCCGCAAGGAAGGTGCCGCCGATTAGGCCGGGCATTTTCAGCGCGCCGCGTTTCCACGCCAGCCAGATCAGCACGCCGCCCAAGATCAGCCCCTCCAGCAGCGCCTCGTAGAGTTGCGAGGGGTGCCGGGCGCAGATGCCGGCCACGTCGGGGCAGAATTGCGCTGCCTCACCGGGGAAGGCCACGCCCCAAGGCAGATCGGTCGGACGACCCCAGAGCTCGGCGTTGATGAAATTCGCCAGCCGCCCCAGAAACAGCCCCGGGGCCAGCCCCAAACAGACCATATCCCCGGTTGAGATCACCGGGATGCGATGCCGCCGTGTATAGAAGAGTCCGGCCAGAATAACCCCAAGCGCCCCACCGTGGAAGGACATGCCGCCCTCCCAAAGCTGCAAGATCGCAGCGGGGTTCGACAGGTAATAGGCGGGTTGGTAAAAGAGCACATAGCCCAAGCGTCCGCCGAGGATTACGCCCAAGATCACCCAAAAGAGCAGGTCCTCGACCTGTCCGGGCTTCATGACGGGCGTGTCATTCTTCCACAGTTGCGGGCGTTTGACTGCCGCGGTGGCGATGCGCCAGCCCAGCAATATGCCCACGATATAGGCCAGCGCGTACCAGCGCAGCGCGAAGGTGGCACCAAACAGGTTAACCGAAAAGATCTCCGGCGCGATATCGGGGAAGGGGAGCATGGCTATCATGGTGCTGATTGAGCAAGGCCACGCGGGGAAGTCAACCTTGCGAGTAAGGGCTTCGCGCCCCATATAGAGGCTAACAAACCTCCGGAGGCCAGACATGCAGACCCGTAACAAGTTTTTCGATGACGTATCACAGATGATGACAAATGCGATGGGCGTCGCCCAAGGTGCCAAGGATGAGGCCGAGACTGCCATGAAGGGCATGCTCGACCGTTGGCTCGCTGATCGTGATTTTGTCACCCGCGAAGAGTTCGACGCGGTGCGTGCCATGGCGCAAAAGGCCCGCGAAGAGAACGAAGCGCTGAAAGCGCGGCTCGAGAAGCTCGAAGCAAAAGGCTGAGGCCCGAGCCTAGGCCAAATCTGATCTGCCGCCCCCAAGGTGGGGCGGGGATCCTCCGCGCCGACTAAGGCTAATTATGCCCCGGCGCAGCACCGCTCTCCAAATTGTAGACGTTTTCCGCGATTTACCCACAAGTTATTGCGGTTATCCCCTATCAATTGTGGTTATCCCCAAGAAAAACCTTGCCAGACTGTTCCGCTAGAAGCACCATATCTTGTATAGGTGATGTGAACCTACACGCCTATTTGTGCAGGCTTCCATGAATGGTGGGCCACGTCCCGCCCCGTGGAACAGATTGAGAGGTGGCGAAATGGCCCTGTCCGAGCATTACCTTGAAGAAGACGTTCACCCGATTGATATCGTTGAAAATATCGCGGCGCACCATGATTGGGAGTTCGACCGCGTGGCGGATGACCAGATCGCCATGGCTGTCGAAGGCCAATGGCGAACTTATTCGATCACGCTGGCATGGTCTGCCTATGACGAAACGCTGCGCCTGATTTGCACCTTCGAGATGGAGCCGCCTGCCGAAAAACTGCCGCAGCTTTACGAATTGTTAAACCTGGTCAACGATCAATGCTGGGCGGGGGCTTTCAGTTTCTGGCCGGATCAGCAGCTGATGGTCTACCGCTACGGCTTGGTGCTGGCCGGTGGGCAGGTCGCGGGGCCAGAGCAGATTGATACGATGATCGGTGCCGCTGTCATGAGCGCCGAACGCTACTACCCCGCGCTGCAATTGCTCGTCTGGGGCGATCAAACCCCCAAGGCCGCGATCGACGTCGCCATTGCAGAGGCTTACGGCCGGGCGTAACAAAGTCCCCGAACAACTTCGGGGGATGACGATGAAAGACGGCAGAGTGGCGCGCGACGGCTTGGTTTTGCTGGGCTGTGGCAAAATGGGATCGGCCATGTTGGAAGGCTGGCTGGCAAAGGGACTGCCCGCAAGCTCGGTTTGGGTGGTAGACCCCAAGCCCTCCGATTGGTTGCAAAGCACGGGCGTGAACCTCAACGCCACGCTGCCTGCCGCTCCGGCCGTGGTGCTGGTGGCGGTTAAGCCGCAGATGATGGCGGATGCGCTGCCGACGCTTCAGGCGATGGGCAACGGCGAGACGCTTTTCGTCAGCGTCGCAGCGGGCACCACCATCGGCTATTTCGAAAACGTCCTCGGCGGCGACACACCCATCGTGCGGGCCATGCCCAATACCCCCGCTGCCATTTCCAAAGGGATCACCGCCATCGTTGGCAACGCCAAGGCGGGCAGCCGATCTTTGGATGAGGCCGAGACCCTGCTCAGCGCCGTGGGGGATGTCGTACGTCTGTCCGAAGAGGCGCAGATCGACGCGGTCACGGGGGTCAGCGGCTCGGGCCCGGCCTATGTCTTTCACATGATCGAATGCATGGCCGCCGCCGGGGTGGCCCAAGGCTTGCCCGAAGAATTGGCCATGCAATTGGCCAAGGCGACCGTGGCCGGGGCAGGGGCGCTGGCGATGCAGGCCGAAGAAGACCCCGCCCAGCTTCGCGTCAACGTGACCAGCCCGAATGGCACCACCCAAGCGGCGCTTGAGGTTTTGATGGATGAGACCGAAGGCTTCCTGCCCTTGTTGAAACGCGCCGTGGCCGCTGCCGCGGACAGATCGCGGGAACTGGCCAATGGCTGAGATCACTTTTGACGATTTTCTCAAGGTCGACATTCGCGTGGGCACCGTGACCCGGGCCGAAGCCTTCCCCGAGGCGCGCAAACCGGCGATCAAACTCTGGGTGGATTTCGGCGCTGAGATCGGGGAGCGTAAGACCTCTGCCCAGATCACGGCGCATTATACACCCGAGACGTTGGTGGGGCGACAGGTCGTTGCCGTGGTGAATTTCCCCGCGCGCCAGATCGGGCCTTTCATGTCCGAAGTGCTGGTGCTTGGTCTGCCGGATAAGGACGGAGAGATCGTGCTGTTGTCGCCCGATCAAAAAGTGCCCGAAGGAGGGCGGATGCATTGAAAAAGATACTGATTGCCAGGCCCTTGCCCAAAGAGGTCACCAGCACCTTGACGGGCTGCGAAGTAACCGTTCGCGGGGAAACCGCGCCCCTCTCGGCCGAAGAAATGCGCGCGGCTTTGCGCGACTATGACGGGGTGATGCCGACCTTGGGGGATGTGTTCTCGGCCGAAGTCTTTGCCGATGTGCCCGCCCCGCGCTGCAAGATCCTCGCCAATTTCGGCGTTGGTTATAATCATATCGACGCCGCGGCGGCCCGCGCGGCGGGGGTGGAGGTGACCAACACCCCCGGCGCTGTCACCGATGCGACGGCGGATGTCGCCATGACGCTGATGCTGATGTCCGCCCGCCGCGCCGCCGAAGGGGAGCGGTTGGTCCGCGCGGGCGCGTGGGAAGGGTGGCACCCGACCCAGATGCTGGGGCTGCACCTGACCGGCAAGCGGGTCGGCATCGTCGGCATGGGTCGGATCGGGCAGGCCATCGCGCGGCGGTGTCACTATGGGTTCGAGATGCAGGTCAGCTATTTTAACCGCAGCGCGAAGGAGGTGGAGTTCCCGGCCACCCGTGTCGAAAGCCTGACTGCGCTGGCGGAGGCTGTTGATGTGCTTGTCGTGGCCGTGCCCGGCGGCGGTGCGACGCGGCATTTGATCGATGAGGCCGTGCTCGGGGCGATGCAGCCCCATGCGCGTCTGATCAACATTGCCCGCGGCGATGTGGTGCAGGAGGCGGCGTTGATCGCGGCCTTGCAAGCGGGGCGCATCGGCGGCGCCGGGCTGGATGTCTATGAATTCGAGCCTAAAGTGCCGGAGGCGCTGCGGGATCTCGACAATGTCGTGCTGCTGCCGCATCTAGGCACAGCGGCGCATGAGGTCCGCGTCGATATGGGGCTGATGGCGGTGGCCAATCTACAAGCCTTTATCGACGGAAGCACCCCGCCGAACCGGGTTTAGCCATCGCCCACGGCGGCGCGCCAGTGTTTGCGGCAGAGTGAGACATAGGTCTCGTTCCCGCCGATCTGCACCTGCGCGCCGTCCCGCATCGCTTGCCCTTCGGCGTCGCGGCGCACCACCATCGTGGCCTTCTTGCCGCAGTGGCAGATGGTGCGCACTTCGCGCATCTCATCGGCCAGCGCGAGCAGCGTGGCAGAGCCGGGGAAAAGCTCACCCCGGAAATCGACCCGCAGCCCAAAGCACATGATCGGCACGCCCAAATCATCCACCGCGCGGGCCAGTTGCCAGACCTGCTCGACCTCAAGAAACTGCGCCTCATCGACAAAGATACAGGCGCAGGGGCCTTGCTCCAACCGGCTTTCGATTTTGGCCAAAAGGTCTTCGCCCGGGGCGAAGGTATCGGCCTCTTGCCCGATGCCGATGCGCGAGGCGATGCGCCCTTCGCCAGCGCGATTGTCGAACTGCGCGGTCAGCAAAAAGGGCACCATGCCGCGCTCCACATAGTTATGCGCCGCCTGTAGCAGCACAGTGGATTTGCCAGCGTTCATGGTGGAGTAATTGAAGTAGAGCTTTGCCATGGGCAGGGTGTTACGCCGCCCATGACAGCGGATCAAGATAGAAACCCCGCCTCAATCTCGCAGGCGGGCGGGGCAAGGCGCGGGCGGTTAACCGCGCTTTTTAACGATCACCGATCCGACGGAATAGCCCGCGCCGAAAGAGCAGATCAGTCCTGTGTCCCCGTCTTGCAGGTCATCGGAATTCTTCGCGAAAGCGATGATCGAGCCAGCGGAGGAGGTATTGGCGTAGTCTTGCAGAATGTTGGGCTGTTCGCCCTGCTCAGGCTCCCGGCCCAGCACCTTGCGCCCGATGAAATCGTTCATCGATTTGTTCGCCTGATGCAGCCAAATGCGTTTAAGGTCGTCGGAGACCAGCCCATTGTCGGCCATATGCCCGCCGATATGATCGGCCACCATGGGCAACACTTCCTTAAACACTTTGCGCCCATTCTGCATGAACTGCATATCGCGTCGGTCGCTCAGCCCGTCGGGGCGGGACCGGCGGAGGAAGCCGTTGTTGTTGCGGATGTTGTTGGAATACTCAGTCGCGCATCGGGTGGAGATGACATCGAAACAGGGGCCTTCGACATCTTCGGCACGCTCCAGCAGCGTGGCGGTGGCGACATCGCCAAAGATGAAGTGGCAATCCCGGTCGCGCCATTCGAGGTGGGCGGAGCAAATCTCCGGGTTCACCACCAAGGCAGAGCGGATAGAGCCAGAGCGGATCATATCCGCCGCCGCCTGAATGCCAAATGTGGCCGAAGAACAAGCCACATTCATGTCGAAGGCAAATCCCTTCACGCCCAGAAGCTCTTGAATTTCGATGGCCACGGCAGGGTAGGCGCGCTCAAGATTGGAAGCCGCGCAGATCACCGCATCCACATCTTCGGCGGTCTTTCCAGCGGCGGCGAGCGCCTTTTGTGCAGCATCAACGGCCATTTCCGCCATCAGGGAGGGTTCCTCATCCGCGCGCTGGCGCAGCAGGGGATGCATGACATTAGGGTCCAACACGCCGGATTTGTCCATGACATAGCGCTGCTCGATGCCGCTGGCTTTGACGATGAACTCTTCCGAAGAATGCGCCTTGGCCTCTAGGGTGCCCGCGTCGATCGCCTCGGCATTCTCGGCGTTGTAGAGGTCGGCATAGGCGTTGAAGGCTTCGACCAGTTCGGCGTTGGTGATGGTCTGCTGAGGCGTGAAAACGCCCGTGCCGGTGATGGCGGCTTGATACATCGGTGTGATCCCTTTCTCTCCAACGGCGTGGCTGGTCTACTAAAGCTGAGCAGCCCCGGTGGAATTGCAAGGGGCCGTTGTCATGGTCGGCGCACGCTGACGCAGGGGGCAGCAAGGTGCAGGTTCCATAGTTTAGCGAAACCGCGCAGGACTTGCCACGGCTTTGAGGTGGCAGGCGTGTGAATGCCGCTACAGTTGCAAAATTTGAGCGCCTAGGGCGATACGCGCTGGCTTGACTATGCAACCGCTAGGGCGCAGTGATCGCTCGTTAGCAATCATTAATTGAACAAGACAGACAGATTTTTTTAGGGCAGCGGCCATTTCGGCGCGTGATTTACAGGTCCACCAATGGCGGATGCCGCAGCCTAGAGCACAGAATTTACTTACGATTTCAACCTCCGAAAAAGAGAGGTGTCATGAGGCGCAAAGTTATTAGTCGAATGCTTTTCGATCGGGTGAAGCGGTTTTCCAAAGACGAGGCCGGCGGGATGCTGGTCCTCATGTTGGTCGTGTTTTTCGGCATTACGATCTTTGGCGGTCTCGCCGTGGATCTGGCGAACCACGAGCGGACGCGGACCACATTTCAGACCCATCTCGACAACGCCGTGTTGGCCGCGGCCAGCCTGTCGCAAGACCTCGACCCCGAAGAGGTCGTGCGCAGCTACCTGACTTCTGCGGGGCTTGACCCATCCGAGGTGGCGATCGACACGAGCGAAGAGAAGATCGGCGGCATTCTGGTGGGGCGGACGGTCGAAGCCTCGCTTCCCGCCGGGCTGAACACCTATTTCTTCCGGTTTTTCGACATCGACACGCTTGGCATGACGGTTACGTCAGAGGCGACCGAGCGGGTGGAAGATATCGAGATTTCGCTCGTGCTCGACGTGTCGGGCTCGATGAATGAAAGGACCAGCGACCGCAGTAGGATGATCAAGCTTGACCTACTCAAAAATGCGGCCAGTGATTTTGTTGAGACGATCCTGAGCGATTCCGAAGAGGGGCGTGTATCGATTTCTATCGTTCCGTATTCGACCAAGGTGAATGCCGGAGAAGAGCTTCTTAGCCAATATTCAGTAACGGAGGAACACGCATATTCAGACTGTGTTGATTTCGATGCGGATGATTTCATCCAATTAGGGTTAAGCACAAGCAAGGAGCTACAGCGCACAGGCCATTTTTTGATCGGAAATATGTCCGCATGGTATCCCACCGCAGGACAGTGGGTCTGCCGATTTGATGCCGGTTTTCCCATTACCCCGCTGTCCAGCTCGGTGCGTGAATTGCAAGCTCAGATTGCGGCTTTAACGGGGGAGGGGTCGACCTCAATTGATATCGGGGCCAAGTGGGGGTTGGCATTGCTTGACCCTTCCGCACAAGTCCCCGTGGCAAATTTGGTTACATCAGGGCGCATTGAGCCGGAGTTTCGAGGCCGTCCGCACCCCTATGACGCCGATAACAGTATGAAGGTTTTGGTCTTGATGACTGACGGCGAGAACCGTGAGGAATACCGGCTTCACCCAAACTATACGTCCGGCCCATCTGGGGTGACGCGAACCAGTGTAGGAAATACAGACTACTATACTGTAGATTCTCCCGAAAATTCCTATGAAAACGATGGGCAGTACCCCTATCCAGAAAGATACTTCTACGCCACCCATTCCTCTTCCAATGACCGAATTTGGAGCGATTACAGGCTAATTGACCATCCAAATTTCGGTGATGCATGGCGCGCGGAAGAAGAGGACCTGACTTGGCCTCAGGTTTGGGCCGAAATGTCCCCCTATTACTTTGGTTACAACCTATATGGCATCCGACGGCGTTCAGGTGCTGCAAATCGAGCCATAGATTTCCGAGACTATGTAACCAACACAACCAGTGCGAGCGAGAAGGACCGGCGGCTGCGTCAAATCTGCGGTGTCGCAAATACCGCTGGGGTCGTGGTCTATTCCATCGGTATGGATGTCGACAGTACCAATTCGCTCAACCTCCTGAAAGATTGCGCCTCATCCGAGGCCCATTACTTCGACGTTCAGGGTTTGGAAATTCAAACCGCATTCGACATGATCGCCGCATCCATCTCTATGCTGAGGCTGACGAAATGATCCGCTTTCTCAAAGACCGCTTTCGCCGGTCCGAGGCGGGCGGGGTCACCGTTGAGTTCGTCATCTTGTTGCCGCTGGTCTTTTACTTCTTTTTCCTCGCGCTTGAGACCGGCCTGTGGAGCGCGCGTGAGATCATGCTGCGCCGTGCCACGAATTTGGCGGTTCGGGACGTGCGTTTGGCGACCGGCGCCACGCCGGGCTATGACGCGATGAAGGCGCTGATTTGCGAGCGTTCGGTCTTTGATGCGGGCTGCCTGGAGAATATCCGGATCGAGATGCGCGCCTTGCCGATTGCCGATTGGGCCGATTTGAGCGGCCCTGCGCCTTGCGTGGACCGGGACGAAGATTTCGATCCCGCAAACGGTTTTCTACCCGGCCAGCAGAACAATCTGATGATGATGCGGGTGTGTCGTCTTTTTGAGCCGCTTTTGCCGGGGACCGGTTTAGGCCGTCAACTGCCCGAAGGGTCCGACGGGCAATATGGCGTGCGGGTCACCACCGCTTTCGTAACGGAGCCACGCGGATGAGGGCGATTTCATTAAAGCGTTTTTTCCAGTCCGAAGAGGGCAGCCAGACAATTGCCTTCTTGGTGTTGCTGCCTTTGTTGGTCTGGTCGATCATGGCGATGCTGACCTTTACGGATGCGTTTCGGGTGCGCGGGATGGCGACCGATGCCGCCGCCGTCATCGCCGACAGCCTGTCGCGCCAGACAACGCCGATCACCGCCGATGATCTCTTGGGGCTGCAATCGGTCGCAGAGCAGCTCACCGGGTATGAGGTTTCTTTGCGGATCACTCAGGTGCGCTGCATTCTGGACTGTGACAGTCTAGGCCGTCGGATCCTCGCAGTGGATTTCTCGCAGGGGATCGGTCTGGACAGCCTGCTCGATCTCGACTTTGTCGCCGGTCTCTCGCGTGAGCGCGTGCCGCTGATGGCCGATGGCGACCGTCTGGTGCTGGTCGAGACAAGTTTTACCCACGAACCGATTGCGCAGATCGGCTTGGAGGCCAAAGAGGTCAGCGTGTCGCACGCCACACGGATGCGTTTTGCGCCCCAGCTTTGCTGGATAAGGTGCATCATCAGCTAAGCGGGCACTGTGCCGCCTGAAAAAAGGGGCTGCCCAATGGACAGCCCCGATTTCTTACCCCTGAAGTGCTTTCACACCGATTGCATCCTCGGCCTGCGCCTTGATCGCCAGTGCCGCGGCATGGGCGCCTGCGGCGGTGGTGAAATAGGGGATCTTGTCATAGAGCGCGATGGAGCGGATCGACTTGCTGTCTTCGACCGCCTGCGCGCCCTCGGTGGTGTTCATCACCAGATGCACATCGCCGTTTTTCATCATGTCGGTGATGTCGGGGCGGCCTTCGTAGACCTTATTCACCACATCGCAGGCATGGCCATTGGCGGTGAGCCATTCTGCGGTGCCGCGGGTGCCGATCAGGGTAAAGCCTTGGCCCAGCAGGATTTCCGCGGCCTCCAGCATGTTCTGGCCCTTGTCGGCGTCCTTGACCGAGAGGAAGGCACAGCCGTTGCGCGGCAGTGGGTTGCCCGCGCCCATCTGCGCCTTGAGGAAAGCGCGGGGGAAGTCGCGGTCCCAGCCCATGACCTCGCCGGTAGAGCGCATTTCCGGCCCCAAAAGCGTGTCGACGCCGGGGAAACGGGCGAAGGGCAGCACCGCTTCTTTGACCGAGAACCACGGCATATTCGGGTCGGCCAGTGTCATCGGATCGCCCAGCGGAAGGGTGTCTTCATATGCGGCTTGATCGGGGTAGGGCGGGCGCTGCGGGAAGTTGCTGAGCGGCTCCCCAGCCATGATCCGCGCGGCGATGGAAGCGATGGCGCTGTCCGTCGCTTTGGCCACGAAGGGCACAGTGCGCGAGGCGCGGGGGTTGACCTCAATGAGGTAAATCTCACCGTCCTTCACCGCGAACTGGATGTTCATCAGGCCCACGACGTTAAGCGCTTTTGCCAGCGCGCGGGTCTGCTCTTCGACCTCTGCGATGATCTCGCGCGGGAGCGAGTAGGGCGGCAGGGAGCAGGCGCTGTCGCCGGAATGAACGCCCGCCTCTTCGATATGTTGCATGATGCCCGCGACATGGACATTCTCGCCGTCGCAGAGGGCGTCGACATCCAGCTCAACCGCGCCCGAGAGGTAGCTGTCGAGCAACACGGGGCTGTCGCCGGACACGACCACCGCGTTGGTGATGTAGCGCTCAAGGCTGGCTTGGTCGCGGACGATCTCCATCGCGCGGCCCCCCAGAACGTAGGAGGGGCGGATCACCAGCGGAAAGCCGATTTCCTTGGCGATTTCCATCGCTTCGGCGTCGGAATGGGCGATGCCGTTGTGTGGTTGTTTCAGGCCAAGGTTCAGCACAAGCTGCTGGAAACGCTCGCGGTCTTCGGCCAGATCGATCATGTCGGGCGTGGTGCCAAGGATCGGGATGCCGGCCTCTTG
Source organism: Sulfitobacter sp. NFXS29 (assembly GCF_040148765.1). Taxonomy (NCBI): domain Bacteria; kingdom Pseudomonadati; phylum Pseudomonadota; class Alphaproteobacteria; order Rhodobacterales; family Roseobacteraceae; genus Sulfitobacter; species Sulfitobacter sp. NFXS29. Next base: position 205,590 of record NZ_JAGDED010000001.1, read on the forward strand.
CAGGCCGTTGGCAAGCTTCAAGGGGGTCTGGCCGCCGAACTGAACGATGACGCCGTGCAGCGTGCCGTTCTCCTGCTCGACGCGCAGGATTTCCATGACGTGCTCAAAGGTCAGTGGCTCAAAGTACAGACGATCCGAGGTGTCATAGTCGGTCGAAACCGTCTCGGGGTTGCAGTTGACCATGATGGTCTCATAGCCCGCGTCGGTCAGCGCATAGCAGGCGTGGCAGCAGCAATAGTCGAACTCGATGCCCTGGCCGATGCGATTTGGGCCACCGCCGAGGATGACGACCTTTTTGCGGTCTGATGGCCGCGCTTCGCATTCCGCCTCGCCCATCAATGGGCTTTCGTAGGTGGAGTACATGTAGGGGGTCTGCGCTTCGAATTCGGCGGCGCAGGTGTCGATGCGTTTGAAGACGGCTTTGACACCGAGAGCCAGCCGCGCGTCGCGAACCTGCGCTTCGCGGCTGTCGGTCAGCATGGCGAGCCGGGCATCGGTGAAGCCCATCATCTTCAACTCGCGGAAGGTATCGGCATCGTCGGGCAAGCCGCTGGCACGGATGCCCTCTTCGGCTTCGATGATCTCGCGGATGCGGGCAAGGAACCACGGGTCGAACATCGTGTGTGCGTGCAGATCGTCGTCGGACATGCCGTGACGCATCGCTTGGGCAATGGTGCGCATTCGGTCGGGCGTGGGCGCCGACACGGCTTTGATCAGCGCTGCCATATTCTCTGGCGCGTCGCCGGGCAGGTCGCTGTTGAGACCGGTGATGGCCACTTCGTCAAAGCCGGTGAGGCCCGATTCCATCGACGCCAGCGCCTTTTGCAGGCTTTCGTGGATGGTGCGGCCGATGGCCATGGTCTCGCCCACCGATTTCATCGCGGTGGTGAGGTAAGGCTCGGCGCCGGGGAATTTCTCAAAGGCGAATTTGGGGATCTTGGTGACCACATAGTCGATGGTCGGCTCGAAAGACGCGGGCGTAACGCCGGTGATGTCGTTGTCGAGCTCGTCCAGCGTGAAACCCACGGCGAGCTTCGCCGCGATCTTGGCGATGGGGAAGCCGGTGGCCTTGGACGCCAGCGCCGAGGAGCGCGAAACGCGCGGGTTCATTTCGATTACGACCATGCGGCCATCGGCGGGGTTCACGGCCCATTGCACGTTGGAGCCGCCGGTCTCCACCCCGATCTCGCGCAGCACGGCGATGGAGTGGTTGCGCATGATCTGGTATTCTTTGTCCGTGAGCGTCAGGGCTGGGGCCACGGTGATGCTGTCGCCGGTATGCACGCCCATCGGGTCGATGTTCTCGATCGAGCAGACGATGATGGCGTTGTCGGCGGTGTCGCGCACCACCTCCATCTCGTATTCTTTCCAGCCCAGCAGCGACTCATCGACGAGGATTTGCCCCATCGGCGAGGCGTCCATGCCTGAGCGGCAGTAGAATTCATAATCCTCGCGGTTGTAGGCCACGCCGCCGCCGGTGCCGCCCATGGTAAAGGCGGGGCGGATGATCGCGGGCAGGCCGACGTATTCCAGCGCCTCAAGGGCGAGGTTCACGCCAGCGGCGAGGTCTTTCTTGCCGTCCTCGCGCTTGGGCGCGGTGACGATGGTGGCTTTGGGGTTTTCGATGCCCAAACGGTCCATCGCCTCGCGGAAGAGCTTGCGGTCTTCGGCCATTTCGATGGCTTCGCGCTTGGCACCGATCATCTCGACGCCGAATTTCTCAAGCACACCCATCTCTTCGAGCGCGAGCGAGGTGTTCAGCCCGGTTTGGCCGCCCATGGTGGGCAACAGCGCGTCGGGGCGCTCTTTTTCGATGATCTTGGCGACGATTTCAGGTGTGATGGGCTCGATATAGGTGGCATCGGCGAGCCCTGGATCGGTCATGATCGTGGCCGGGTTGGAGTTGACGAGGATGACGCGGTAGCCTTCCTCTTTCAGCGCCTTACAGGCTTGAGCGCCGGAATAGTCAAACTCGCAGGCTTGTCCGATGACAATCGGCCCCGCACCAATGATCATGATCGACTGGATGTCGGTACGTTTCGGCATGGCGGCCCCCTAAATTTGCAAATTGTCCTGCCTTATAGGCAAGGCGGCTCTGGCTGCAAGGGGGGAATGGCCATCACGGCCCGAGAAATAAGGGTGGCGTTGTGGCTTCACCCCCTCAAGGGCAGCGATCCGGGGGCTGCTGGGGCTGCTGAAGGGATCAGCTTGGCTGGTCGGACCCTTCGGTATTGAGGAAGATGCGCAGCGTCGCCTCGAACTCGCGCGGTTTTTCTGCGTGAAGCCAATGCCCCGCGCCGGGGATTTTGGCAAAGCGCGCCTGCGGGAAAAGCGCCTTGATCGCCTCGCGGTGTTCGGACTGGACATAGTCCGAGGCCCCTCCCGAGAGGAACAGGGTCGGCCCCTCGAACTGCCCGCTCACGTCCTCGGGCCAGCCAATGATCTTGGGCATCTCAGCCTCGAGCGCGTCAAGGTTCAGCCGCCAGCGTTTTCCGGGCACGTCGAGCGATTGGGTAAAGAAGCTCTGCAGCGCGCGCTCTACCCCGGCTGTGGCCAGTTGCGCTTCGGCGTCCGAGCGGCGTTCGATCTGGGTGAGGTCCACGCCGCGCATGGCGTCGATGAACATCTGTTGTGTGTGGCCATAGGTGACGGGCGCGATATCGGCGACGATCACCCGGCGCAGCAGATCGGGCTGGGTCAGCGCCAGCATCATCACCGCCTTGCCGCCCATGGAGTGACCGCAGATGTCCACCGGGCCGCCAAGATGCGTGATTACCTCGGCCAGATCCTGCGCCATCTCGGGGTAGCTATGGGTGTCGTGATGCGGGCTGCTGCCGTGGTTGCGCATGTCCACCGTGACGACGTGGCGCTCGTCTGACAGGCGTTTCGCGATGACGCCCCAGTTGCGGCCAGAGCCATAGAGGCCATGAACGATAAACAGGGACGGACGGTCGGCGGCGGCTTCGCCATATTCGGTGTAATTCAACATGCGGTCAAATTACGGGCATTGCAGCCCGGGGACCAGAGCGATTAGATGCACGCATGATTGACCGCCAAGATTTCAACACCCGCGCCGAGGCGCTGCGCCCCCTGTTCGAGGATCGGCTGCGCATCAAAGCCCGCGATCTGCGCGAGGCGTTTCACCGCGCCGGGCCGGAACTGCCGCGCGGCATTCGCGGCGATGGGGTGTTGCTGAGCAAGACCGAACATCTGGTCGCCAACCCTCATATCGCCCGCCAGTTGGAGGATGCCCCCGTTTGGGCGGCCTTCAACCGGGTCACGGCGCATCTGCGTGAGATCGACCCCAAGGCCCGGCGGCGCGGGATCATTCTGGATCGCTTGGCGGGGGTGGCCTTTAACATCCTCGTGGTTTTCGTGGGCTTCGTGATCTGGCTTTGGTGGCGCGGCTACGTTTAAGCCGCCGCGCCCAAGGGCTCAGGCCGGGTCGTAATCCGCGTCCGTCACCTTTTCCATCCATTCTACAGCCTCGCCGACCTGCGCCTCTTGCAGAGCGATATGGGTCATGGCGCTGTCTGGCGCGGCGCCGTGCCAGTGTTTCTCTCCGGGCCCGAACCAGACGACATCGCCTTTGTTCAGCGTTTGCACCGGGCTGCCTTCGGTCTGGGCGCGGCCGGTGCCTTCGGTGACGATCAGGGTCTGGCCCAAGGGGTGGACATGCCACGCCGTGCGCGCTCCGGGCTGGAAGGTCACCGTCACCCCGCGCAGGCGCGCGGGGGCCGGGGCAGAGATCAGCGGGGCCATCTCGACCTCTCCGGTGAAGTAATCTTCGGGGCCGGGTTCAGAGGGGCGGCTGCCTTTGGGGTGAATGATCATGCGGTTCTCCTTTGCAGAAGAATGTGGCGCGGGGAGGGGGGATCGGCAAGGGGAAGCGTAACAATGCACCAGAGGGCAGCGCCGGACCGCGGGTGAGCATCACAAGCGATGTCGATACCACTTAATTTCTCAAGTTTGATGTGGGGTTGGTTTGGCTTGTGCCGCTGCAAAAGCGCCCGCCCATGGGGCGGTCGGGTGCTGCCCGGCGGCGCGGGGCGCCTTGATTCCGGGCAAAGAAAGGCCCCCGCATCCCTGCGAGGGCCAAACTTCTCAGAGGTTCGGATACATCGGGAAACGCTGGCACAGCGCTTCGACTTTGGCGGCGACTTTCGCCTCAACCTCGGCATTGCCTTCAGCACCATTGGCCGCAAGCCCGTCGACCACTTCGATAATCCAATCGGCGATCTGGCGGAACTCAGCCTCACCAAAGCCGCGCGTCGTGCCAGCAGGGGAGCCGAGACGGATGCCCGAAGTTATCATCGGCTTTTCGGGATCAAACGGCACGCCGTTCTTGTTGCAGGTGATATGCGCCCGGCCCAGAGCCTTTTCGGTGTCGTTGCCCTTCACGCCTTTCGGGCGCAGATCGACCAGCACCACATGGGTGTCGGTGCCATGGGTCACGGTGTCGAGGCCACCTTTGATCAACTGATCCGACAGCGCCTGCGCATTGGCGATGACCTGCTTGGCGTAGGCTTTGAACTCGGGGCGCTGTGCTTCGCCAAAGGCCACGGCCTTGGCCGCGATCACATGCATCAAGGGGCCGCCCTGAATGCCGGGGAAAATGGCGGAGTTGATCTTTTTCGAGATCGCTTCGTCATTGGTCAAGATCATGCCGCCGCGCGGGCCGCGCAGGGTCTTGTGTGTCGTGGTCGTCGCCACATGCGCGTGCGGGAAGGGGGAGGGGTGCTCACCCGCCGCCACGAGGCCCGCGAAATGCGCCATATCGACCAGCAGGTAGGCACCGACGCTGTCGGCAATCTCACGCATTTTGGCAAAGTCGATTTGGCGCGGAATGGCGGAGCCGCCGGCGATGATCATTTTGGGCTTATGCTCGGCAGCCAGTTCGGCAACCTGATCGTAGTCCAACAGGTTGTCCTGCTTGCGCACACCGTATTGTACGGCGTTGAACCATTTGCCGGATTGGTTCGGCTTGGCCCCGTGGGTCAGGTGACCCCCGGCATCAAGGCTCATCCCCAGAATGGTGTCGCCGGGTTGCAGCAGCGCGGTAAAGACACCTTGGTTCGCTTGGCTGCCCGAGTTCGGCTGGACGTTGGCGAATGCGCAGTCGAACAGCGCACAGGCGCGTTCGATGGCAAGGTTCTCGGCCACGTCGACATGCTCGCACCCGCCATAATACCGACGGCCCGGATAGCCTTCGGCGTATTTGTTGGTCATGATGCTGCCCTGCGCCTCGAGCACCGCAGCAGAGACGATGTTCTCGCTGGCGATCAACTCGATCTCGTCGCGCTGGCGGCCCAGTTCGGCATCAATCGCAGCGGCGAGGGCCGGGTCGGAATCAGCAAGAGATTTGGTGAAGAAATCGGACATCAGGGGATCCTCATTGGGGCTGGTTTCGCGTGTTGCCTATCGGAAACGCGGGCCGAGGTGAAGGCTGTAAACCGACAGGTTGCAAGATATGTGCGTCAACACTGGTGGCGCGCGGAATAATGTGATTGTTTTGGCCCCAAACGCCGATGATCGGAAACTTCGCCGGAATGAGCCTGCTGACATGTCTCTAAAGATCGCTTTTGTGGCCAGCCGGGCCAGCGTGGCCCAAACGGCGCGGGCCGCTTTGATAGGGCGCTATGGTGACGTGCCCCTGCGTCAGGCCGAGGTGATCGTGGCCTTGGGGGGTGACGGCTTCATGCTGCACACGCTGCACAGCACCCAAGACATGGACGCGCCGGTCTATGGGATGAACCGCGGCACCATCGGCTTTTTGATGAACGCTTACCGCGAGGGCGACTTGCAAGCGCGGCTGGCGGCGGCGGAAGAGGCGGTGATCAACCCTCTGGTCATGCGTGCCACTCATATCGACGGGACCATCTCGACCGCGCTGGCGATCAATGAGGTGTCCCTGCTGCGTGCCGGGCCGCAGGCGGCCAAGCTGCGCATCACGATAGATGGGCGGCAGCGGATGGAGGAACTGGTCTGTGATGGGGCGCTGGTCGCGACGCCTGCGGGCTCCACCGCCTATAACTATTCCGCGCATGGGCCGATCCTGCCAATTGGTTCGGACGTGCTGGCCTTGACCCCGATCGCCGCCTTCCGTCCACGCCGCTGGCGCGGGGCGTTGCTGCCGAAACGGGCGACGGTGCGCTTTGATGTGCAAGAGCCGCAAAAACGCCCCGTGATGGCGGATGCCGACGGGCAATCGCACCGCGATGTGACCACGGTTGAGGTCTCTTCGGATCCAAGCGTGAGCCATCGGATCCTCTTCGATCCCGGTCATGGGTTGGAAGAGCGGTTAATCTCGGAACAGTTCAACTAACGTCCCCCGTCACTGCGGCCCTGCAGACGGCGTCTTTCCGCCTCTGCGCTCCTCCGGCAGGGAACCCTGACTTCGCGCCAGCGTTGTGCCTGCAAGAGCGGGACAATCCCGCATCTTCACAGCCTATGAAAGGAGACCTGACATGAATTGGGACCGTATCGAAGGCAATTGGAACCAGATGACCGGCGCGGTGAAATCGCAATGGGGTGATCTGACCGATGATGAAATCACCGAAGCGCGCGGCAATCGCGAGCAACTGGTGGGTAAGATTCAAGAACGCTATGGCATCGCCAAAGATGAGGCCGAGCGTCAAGTCGATGACTTCGCTGCGAAATACTAATTTTCGTAGCTGGCATTAAAAAAGGCGACCCCCTCGGGGGTCGCCTTTTGCGTTTCAAGAGAGGCTCACGCCTCGTGCCAAGCGCGGTCGCCCTTGTCGTCATTCACGCGGGTCGGCAGGCCAATGTCATCCAGCAGGTCGAACAGCGGTTTCGGGTCCAGTTCTTCGACATTGACCATGGTGGCGGTGTCATAGGTGCCATCGGCGATCAGCATCGCAAAGGCCACGGGCGGCACACCTGCGGTGTAGGAAATGCCCTGGCTGCCGACCTCGTTATAGGCGTCCTTGTGATCGGCGACGTTGTAGACGAAAACCTCAACCTCCTCGCCGTCCTTCACGCCTTTCACCAGGTCGCCGATGCAGGTTTTGCCGGTGTAGTTCGGCGCAAGGCTAGACGGGTCGGGGAGTACGGCTTTCACTACCTTCAGCGGTACGACTTCCAGCCCCTCGGCAGTGGTTACCGGCTGCTCGGACAGGAGGCCGAGGTTCTGCAGTACGGTGAAGACATTGATGTAGTGATCGCCAAAGCCCATCCAGAAGCGCACATCGGCCTCGGGGTAGTTCGCGGCCAGCGAATGCACCTCATCATGGCCCGACATATAGGCTTTCTGCTTGCCGACCACGGGCAGGTCCCATTCGCGGCCCACTTCGAACATCTTGTTCTCTTGCCACGCGCCTTCCTGCCAGCTGTAGACTGTGCCGGTAAACTCGCGAAAGTTGATTTCGGGGTCGAAGTTGGTCGAGAAATACTTGCCGTGGTCGCCTGCGTTGATGTCGACGATGTCGATGGATTTGACCTCGTCCATGAACTCATCAACCGCGAAACGGGCGAAGGCATTGACCATGCCCGGATCGAAACCAGCGCCTAGAATCGCGGTCACACCCGCCTCGGCGCAGGCCTCGCGGCGCTTCCATTCGTAGTTGCCATACCACGGCGGGGTCTCGCAGATTTTGCGGGGGTCTTCGTGGATCGCGGTGTCGATATAGGCGGCACCGGTGTCGATGCAGGCCTGCAGCACGGTCATGTTCACGAAAGGCGAGCCCACGTTGATCACGATCTGGCAGCCGGTTTCCTTGATCAGGGCGGCGACAGCGTCGGTGTCCATACCGTCGACTTCGTGCGCCTTGAACACGCCGTCCTGTTTCATCGCGTTTTTCTCATGCACGCTGGCGATGATCGCCTCGCATTTGGAAACCGTGCGGCTGGCGATATGAAGCTCACCCAAACGATCATTATTCTGGGCACATTTATGCGCCACAACCTGTGCGACGCCGCCCGCGCCGATGATAAGAACATTGCGTTTCATAGTGTTGACCTCTTTCTTGTCACGACAGGGCGGCGGCGAAATCGTCATAGTCGAAATCGCGCACCATTCGGGTGGTTCCGTCCAGCTCGCGTACTGCGATGCCGGGCATTTTGACGCCGTTGAACCAGTTTTTCTTTACCATCGTGTAACCGGCAGCGTCTTGGAACGAGAGGCGGTCGCCCGCCTTCAGCGGCGCGTCAAAACGGAACTCGCCAAAGATATCGCCCGCAAGGCAGGATTTGCCGCAGATCATCCATTCGTGGTCGCCTGTGTCGGGCGCGATCATGGCCGGTTCGCGGTAGATCAGCAGATCGAGCATATGCGCCTCGATCGAGCTGTCGACGATGGCAAGGTTCTTGCCGTTGTGCATCGTGTCGAGCACGGTGACCTCCAGCGTCGCCGCCCCGGTGATCGCGGCCTCGCCCGGCTCAAGATATACCTGCACGCCAAAAGCTTCGGCGAAGGATTTCAGCCGCAGCGCCAGATCATCAAGCGGGTAGTCCGCCCCGGTGAAATGGATGCCGCCGCCAAGGCTGATCCAGTCCATCTTATGCAGCACTTCGCCAAAGCGGTCTTCGATCAGGGTCAGCATCTCGTCGAACCGCTCGAAACTCTCGTTCTCGCAGTTGTTGTGGAACATCAGCCCGCTAATCCGGTCTGCGACCGCGTCAATCGCCGCCGGGTCATGCTCGCCCAGACGGCTGAACGGCCGCGCGGGGTCGGCAAGGTCGAACTCGGAGGTCGAGACGCCGGGATTCGCCCGCAGGCCGCGGATGTGGCCCGAGGATTGGGTGTCGAACTTGTCGAGCTGGCCGATGGAGTTGAAGATGATCTTGTCGGCGTGGCTCAACACCTCGTCGATCTCATGCTCGGCATAGGCGACGGAATAGGCATGGGTCTCACCGGGGAATTTCTCGGCCCCCAGCCGCACCTCGTAGAGCGAGGAGGAGGTCGAGCCGTCCATATATTCTGACATGAAGTCGAAGACCGACCATGTGGCGAAGCATTTCAGCGCCAGCAGGCAACGGGCGCCTGAAAGGGCGCGAAGGCGGGCGATCTTCTCCATATTGTCGCGGAGATTGGCCTTGTCGATCAGGTAATAGGGTGTCTGCACGTCGAAAACCTTTCTGCGCGGCCGGAGGGCAAGCTCCGGGAGGGAAAAGACCCACTGAATGTGCTGTCGTGGTTGGCCCCGCTAGAGGGCATTTCCGGTGGCGCTTCGCATATTTCGCGCAAGCAACGCAATTGTAAAAAAAACGCGCGGGCTGGACGGCACGCGCGTTTCCTTGGGTCTGAGTTTAGCGCCAGTCCTGCAAAGGTCCACCGCCATAGGTCTGATTGGTTAGCTTTGCGGGTAGCCGATGCCCCTTAGCGCGTCACGAATCTCGTCCAGAATCGCAGGGTCGTCGATGGTCGCGGGCGGCTTGAAATCCTCCCCATCCGCGATTTTAACGATGGTCGCGCGGAGGATCTTGCCCGATCGGGTCTTGGGCAGGCGGTCCACTACCACGGCCTGTTTAAAGGCGGCGACGGGGCCGATCTGCTCGCGCATTCGGGTGACGCATTCCGCGACGATTTCCTCATGCGGGCGGTCGACGCCTTTGGTGAGGCACAAGAAACCAACGGGCGATTGGCCCTTGAGGTCATCACTGACCCCCACAACCGCGCATTCCGCCACATCGGGGTGGCCCGCTAGAACCTCCTCCATCGCGCCGGTCGACAGGCGGTGGCCCGCGACGTTGATCACGTCATCGGTGCGCGCCATGATCCAGACATAGCCGTCCTCATCAATCCGGCCCGCATCGCCGGTCTCGTAATAGCCGGGGAAGGTGGTGAGGTAGGATTTGCGAAAGCGGTCATCGGCGTTCCACAGGCCTGGCAGGGTGCCGGGGGGAAGGGGGAGTTTGATGGCAATCGCGCCCAACTCTCCGGCAGGCAGTGGTTCGCCCCGCTCGTCAAGGATTTGCACGTCATAGCCCGGCATCGGCACGGTGGGGGAGCCGACCTTGACCGGCAGCGCCTCAAGCCCTGCGGGGTTGCCGACGATGGTGTAGCCCGTTTCGGTCTGCCACCAGTGATCGTAGACCGGTTTGCCCAGCTTTTCCTGCGCCCATTCGACGGTATCCGGATCGGCCCGTTCCCCCGCGAGGTAAAGCGCACGCAGGCTGGAGAGGTCGTATTTTTTGATCTCTTCGCCCTTGGGGTCTTCGCGTTTTACGGCGCGGATCGCGGTGGGGGCGGTGAAGAAGCTCGACACGCCATGCTCTTCGATCACCCGCCAGAAGGTGCCCGCATCGGGGGTGCCAACGGGCTTGCCCTCGAACACAACGGTGGTGTTGCCAGCGATCAGCGGGGCATAGCAGATGTAGCTGTGGCCCACGACCCAGCCCACGTCTGACGCGGCCCAGAACACCTCGCCCGGATTGACGTTATAGATGTTCTTCATCGTCCAGTTCAGCGCCACCAGATGCCCCGCTGTGGGGCGCACCACGCCCTTGGGCGCGCCGGTGGTGCCAGAGGTGTAAAGGATATAGGCCGGGTGGTTCCCCTCAACCGGAACACAAGGCGCGGGACGCACGCCATCTTGGGCGGCGTACCAGTCGATATCCCGCTCGGGGTTCAACTCACAGGGTTTCTGGCCCCGTTGCAGAATGATGCAGGTGTCAGGCTTATGCGTGGCCTGTTCGATGGCGCCGTCCAGCAAAGGTTTGTAATCCACCACGCGGGATGGCTCGACCCCGCAAGAGGCGGCTATGATCGCCTTGGGTTTGCAATCGTCGATCCGCACCGCCAGCTCGCTTGAGGCAAAACCGCCAAAGACCACCGAATGGATCGCGCCAATCCGGGCGCAGGCCAGCATCGCCTCAACCGCTTCGGGGACCATGGGCATATAGATCACCACGCGGTCGCCTTTCTCGATGCCTTGGGCCACCAGCGCCCCGGCGAGCGAGGCGACATGTGCCTGCAATTCGCTATAGGTCAGGGTCGATTTATTGCCGGTGATCGGGCTGTCATAGATGATCGCCACGCGCTTGCCGTTGCCCTGTTCCACATGGCGGTCCACAGCGTTGTAGCAGGTGTTTACACTGGAATCGGCGAACCACTCATAGATAAGGTCGCCCCGGTCAAACAGGGCGCGCGTCGGCGCGATGTCCCAATCGATCGCCTCTGCCTGCTCCAGCCAATAGGCTTCCGGATCGGCCTGCCAGCGGTCGTAGGTGTCGCGGTATCCCATGGTGTTCCTCCTCCTGTTGCACTGTGCGGCAAACCCGCGGGCCGGGTATAGCTGTACTGACGCGCAAATATTTCCAGCCACTCTGGCCGCTTAGAAAGATTTCGGCAAGCGGATCGCTATTGTTCCTGTCAGTTGCGGCGCGTCATGCTAGATTGCCTCGAAACCCTATTACCTTTGGAGCCTGCCCACATGCGTCTCGCCCTTTCTCTGCCCCTTGCCTCCTGCCTCGCCATGGTTGCCGCGCTGCCGGTGGCGGCGCAGGACCGTTCGTTTAACTTCGCCCTGCGTGGCGGGGTGGGGGCGGCACCTGATTATCCGGGCGCCAGCAGCTACCGCGCGACGCCGGATTTGGCCTTTACCTTTGGCTCGATCGAATGGGGCGGGCGCAAGATCGGCACCAACATCGGCGAAGCGCCCAAAACCGGTTTCGGTTTTACCGGCGCGTTCCGCTATCTGGGCGAGCGTGACAGTTCCGATCACCCCAAACTAGCGGGGCTTGAGGATATCGACGCCGCGGTCGAACTTGGCTTTGGCGTGGTCTACCGCGAGGTGAACTGGCAGGTCTTCGGCAAAGTGCGCCAAGGGTTTGGCGGGCATGAAGGCGTGACCGGCGACATCGGCGCTGACGTAATCTTCCGCCCCGATGAGCGTTGGACCATCACCGCAGGCCCGCGTTTCAGCCTTGGCAATGACACCTACGCCGACACCTACTTCGGCGTCGACACGGCCACGCCGACCTTGGCGGCCTATGAGGCCGAAGGCGGTCTGCTAGGGGCGGGCGTCGAAGTGCAGGCGACCTACCGCTTGGATGAGGCATGGGCGCTTGAGGGGGCCGTGGCCTATCAACGTCTGCTGAATGACGCGGCCGACAGCCCGATCACGCAGGCCGGTTCTGATGATCAATGGACCATGCGCATCGGCGTCAGCCGCGCGTTCAACTGGCGGTTCTAAGCGGCATTGCGCCGCCTTTCGGGGCGGCGCTTCGTTTGCGACATCATGGTCGAAAACGGATTAGCGTGAGGCGCGCTTTTTGCCATGATGAGGGCAGGCGCGGCATGAGGCCAGCGCCCCTCGCATGACAAAGGGCCCGACCATGGGTGACAAAATCGGCAATAAGAAGAAGCAAGCCAAGGCCGCGGCAAAACCCGCCGCCAAGGCCCCGTCCTCCGTCGCGGACATCAAGCCCGCCACGCCCCGTAAATAAACCTATTCCCGACCACGTAGCGCCGTCCCCCGAAGGGGGCGGCGTTTTGCTTGGGGGCTTAGCCGTAATGCGCGACCGGTGTGCCCGCGATGGCACCCACGTTGAGCAGCCCGCGCGCGGTGATCGAGGGTGAGACGATATGCGCCCGGTTGCCCATGCCCATTAGGATCGGTCCAACCTCAAGCCCATCGCCCTTCATTTTTAAGATGTTACGCACGCCCGAGGCCGCATCGGCATGGGCGAAGACCAGCACATTGGCGGCCCCTTCCATCCGGTTGCAAGGCAGCAGCCGCGCGCGCAATTCCGCATCAAGCGCAGTGTCGATGTTCATCTCGCCTTCATAGACGAAATCGTGGTTGCCTGCGTCGAGGATTTGCAGCGCCGCGCGCAGGCGTTTGCCCGACCCTTCGCCCTGATTGCCAAACTGGCTTTGCGAACAAAGCGCGACTTTAGGCTCAATCCCAAAGCGCCGGACGTGGCGGGCGGCCCCGATGGCAATCTCGGCGATCTGTTCGGGGGTGGGGTGCAGGTTCACCTGCGTATCCGCGATGAACAGCGGGCCGTCTTCGAGGATCATCATGCTCAGCGCGCCATGCGGGCGGAAACCGTCGCGGCCCAGCACCTGATTGACGTAGTTCAGATGCCAGCCAAACTCGCCAAAGGTGCCGCAGATCAGGCTGTCGGCCTCTCCGCGATGCACCATGACTGCGCCGATGGCGGTGGTGTTGGTGCGCATGATCGCCCGCGCGATGTCGGGGCTGACGCCGCGGCGGCACATAAGGCTGTGATAGGTCTCCCAATAGTCGCGGTAGCGCGGGTCGTTTTCGGGGTTCACCAGATCGACGTTCTGACCCAGTTGCAGGTTCAACCCGGCCTTTTCGATGCGCCGTTCGATCACCTCGGGGCGGCCAATGAGGATGGGCCGTTCCACCGTCTCTTCGATGATCGCTTGGGCGGCGCGCAGCACGCGCTCGTCCTCGCCTTCGGCAAAGACCAGACGGCGCGGAGAGGAGCGGGCGGATTCGAAGACCGGCCGCATGATCAGCGCGGATTTGAAGACCGACCCGTCGAGTTTGCGTTTGTAAGCGTCGAGGTCTTCGATGGGCCGTGCGGCCACGCCCGTTTCCATCGCGGCCTTGGCCACGGCAGAGGATACCACACCGATGAGGCGCGGATCAAAGGGCTTCGGGATCAGGTAATCGGCTCCAAAGGTGAGTTGCTCGCCCTGATAGGCCGCTGCCGCTTCGGCGCTTGTCGTGGCGCGGGCGAGGGCGGCGATACCGTCGATACAGGCGATCTTCATCTCGTCGTTGATCGTGGTCGCGCCCACATCCAGCGCACCGCGAAAGATGAAGGGGAAACACAGCACGTTGTTGACTTGGTTGGGAAAATCGCTGCGGCCGGTGGCGATAATCGCGTCGGGTGCCACGGCGCGGGCCAGATCGGGCAGAATTTCGGGCGTCGGGTTCGCCAGCGCAAAGATGATCGGGCGTTTGGCCATTTTCGCGACCATTTCAGGCGACAGCACGCCGGGGCCCGACAGGCCAAGAAAGAGGTCCGCCCCGTCGATCACATCGTCCAGCGTGCGCAGATCGGACTTCTGCGCATATTCCGCTTTGCTGGGGTTCATGTCCTCGGTCCGGCCTTCATAGACCAGCCCGTTGATGTCACACAGCCAGACGTTTTCACGCTTCACACCGAGTTTCAGAAGCATGTTGAGGCAGGCGATCCCCGCCGCCCCGCCACCGGTCGAGACGATCTTGATGTCCTCGAACTTCTTGCCCGCCACATGCAGCGCGTTTTTCGCAGCGGCGCCGACGACGATGGCGGTGCCGTGTTGGTCATCGTGGAAAACGGGGATGTTCATCCGCTCGCGGCAGATTTTCTCGACGACGAAACAATCGGGGGCTTTGATGTCTTCGAGGTTGATCGCGCCGAAACTCGGCTCCATCGCGCAGACGATTTCGGCCAGTTTTTCGGGGTCGGCTTGGTCCAGCTCGATGTCAAAGCAGTCGATATTGGCGAACTTTTTGAAGAGCACGGCTTTGCCCTCCATCACCGGTTTGGAGGCCAGCGCCCCGATATTGCCCAGCCCCAGCACCGCGGTGCCATTGGTAACCACGGCCACCAGATTGCCGCGCGAGGTATAGCGGGCGGCGGTGTCGGGGTCGTTCTTGATCTCGATGCAGGCCTCGGCTACGCCGGGTGAATAGGCGCGGGCCAGATCGCGGCCATTGGCCAGCGGTTTGGTCGCGCGGACCTCCAGCTTACCGGGCCGGGGGTGTTCGTGGTAGTCCAATGCTGCTTGGCGCAAGTTGGGGGTGTCGGACATCGTTCATGCTCCTCCCGAATAATGGTTTAGCGTTAAACTAATTTTTGCGCGCAAGCAAAGCGGCATTTCAGGGGGGCGATCTTCACGGCAGGTGGCTTTGCCCCAGCGTCGTCCTTGCGGGTCATTTTACGCAGGCTTTATGAGGCGATTAAGGTGACATGTGGTTTTGCATCGCACAGGGCGGGGCAATTTTCTATAGTCCGAAAAAAGGGAGAGCCTAATGACTGATTTGCGCGAAGCGGCTGTGATGGTGCGGGAAAATGCCCATGCGCCCTATTCGAATTTCAAGGTCGGTGCGGCGATCCGCACGGCGTCGGGCGCGGTGTTCAGCGGCTGCAATGTCGAAAACGTCGCCTACCCGCAGGGCACCTGTGCCGAGGCCGGGGCGATTGCCGCCATGGTCGCGGCGGGCGAGCGTGAGATCGCCGAGGTCTATGTCGTGGCGGGCAGCGATCTGCCGGTGACCCCCTGCGGCGGTTGCCGCCAAAAACTGGCCGAGTTTTCGGGCGACAAGGTGTCGGTGACAATGGCGACCGTAGCGGGAAAAGAGCAGAAGATGACCATGGGCGACCTGCTGCCGGGGGCCTTTGGCGCCGCCCATATGCAGGGTTAACCCCATGAGCGCGCGAGATATTCTAGCGCGGCTGCGCCATGGTGAGGCATTGGACGTAGAGGCGCTGACTTGGATGGCCCGAGCGCTGGCCGATGGCCGTGTCAGCGACGCGCAGGCCGGGGCCTTTGCCATGGGCATCTGCCTCAATGGATTGGACCAGCAGGGCCGGGTGGCGCTGACCCTTGCGATGCGCGATTCGGGGCAGGTGTTGGACTGGGATTTGAACGGTCCCGTGCTCGACAAACACTCCACAGGCGGCGTGGGCGACTGCGTGTCGCTGATCCTCGCCCCGGCGCTGGCGGCTTGCGGCGCTTATGTGCCGATGATCTCGGGCCGGGGTTTGGGGCACACGGGCGGCACGCTGGATAAGCTGGAGGCGATCCCCGGCGTTAGCACGCAATTGGAAGAGGCGCAGTTTCGCGCGGTCGTGCGGGACGTGGGCTGCGCCATCGTCAGCGCCAGCGGCGACATCGCCCCGGCGGATCGGCGGCTTTATGCGGTGCGGGATGTGACCTCGACCGTGGATTCGCTTGATCTGATCACCGCCTCGATCCTATCGAAAAAGCTTGCCGCTGGGCTGGATGGGCTGGTGCTGGATGTAAAGGTCGGCTCGGGCGCTTTCATGAAAGAACTGTGGCAGGCGCGCGCCTTGGCCGAAGCGCTGAGCGGCACCGCCACGGCGGCGGGTTGCCCCACGACGGCGGTGATCAGCGACATGAACCAGCCGCTGGTGCCGAGCCTTGGCAACGCGCTGGAAGTGGCCGAGGTGATGCGGGTGTTAAGCGGGGCGGCCACCGGGCCAATCCTTGATGTAACGGCTGAACTGGGAGGCGGTCTGCTCGCCAATGGCGGTCTGGCCGCGAGTGCCGAGGCCGGGGCCGATGCCCTGCGCACGGCGGTCGCCGATGGCCGCGCATTGGATCATTTCACCCGCATGCTGAGCGCCATGGGCGCGCCCGCCGATTTCGCCGAAAACTGGGCGCGCATCCTGCCCAAAGCTCCGGTGATCCGCGCTGTCCCTGCGCCGCGCGGCGGCACCGTCAGCGCGATCGACGGGGCGGCACTTGGCATGGCGGTGGTCAATCTCGGCGGTGGCCGGGTGATTGAGGCGGACCAGATCGACCCGGCAGTGGGCCTGTCGGAAGTGCTGCGCTTGGGCGATGAGGTCCGTGTGGGCCAGCCCATGGCGCTGATCCATGCGGCGGGGCCAGAGGCGGCGGATGCGGCAGAGGCGGCGGTTTTGGCGGCAATGACGCTGGGCGATACGCCGATCAAAGCGCCGGAATTGATTTTGGAAAGGATCGGCTGATGGGACGTGCATTCTTGGTCGTGATTGATTCCGTGGGTATCGGCGGCGCGCCGGACGCGGGGGATTTCTTTAACGGCGATCTGCCCGATACCGGGGCCAATACGCTGGGCCATATCGCGCGGGCCTGTGCCGCGGGAAAGGCCGAAGAGGGGCGGAGCGGGCCGCTTGCCCTGCCGCATCTTGACCGGTTGGGGCTGGGCGCTGCGCTGACGCTCGCCAGCGGGATGGAGGCGCCGGGTTTCTGTGCGACACCAGAGGGCCGCTGGGGTGCCGCGACGGAAATCTCGCAGGGCAAGGATACCCCCTCGGGCCATTGGGAGTTGGCGGGGTTGCCGGTGCCTTGGGCTTGGCATTACTTCCCGGATGAAGCACCGGCATTTCCGGTGGGCCTGACCGAAGAGGTCGCGCGGCTGTCGGGCACCGATGGCATCTTGGGCAATTGTCATGCCTCAGGCACGGCGATCATTGAGCGGCTGGGGGCAGCGCATTGCGAAAGCGGCTGGCCGATCTGCTATACCTCCGCCGACAGTGTTTTCCAGATCGCCGCCCATGAAGAGACCTTTGGCCTCGACCGCCTCCTGAAGCTTTGCGAGGACATCGCACCCCGCCTGCATGAGATGAAGGTGGGCCGTGTCATCGCGCGGCCCTTCACCGGCGAACCGGGCGCATTCCAGCGCACCGCGAACCGCCGCGACTATGCCATCATGCCGCCGAAACCAGTCTTGACCAATTGGGTGCAAAACGCCGGGGGGCGGGTCTATGCGGTGGGCAAGATCGGCGACATCTTTACCATGCAAGGCATTGATGAATTGCGCAAAGGACCGGATGCCAAGCTGATGGACCATCTGCATGATCTGGTGGAAGAGGCCGAAGACGGCAGCCTGACCTTCGCCAATTTCGTGGAGTTCGACAGCCTTTATGGCCACCGCCGCGATGTGTCGGGCTATGCCCGCGCGCTGGAGTGGTTCGACCGTGAGATCGGCAAGGTCATCGACGCGCTGCGCGAGGGGGACATGCTGGTCGTGACGGCGGATCACGGCAATGATCCGACATGGGCAGGCAGCGATCACACGCGCGAAAGGGTGCCGGTGCTGGTCGCCGGGACCGGGGCAGGGGAGTTGGGTCAGATCGGTTTTGCTGATGTGGCAGCGCTTGTCGCCGGGCATCTGGGGGTAGAGGTGCCAGCCTAGCCGCGCAGCCTTTGCTTGCGAGCGGGGCGCATGTGCGGCTAGAAGCGAGGCAAATAAAGGAGCCTGCCGCATGACCGATACCCCCAATCATCTGACGATCGTTGACCATCCGCTGGTGCAGCACAAGCTGACCATCATGCGCGACAAAACCACCTCGACCGCCGCCTTCCGGCAGTTGCTGCGCGAGATCAGCCAGCTTTTGGCCTATGAGGTGACGCGCGGCCTTCCGATGACGACCAAGCGGGTTGAGACCCCGATGCAGGAGATGGACGCGCCGACGCTCGACGGCAAGAAGCTTGCGCTGATCTCGATCCTGCGGGCGGGCAACGGGCTGATGGACGGGGTGCTGGAGCTGATCCCCTCGGCGCGGGTCGGTTTTGTCGGTCTTTACCGTGACGAAGAGACGCTGCAGCCGGTGCAGTATTATTTCAAGGTGCCCGAGGCGATGGAAGACCGACTGGTCATCGCCGTGGATCCGATGCTGGCCACCGGCAACTCCTCAGTCGCGGCGATCAACCTGCTGAAAGAGGCAGGGGCCACCAACATCATCTTCCTTTGCCTGCTCGCCTCGCCCGAAGGTGTGGCCACAATGAAGGCCGCGCATCCGGACGTGCGCATCGTCACAGCCTCGCTGGATGAAGCGCTGAACGAGAAGGGCTATATCATTCCGGGTCTGGGTGACGCGGGCGACCGGATGTTCGGCACAAAGTGATCCGGTAAGTTTCGCTATTCAGCGCGTGGTGCTTTACTCAGGCCGCGCGCTGAGGCATCGTTCTACTAGATAGTGTGGGGGCATTAGATGACACTTACCAAAAGTATTGCCATGGCAGTGATCGTGGCCGCTTTGGGCGTCGGCGGATCGCAGACCCAAGCGCAAGACAGCCGCAGCCAGCCAGCGGAGTTTCCGCCGTCTTCCTACAAGGGCAAGCAATATGTCGACAGCGCGGGATGTGTGTTCATCCGTGCGGGCATCGACGGCGATGTGTCATGGGTCCCCCGCATGAGCCGCGCGCGCCAGCAGATCTGTGGTTTCCAGCCCACGAACGGCGTGCAAGTGGCGGCTGCACAGGCGACAACAGCAGCGAAGTCCAAGGTCGAAGCCGTCCCCGCCAAAACGCCGCCGACCCGCGTCGCCGAAGTGCAAGCGCCCAAGGTGAAACCAAAAGCCCCCGTGGCCCGGCCCGCACCGCAAAAGGTGGTGCGCCGTGTGGCTCCGGCCCCGGTTCGCGCATCCGCCCCCAAAGTCGTGCGCGAAACTGCACCGCGCCCCGTGCCGGTGGTGCCGAGCCGACCCGTCGCTCTGGCCGCTCCGGCACCGGCTGGGTTCGTGACCGCTTGCCCCGGCGCTTCGCCTCTGTCGCAGCGCTATATGCGGCGCGGGGATGGCTATAGCGTGCGTTGTGGCCCGCAGGCCGAGCCTATCGTGACAGGCCGTCTTGCGCCCACCACCCCACAGCGCGGCACGGCCCCTCAGCCTTACCGTAGCGCAGGGGTGATGCCCGGCGTTGCCGCAGCGCCCGCACGTGTCGTCGCCCCCGCCGTGGTTGCCGCGCCGGTGGTCAGCGCGCCGCCTGCCCGGGCCGTGGGCACTCAGACACGGATCGTGCCGAAACATGTGGCGATCAACCGTTTGAACACGACAAACGTCAAAGTTCCCCACGGCTATCGTAGGGTCTGGGAGGACGACCGTCTGAACCCGCATCGCGCCGAGCAGACCTTGGAAGGCCGCGCCGATATGCTGCTGGTCTGGACCCAGACCGTGCCGCGCCGTTTGGTGAACAAGGCCACCGGCGAAGATGTGACCGCCAAAGTTCCGCTTATCTATCCCTATCTTGATATCGAAACGCAGCGCCGCAAGCTGGGGGTGGTCAAGATTGTTGAGCGGGACGGTCAAGTGGTGAAACGGGTTCTGCGCTACCGCAATGCCGCGCCGATCCATCGCGATGCCCGCCCGGTTAAGAGAGCGCCGGTGAAGGCTGCGCCGGTTAAGGCTGCACCGGTTTATTCCAGCCGGTCGGCCCCGGCAGCGCAGGTCAGCACCAAGGCAGGCTATGTGCAGGTTGGTGTCTTTGGCAGCCCGGCCAATGCGCAGCGCGCGGCGCGTCAGATCGCATCCATGGGCATGCCTGCCCGCATCGGCAAACAGACACGCGGCGGCAAGACCTATCACAGCGTTCAGGCGGGCCCCATCGCGGGTGGCTCGGCCCAAGCGGCGCTTGGACAGCTGCGCCGGGCGGGATACCGGGACGCCTACCTGCGCCGCTAAGCGGGTCGCGATAGCAAGAAAAAAGGCCAGCCGCGGTGTCCCCCCGGCTGGCCTTTTTCTTTGGCGGGTCGTTCAGTCAGCCGCCGCAGATGCTTTGCAGTCGCAGCCAATCGGCATCCGACATCAGCGGCGCGGTCAGCTTGCCGTTCATCGGGTCGCCTTCGATCAGGGGCAGGGTGCTTTCGCCAGTGATGTCGCGGGCAAAAGCATAGGGTTTGCTGCGCAGTTCGGCCTTGGCAAATCGTGCCAACTGGGCCTCGACTTTCGGTGTCGCGGCGGGGCGCATCAACAGTTGCTCGGCATAGGCGTCCAGCGCCTCGGAAGAGATATCGCCGGTGGTCAGCAGGCGGAAGTTTTCGCGCAGGCCCACGGCCTCTAGCAGCGCGCGCAGCGGGTCATGTTCGCTGCGTGCCACATCTTCGGTGAGCACATAGCCCGCGGCGACATCGGGTTCTTCGTAATCCTCCAGCACCGCGCGGTCGAGCACGATAAGACGCCCCGGCAGATGCAGGCTGGCGCGGGTCATATCTGGCAGGATCGCCACGCGCCCCACCTCCAACCGTTTGGTAAGCCGCGTCAGCGCGGCACTGCCGCCGGGGCTTTCGCAGGCGGGGCCGGACACCCGTTCAAGCCGCTTCAGCAGCGCCGTGCCCAAAGAGACGCGCTTGACCTCTGGCACCACTTTGATCGCGTGATCGCGCAGCGCGCCGGGCATCCAAAAGACCGCCAGCGCCGCCACCACGGCGACAGAGGCGACCATGCCCACCCACCGCAAGCGGCCCGGCTTCGGGCGGCTGCGGTTAATGGCGCGGCGCAGCTTTTCGATGGCCTCAATCATCTCGGTTTCATTGTCGGGCAGTTCCAGCGTCTCTCCCGGATCGCCGTCCGGATGATAGAGCGCGGGGGTCTGGCCGGGATTGGTCCTGTCGACGGCAGCCAGCGACCAATGGGTCAGCGCCTGATCCCTGAGATCGCTGATCACCAGTGTCGCGTCACCGATAGAGACGATCACCTCGCGCCGCTGCGCATCGGGCGTGGCGCGCCAAAGGCCCGTCGCTTCGAGCCGGGCGTATTTTGTCAAGGCGGTCATGGGGTTCTGCTGCGGGCCTGTCAGTTTTCGCCACTCTACCACGCGCTGCGGGATCAGCAATGGCAGGTGACATAATGCCCCGCCTTAGAGGTCCGCCGCCTGCTTGCGCAACTCGAACTTCTGGATCTTCCCGGTAGAGGTCTTGGGTAACTCTCCGAAAACCACCCGCTTGGGCGTTTTGAACCCGGCAAGACGTTCGCGGGCAAAGGCGATGAGTTCCTCTTGGCTGGCCTCCGACCCCGGCTTCAACTCAACGAATGCGCAGGGCACCTCGCCCCATTTTTCATGCGGTTGGGCCACCACGGCAGCCAGATTGACCGCGCCGTGGCCCATCAGCACGCCTTCGACCTCAACGCTTGAGATATTCTCTCCGCCAGAGATGATGATGTCCTTGGCGCGGTCGGCAATCTGGATATAGCCGTCGGGATGCTGCACCGCGATGTCGCCGGAATGGAAGTAACCGCCCGCAAAGGCTTCGGCGGTGGCCTCGGGGTTCTTGAGGTAGCCTT
This sequence comes from Sulfitobacter sp. NFXS29, assembly GCF_040148765.1. Taxonomy (NCBI): domain Bacteria; kingdom Pseudomonadati; phylum Pseudomonadota; class Alphaproteobacteria; order Rhodobacterales; family Roseobacteraceae; genus Sulfitobacter; species Sulfitobacter sp. NFXS29. Next base: position 227,310 of record NZ_JAGDED010000001.1, read on the forward strand.
TCATCACCGCATTGCCGCGGATCATGATTTCGCCCTGTGCGGTGCCATCGCGTGGGGTCTGGGCCATCTCGGCGTCCATCACCGTGATCTCCTCCATCATCGGCATGGCGATGCCTTGGCGGGCTTTGATTCCGGCGCGTTCAGCCTCGGGCAGCCCGTCCCAATCGCCTTGCCACAGACATTCGGTGACATGGCCAAAGGTCTCGGTCAGGCCATAGACCTGTGTGACGTTGAAACCCAGTTTCTCGATCTTTGACAGGGTCGCGGGGGCAGGGGGCGCGCCTGCGGTGAAAACCTCGACGCGGTGATCGAAGGCACGGCGGTCTTCCGCGCTGGCGTTGACCAGCATGTTCAGCACGATGGGCGCGCCGCCGAAATGGGTGACCCCGTGATCCGCGATGGCGTCATAGATTGCGCCCGCCGTGATGTCGCGGCAGCAGACCAGCGTGCCGCCCAAGAGCGGCATCATCCAAGTGTGGTTCCAGCCGTTGCAGTGAAACAACGGCACGATCTGCATGAAGACCGGGCGCAGCACCATCTGCCAAGAAACGACCGTGCCCATGGTCATCAGATAGGCCCCGCGGTGGTGATAGACCACGCCCTTGGGCCGCCCGGTGGTGCCAGAGGTATAGTTCAGCGCGAGGCTCTCCCATTCGTCGTCGGGCATGATCCAGCTAAAGTTCGGATTGGCCTCGGCCAGCAGGTCTTCATATTGCGGATGCCGCCCGCTGGGAGGGAGGCCGACGGCGGGGTCGGGCACTTCGATGATCGCAGGGCATGTGCCGTCCATCCGCGCGCAGGCGTCTTCGGCCAGCGGCAGGAATTCGGTATCGACGAGCAGCACCTTTGCCCCACCATGGTCGAGAATGTATGCCACCGTTTCAGGGTCGAGGCGGATGTTGATGGTGTTAAGCACGGCCCCGCAGGCGGGCACGCCAAAATGCGCCTCGGCCTGCGCGGGCAGGTTGGGGATCAGGGTCGCGACCACGTCGCCCGGGGTCACACCGATCTCGGCCAACAAGGCGGCAAGGCGGGTGCAACGGTCATGGTACTGGGCATAGGTGACGCGGTGGTCACCGTAGATCACCGCAGTTTGCCCGGCAAAGACCTCAGCCGCCCGGCGCAGATGCGACAGCGGCGTCAGCGCCACAAAATTCGCTGCGCATTTTTCCAGCCCGCGCTCATCCGTCATCCACCCCATGTGACCCCTCCCAAGGCATTGGTTGCGATTTGGGGTTGAGTATTGCTGCCGAGACGTGACTTTGAAAAGAGGGCAGGAGCGAAAAGGAGGGCAGATGCAAGACGCAGCGGTGAAATCAGGCTTGGCGGCGCTTTGCGCCGTGAGCGGTATGGCGGCTTTGGGGCTGACGGATAACTTCGTTCCCTTCATAACCGAGCGCGGCTCGCTCTGGCAGTTTCATTTTGTACGCGGTGTCATGGCGGTGGCCATTCTGATGGTGCTGGCGGCCTTTGGTTTCGGCATCCTGCGGCCAAAGCGGTTTTGGGCCGTGGCGGGGCGTAGCCTGTTTCAGGCGGGCGCCATGTTGATCTATTTCGGCTGTCTGGCCTTTTTGCCCATCGGCGTCGTGGTGGCCGGGCTTTTCACCTCGCCGCTCTTCGTGCTGATGATCTCGGCCCTGTTCCAAGGCAAGCGCGTCGGGCCATGGCGGTGGGGGGCCGTGGCGGTGGGCTTTGCCGGGGCATTGATGGTGATCCGCCCTGACCCGAGCGATCTTGACCCCGTGGCCTTTCTGCCGCTCTTGGCCGGGGCGCTCTATGCGATCGGCGCCGTGGCGACGCGGGCATGGTGCGAAGGGGAGAGCACGATGGTCATGACCGCTGGCTTTTTCGGCATGTTGGCGGTCATGGGCGGTATCGGTGTCATGGTTTTGCCGGGTGCAGAGGTGGCGGGGCCCGAAGGTTTCGTCAGCCGCACATGGGGTCCGCTGGATGGCGCAATGTGGTTCTGGATCGCGGTGCAGGCGGTAGGCTCGCTCATCGGGATCGGGTTTCTGGTGCGCGGCTACCAATTGGGCGAGGCCGGGCATGTCGCCATTTTTGAATACTCCCTGCTGATTTTCGCCAGCTTCTGGGCCTACGTCCTATGGGACCAGCAGGTGCCGCCCATGGGCTTTGCAGGCATGGCACTGATCGCACTGGCGGGGGCGGTCATCGCGCTGCGCAGTGATGAGCCATCTACCTTGCGCGCGCCGGAGGCGGTGGAGTGATCATCAGCCGGGGCCGTCGCTATGTCTTTGTGCATATCCCCAAAACCGGGGGCACCTCGCTGGCGCTGGCTTTGGAAGGGCGGGCGATGAAGGACGATCTGATGCTGGGCGACACGCCGAAGGCGCTGAAACGGCGGCGGCGGTTGCAGGGCGTGCAGGCGGCGGGGCGGCTCTGGAAGCATTCAACGCTGGCGGATGCCGACGGGCTGCTGCGGCCTGAGGAGTTGAAGGGGCTGTTTTGTTTCACGCTGGTGCGCAACCCTTGGGACCGGGTGGCGAGCTACTACCGCTGGCTGCGCGGGCAGGGGTTCGATCATCCGGCGGTGGGGCTGGCGAAACAGTCGGATTTCGCGGGGTTCTTACGGCATCCGCAGACGCAGGCCAGCCTACGGGCGTGGCCCGCGCGGCGGTATATGGAGGATGCGGCAGGGCGGGAGCGCTGCGATCGCTATATCCGGTTGGAGCATTTCCCCGATGATGCCGGGCCGCTGTTTGAGCATCTGGGGTTTGAGTTGGAGTTGCCGCGGGTGAATGCCTCAGAAGGGGCTGCGGCCTATACGCCGGAATTGCGGGACGTGGTGGCGGAGATCTGCGCTGAAGACATCGCGCGGTTTGGCTACGTTTACGAAGGGCACTAGACCCGGGACAAGCCGGAGGCGCCGGGCCATCGCCTGCCCGCCCCCCGGGTAGGCGATTTAGTGAGGCTGGGTGCGACAGTGAAAACGCACATCATGGTTGAGATATAAAGTGGTATAAGGCCCTGTCGGATCGCCGACCCGCGGGCAGGCGATGGCCCTCATGACAAAGAAAAAGGGGCGCCGAAGCGCCCCAATCTATCATGCTGCCTTCGAGGCATCCGGGTTGAACCGCCCGTAGAAGCTTTGGTTCTTCTGGGCCATCTCGCGCAGCAACTCGGGGCAAGCAAACCGCTCACCGAACTTCTCAGTCAACTGATCACAACGTTCCGCCGCATAGGGCGCGCCGATCATATCAAGCCAGCTCAGCGGCCCACCGGACCAAGGCGCAAAGCCCCAGCCAAGGATCGCACCGACGTCACCCTCACGGATGTCCATCAACACGCCTTCCTCCAGCGCGCGCACGGCCTCCAGGACCTGCGAGAAGAGCAGACGATGCTGCACTTCGATCAGATCGGGCTGTTCGTCGGCCACGGGGTACTTGTCCCCCATGCCCTTCCACAGCCCCTCGCGCTTGCCCTTGGCGTCATAGCTGTAGAAGCCCGCGTTCGCTTTGCGGCCCAGACGGCCCTCGCTTTCCATCCAGAACACCAGCGGATCGAGATCGTCGTTCGGGTACTCATCACCCATCGCCGCCTTGGTTGCGCGGGCAATCTTGGCGCCGAGGTCGATAGAGGTCTCATCCATCAACTGCAGCGGCCCCAAAGGCATACCAACGAGCTTGGCCGCGTTCTCAATCAGCGCAGGCTCGACACCCTCTTGGACCATGCGCACACCCTCGTTGATGTAAGGAATGATGCAGCGGTTGGCATAGAAGAAGCGCGCGTCATTGACCACGATCGGCGTCTTGCGGATCTGGCGCACATAGTCGAGCGCCTTGGCCACAGCCCGGTCGCCGGTCTGCTGGCCTTTGATGATCTCCACCAGCAGCATCTTCTCAACGGGCGAGAAGAAGTGGATGCCGATGAACTGCTCCTGACGGCTCGACGCCTTGGCCAGATCGGTGATCGGCAGGGTCGAGGTGTTTGAGGCAAAGATGCAATCCTTGGGGATCACAGCTTCGACCTTCTGGGTCATCTCGGCCTTGACCTTGGGGTCCTCGAAAACCGCTTCGATAATCAGGTCACAGCCCTTGAGCGCGTCGAGATCGGTGGTCGCAGTGATCAGGTCAAGCGCCTTGGCCTTCTTCTCCTCGGTCGATTTCTTCCGGGCGATGCCCTTGTCGAAATAGCTCGCGGAGTAGGCCTTGCCTTTGTCAGCGGCTTCTTGGGTCTGGTCGATCAGCACAACCTCGATGCCCGCCTGCACCGACACCAGCGTGATGCCTGCACCCATCATTCCTGCACCCAGAACGCCCAGCTTCTTCACGCGCTGGTCCGGCACACCTTCAGGACGCACGGCACCTTTCTCAAGCGCTTCTTTGTTGAGGAAGAGCGAACGGATCATGTTGCCCGACGACGGGTTCATCAGAACATTGGTGAACCAGCGCGCCTCGATCTTGAGCGCCGTGTCGAAAGGCACCAAGGCCCCTTCATAGACGGCCGACAGCAGCGCTTTGGCGGCGGGATACACACCCTGCGTCTTGCCGTTGACCATGGCCGAGGCCCCCACGAAGGTCATGAAACCCGCTGGATGATAAGGCGCACCGCCGGGCATCTTGTAGCCCTTGGCATCCCATGGCTTCACCAGATCGGCGTCCTTGGCGCTCAGCACCCAATCGCGCGCTGCGGCCATCGGATCTGCGCTGACCTCATCAATAATCCCGGCCTTCTGGGCAGCAGCAGGGGCGACCATCTTGCCCTCCAAGAGGAAGGGCGAGGCCGCCATCGCACCCAGCTTGCGCACCATCCGCGTGGTGCCACCGGCCCCGGGGAAGATGCCGACAAGGATTTCCGGCAGGCCAATCCGCGCCTTCGGGTTATCCGCGGCAAAGGTGCGATGCGTGGCCAACGGCAACTCCAGCCCGATGCCCGCGGCGGTGCCGGGGATCACACAGGCGACAGGCTTGCCGCCCTTGTTGGTCTTGGGGTCCATGCCCGCGCGCTCGATCTTGCGCAGCAGTGCGTGCATCTGCATCGTGCCCTCGAAAAGCCCCTTGGCCGGATCGTCGCCCGCGTCTTCCTTCATTTTGGCCAGCAGGTTCAGGTCCATGCCCCCGGCGAAAGACCCTTCCTTGCCCGAGGTGATCACGATGCCCTTCACGGCGTCATCGGCCAGCGCGTCGTCGATATGTTTTTCCAGATCGCGCAGCCCGTCAAAGGACATCACGTTCATGCTTTTGCCCGGGACGTCCCATGTGATCGTGGCGATGCCGTCGGCGTCTTTATTCAATGTAAAATCGGTCATTCTCTTGCTCCCTTACGCGGCTTACACGCGCTCGATGATGGTGGCGGCACCCATGCCGGAGGCGATGCAGAGCGTGGCGAGCCCCACTTCCTTGTCGGCGCGCTCCATCTCATCGAGCAGAATGCCGATGATCATGGCACCGGTGGCGCCCAGAGGGTGGCCCATGGCGATGCCGCCGCCATTCACGTTCACCTTGCTGTCGTCCACATCAAAGGCCTGCATGAAACGCATGACGACCGCGGCAAAAGCCTCGTTGACCTCAAACAGATCGATGTCGTCGATGGTCATGCCGTTGTCCTTGAGGATCTTCTCGGTCACAGGCACCGGGCCGGTCAGCATGATGGTCGGGTCGGTGCCGATCTTGGCGGTGGCGCGGATGCGGGCGCGGGGCTTCAGCCCGTGCTGCTCGCCAAACTCTTTGTTGCCGACCAGAACGGCGGCGGCACCGTCGACGATGCCCGACGAGTTGCCCGCATGGTGGATGTGGTTGATCCGCTCTAGATGCGGGTATTTCATCAGCGCGACCTTGTCGAAGCCGGGCATGACCTCACCCATCTGCTGGAACGCCGGGTTCAAGCCGCCAAGTGACTGCATGTCGGTCTGCGGGCGCATGTATTCGTCACGATCAAGGATCGCGAGGCCGTTCTGATCGCGCACAGTGATCACGGATTTGTCGAAGCGGCCCTCTTCCCAAGCCCGCGCCGCGCGCTGTTGGGACTGCATGGCCAGCTGGTCGGCCTCGTCACGGGTGAAACCGAATTCGGTGGCAATGATATCGGCCGAAATACCCTGCGGCACGAAATATTTCTCCATCGCCAGCGTCGGGTCCACGGCAATCGCGGCACCGTCAGCGCCCATCGCGACACGGCCCATCATCTCGACACCGCCAGCGATATACCCATTGCCCGCGCCGCCTTTGACTTGGTTGGCGGCAAGGTTCACGGCTTCCATGCCGGAGGCACAGAAACGGTTGATGGCCAAACCGGGGATACGCTCGTCCAAATCGGACGCCAACACTGCCGAGCGGGCCAGACAGCCGCCCTGTTCCATCACCTGCGTGACGTTGCCCCAGATCACGTCCTCAACGGCATGACCTTCAAGGTTGTTGCGCTCTTTCAGCGCGTTCAATGTCTGCGCCGACAGCCGCAGCGAGGTGACCTCATGCAGCGCGCCGTCCTTGCGGCCCTTGCCGCGGGGGGTGCGGATCGCGTCGTAGATGTAAACGTCTTGGGTCATGTTCATGTCCTCCGAGGGTCAGGCGCGGTCAGCTGGGCTGCCGGGCATCAGGTCGTATGGGGCTTTCCAGCCCGGTGTTTCGCTCAAACGCGTGAGCCACGCGTCGATATGCGGCCAATCGCTGCGGTCAAAGCCAAAGGGCTCGGGGTAATAAAGATACCCGCAGCAGCTAATGTCCGCGTTGGTCAATTCGTCGCCCACGATCCAATCGCGGCCGTCGAGATGGTCGTTCAGCACGCCGTAGGCTGCCTTGAGTCGCCCTTGGCTAAAGGCGATGACCTCGGCGGGGCGTTTGTCTTCGGGCAGGAAATTCATCAGGAAACGGGTCATCCCAGCAACACCACTCAGCTTGTGGTTATCCCATAGCACCCACCGCATGATTTCACGCCGTTCCGTCGCGTCGCGGCCGCCGAATTTGCCCGTCTTTTCCGCGACGTAATCCTGAATCACGCCCGACTGCGTGAGCCGCAGATCGCCGTCGATCATCACCGGGGCCTCGCCCATGTTGTTGATCTGCGCGCGGTAGTCGGGCTGCCGCGTCTGGCCGCCGAAAAAGTCGACCTTCACCGGCTCCCAGTCCAATCCTGAGAGCTCCAAGGCAAGCGCGGCCTTATAGGCGTTGCCGGATTCGCCAAAGCAGTAAAGCTGGATGGTCACGTATCATTCCTCCTCAATCTGTCATCGTTCGCGGCACGGTCGGACGGTATTTGGAAAAGGATGAAGAGGAGGTCTTGCGCCCATATCTTCATCCTTTCTTAAATACCTCTGCGCTGCGGCCGGGGCTGGGCGCGCGGTTAGAGATTGCGCGCGATCAGTTCCTTCATGATCTCGTTGGTGCCGCCGTAGATGCGCTGCACCCGCGCGTCGGCCCACATTTCACCGACGGCATATTCTTGCATAAAGCCGTAGCCACCGTGCAGTTGCAGGCAGGCGTCGAGCACTTCGCCTTGGGTGTCGGTGAGCCAGTATTTTTGCATCGCGGCCTTATCGACGCTGAGTTCCCCGCGCAGATGTTCGCTGATGCATTCGTCGAGGAAGGCACGGGCCACCATGGTTTTGGTTTTCACTTCGGCCAGTTGGAAGCGGGTGTTCTGGAACTGGGTCAGCGGGCCGCCGAAGGCTTCACGTTCTTTGCAGTATTGGATCGTGCGCGCCACGGCGCCTTCCATTGCGCCGACCGCACCGCAACCGATGATCAGGCGCTCTTGCGGGAGTTGTTGCATCATTTGGTAGAAGCCTTGGCCTTCGTCTTGGCCAAGAATGTTTTCTGGCGGGATTTCGACATTGTCGAAGAACAACTCCGAGGTGTCCGCCGCATGCAGGCCGATCTTGTCGAGGTTACGGCCGCGCTGGAATCCCTGTGCGCCGTCGGTTTCGACGACAACGAGCGAGACGCCTTTGGAGCCTTCCTTGGGGTCGGTTTTGGCGGCGACGATGATCAGATTGGCGTGCTGACCGTTGGTGATGAAGGTCTTTTGGCCCGACAGCTTATAGGCGTTGCCGTCGCGGATCGCTTTGGTTTTGATCCGCTGCACGTCCGAGCCGGTAGAGGGTTCGGTCATCGCCAGCGCGCCGACCAACTCGCCCGAGACCATTTTTGGCAGCCAGCGCTTCTTTTGGTCTTCGGTGCCATAGGCGAGGATGTAATGCGCCACGATGCCCGAGTGGATGCCATGGCCCCAAGAGGCGAGGTTGGCGCGCGAGCCCTCGATCAGAATCGCGGCTTCGTGTCCGAAATCACCGCCGGCACCGCCGTATTCTTCGGGCACCGAGGGGCAGAGCAGGCCGAGCTCGCCGGCTTGCGCCCAAGTCTGGCGGTCCATCTGGCCCTGCTTGCGCCATTTCTCGAACTTGGGCGCCCATTCGGTGTTGATGAACTGCGCCGTCATGTCGGCGATCATCTGGTGTTCGTCGGTCATCCATGTGGATGTTTTGTTCTGCATTATCTGGCCCCCTCCCCAAGGGTTCAGCGTTTGCGGCTTTCCAGTTCGGCGTTGAACAGGCGCAGCCGCGCGGTCAGGTTTTCTTCGTTCATGACCGAGTTGAAATTCTCGAACAGGAACGACAGTGCTTCCCCTTCATCAAGACCTGCATCCGTGCTGAACTTCTTGAGCCTGCGGTAGCCTTCTTCGGTCATGGCGACGGGGAAGCGGCGGGTCAGGCGGAAGCGTTTGGGCATGGTCTCTCCGGGTGTTGGGCAGGGTGGGGGACAGGCCCCCACCACCCGTTTTAGAAGTTTGCGGCCTCCAGCGCCATGACAGTATCCGCGCCCGATTGGATGCGGGTCAGGTGCAGCGCCGTGGCGGGCAGTTGCCGTGCCATATAGTAGCGCCCGGTGGCCAACTTCGTCTCATAGAACGTGGCGTCGCCGCTGCCGTTCTTCAACGCCTCATTCGCCGCGAGACCCATTTTGGCCCACATCAGGCCAAGGCAGACATGGCCGAACATATGCATGAAGTCGTTGGAGCCTGCGAGCGCGTGGTTGGGGTTCTTCATGCCGTTTTGCATGAAGTACATGCCCGCCGATTGCAGGTCTTTGCTCGCTGCTTTCAGCGGGTCGAGGAAGGCCGCGTCGAACTCGGCATCTTGGCCTGCGTTGTCTTTGATGAAGCCTTTGACCAGATCGAAGAAGGCCATGACGTGTTTGCCGCCGTCTTGGGCCAGTTTGCGTCCCACGAGGTCGAGCGCCTGCACGCCGTTGGCGCCTTCGTAGATCTGGGCGATCCGGGCGTCGCGGGTGAATTGGGACATGCCCCATTCTTCGATATAGCCGTGGCCGCCGTAGACCTGCTGGGCCTTCACGGTCATGTCGTAGCCCTGGTCGGTCAGGAAGCCTTTGATGACGGGGGTCAGCAGCGACACGAGGCCATCAGCGTCTTTGTCGTCGGCGCGGTGGGCCGCGTCGATCATGGTGGCACCCCAAAGGATGAAGGCGCGGGCGGCTTCGACAAAGCTTTTCTGGTCCATCAGAGAGCGGCGGATGTCAGGGTGCACGATCAGCGGGTCGGCCGCTTTTTCGGGCGCCACGGCACCGGTCACGGCGCGGCCTTGCAGGCGGTCATTGGCGTAAATCACGGCGTTCTGGTAGGCGACTTCGGCCTGTGCCAGACCCTGCATGCCAACGCCGACGCGCGCTTCGTTCATCATGGTGAACATGGCGCGCATGCCCTTGTGCTCGGTGCCCAGCAGATAGCCAGTGGCGCCGTCGTAGTTCATCACGCAGGTCGAGTTGCCGTGGATGCCCATCTTTTCTTCGATGGAGCCGACGGAGACGCCATTGCGCTCGCCCAGGGAGCCGTCTTCGTTCACCATGAACTTGGGCACGATGAAGAGCGACACACCCTTGATGCCCTCAGGCCCGCCTTCGATCTTGGCCAGCACCAGATGGATGATGTTGTCGGCCATGTCGTGCTCACCCGACGAGATAAAGATTTTCTGGCCGGAGATTTTGTAGCTGCCGTCATCCTGTGGCGCGGCTTTGGTGCGCATCAAGCCCAGATCGGTGCCGCAATGCGGCTCGGTCAGGTTCATCGTGCCGGTCCACTCGCAAGACACCATCTTGGGCAGATAGGTGTCTTTCTGCGCGTCACTGCCATGGGCAAGGATCGCCGAGGCCGCGCCGTGGGTCAGGCCCTGATACATGGTGAAGGCTTGGTTCGCGGCAGAGAACATCTCGCCCACTGCGGTGCCGAGGACATATGGCATGTTCTGTCCGCCATAGGCTTCGGGCATGTCGAGGCCCGTCCAGCCGCCTTCTTTCACCTTTTCAAAGGCTTCTTTGAAGCCTTTGGGCGTATAGACGACGCCGTTCTCCAAGCGGCAGCCTTCTTGGTCCCCCACGGCGTTCAGCGGGGCGAGGACTTCGGAGGTCAGCTTGCCTGCTTCTTCAAGAATGGCGGAGGTGAAATCAGGCTCCAGCTCATCATAGCCGGGGGTCTTGCTTTCGGTCACTTTCAGCACGTCGTGCAGAACGAATTGCAGGTCTTTGGTGGGGGCTGTGTAACTGGGCATCTTTGCTCTCCGGGTCGTCTTTTTATGGATGTGGGTGCAGGCATTGCCGCCGGGGTTGTTTGGCTGCGTTTATTCAGCGGCGCGGCGGGGTTGGTTCATGGAGGAAATCATCTTTTCCCCCCATGTTAACTGGTCTTTAAGGTCTTCGATTGCTTCATTCAGCTCTTCGCGGCGCGATTCGAGGTCGGCCAGACGGGCGCGGGCGATTTCATAGGCTGCGGCGATTTGCGTCTGCTGCTGGTCACCCATGTGATAGAGGTCGAGCAACTGACGGATCTCTTCGAGGCTGAAACCAAAGCGTTTGCCCCGCAGGATCAGCTTGAGCCGGGCACGGTCACTTTTGGTAAACAGGCGTTTTTGGCCCTCGCGCAACGGAAAGAGCAGCTCTTTCGCCTCATAGAACCGCAGGGTCCGCGGGGTGACTTCAAAAGCGTCGCACATCTGGCGAATGGTCAGCGTGTCGGCGGTCATTTCTTCACTCTCCAATCGTCGTTTCGAGACTTCAGTTGGGGGCTGACCTTGCTGATACAACGGGAGTTGACGTTGACGTAAGCGATACGTTGCGTCACTTTGTGCGCGGGGGGATTTCCTATAGGTTGGGCCAAGTGGGGCGCCCCTCGCCCCTGATGGGCTTGGGCATCAAAGTGAGTAGGAGATGGCAAACCTCGATCAAAACGAGCCGAAAACGCTGGATGAACTGGTTCACTGCGCGCAGAACGCCACCTCCGCTGCGGGTATTTTGGCCTGTGGTCTAGGCTACTATCAAGGGCTTGGGATTGATCTAGTCAGCTACCACGGGGATAGCCCCGGCGCGCCTGCGATCCTCTATAAGTTCAACGGCAAGGGCGCGGAGGGGCCGCAGTGGCATTCGCAATTTCTGGATGTAGAGACGCTCCGCGAAAGCCCTGTCGAAGCGCTGGCCCGACAACAGGTGATGCCGCTCTATTGGTCGGATGTGGCGGGCGCGGCGCGGCTGACTCCTGCGGAAAGCGTCTATATGAAGGGGTTGATGCGGCGCTACCCGAATGACGGCATCTCCCTCAAAGTGCATGGCCCGGGTGGGGATTCCGCCGTTGTGGGGCTGGGGTTTGCCGCCAAACAGGCGCGTCTGTCGCCGGGGGCCTTGTACAAACTTCTCGGCGCGGCCCAAATCGCGCATCTGCGCTATTGCGCCTTGGCTGAAAGCCAATCAGGGCGGGATTTCGGCCTTTCTCCGCGCGAAGTTGAGGTGTTGGAGTGGATTGCCACCGGCAAGAGCAACAGCGTCATTGCCGAAATACTGGGGATTTCGCCTCATACGGTCGATACGATCGTGCGGCGGATATTCTCCAAACTCGACGTGAACGACCGTACCACCGCCGCCATCCGGGGTCTGGGCGCGGGGCTGCTGCGCCGTCCAAAAGAAGGGCCGCCCTAGGCGGTAGGCTGGCCCCGCGTCATTGTCGCGTGACTGCGTGACATGACCCCGCGTCGGACCGGCTATAGGTCCGGGTGCTTCACCCTAAGAGGTTCGAAGCATGTCACAAAAACAAGAACAGACAAGTAACGGGGCTGACAACGGTTCCGATGCGCAGACGCGCCTACGTGTGATCGCGGATTTGAAAGCCGCTTCCGAAACCATCGAGAACAGCGCATTCGATCTGGCGGGCAATGCGAGCCCAGATGTGGTTTCCGACCTCATCCGCCTCACCGCGGATTTGCAGATGCTAATCGCGCAGCTGTCACAGCCCGGCGGCCGCTGAGGCTGCGGGTCAGCCCTTGTTCGAAGCGATTGCCGCGGCGGTGTCGTCGCGCAGCTTTTGCAGCTCCGCCATGGCTTCGTCCAACTGGCGGCGCTGCTCGGCCAGTTCTTCCAGCTGCCCGTCCGCCATGGTGACCCAAGCGCGCATCTGCGCCTCGGTCCCCTCTTTTTCATAGATCAACAGCCACTGCCGGATGTCTTCCAGCGCAAAGCCGAACTTGCGGCCGCGCAGGATCAGCTTCATCCGCGCCCGTTCACGCGGGCCATAGAAACGCGAGCGCCCCTCGCGGTGCGGTTGCAGCAATTCGATATACTCGTAATAGCGCAACGTCCGTGGCGTCACGTCAAATGCCGCGCACATCTCTTTGAATGTCAGGCGTTCATCGTCCAAAGCATCTACTCCCTTCAGGCAAACTATGGTCACGCGCGGGGATGCGCAACAGGTGGTCTTGCCCTTTCGCCATCCCCCCATGATAAAGGTCAAAACCAGACGCAAAGGGGTGGGCTGCATGTCGGATAAGTTGAAAATGGCGCGACAGTTCATTCAGGCGCTGCCCCATTCCATGGCGCTCGGGATGGAGTTGCAGGAGTTAGGCGATGGCTCTGCCGTGATCACCATGCCCTATGATGACAAACTGGTGGGCGACCCCAAAACCGGAGTGATCAGCGGCGGGGCGGTCTCGGCCCTGATGGATACTTGCTGTGGCGCGGCGGTGATGAGCCACCCCAGCAATCCCTCGGCCACCGCCACCATGGATCTGCGGATCGAATACCTGCGCGCCGCCACGCCGGGCCAGACGATCACTACCCGCGCGACCTGCTATCACGTCACCCGCTCGGTCGCCTTTGTGCGCGCCACGGCGACGGATGAGGACGCCGAGAATTTCGTGGCCACAGCCACAGGAACCTTCACCGTGGAGGGGCACAAATGACCACACATCGCAAGCCAGAGCCGGTTCAGGTGATCAAGCAACGCCGCGACGGGGTGCTGCGCGCCATGGTCGAGGGCGTGCCCTATATCCGCTTTCTGGGCATCGAGTTTGAGCGGCGTGGGGATGAGCTGACAGGGATCATGCCCTTTTCCGAACAGTTGATCGGCAACCCGATCCTGCCTGCGCTGCACGGCGGGGCGACAGCGGCGTTCTTGGAGGTGACCGCGATCATCACCCTAAGCTGGGGGCTGATTTGGGAGGACATGGAAAGCGGCGCGCTTGATCTGGACAATCTGGATGCCGACCATTTGCCCCGGCTGCCGAAAACGATCGATTTCACCGTGGATTACCTGCGGTCGGGCCTGCCGCGCGATGCCTATGCACGGGCGCGGATCAACCGGTCGGGGCGGCGCTATGCCTCTGTTCATGTCGAGGCGTGGCAGGACAACCGCAGCCGCATTTTCGCTCAGGCCACGGGCCATTTCCTGATGCCGCAGCGGCGTGGCTGACCCCAAAGCAGAAGCCGAGCCGCTCAGCGAGGCCGAGGTGCGCGCGGTCAAGCGTGGCACGCTGGTGGCGCGCGATGTGGTGACCCATCGCCGCGTGCTCAAAATCGCCGTTCCCATTGTCATTTCCAATGCCACCGTGCCGATCCTTGGCGCGGTCGATACCGGCGTGGTCGGGCAGATGGGGGCCGCGGCACCCATCGGCGCGGTGGGGCTGGGGGCGATCATCCTATCGGCGCTTTACTGGATTTTCGGCTTTCTGCGGATGGGCACCGTGGGCCTGACCGCGCAGGCAGCGGGCAATGGCGAAGAGGGCGAGGTCGCGGCGCTGCTGACACGCGGGCTGCTGATCGGCGCGGGCGCCGGACTGGCGCTGATGGCGCTGCAACTGCCTCTCTTTTGGGCGTCGTTTCAACTCGCCCCCGGATCACCGGAGGTCGAAGGGCTGGCGCGGCAATATATGGCGATCCGCATCTGGTCCGCGCCTGCTGCCATCTCGATCTATGCGATCACCGGCTGGCTCATCGCGCAGGAGCGCAGCCGTGCCGTGCTGGTGTTGCAGGTCTGGATGAACGGGCTGAATATTCTGCTGGATCTCTGGTTCGTGCTGGGCCTCGGCTGGGGTGTCGAGGGCGTGGCCATCGCCACCTTCCTCGCGGAGTGGAGCGGGGCGGCCTTGGGGCTGTGGTTCTGCCGGGCGGCCTTTGCCGGGGTAGCCTGGCGCGACTGGGCACAGGTCTTTGACGGGCCGCGCTGGACGCGCATGATGCGGGTGAATACGGATATCCTGATCCGCTCACTGCTGTTGCAGGCGATCTTCGTGTCTTTCCTCTTCATGGGGTCGGGCTTGGGCGATGTGACGCTGGCGGCCAATCAGGTGCTGCTGCAATTCCTGATGATCACCTCCTACGGGCTGGACGGTTTTGCCTTTGCCGCCGAGGCGATCATTGGCCGGGCCTACGGCGCGGGGCAGCGTGATGTCCTGCGGCGCGGAGCGGTGCTGACCTCCGCTTGGGCGCTGCTGGTCAGCTTGGCGCTGGCGCTGGTCTTTGCCGTTTCGGGCGGTGTGATCATCGATCTGATGGCCAAGGCGCCGCAGGTGCAAGACCTCGCCCGGGTCTATCTGCCCTATATGGTCGCGGCCCCGATTCTGGGCTGCGCGGCCTATATGTTTGACGGCATCTTCATCGGTGCCACGCGGTCGCGTGACATGCGCAATATGATGCTGGTGTCATTTCTGGTCTATGTCGTTACGGCGCTGATTTTGGTGCCGGGCTTGGGCAACCACGGGCTGTGGATATCGCTATTGGTGTCCTTCGTGGTGCGGGGGATCACCTTGGCGCTGCGCTATCCAGCGCTGGAGCGCGCGGCGGGCTAGAGCAGCCTTTGCACCGCTTCCGGCGGGCGCCCGATCACGGCGCCGCTTTGGCGAAAGGCGATGGGGCGTTCGATCAGGATCGGATGGGCGGCCATGGCGTCGATCAGCGTCTCTTCGGGGCTTTCCTTGGTCAGACCCAACTCTTTGAACAGGTTCTCGCCCGTCCGCATCATCTCGATCGCGGGCAGGCCGAGGGCGTCGCGGGCGGCGATGATCTCAACTCGCGTCGGGGCGTCTTCGAGGTAACGCCGGAGGCTCACGTCCACGCCCGCCTCTTCGATCAAGGCCAGCGCCTGCCGCGATTTCGAACAGCGCGGATTGTGCCACAGGGTGATCAAAGCCAATCCTCGCGTTTGCTGCCCACGGCCTCGGCCACGGTGGCGAAACCATCGCGCGCCAAAAGCGCATCGAGCCCCGTGGTGATCTCACGCACCAGCCCAAGCCCGCCAAAGACCAGTGCCGTGTAGAGTTGCAGCGCCGAGGCACCGGCGCAGATCTTGGCATAGGCGGTCTGCGCATCCGACACCCCGCCGACGCCGATCAACGGAATATCCGTCAGCCTCGCCAGCCGCGCCAAGACGCGTGTCGACCGTTCAAACAGCGGCGCACCGGAAAGGCCGCCCGCCTCAGCCGCATGGGCGCTGGCAAGACCCGTCCGGTCGAGCGTGGTATTGGTCGCAATGATGGCAGCGACGCCTGAATTTTGGGCAACCTCGGCCACGTCCTCAATCTCGGCTTCGCTGAGATCGGGGGCGATTTTCAGGAAAACGGGCGTGGCGCCGCGCACGTCCATCACCCCTTCGAGCAGGGCGGAAAGCGCCGCCTTGCCCTGAAGGTCGCGCAGCTTCTCGGTGTTGGGGGAGGAAACATTGACCGTCGCGAAATCGACGTGATTGCGTGCGGCGGTCATCACCCGGGCAAAGTCGGCAGCGCGGTCTGGGCTGGTCTTGTTCGCGCCAAGGTTCAGCCCCACCGGCACACCGGCGCCGCGGCGCGAAAGCCGGGCGCAGATCGCCTCCATCCCCTCGTTGTTAAAACCGAAACGGTTGATCGCGGCGCGGTCTTCGGTCAGGCGAAACAGACGCGGACGCGGGTTGCCGGGCTGGGGCAGGGGCGTGGCGGCGCCCACTTCGATAAAGCCGAAACCGGCGCGGGAAAGCGGGGCGACCGCGGTCGCGTTCTTGTCAAAACCCGCGGCCAGCCCGACGGGATTCGGCAGGTCCAGCCCAGCAACCGTTGTGTGTAAGCGTGCAGAAGTCTGCGGCCCGGGGGCCGGGGCCAAACCCGCTCGCAAAGCCCGGATCGCCAGCCCATGCGCCGCTTCGGGGTCAATGCGGTGCAGCGCGTTAAGGCCCATTTTCTCGATCACCGGCATCATGCGCTTGCTGCGCCCAGACCGGCGGGGAATTCATGAGCGCCATCCACCAAGGGCAGGGGCTGCGCCCAGACCACGTCTTCGAGTTTCAGCTGGCGATAGAGATGCGGGAAAAGCGCACCGCCCCGCGACGGCTCCCATTTCAGCGCATCGCCCAAGCCATCGGCCTCAAGAGCGAGCAGGAACAGACCCTCTTCGCCCTTAAAATGCTTGGCGGCGGTTTCCTCGGCCTGTTCGGCGGTGGAGAAATGCACATAGCCGTCGGTCACATCAATCGGCGCCCCGTCCGAGACCCCGTTCTTGCGCAGCGCCGCCCATTCGTCGGCGCGGAATATCTTGAAAATCAGCATAACTTCTGATGCCCGCCGGGCGGGGCGGGGTCAAGACCCGCGGGTGACCATAGGGCAGGTGATATGACCTTTGACACGGACCAAACCCCGCGCCACGATACAGGCATAACAACCAATAGGGGAACTATCATGAAACGATTCCTGACCGCGACCGCAGCGCTGGCTTTGACCAGTGGCATGGCGGCGGCTGAGTATAATCTCACCATTTTGCACACCAATGATTTCCATGCTCGGTTTGAACCGATCAGCAAATATGACGGTCCCTGCGGTGCCGAAGACAATACCGCTGGCGAATGTTTCGGCGGCTCTGCCCGTCTGATGACCGCGATCGCCGAGGCGCGCGAGCGGGCAGGCAACAGCATCCTTGTGGATGGCGGTGACCAGTTTCAGGGCACGCTGTTTTACACCCAGTACAAGGGTACACTCGCCGCTGAGATGATGAACCAGATGGGCTATGACGCGATGACCGTGGGCAACCATGAATTCGACGATGGTCCCGAAGTGCTGCGCGGCTTTATGGATGCGGTGGAATTCCCGGTACTGATGTCCAACGCAGATGTCTCGGGCGAACCGCTTCTCGCCGATAAGCTTGCCAAATCCACCGTGATCGAGAAGGGGGGAGAGAAAATCGGCCTGATCGGTCTGACCCCGGAAGATACTCATGAGCTCGCCAGCCCCGGCGACAAGATCACCTTTTCTGATCCGGTCGCAGCGGTGCAGGGGGAGGTCGATCTTCTAATCGCCAAAGGCGTGAACAAGATCATCGTGCTCAGCCACTCAGGCTATGGTGTCGACCAAAAGGTTGCGGCAGAAACAACGGGCGTCGATGTGATCGTGGGCGGCCATACCAACACACTGCTCAGCAACACGGATGAGCGCGCGGAGGGCCCCTATCCGACGATGGTGGGTGAGACCGCGATCGTGCAGGCCTATGCCTACGGCAAATTTCTGGGTGAGCTGAATGTGACCTTCGATGATGAGGGTAATATCACCAAGGCCGAGGGCGAGCCGCTGATCATGGACGCAGCCGTGACCGAGGATCAGCCCACCGTTGACCGTATCGCCGAAGCTGCCAAACCGCTTGAGGAAATTCGCAATCGCGTCGTCGCTGAAACCGCCGAGGCGATTGATGGTGAACGTGGCAACTGCCGCGCGCAGGAATGCTCAATGGGCAACCTTGTGGCTGATGCGATGCTCGACCGGGTGAAGGATCAGGGCATCGACGTGGCGATTGCCAACTCGGGCGGGCTGCGTGCCTCCATCGACGCGGGTGAGGTGACCATGGGCGAAGTCCTCACCGTGCTGCCGTTCCAAAACACGCTGTCGACCTTCCAGGTCACAGGGGCGCAACTGATCGAGGCGCTCGAGAACGGCGTGAGCCAGCATGAAGAGCAGGCTGGCCGTTTTCCGCAGGTGGCGGGCATGTCCTTTGCCTTTGACCCCAAGGCCGAAGCCGGCAGCCGGATCAGCGATGTGATGGTGGCAGGTGAGCCGATTGACCTTGAAAAGACCTATGGCGCCGTCTCGAACAACTACGTACGCAACGGCGGCGATGGCTACGCGATGTTCAAAGATGCGGCCAATGCCTATGACTATGGCCCCGATCTGGCGGATGTCACGGCCGAGTATCTGGCCAAGGATGGCACCTATAAGCCCTATACCGACGGTCGTATCACCATGAAGTAACGACAGGGTACGACCTGATCGGAAAGGGCGCGTCCTGCAAGAGGCGCGCCCTTTTGATTTGGTGATCCGAGAGGAACGTAGCACCCTTGCACCTTCCACCGGGCAGGCTACACAGGGCAGCAGATAGATAGGAGATCACCCATGCTCACCCCCTTCCACCTTGCCTATAACGTCCGCGACCTTGATGAGACCCGCGCCTTCTACGGCGATGTGCTGGGCTGCACCGAGGGCCGCTCGACCGAGACATGGGTCGATTATTCCTTCTTTGGTCACCAAATTTCGATGCATCTGGGGGAGCCTTTCGCCACAGAAGCCACCGGCAAGGTGGGCGAACATATGGTGCCGATGCCGCATCTGGGGGTGGTCTTGCAGATGGACGATTGGAAGGCGCTGGCCGAGCGGCTGAAAGGCGCGAAGGTTGATTTCGTGATCGAACCGTCGCTGCGTTTCGAAGGGGAGCCGGGCGAACAGGCGACCATGTTCTTCCGCGACCCTTCGGGCAACCCGATCGAGGTCAAAGGCTTTGCCGATATGGAACGTGTCTTTGCCCAGTAAGGCCAAGCGATGAAACACCAAAGCCCCGCGGTTGAGGGCGGGGCTTTGGTAAGTCTGAATGGGCCGTGCAACCGCGGGGCCGGTTAGTCGAAACTGATCGCCCCTTCAAAGGCAGGCTCTTCCAAGGTCTGGCCGCTGAAGGTCGTCGGGGTCTCTGCCGTGATGTCGAGCGTGTAGCTCCCGTTCACGGGGATCGCGTCACTGGTCCAGGCATCGCCTTCACCGGTGATCGTGTGGCTGCCCGTGGCATTGTTGGTAAAGACCACCTGATCGCCCGGCTGCACATGCGAAAGCGCTGGGAAATAGGCACCGTCAACAATCAGCACATTGCGGTTCTCGGCCATGGCGCTGGCTGCGCAAACGCTCAGGGCGAGGGCCAGAGCACCGGCGCTTTTGCGATATGAACTTAGCATCATCTGCTCCTTTGGATCGCCCGATGCGGGCGGGTTAGCCGGTTTCATACAAGGTAAATGCGGCATATCTTTGGCCGGTTCGGGCTGATTATTTCTCTGTCGCGGGCAATGCCTGCTGGGCGAGCCAGCCGCGGAAAGACGCGAGCGCCGCGGTCTCATCCCGGTCTTCGGGCCAGACGAGATAGTAATTGCCGATGCTCTGCGTGGTTTGCGACGCGGCCAGCACCAATTGCCCGTCGCGCAGGTAGGGGCGGGCGAAAAAGGTCGGCAGCAGTGCCACCCCCAGCCCGTGGATCGCCGCCTGCGCCATGGTCGAGAATTGGTCGAACATCATCCCGCCGGGCGGCTCATCGGTCACCCCCAGCGAGGACAACCACCGCGCCCACCCGCGCGGGCGGGTTTCCAGATGCAACAGCGGCAGATGCCGCACATCGCGCGCATCCTCCAACGGTTCGGCCAGCAAATCAGGCGCACAGACCGCCACCACCGTTTCCGGCAAAAGCGGCAGATAGCGCACGCCGGGCCAGTCTTCATGACCAAAATGAATGGCGGCGTCGAATCGGCTGCCTGCAAAGGCGAAGGGCCGCAACCGGGTGGAGAGGTTGACTGTCACCTCAGGATGATCCCTTGCGAAATCGCGCAACCGGGGGGCCAGCCAATGCATGCCGAAGGCGGGCAAGATCGCCAAATCCAGCGTGCCGCCCGTGGGGTTCGTCCGGGCCGAGACCGAGGCCTGCGCCAGCCGGTTAAGGATGTCGCGCACCTGCGTTACATAATCCAACCCCGCCTGCGTCGGGCTCAGCCGGCGGCCCTGACGGATCATCAGCGACACGCCCAGCTGTTCCTCCAGCGTCTTAATCTGGCGGCTTACCGCGCTCTGCGTCAGGTTCAGTTCCTGCGCCGCCGCCGTGGCGGTGCCCAGCCGCACCACAGCCTCGAAGGACAGCAGGGCCGAGATCGAGGGCAGGAATCGGCGGGGCGCGATCATATGACTTTTTCTCATGAACTCAGGACAAAGCAGCGATAGAGTTTGCGCCGTCAATTTGCAATACTGCCGCAAATCACATCACCCGAAAGGATGCATCATGACTGCAGACGCCCCCAAGCTGCGCGCCAAGGACAAACCCGATCTTGGCACCTTCGATTGGCAGGATCCCTTCCGCCTCGACAGCCAGTTGAGCGAAGACGAACGCATGATCCGCGACAGCGCCCGTGCCTATGCGCAGGAAAAGCTGCAACCGCGCGTCATCGAAGCCTTCGCCGAGGAAAAGACCGACCCCGAAATCTTCCGCGAGATGGGCGAGATGGGCCTTCTGGGCGTCACCATCCCCGAGGAATATGGCGGGCTGGGCGGCAGCTATGTCTCCTACGGCCTCGTCGCGCGCGAAGTTGAGCGGGTCGACAGCGGCTACCGGTCGATGATGTCGGTGCAGGCGAGCCTCGTGATGTACCCGATCTATGCCTATGGCTCCGAAGAGCAGCGCCAGAAGTATCTGCCGAAGCTCTGCTCGGGCGAATGGATCGGCTGCTTTGGTCTGACCGAGCCCGATGCAGGTTCCGACCCTGCGGGCATGAAAACCCGCGCCGTGAAGACCGAGAATGGCTATAAGCTGACCGGCTCCAAGATGTGGATCTCGAACTCCCCCATCGCCGATGTCTTCGTGGTCTGGGCCAAATCCGAGGCGCATGACGGCAAGATCCGCGGCTTCGTGCTGGAGAAGGGCATGAAGGGCCTGAGCGCGCCGAAAGTGGGCAACAAGCTGTCCTTGCGCGCCTCGATCACCGGCGAGATCGTGATGGACGGCGTCGAAGTGGGCGAAGACGCGCTGCTGCCCAACGTGCAGGGTCTGAAGGGGCCGTTCGGCTGTCTGAACCGCGCGCGCTATGGCATCTCTTGGGGTGCGATGGGTGCTGCGGAATTCTGCTGGCACGCCGCGCTGCAGTACGGGTTGGACCGCAAACAGTTTGACAAGCCACTGGCCCAAACCCAGCTGTTCCAGAAAAAGCTAGCCGACATGATGACCGAGATCTCGCTCGGCCTGCAGGGCTCGCTGCAGGTGGGTCGTTTGATGGATGCCGCCAATGCCGCGCCCGAGATGGTTTCGATCGTCAAGCGCAACAACTGTGGCAAGGCGCTCGACGTGGCGCGCATGTCGCGTGACATGCACGGCGGCAACGGTATCTCGGGTGAATTCCAAGTGATCCGTCACATGATGAACCTTGAGACGGTGAACACCTATGAGGGCACCCATGACGTGCACGCCCTGATCTTGGGCCGCGCTCAGACCGGCCTGCAGGCGTTCTTTTAAGAAACGGTTTGGGGGGGATCACCTCCCCCATCTCGCCTCGCCGAAAACAAAATTTCTAAATACCGAGAGGCCCCATGGACCGCGTTGCCATCGTTCATGAGAACTTCCTCCGTCGCGTTGCGGCGGGGGATTTTCCCGTTTCCACCTCCGACAAAATGGCGCTTGATCGTGCTGCGTTAGAGCAGCTCTACCGCGCACAGGTGCTGAGCCGTGCGCTCGACCTGCAAAGCCGCGTGATGCAGAAAGAGGGGCAGGGGTTTTACACCATCGGCTCGTCCGGGCACGAAGGCATGGCGGCGGTGGCGGCGGCGCTGCGGGTCGATGACATCGCCTTCCTGCACTACCGTGATGCGGCTTTCCAGATCGCCCGCGCGGATCAAGCCGAGGGGCAGGACATGCTGCGCGACATGCTCCTGAGTTTCGCCTGTTCCGCCGACGATCCAATCAGCGGCGGGCGGCACAAGGTGCTGGGCTCGCGCCCGCTGATGATCCCGCCGCAAACATCGACCATTGCCAGCCACCTGCCCAAGGCGGTGGGCGCGGCGCATTCCATCGGCATGGCACGGCGCAACCGGCCCGAGCATGCGATCCTGCCGCGCGATGCAATCGCCATGTGCAGTTTCGGCGACGCCTCGGCCAACCACTCCACCGCGCAGGGCGCGATCAATGCCGCCTGCTGGACTGCCGTTCAGGGCGTGCCGCTGCCGCTGCTTTTCGTCTGTGAGGACAATGGCATCGGTATCTCAACCAAGACCCCGACGGGCTGGATCAAAGCCTCCATGTCTGCCCGACCGGGCTTGAAGTATTTCGAGGGCGACGGGCTCGATCTGCATGCGGCTTTCGCTGCGGCGAAAGAGGCGGCGGATTACGTGCGGGTGCATCGCAAGCCTGCCTTCCTGCACCTGCGGACCGTGCGGCTTTACGGTCATGCTGGTGCAGATGTGGCGACTTCCTATCTGCCGCGTGCAGAGGTTGAGGCCGATGAGGCGAATGATCCGCTGCTGCATTCTGCGCGCCTGTTAGTGGAGGCCGGAATGAACGCCGATGAGGCGCTGGCGATTTACCGTGAGACCCAAGATGCCGTGGCGAAAGCGGCGGAGGAGGTGGTCAAACGTCCGCGTCTCAAGACGGCATCCGATGTCATGGCGAGCCTTGTGCCGCCCAAACGCGACTGCGCGCCGAGCAATGGGCCGAGCGCGGAAATGCGGGCCGAAGCCTTCGGCAGTGACATGGCGCAGATGGACAACCCGCAGCCGATGTCGCGGCTGATCAACTGGGCGCTGCATGATCTGATGCTCTCGCATCCCGAGACCATGCTGATGGGCGAGGACGTGGGCCGCAAGGGCGGGGTTTATGGCGTTACACAGAAGTTGCAGGGCCGCTTTGGGCCGGGGCGTGTGATTGACACGCTGCTTGATGAGCAGAGCATTCTGGGGCTGGCCATCGGTATGGCGCATAACGGTTTCGTGCCGATGCCTGAGATCCAGTTCCTCGCCTATCTGCACAACGCCGAAGACCAGTTGCGCGGCGAGGCGGCGACCTTGCCGTTCTTCTCGGACGGGCAATGGAGCAATCCAATGGTGCTGCGCATCGCTGGGCTGGGCTATCAGAAAGGCTTTGGCGGGCATTTCCATAATGACAACTCGCTGGCCGTGCTGCGCGACATTCCGGGGATCGTCATTGCTTGCCCCTCTGCGGGGGATGATGCGGCGATGATGCTGCGCGAGGCGCACCGCTTGGCACGCGAAGAGCAGCGGGTGGTGGTCTTTGTCGAGCCCATCGCGCTCTACCCGATGCGGGACCTGCTGGAGGCCGGGGACGGCGGCTGGATGCGGCACTACCCGGCGCCGGACCAGCGGATCGCTCTGGGCGAGGTTGGTATCTCGGGCGACGGTGCCGATTTGGCGATCGTGAGCTATGGCAATGGGCATTATCTGAGCCAGCAGGCGGCGCATGATCTGGCCGAGCAGGGTGTCGCGGCGCGGGTGATCGACCTGCGTTGGCTGGCGCCTTTGCCTGAGGGTGCGTTGATCGAGGTCATCGGGGATCGTCCGGTGCTGATCGTCGATGAATGTCGGCGGACGGGCGGGCAGGCCGAGGCGCTGATGGCGCTGATGGCGGAGCGTGGTGTGAAGCGGTTCACGCGGCTTACGGCGGAGGACAGTTTTATCGCCACGGGGCCAGCCTACGCGGCGACCCTACCTTCGCGCGAGGGGATCGTTGCAGCGGCGCGGGAGTTGTTGGGGTAGGGCGTAGGAGCTACCCGGCCCGGAACCAAGCCGTAGGCGCCGGGCCATCGCCTGCCCGCCCGTCAAGCCGGAGGCGTGCCATATTATACTGGGCGCACCTTCGGTGCGACCGGGTAGGCGATTTGGTGAGGCTGGGAGCCCGGTTAGAAGGCAAGCTCCAAGGTTGCACCATAAAGTGGTATGGATCACCCTCAGGATCGCCGACCCGCAGGCAGGCGACGGCCCTCGGTTTTCCGTGGCCCAGGGCCCTGCGCGCCTAGTGGCTATCCGCTGGCGCACCGCCCTGAAAATTATTCCCATTCACATAATCGCAAGGCTCTTCGCGCATTTCCAGATGCAGCCCGTCGCCAGTATAGGGATGCGCGCGGGCGAGTTCCTCATCGACTTCGATCCCCAGACCGGGCGCGTCGGGGGCAGTGATGAAGCCATCTTCCACCCGGATCGATCCTTTGATCAGCTGGTCATGAAACGGCGTCTCAATACATTCGCACATCAGGATATTCGGGATCGCGGTGGCAAGCTGCACATTCGCTGCCCATTCTACCGGCCCTGCATAGAGATGCGGTGCCACCTGCGCGTTATAGACCTCGGCCATGGCGGCGATCTTCTTGGCTTCGGCGATACCGCCCACGCGGCCAAGCGCCGGTTGCAAAATCTCTGCCGCACCGGCGCGCAACAGGGGCGCGAACTCGGCCTTTGTCGTCAGGCGCTCGCCCGTGGCCACCGGAATGCGCACGCCGCGCGCGACCTTAGCCATCTGCTCGGGCGCGTCTGGGGGGATCGGCTCTTCGTACCAGAGCGGGCTGTAGGGCTCTAACGCTTGCCCCAGCCGGATCGCGCCTGCGGTGGTGAACTGCCCATGGGTGCCAAAGAGCAGATCGGCACGGTCGCCCACGGCCTCGCGGATGGCTTTGCAAAAGGCGACGGAGGTGCTGATATCCGACATCGCAGGCATATGCCCGCCGCGCAGCGTATAGGGGCCGGCGGGGTCGAATTTTACCGCCGTATAGCCGCGCGCCACGCAGTCCGCCGCCGATTCCGCCGCCATCTCGGGCGAGGTCCAGAAATCCGCCATGCTATGATGCGGCAGCGGGTAGAGGTAGGTATAGCCGCGCACCCGGTCATTGGTGCGCCCGCCGATCAACGCATGCACTGGGCGGTTTCGGTCTTTGCCTAGAATGTCCCAACAGGCGATCTCTAGCCCCGAAAAGGCACCCATGACGGTCAGGTCTGGCCGCTGGGTGAAGCCCGCGGAATAGGCGCGGCGGAACATCAGCTCAATGTTCTCGGGGTTCTCGCCCTGCATATGACGGGCAAAGACATCCTCGATCACCGCGCGCATCGCATCGGGCCCGACGCTGGCGGCATAGCATTCGCCCCAGCCGGTCACGCCGGTGTCGGTGGTCACCTTGACCAATATCCAATAGCGCCCGCCCCAGCCGGGAGCGGGCGGGGCCGTCACAATGATGTCGAGGTCTTGTAGCTTCATGACGGTCTCTCCTGCGCGCTTGATCAGGTCTCTTTTTTGTCGTCGACGATGGTCATCTGTGCAATGCCGCTTTCGCCCAGATCGACCTTGGCGAAGGGGCCGCCGTGGCACATTTGGCCGGGGTCGGTGATGTCGACGGGGCCTTCTTCGGCCAGCACTTTTGCGGCGAATTGCTCGGCGTTGTCCTTGGGCCGGTAACCGAGGAAGGCGGCCTTGGCATTGTCCACCGGGGCGCGGTCGTTGTTCGACACGCCGTAGATCACCGAGAAACCGACCGAGGGCGTGTCAACGGCGCGGGTCACAAGCTGGATCAGATCGTCATAGCTGAGCCACGAGCCAAGCGCGCGGGAGTTGTTGACCTGCGCGGCGCTGAGGATGCGTAGGTGCACGGATTCAAGCTGGCGTTTGTCCCAATACATGGAGCCGAGGTCTTCGGTGAAGCATTTGGCGAGGCCGTAGAACGTGTCGGGCTTATGGGGGGCGTCGATGCCGATGAAATCGGATTTCTTATGCATCCCCACGGCATGGATCGAGGAGGCATAGACGACGCGGCGTGCGCCTGCTTGATAGGCGGACTCCCACACGTTGTAGGAACCGACAAAGTTCGGGCCGAGCAGTTCCATGAAAGGCTTCTCGTCCACAATGGCACCGAAATGCACCACCATATCGGCCCCTTCCATCAGGGCTGCAACCTGATCGTATTCCGCCAGATCGGCCTTCTGATAGCGCTCGCCGTCATAGAGCTTGCCGATGTCCTCGGCGATGTCAGAGCTGACCAATTCTTCGCACATCGCGGCCAGCGGCTCACGCAGGTAGGAGCCAAGCCGTCCGGCGGCACCTGTCAGGACCAGTTTCTTAAATTTCATAATATTTTCCTTTCACGTCTCAGAAATCTTGTCGCGTACTTGGGCGCGCAGAGCATCGGCCCCTTTGGCCAAAAGGCCCACGTCGGTGCCGCAGGCGACAAAGGTGAAGCCTTCGTTCAGCAATTGGGCAGCGAAATCGGGGTCGGTGACCAGCGTGCCCACGGGAATGCCCTTGTCCATTAGCAGTTTGGCGGCGGGGCGTATCAGATCCCAAACCTCGGGATGCAGGGTCTGACCGAGGTGGCCCATATCAGCGGCGATGTCGGCGGGGCCAAAGAAGATGCCGTCGATCCCCTCAACCTCGGCAAAGGCGGCGGCATTTTCGACGGCGGCGCGGGTTTCAAGCTGGATCAGGATCGCGGTCTGGTTTTCAACCTCGGTGTTGTAATCCTCGACCCGGCCAAACTGGTTGGCGCGGTTCAGCCCGGCCACGCCCCGGATACCGCGCGGCGGATAGCGGCAGGCGGCGACAGCAGCGCGGGCCTCGTCGGGGGTCTGTACCATCGGAAACAGCAGCCCCGGCGCGCCGAGGTCCATCAGACGTTTGACCTTGACCGCGTCGTTCCAATCGGGCCGCACCATCGCCGTGGTGTCACTGCCCGAGAACGCCTGAAGCTGCCCAAGCACGGACTTCATATCGCTCGGCGCATGCTCCATATCCAGCATCACCCAGTCATAGCCGGCATGGGCCACCACCTCGGCGGCATAGCTATCCGAGAGGGAGACCCAGAGGCCCAACTGCTTTTTCCCGGCGCGGATGGCCGTGAGGAATGTGTTTTCGCGCAGTTTCATATCACGGCCTTTTCGATAAATTTCTCCGACCGCGTGATGCGCCCGTAGTCCAATGGGGTGAGGTCCAGCGTGCGATAGGCGCCATGGGTGATCAACTCAGCCGTGCCGCGCCCGATGGCGGGGGCTTGCTGCAACCCATGGCCGGAAAAGCCGTTCATGAATACGAAGTTCTCGACCTTGTCGTGCCGCCCGACAATTGCGTTCTGATCCACAGTGTTAAAGGCGTAATGCCCGACCCATTCATTGATAACCTTGACCCGTTCAAAAGCCGGGACGCGCGTGGCGATGATGGGCCAGACCTTCTCCTCCCAGATCGAATGGTCAAAGGTGAAATCATCATAGGCCGCGTCATAGTCATCTTCGGGCGGGCAACCCGCCATATAATACTTACCCTCTTGCCGCATATGCACACCGCTGGGGTCGATGGTCAGCGGCAGGTCCATCTCTAGCGGCTCGGCGGCGTCAAAGATGAAGGTGTAGCGTTTGCGCGGTACGACCGGCAGGGCGATGCCCGCCATCTGCGCCGTCGCTGCCGCGCGGGGGCCAGAGGCGTTGACCACCGTGCCACAAGAGACCGTTGCGCCGGATTTCAGCTTCACCGCATCCACCGCGCTGCCTGCGGGGTTCAGGGTCATGCCCGTCACCTCGTCATGGATAAAGGTCACGCCCCGGCGCTTGGCCATACGCTTGAACCAATCAAACATGGTGCCGCCGTCGAAATAGCCCTCATTCACAGTGTTGTGGTTGCCTGCGATCACATCGTCGAGCATGTAAAACGGATAGCGCGCGGCGATCTCATCCTTGGTCATATGCTGTGTATGCGCGCCCATGGAGGCCTGAATGCTCTGCGCTTCGCGCAGGGTCTGGGCAAACTCGGGCGTGTCGGCAAGGTAGAGGTAGCCAAAGCTTTGCAGCGCCAGTTCCGGCACTTCGGGGTCGTCATGCATGAAGTGGCGGAAATTCTTGATGAATTCGGCCCCGAACTGCGAAATCTGGATGTTCACCGGCGCGGTGAACTGCTGCCGGATGCAGGAATTCGTGTGGCTGGTCGAGGCGAATTCATAGGTGGGGTCACGCTCGACCACCAACACTTCGCCGTCAAACCCCGGCGTGTTGGTCAGCCACCAAGCCAAGGCCGAGCCGTAGATGGCCCCGCCCACGATCACCACGTCATATGACGTCTCAAGCGCGTTTTGCATGCACAGTCTCCCTTTGCGCATTCCCCTCTGAATCGTGGGTAGCCTAAGCATCCAGAGCCTGCAATCTCTGTGAACGGCGGGGCGATTTTTCGTTTTTCCGCGATGGGTTGCGCGACTGCCCTAGGTTGGGGCAGGGTGGCATTCGAAAGATGCGGTTCTATTGCATCGTTGACTTTTGTAGCGGCTGTCGCACCATGATTGATGTGCCGTAAAAGACATCACCGCCCAAAGGAGTGGCCCTTGGACAGCGACCGTGAAGAGATTGAGCGTCTGATTGCACAGGTTGCATTGGGGGACCGTGCCGCCTTTGAGGCGCTTTATGATCGGGTGTCTGCGAAACTATTCGGGGTCTGCCTGCGTGTGTTGGATACACGGGCCGCAGCAGAGGACGCCATGCAGGACAGTTTCGTCAAAATCTGGAACCATTCCGACCGCTATCAGGCCAATGGCCTGTCGCCGATGACGTGGCTGATCACCATTGCGCGCAACACTGCAATCGACCGGCTGCGCGCGACCCGTAAGGGGCATCAGGATATCGACACGCCGGGGCTGGAACTGGCCGCGCCGGGGCCGAACCCTGAACAATCTGCCGTCGCTGCTTCTGAAGCCAAGCGCCTGACTGGTTGTCTGAATGATCTTGAGGCCGATCGGGGGGCTGCCGTCCGCGGTGCCTATCTTGATGGCGACAGCTATGCCGACCTTGCCGCGCGTTTTAACGTGCCGCTCAATACAATGCGCACTTGGCTACGGCGCGGGCTGTTGAGCTTGCGGGAGTGTATGAGCGCATGAGTGACACCCCCATCACCCCAGCCGGAGACGACGATCTTCTGGCCGCCGAAGTGGCCTTGGGCCTGCTGGAAGGCGAAGACCGTGCGGCGGCGCGCGCGCGCCTGCTGCACGACCGTGATTTTTCCCGCAGCGTTGCCGATTGGCAGGAGCGTTTCGTGGCGATGACCGACGATATCGCGCCCGTCGCACCGCCTGCGAAACTGCGCCGCACGCTGATGTCGCGGCTCTTCCCCGCGCGGCAGGTGCCGTTGATGCAACGGCTCTGGCTCTGGCAAGGGATATCGGTTGCGGCTCTTGCCACCGTGGCCTTCCTAGCCTTGCCGATGCTGCGCGAGCCACCGGTTCAGACACCGGGCGAGGTCTATGCCACCCGCATGGCCGCCGAAGACAGCGCGCTGGAACTGCTGGCCGTCATGGACATGTCGCGCGGCGATATCGCGCTGCGCCGGGTCTCGGGCACCGCACCCGAAGGCCGCGTACTGGAGCTTTGGGCCATCTTGCCGGACCGCGCGCCGATCTCCTTGGGCGTGTTGCCTGAGGGCGAGGTCAACCGCGTGGTCTTGCCCGCCGATCTGGCGCCCGAGGCCGCGCAGATCACACTGGCCATCACGGATGAGCCACCGGGCGGCGCGCCTGACGGCGCCCCCACCGGCACCATCATGGCCGCCGGTACCGTGGCCGAACTCTAGACCCCGAAACGCCCTTCTCTAATCGAGTGGGGCGTTTCACTTTTCTAGGGTAAAACAACGCGCTACAATTTTATTTCGAATTTTTTGAACCATTCTGAAACTCCTCTCACTCTTGGCCCGTGGGTCCAGTATCGCCGCCCACAACGGGGGGCATCTGAGGAGGAAACCAGATGAAAACGCTCAAGACATTTGCCGCCGCGACCGCCACTGCTGCCCTGTTGGCCACCGGTGCCATTGCCGCCAATCCCGAAGTGGGCGGCGCGCCCATGTTCGAGAACAAGAACATCGTCGAGAATGCCGTGAACTCCGCCGATCACACCACGCTGGTCGCCGCCGTGAAGGCCGCCGGTCTGGTCGACACGCTGGCCTCCGAAGGTCCCTTCACTGTTTTCGCCCCAGTCAATTCCGCCTTTGATGCGCTGCCTGCTGGCACCGTCGACACGCTGCTCAAGCCCGAGAACAAAGACATGCTGACCAAAGTGCTGACCGCGCATGTGGTCGCGGGCAACTGGTCTGCTGCCGACATCGCCGCCAAGGCGCGCGCCTCCAGCGATGGGTTCTACCACTTTAACGCCGTCTCCGGCGACGCGCTGTCGGCGCAGGTGAAGGGTAAAAACGTCTACATCATTGACGAAAGCGGCAATGCCTCGCGCGTGACTATCGCAGATGTGAACCAGTCCAACGGCGTGATCCACGTTGTAAACAGCGTGTTGGTTCCCAAATAAGAGGCAACCCACACGATTGTAGCCGGGTCAGTACCCCCATACTGGCCCGGCGCTATCCAACCCGAAACCCGAGGAGTAACACCATGAAAAGACGTCATTTTCTGACATCGACCTTTTTGGGCGCCACCGCCATCGGGTTGGGCGCACGCGGCGCTTTGGCAGCCTATGTCGAAGGCGATTTTGAGGTTGAGCGAACGGAAGCCGAGTGGCGCGCCATGCTGAGCGATACCGAGTATGCGGTCATGCGCGAAGGCGATACGGAACGCGCCTTTACCAGCCCCCTGAATGATGAGACGCGCGCCGGGACGTTCGTTTGCAAGGGCTGTGACCAGCCGCTCTACGATGCCGCGACCAAGTTCAAAAGCGGCACCGGCTGGCCGAGCTTTTACCAACCGCTAGAAAATGCGGTCGAGACGATGTCCGATAACAGTTTCTTCATGCGCCGGACCGAGGTGCATTGCGACCGTTGCGGCAGCCATCTGGGCCATATCTTTGACGACGGACCCGAACCCACGGGCAAGCGGCACTGTATCAACGGTGTCTCGTTGAAATTCACCGCCGTTTGAGTACGGGCGTTATGACGATTAGACCGCGCGCCGCTTTCGGCGCGCGTTGTCGTTTCAGGTGCCGCGCGGTTTGGCCCGCAGGGTCGGGTCCGCGACCGTGGGGTCTTCGGGCCACGGGTGGCGCGGGTAACGTCCGCGCATGTCTTTTCGCACATCCCCGTAGGAACTTGCCCAAAATCCGGGGATGTCCATCGTGACCTGCACCGGACGCTGAGCGGGGGACAGCAGGGTGACCTGCAATGGCTGCCCGCCCACCGTCGGATGCCGGGTAACGCCGAACATCTCTTGCAGGCGCAGGGCGATGCCGGGGGTCTCACCGCTGTAGTCGATTGCCACGCGCCGCCCCAATGGGGTTTCGAAATGCGCGGGCGCGTTGCGGTCCAACTCTTGCTGTTGCTCCCACGTCAGCCGCGCCTTGAGCGCCGGGGTGATGTCGAACCCTTTCCAATCGCCAGTGCTGCGCACACCGGCCAGATGCGGCAGCAGCCAGTCGTCCAGCGTCTCCATCAGATGTGCTTCGCTGAAATCGGGGAAGGGCGCGGGCATCAACCGGGCGCGGGCCAGAAACAGCGCCGCCGCCCTGCCGGGGTTCAGCCCCAATTGCCGCACACCGTCAAGCATCGCGACCGCCACCGCATCCGCTGGCGCATCGGGCCATGTGCGGTCTTCGAGTACCAGCGCACCGAACACCTCTTGCCGCCGGGTCAGCACGCGCCCCTCGCGGCGCGACCAAATGCAGACTTCCTGCCACCGGATTTGGTCGGCAAAAGTACTGCGCAACTCAGCGTCCGAGATCAGCGCCGCCTGCCGGATACGCGCCTCACGCGGGTCGCCGTCAAGGTCGGTGGCCACTAGCAATCGCGTGCCTGCCATCGGGTCGGCCGCGGGCAGGATCGCGCCCTTGCCGCCCGATAGGACATAGCGCGGTGCCTCGCCCTTGCGGCGCAGCCCGACGCGGTCAGGGTAGGCGAGGGCTGCCAACACGCCCAGTCCGTCCGGCCCGTTGCCCTTTGTCATCCGGCCCAGCCGCTTGGCCTCGGCATTGATCCGCGCCAGCGTCGGGGCATGGGGCGGGGTGGCGCTGCGCTTTCCGTCCAATGCATCCATCCTGAGCGACAGGTCCACCGGCGCGCCGCGCATCGGGTCACGCTCTGCCAAAAGTGCGGCGAGCAGCGGCGCACGCGGCCCGCCGCGCGCCACCATATGCGCCAGCCGCGGGTGCAGGGGAAGTTTCGCCAAGGCGCGACCATGGTCGGTGATGCGGCCTGCGGCGTCGAGCGCGCCGAGCATCCGCAAAACCGCCTGCGCCTCGGCCAAACGGCCCGGATGGGGCGGGCTGACAAAACTGAGGTCCTCGGCCTGTGCGCCCCAAAGCGCCAGTTCCAGCGCAAAGCCGGTGAGGTCCCCCGCCTCAATCTCTGCCGGGGGGAAGGCGGCGAGCGCGCCTTCTTCGCCGCGCGTCCAGAGCTTGTAGGCCACACCCGCTTCGACCCGTCCGGCACGGCCCGCGCGTTGGGTGGCCTCGGCCCGGGTGACGCGCTCGGTCACCAGCCGCGACATGCCAGAGGCCGGGTCGAACAGCGCGCGGCGCGAGCGGCCAGCGTCGATGACGATGCGGATGCCTTCGATGGTCAGCGACGTCTCCGCGATGGAGGTCGCCAGCACGACCTTCCGCCCCGACCGCACAGGCGCGATGGCGGCCTGCTGCGCTTTGAAATCCAGCGCACCGAAGAGCGGGGCTAAGGTGCAATCCGGAGGCAGCGCGGGGCGCAACAGCGCCTCGACCCGCCTGATTTCACCTTCGCCGGGCAGAAAGACCAGCGCCGATCCGGGGGCTTCGGCGAGCGCTTTCAGCGTCAGGTCGGCCACCGCATTCTCAAGCCGTTGCTTGCCTATGGGCTTGTCGAGCCAGCGCGGCTCTACCTCAAAACTGCGGCCTTCGGAGGTGACGATGGGGGCTTCCATCAACTCTGCCACCGGGGCGGCATCAAGCGTGGCGGACATGGCGACCAGCAACAGGTCGTCGCGCAAGGCGCCCGCCACTTCAAGGCAGAGCGCGAGGCCCAGATCGGCGTTCAGCGAGCGTTCGTGGAATTCGTCAAAGATCACCGCGCCGACGCCGGGCAGGTCGGGGTTGTCCTGCAACATGCGGGTCAGGATGCCCTCGGTGACGACTTCGATGCGGGTGTTTTTCGACACCGCCGAAGCGCCGCGCACGCGAAAACCCACCGTCTGGCCGGTCTCTTCGCCAAGGCTTTCGGCCATGCGCGCGGCAGCGGCGCGGGCGGCGAGGCGGCGCGGCTCCAGCATCAGGATGCGGCCCTGGGTCAGGCGAGCGTCGAGCATCGCCAGCGGCACGCGGGTCGTCTTGCCCGCGCCGGGGGGGGCTTGCAGCACCACGCGGCCCGTGTCGCGCAGGGCGGCGATCACGTCAGGCAGAACGGCGTCGATGGGCAGGGCGAAATCAGCGTTGGACATGGCGCGGTTATCGGGCAAAGCCGCCGCCGCGCCAAGGGTGGGGATGGACAATTCCCCGCCACCCCCGCAAAAGTTGGCCCATGGATATCGACGATCTGGCCAAGGGCCTCATAGCAGGTGAGCGCCGCGCGCTGGCGCGGGCGATCACGCTGGTGGAATCGGGCCGCGCGGACCATCGCGCGGCGGCGGCGGAGCTGCTGGCGAAACTGCCCTCCGACCGGCAGGCGCTGCGCATCGGGCTTTCGGGCACGCCGGGGGTGGGCAAATCCACCTTCATCGAAAGCTTTGGCATGATGCTGACGGCACAAGGCAAGCGCGTTGCGGTGTTGGCGGTGGACCCCAGTTCGGCGCGTTCGGGCGGGTCGATCTTGGGCGACAAAACGCGGATGGACCGGCTCAGCCGGGAGCCGCGCGCCTTCATCCGTCCTTCGCCCAGCCAGACCCATCTTGGCGGTGTCGCCCGCCGTTCCCGCGAGGCGGTGCGGCTCTGCGAGGCGGCCGGCTTCGACGTGGTGTTGATCGAGACCGTGGGCGTGGGTCAATCTGAGACGGTGGTGGCCGAGATGTCTGACACCTTTGTGCTGTTGCTGGCCCCGGCAGGCGGTGATGAGTTGCAGGGCGTCAAACGCGGTATCATGGAGATTGCCGATCTTATCGTGATCAACAAGGCGGATGGTGACTTGAAATCCACCGCGTCGCGGACCCGAGCGGATTACGCCGGGGCACTGCGTCTTCTGCGCAAGCGTCCGCAAGACCCCGAAGGCTACCCCCGAGCGACGGCCGTGTCGGCGCTGGAGGAACATGGGCTAGATGAGACTTGGACCGCCTTGCAGGAGCTGATCGACTGGCGGCGCGCAAATGGCTTTTGGGACCGAACACGGGCCGCGCAGGCGCGCTATTGGTTTGAGCAAGACGTGAAGCACCGGCTCTTGGCGCAGTTGGAGACACCGCAGGCGAAGGACGATCTGGCACGGCTCAGTGATGCCGTGGCCGAAGGCGCGCGCGATCCGGCAGAGGCGGCGGCTGAGTTCGTCAGCCGCCTGCGCGCTGATTAAGACGGGCGGGCAGGCTCTGGCACCGGGAAGATCACGTCGTAAACCCAGTTAAAGACAAAGGCGTAGATCAGGTAGAAGAGTGCAAAGCTCACGTCGATCAGGAAGGCCTCCATCAGCGAAATGCTCAGGTACCACGCGATGAAGGGCATCAGCACAAAAAGCAGGCCGATCTCAAAAATGACGGCATGGAGCACGCGGATCAGCACAGTCTTGCGCACCGTGCCGCGCAGACGGCGTAGGGCGTGGTCGAACCCAAGGTTGTAGAGGTAGTTCCAGCCCGTTGCTATGCTGGCGCTGACGATGGTGACGACGCCAATCTCATGCAGTGGCTTGTCAAACAGCCAAGCGCCCATGGGTGTGACGATCAAAAGGGCGAGAACTTCAAAACTGAGGGCGTGGCGGATGCGGTCTGCGGTGCTGCGCATGGGGTGGTCCCGGTATTGGTCGGGTCGTCCCGAGTGGCTGCCCAAATGGGGGAGGTCGTCCTCGCTTGGTCTCAATATGGCGATTGGGGCGCGGGGTGCAAGAGGGTCAGCTTGGAAGGGCTCAGCGGCCCGCTTTGGGATGGGCGTTGTTATAGACTTCCATCAGCCGCGCGGTGTCGACGGCGGTATAGGCCTGCGTGGTCGACAGCGACGCATGGCCCAGCAATTCCTGAATCGCGCGCAGATCACCGCCCGCATCGAGCAGATGCGTGGCAAAGCTGTGGCGCATGGCATGGGGCGTGGCCGTCGCCGGAAGGCCCAGTTGCATCCGCGCATCGGCCATTACCTGCGCCACGGCCCGCGCGCCCAATGCGCCGCCGCGAATGGCACGGAACAACGGGGCCTGCGGCTCTTGCGGGTAGGGACAGACAGCGAGGTAATCTTCGACAGCGGCGCGTGCAGCAGGCAAGACCGGTACGACCCGTTCCTTGCCGCCTTTGCCGATGATGCGCAGGCTATTCGGCAGGGGCGCATCGCAACCCTTGAGCGCCAGCGCCTCGGAAATCCGCAACCCGCAGCCCCAAAGCATCGTCAGAACAGCGACATCGCGCGCCGCGACCCATGGGGCGCGGGCTTGGGTTTCTACACAGTCGATCAGCGCACGGGCGGCATCTTCGGCCAGCGGGCGGGGGAGTTTTTTCTGAAACTTGGGTGAGCGCGCGAGCAGGACGGCGGTGGGCTCAAACCCCTCCCGCTCGGCCAGCCAGCGATAAAAGGCTTTCACTGCCGAGAGTTTGCGCGCCACGGAGCGTGAGCCGACCCCGCCGCTGCGCGTGCTGGCCATCCAAGCGCGCATGTCGCTGATGGTGATTTTCGCCAGCGCGCCAAGGCCTTGGGTATCGCCTTTATGCAGGGTCATGAAGGTGAGAAACTCGGTCACATCGCCCCGATAGGCGATGATCGTATTCTCTGCCGCGTCTTTCAAGGCGCTCTGGTGCGCCAGCCACATCTGAAGCGCGTCCCGCGCGGCGGGGCTGATCAGCAGCGGATTTGCCTTCTCGCTCAAGACAGCCAGCGGCGCATGGTGCATTCCAGCACGCCGGTAAAGAAAGTGAGCAGATCGGTGCCCTGCTGCGGGCCAAACATATGCGGGTCTTCGGCCCCCATGACCAGCAGACCCGGCAGGCGGCCCGTGCCGAAATCAAGCTTGAGGCAGGCTTCAGAACGGATCCACCCCGCCTTGGTGCCATACAGCGCCTCAGAACCGTCTTGGATCGCGCGCAGGGTCACCTGACGCACCATGCCGCCGCGCCCATGAGACAGATAGTCGTCGATAAAGCCCGGCTCGGCCACGGTCAGCACATCGCCCAAACGTTGTACTGCCGGATCATTGTCGTTCTGCACCGACTCAAGCACCAGTTTCACCGCATCAACGCGCAGAATGTCGGCCACTTCGCCACCCAGATTGCGCAGAAAGGTTTCAAACTCCACCGGGTCCAGCATTTGCAGGATCGCGCGGTGGATCTGGTTGGTCCCGGCGAGGTTTTCATAGGCCGCGGCGATGACGCTGCGGTGGGTGTCTTCCAACCGATCAAGCCGGGTTTCCAAACGCTCCATCGCGATGCCGCGCAGGTCGACGATGTTACCGCCCATGGCCTTCTCATTCGCTGCAATCAGTGCCTGCATCACATCGCTGTCGTCAAGGATGACATCGGGCGCTGAGATGATCGCCTCGCGCAGGGCGTCGTCGATTTTGGGGCTGCTGCTCATGGGCGTCTCTTTTTGATTTGCGGTGTCATAGCATGGTGGGGCGTCAAGATCTGCCCCCAATTGGTCACGGGTCTTGCCGCCTGCGGTCTTTGTTGCCGCCTTGCGTCAGGCCGGGATGTAGAACGAAGCCCACGGGAACAAAAGCGGCGCGGGTGTGTTGGCCCCGGTCGACGCGCGGATTTCAGCCGCAAGGCACGCGCGCCTGATCGAAGCCTGCTGCATATCCCCGGATGTGGCGAAATGGCCTTACCGGGAGAGGAAATCTTACATGGAACATGTCTCTGTCGATCTTTGGGCCGCCAACCTTCAGGTCACGCCGGATTCGCTGCAAAGCTGGCTTGCCAGTGTGGAACTGCGTCTGCAACAGGCCGCCGCGCGCGAGGCGCAGCTTTTGGTGATGCCTGAGTTTTGCTGCGCACAATGGCTGAGCTTTGCCCCGGCGGACCTGCCCGCAGAGCAGCAACTGGGCTGGCTCGCGCAGACCGCCGCGCTGGCGCTTGACCCGATGCGCCGCATGGTGGAGCAAACAGGCGTCGCCCTGCTGCCCGGCACATTTCCTGTGGCCTTTCCATCGGTCGACGCGCCCGAGGGGTATCTCAATCAGGCGTGGTTCCTGACCCCGGATGGCGGAATGCAGGTGCAAAACAAACTGAGCCTGACGCCGCTTGAGGCAAATGGCGCCAGCGGTGTGACCATCGCAGGCACCGGGATCAACCTGTTCGATTGGAACGGGCTGCGCTGTGTCATCGCGATCTGTCTCGATGCGGAATATACCGCGCTCTGGTCGAAACTGGGGGAGCTGGACCTCGATCTGGTCATTATCCCTGCCAAGACCGACATGATCACTGGCTACAACCGTGTGTTCAGCTGTGCACGGGCGCGGGCGATCGAATTGCAGACCGCCGTGTGCTGTGTCGGCGCGGTGGGCGCGCCGTTGACCCCGTGGCAAGAGGATACCGGCGTGGGCGGGGCGAGCGTCTATCTGCCCTGCGATGTGTCGGTGGCCTTGGACGGGATGCACGCGGCCTTGCCGCCCCAGACGGCGGCGCAGGGTATGGACCTGGTGTTGCAGGCTCCGGCGATTCCCGTGGGGCAGTGCCGTCGCATCCGCGCAGGCGCGGCCGAGGCCGAGGTGCGCCCCGGCCTGTGGTCGGGCGATCACCTGACCGTCGAAGGCAACGCCGCATAGGGCAAAGAAAAACCCCCTCCGCCAGGGGCGGAAGGGGTTTGATGTCTTGGCGCTCAGGCCGGATCAGAGGATGTTCTGACCGGTCTTTTTCCAATCGGCCATGAACTGCTCGAGACCTTTGTCGGTCAGCGGGTGGGAGGCCAGTTTCTTGATCACCTCTGGCGGCGCGGTCATCACGTCGGCACCGATGCGCGCGGCGTCGAGTACGTGATTCACGCTGCGGATGGAGGCCGCGAGGATCTGCGTCTCGAACCCGTAGTTGTCATAGATGGTGCGGATGTCTTGGATCAGGTCCATGCCATCGAGGTTGATGTCGTCCAGACGCCCGATGAAGGGCGAGATGAAGGTCGCGCCAGCTTTAGCAGCAATCAGCGCTTGGTTCGCCGAGAAGCAGAGCGTCACGTTGATCATGTGACCTTCGCCCGACAGAACCTTACAGGCTTTGAGCCCGTCCCATGTCAGCGGCAGCTTGATGGTGATGTTGTCGGCGATCTCGGCCAGTTTGCGGCCTTCGGCGATCATCGCGTCGGCTTCCAGCGCCACCACTTCGGCGGAAACGGGGCCGTCGACGAGGTCACAAATCTCTTTGGTAACCTCAAGGATGTTGCGGCCTGATTTCAGGATCAGGGAGGGGTTGGTTGTCACGCCGTCGACCATGCCAAGGTCATTGAGTTCGGCAATGGCGTCGATCTCGGCGGTATCTACAAAGAATTTCATGGGCTTTCCTTCCGGGTTGGAATGTGATCGCTAACAGGTCTATTGCTTGCCTTGGCTTTACCGCATGATCTGCGATGCTTAAAGCCTCAATTCCCCCAAGTGACACGGAGCATGCGGCAGACATGGCTGAATTCTACCATCATGGCGAGTTGCTGTCGGTGATGACCACCCAGCCTTTGGGCCGCGCGTTGGACTATCGCGCCCCCGAAGGCGGTTGCCATGCGGGCGCGTTCGTCGAGGTGCCATTGGGTCCGCGCAAGGTGATGGGCGTGGTCTGGGGGGCGGGGGCCGGGGACTATGACATCAACAAGGTGCGCCATGTCATCCGGGTGTTGGATGCCCCGCCGATGCGCGATGAGATGCGCGAGTTTTTGCTGCGCTCGGCGGCCTATACGCTGACCCCGCTGCCCGCGATGCTGCGGCTGGCCACCCGTGCGCCGGGTTTGGGCGATCCGCCGTCGATGCGCAAGATTTACCGCGCGGGCGACGGCGTACCGACCCGCATGACCGACGCGCGCCAGCGGGTGATGGCGGTGTTGGAGGAATACGGCGATCTGGCCTTCACGTTGAAGGAGTTGTCGGAGATGGCCGGGGTGACCTCTTCGGTGGTCAAAGGCTTGGTCGACCAAGGTGCCGTGCGCGAAGAGGAAAGCCCCCGCGACCTGCCGTTCCGGCGGCTCGATCCGTCTTTGCCCGGCAAGGCGCTGACCGAGGATCAGGCGACAGCCGCGGCGGTGCTGCGCGAAGGGATCAAAGCCGAGACCTATGGCACGACCCTGCTGCGCGGCGTCACCGGGTCGGGCAAGACCGAGGTTTATCTCGAAGCCGTGGCGGCGGCGATTGAGGCCGGGCGGCAAGCGCTGGTGCTGCTGCCCGAGATCGCCCTGACCGAGCAGTTCTTGGACCGTGTCGAAGTGCGTTTCGGGGCCAAGCCCGCCGAGTGGCATTCCGGCGTCACCATGACAGAGCGTCGCCGCATCTGGCGCATGGTGGGGCAGGGCAATGCGCAGCTCGTGATCGGGGCACGTTCGGCGCTGTTCTTGCCGTTCCAGAACCTCGGGCTGATCGTTGTCGATGAGGAGCATGACACCTCTTACAAGCAGGAAGACGGAGTCCTTTATAACGCGCGCGACATGGCGGTGCTGCGCGCCTCAATCTGCGGCGCGCAGGTGGTGCTGGCCAGTGCGACCCCCAGCCTTGAGACTTGGGCTAATGCCGAAGCGGGCAAATATCGCCGGTTGGAGCTGACTTCGCGTTTCGGCCCCGCGGTGATGCCGCAGATGGGCGCGATCGACATGCGGCAAGCGGGGCTGCCCGGTGACAAATGGATCTCGGCCGAGATGAAACGCGAGGTCGACGCGCGGCTGGAACGCGGCGAGCAGGCGATGCTGTTCATCAACCGTCGCGGCTATGCGCCGATCACACTTTGTCGGGCCTGTGGCGAGCAGATTGGCTGCGATCAATGCGATGCGCGGATGGTGGAGCATCGGTTTCTCAAACGGCTCGTTTGCCACCAATGTGGTGAGACCAAGCCGATGCCCGAGGTCTGCCCCTCCTGCGAAGTCGAAGGCAAGCTCGCCCCCATCGGCCCCGGCGTGGAGCGGCTGGGAGAGGAGGCCACAGCGCTTTGGCCTGAGGCGCGCATCGCGACCCTGAGTTCGGACATGTACGGCTCGGCCCGGGCTTTGAAGGCCGAGATCGCGGGCATCGCCGAAGGGGCGGCGGACATCATCATCGGCACGCAACTGGTCGCCAAGGGGCACAACTTTCCCAAACTGACGCTGGTGGGGGTAATTGATGCGGACCTCGGCCTCACCGGGTCGGATCTGCGCGCGGCGGAGCGGACGTTTCAGCTGATGCGGCAGGTGGCAGGCCGGGCAGGGCGGGCCGAAGCACCGGGGGCGGCGTTGTTGCAGACCTATCAGCCCGAGCACCCGGTGATCCGGGCGATTCTCGCAGGCGAGGAGGAGAAGTTCTGGGCTGCCGAGGCTGGCGAGCGGCGGCAGGCCGGGGTGCCGCCATACGGCCGTATGGCAGGGATCATCCTCAGCGGCAGCGATGCGGCGGCGGTGTTTGATCTGGGCAACCATCTGGCGCGGCATGACGGGCCTTTGCGGGCGGTTGGGGCGCAGGTTTTTGGGCCAGCGCCCGCGCCGATTGCACGGGTGCGCGGGCGGCATCGGGTGCGGCTCTTGGTAAAGGCGGATAAGAGCGTCGCCTTGCAGGAGGCGCTGAGCCGTTGGGTTGGATCGGTGCGGCTGAAAGGCGACCTGCGGCTGGCGGTGGATATTGATCCGCAGAGTTTTTATTGAGGCTGGCTGGCTTAGAGCTGAGGGCCAGCGCTTGCCCGGGGGGAGGGCAGGCGATGGCCCGGCGCCTGCGGCTTGATTCCGGGCCTCGTGGCATTGAGGCGCGTTCCAAGTCTCCCTTTTCTCTCGCCATTCTCGAATACCGGGCGTAATAAATCCGCATGACCCGCTATATCACCCTCGAAGAAGCCAAGCGCCTACCGTTCTGGCGTCGCCCCGTGGCCCTGCTGTTCCTTATGGCGCTGGCGATGCCGATTGCGTTCAACACCTGGTCGGCGCTGCTGAATAACTTCGTCATCGAGGTGGCCGACTTCGACGGGTCCGACATTGGCCTGTTGCACACGGTGCGCGAAATTCCCGGCTTTTTGGCCATTGGCGTCATCGCGATCTTGCTCTTTGTCCGCGAACAGGTGCTGGGGCTGATCTCGCTCGCGCTGCTCGGCGCGGCGACGGCCATCACCGCTTATTTCCCCTCAATGGGCGGCATCCTGACAATCACCATGCTCAGCTCGATCGGGTTCCATTATTACGAGACGGTGAACCAATCGCTGCAACTTCAATGGCTTAAGATCGAAGACGCGCCGCGCATGATCGGCTGGCTCATGGCGGCCGGATCGCTGGCGACGCTGGTGGCCTATCTGGCGATTATGGCGCTGTGGGAAACGCTGAACCTCAGCTACAGCATCGTTTACATGATCGGCGGCGGCGTCACCGTCGCGGTGGCCCTCATCGCGATGCTGGCTTATCCGCAGTTCGAAGCGCCCACGGTGCAGAACAAAAAGATGATCCTGCGCAAGCGTTACTGGCTCTATTACGCGCTGCAATTCATGTCAGGCGCGCGGCGGCAGATTTTCGTGGTCTTCGCAGGCTTCATGATGGTCGAACGCTTCGGTTTTGACGTGCATGAGATCACGATGCTCTACCTCATCAACCTTGTCGCCAATATGCTGTTCGCTCCGCTGATGGGGCGCGCGGTGGGTCATTTCGGCGAACGCCGGACGTTGACCGTCGAATATGTCGGGCTGATCATCGTCTTCCTTGCCTATGGCGGCGTCTATTACCTTGGCTGGGGCGTGGTGATCGCGGCAACGCTTTATGTGCTGGATCACATGTTCTTTGCCTTGGCGCTTGCGCTGAAAACCTATTTCCAAAAGATCGCCGACCCCGCAGATATCGCCCCCACGGCGGCGGTCGCCTTTACCATCAACCACATCGCGGCGGTGTTCCTGCCAGTCGGGCTCGGCCTGCTTTGGCTCGTCTCGCCTGCGGCGGTGTTCTTCCTTGCCGCAGGGATGGCGGCAGTGTCGCTGATGCTGTCACTGTTGATCCCGCGCCACCCGGCGCCGGGGCATGAGACGATCTTTCAAACTGCTGTGCCGCAGGCTGCCGAATAGGCCGCGAAACCCAGCATGGCTTGACCCGACACGCGCACAGCCCTAGGCGAAGCGCAACCGCACCGCAGCAAAGGACCGCGCCATGCCCACTTTCACCGCCCTCACTACCCTCACGGGCCGCGACCCCGCCTATGCCTTGGGCGAGGCGATGGAGCGGCTGATCCCCGAGCCCACCGGCGTTGGCGTGTTTGAGGTCGAAGACGGCTCGGGCCTGTGGGAAGTCGGCGGTTATTTCGAAGAAGCACCCGACACAGCTGCGCTGGCGGTGCTGGCCAAGGCGATGGGCGCGAAGGATTTCACCGTCTCTGAACTGCCCGAAACCGACTGGGTCGCCCATGTGCGCCGCGAGTTGGCCCCCGTCGAGGCGGGCCGGTTTTTCGTCTACGGCAGCCATGACGCTGACAAGGTGCCCGAAGACTGCGAACCGCTGTTGATCGAGGCCGCCATGGCCTTTGGCACCGGGCACCACGGCACGACACTGGGCTGCCTGCGCGCGCTGGACCGTCTGGCGGGCGAGGGGTTTCACGGCAAGAACGTGGTCGACATCGGTTGCGGCACCGCCGTGCTGGCCATGGCCGCCGCGCGCATCTGGCCCGAGCCGGTATTGGCCAGTGACATCGATGAGGTCGCGGTCGAAGTGGCCCAGGCCAATGTCGACGCCAACAATCTGTCGGGCCGCGTGACCTGCGTCGAGGCCGCAGGCTTTGATCATCCCCAATTGGCCGAAGCAGCCCCCTTTGATCTGGTCTTTGCCAATATCCTCAAAGGGCCGCTGGTCGCCTTGGCCCCCGATATGGCCGGGGCGCTGCAACCTGCGGGCTATGCGATTCTCTCGGGTCTTCTGAACGAGCAGGCCGAGGAGGTGATCGAGGTTTATGCACGATCTGGCATCAATCTGGTGCACCGTGAGAGCATTGGTGACTGGACGACACTAACGCTGCAAACTAACGCATAATTCGCGCCTCATTTTCGTTGCATTTGACCCTTTTGCCGCTTTGTTGCCACAATTTGCCTTTATTCAAATTGGCAGCAAACGGTGGGGGCCGGATTGCTACGGAGGCTGTGATGGCTGAAGGACACGCTCAATTCGCGAAACGGATCGAACTTCTAGGGCGCAAGCATCGGAAGATGGAACGGGGATATGTCACCCGCGTCGGGCGCGACGGGTTGATCTCCGTCTTGCCGAAACGTGCCCGTCGGGGTTTCCCGATGATGGGGTTTTTCCTGATCGTTCTGGTATTTTTCGGCTTCAAAGCCTTCACCCTCGCCGCGATCGGCCCGGTGACCTATAACGAACGCCTGTCGCGGCTTGCCAATGGTTCAAACCTAGAGCAGATCGGCGCCAAAATGATGGCCATCGACCCGCTGACCAAGGCGGTGGCCGGGCTGACTGGCCCGATCATGCGGTGATCTTAAGCCACCGACTTTTGACCTGAAAAAGCCGCAGAGGATGCCTTCCGCTGCGGCTTTTCGTTTGGGTAGGTTTCGATGCGCGCGCAGGCTTAACGCACAAAGTGGTTCTGTGCGACGAGGTCGATGTCACCCCGGATCAAGCCGATGTCCTGCAATTCAAGGTCGGTCAGGTCCGACAGCGCCTTGCGGGTCGCGCGGCTGTCTTGCCAATCTTCGACCGCCGCGAAGAACGCGCCGAAAAAGGCAAGGATACGTGTGACGGCCGGGGTGGAGCCGTAAGCGGTGCGGGTGGTGTCGAAAGCTGCCATGGGGCCGTCCTTTGTTTGATCGTCGGTTGTGTCTGCAGGGGGCGAGGAAAGCGCGCTCTGCAAAACGTGATTTTCGGCAATTATGCCTGAAAACCGCCCCGCGCAATCCCT
The DNA here is from genome assembly GCF_040148765.1 of Sulfitobacter sp. NFXS29. Taxonomy (NCBI): domain Bacteria; kingdom Pseudomonadati; phylum Pseudomonadota; class Alphaproteobacteria; order Rhodobacterales; family Roseobacteraceae; genus Sulfitobacter; species Sulfitobacter sp. NFXS29. The sequence goes on from NZ_JAGDED010000001.1 coordinate 271,604, forward strand.
CAAAAACGACAGTGAGGCTTGCGTTTTTTGCATAGGTCGAAATGACGGCTAACTCACTATCTTTACGGGAAAAATTCCGGCTTCCGGATGTCGGTTTTGCGGCATGGAGAGGCGCAATCCGACACCGCGGTTCAAAAGCGACAGGATGCGTGTCGCAAAGCGCCCGCCGCGCATCAGGGCTTTGCGATGTTCGCGTTTCGTGCTAGTGCACCAAAAAAGCAACAATTTTATCGAGGGCAGAGATGATACGGGTGATCGGCATAGATCCGGGGCTGCGCAATCTGGGCTGGGGCGTGATCGACGTCTCGGGCAGCCGAATCGCCCATGTGGCCAATGGCATCTGTCATTCCGAAGGCGACGACCTTGGCGCGCGGCTTTTGTCCTTGCATGGGCAGCTGACGCGCGTGCTGACCAAGTGGCAACCACAGGCGGCGGCGGTTGAGCAGACTTTCGTGAACAAAGACGGTGCCGGGACGCTGAAGCTGGGTCAGGCGCGGGGCATCGCGATGCTGGTGCCTGCGCAGTTTGGTTTGACGGTGGGCGAATATGCCCCCAACAAGGTCAAGAAAACTGTGGTTGGCGTGGGCCACGCGGATAAGGGGCAGGTGGCGCATATGGTGAAGATGCAGATGCCGGGGATCGAGATTGCAGGCCCGGATGCCGCCGACGCGCTGGCCATCGCAATTTGTCACGCGCATCACGGCGGGGCCAGCACCCTCGCGCAGGCGGTGGCGAGGGCGAGCGTATGATCGGCAAACTCTCGGGCCGCATTGACTACCGTGCCGCCGACCATGTGCTGATCGACGTGCGCGGCGTGGGGTACCTCGTCTATGTCTCTGACCGGACCATGGCCGCGCTGCCCGGTGTGGGCGAAGTCGTGGCGCTTTATACCGATCTGGTGGTGCGCGAAGACCTGATGCAGCTGTTTGGCTTTCAAACGCTGGTGGAAAAGGAATGGCACCGGTTGCTGACCTCGGTTCAGGGGGTCGGGGCAAAGGCGTCGCTGGCGATCCTCGGAACGCTCGGCCCGGATGGCGTGAGCCGCGCAATCGCGCTTGGCGATTGGAACGCGGTAAAGGCCGCCAAGGGCATTGGCCCCAAAATCGCACAGCGCGTCGTGCTTGATCTCAAGGATAAGGCCCCCGGTGTGATGGCGATGACCGGCACCGTGGCCGACGCTCTGGGAGAGGCGCAGGCCGCCGCCGATGAGACCGTGATCGAAGCCGCGACCCCACGCCCCGCGCCGAAAGCCGCCGCGCCCAATGCTTCGGCCCAGTCCGAGGCGCTTTCGGCGCTTGGCAACCTTGGCTACGGCCCCGGTGATGCGGCGGGCGCCGTGGCGCAGGCGGCGGGCGAGATGCCGGATGCGGACACGCCGACGCTGATCCGCGCGGCGCTCAAGCTGTTGGCGCCCAAGGGGTGACGCCCCCTCTGGCAGAACCCTCCGCCCTGCGCCATAACGAGGCCCTATGACCGACATTGACCCCACCGTGCGGCCTGAGCCGATGCCCGAAGACTTTGACCGCGCTTTGCGGCCACAGATGCTGGCGGAATTTGTCGGCCAAGCCGAGGCGCGCGCGAACCTTGCCGTGTTCATTCAATCCGCCCGCCAGCGCGGCGAGGCGATGGATCACACGTTGTTTCACGGGCCTCCGGGCCTAGGCAAAACCACATTGGCGCAGATTATGGCGCGGGAGTTGGGCGTGGGCTTTCGCATGACCTCTGGCCCGGTGTTGGCCAAGGCGGGCGATTTGGCGGCGATCCTGACAAACCTCGAAGCGCGTGACGTGTTGTTTATCGACGAAATCCACCGGCTGAACCCCGCAGTGGAAGAGGTGCTGTATCCGGCGCTGGAGGATTTCGAGCTTGATCTGGTGATCGGCGAAGGCCCCGCCGCGCGCACCGTGCGGATCGAGTTGCAGCCCTTCACGCTGGTCGGGGCCACCACCCGCATGGGCCTGCTGACCACGCCTTTGCGCGACCGTTTTGGTATCCCGACCCGGCTGCAATTCTACACCGAAGACGAACTTTACATCATCGTCGACCGCAACGCTCGCAAACTGGGTGCGCCCGCCGACGAAGGCGGTGCCCGCGAGATTGCGAAACGCGCCCGCGGCACGCCGCGCATCGCGGGCCGCCTGCTGCGCCGGGTGGTGGATTTCGCGGTTGTAGAGGGCGATGGCCGCGTGACCCGCGATTTGGCCGACATGGCCCTGACGCGGCTTGGCGTCGATCATCTGGGCCTTGATGGCGCTGACCGACGTTACCTCAAACTAATCGCAGAGAATTACCAAGGCGGGCCGGTGGGGATCGAAACCCTCTCCGCCGCGCTGTCAGAAAGCCGCGATGCGCTGGAGGAGGTGATCGAGCCGTTCCTGTTGCAGCAAGGGCTGATCCAGCGTACCCCGCGCGGCAGAATGTTGGCGGCCAAGGCTTGGACCCACCTCGGCATGGCCGCGCCCAAAGGGCAGAACGACCTTTTCGGCTGACGCCCCCAGAGCGAAGGTAAGACAGATGACGATGACCGCAGAGCAAATCGAGACCCTTTTCACCCGCCGCGATGGGCAGTTCGCCTTTGCCCGCTGGGGCCGCCCCATCGCGCCGGTGGCCTTTGGGATCGAAGAGGCGGCGCTGCCGGTGGTGAAAGGCGCGCTTGAGGCTGTCGCCAAACTCGCCGGTCACGACATGGTCGAGACCGATCCCGAACTGGGCAGCAATCTGATGATGTTCTTCTTCGCCGATTGGGCGGAGCTTTTGGACGTGCCGGGGATGGACGGGCTGGTGCCGGATCTCGCAGGGCAGGTCGAACGCTTGCAGGCGGCAGGGGCCAATCAGTACCGTTTCTTCCGCTTTGAAGAAAACGGCGCGATCAAGGCGGCCTTTGTCTTCCTGCGCATGGACGACAGCTTGCGCGATATGTCGGCGCAGGTCTTGGCGCTGAGCCAAGCGGTGCAGGTCATCCTGCTCTGGTCCGAAGACGCCTTTGCCGAGCAATCGCCGCTGGCGCTGGCCGATGAGGCGCTGGTGCTGCGCCCCGAAGTGGCCGACGTGATCCGCGCCGCCTATGATCCGGTGATGCCGCCCGCCGCCAATGACGCAAGCCATGCGCTGCGCCTTGCTGCGCGGGTGCAGGTGTCGGCATGAGCCATACTTTTCCGGTCCGCATTTTCTACGAAGACACCGACATGGCGGGCGTGGTCTATTACGCCAACTACCTGCGCTATATCGAACGGGCGCGCTCGGATATCGTCGAACAGATTGGCCTTGATCAACGCGCCATGCGCGATGAGGGGCTGGTCTTTGTCGTGACGCGGGTAGAGGCGGATTATCTGGGTGCCGCACGCTTTGGCGACCGGCTGGAAGTGCAGACCACTCATCAGGCCGAAGGGCCGGTCCGGTGGGTGTTCGACCAAGACGTGCTACGCGATGGCAAGGTCATCTTTCGTGCCAAAGTCACCGCCGTTTGCATGACCACAGCGGGTAAACCCACCCGTTTGCCAGCGAAACTCCGCCTGTCGGACGGCGATCCTGCGGCCTGATACCATAATTCTGGCAATCTCGGTTGCAGTCCGTTAGCTTTGCTCCAAATTGAGGCCGGAAAAATACGGCCCAAGAGGCAGAATGCCCCAAAGGGGCGGCAGTAAAAGAGCATAGTTAAATGGAAGCAGAGACGCTGGCATTGGCACAGGGGATGGATTTTTCCCTGTGGGGTCTGTTCGCGAAGGCGACAGTCACGGTCAAACTTGTAATGATCATGCTGATCGGGGCCTCTTTCTGGTCTTGGTCGATCATCGTTCAAAAGACCATCCAGTACCGCAAAGCCCGTGCTGAGGCCGCGCAGTTCGATCAGGCGTTCTGGTCGGGCGAGCCGCTCGACGGGCTCTTTGACACCATCGGCGCTGACCCGGATGGACCCTCGGAAAAGATCTTCGCCGCTGGCATGTCCGAATGGCGCCGTTCGCACCGTGAAGATGGCGCGCTGATCCCCGGTGCCACTGCCCGGATCGACCGTTCCATGGACGTGGCCATCGCCAAAGAGGCGGAGCGTCTGCAAAAGGGACTGCCGGTGCTGGCGACCGTGGGCTCCACCGCGCCCTTCGTCGGTCTGTTCGGGACCGTCTTCGGCATCATGAACTCTTTCATCGAAATCGCAGCCCAGCAGAACACCAACCTCGCCGTTGTGGCGCCGGGCATTGCCGAGGCGCTTTTGGCGACCGGCATCGGCCTTCTGGCCGCGATCCCGGCGGTTGTGTTTTATAACAAGCTGAGCGCCGACAGTGACCGCATCTTGGGCAATTACGAGGCTTTCTCGGACGAATTCGCCACCATCCTCAGCCGCCAGTTGGACAGCTAAGCCATGGGCGCAGGTGTCATGAAAAAGCAAGGCGGCAAGGGGCGGCGTCGCGGACGCGCACAGCCGATGGCCGAGATCAACGTCACGCCTTTCGTCGACGTGATGCTGGTACTCTTGATCATCTTCATGGTCGCGGCCCCGCTGCTGACCGTCGGCGTGCCGGTGGAATTGCCAAAAACCGCCGCCAGCGCCCTGCCGTCGGATCAAGAAGAGCCCCTGACCGTGACCGTGACCGCCGAAGGCTCGGTGCAGATTCAGACCACTGAAACCCCGCGCAATCAACTGGTGACCAAGCTGCGCGCCATCGCCTCTGAACGGGCCAGCGACCGGGTGTTTTTGCGCGCGGATGGCAAAGTGTCTTATGCGCAGGTCATGGAAGTCATGGGCGCGCTCAACGCAGGCGGCTTTTCCAACATCGGTCTGGTGACCGACATCGGTGGCCCGGCGTTGGACGGCAGCGACACGTCGGGTGGCTGAGCGGTGCATACCGGGCATTACATATCAGGTGCCGGGCATCTGGGTCTTATCGGCTGGCTGTTGTTTGGAAGCATCTTCACCTCCGAGCCTGAGCCCGTTGAGATGACCGAGGTCTCGGTGATCTCGGCCGCCGAATATGACGCGCTGGTCGCGGCCCAGCAGCCGCCCGCCTCGGCCACCGAAGTGGCCCAGCCCGCCCCGCCTGAGGTAAGCGAACAGACCCCCGAGGTGACGGCGGAGCCGGACACGCAGATTGAACAGCCAGAACCGGTGCAGACCGAAACCCCGCCCGAAGACCTCCCCCCCGAGGTGACGGAGCTGGAACTGCCACCGCAGACCCAAGTGGATGACACGCCGCCCGAAATGAACGAGCCGGTGGGCGATACCGCTGTGTTGGTGCCCGAGATCGCGCCCGAAGCCCGCCCGCGCGAAGCGCCCCGCGTGGCCCCCGAACCGGTAGAGCAGCCCGACCCCGAACTGCGCCCCGATCTGGACGAGCAGCCCGCCGTCGCGCCGGATGCCGAAGCCGAGGCGGAAACCGTCGTGGAAGAGCCGCAAGAGGCCCGCACGCCTGAGGACAGCACAACCGAGATCGTCACCGAAGCCGACAAGGCACCGGCGGCGTCTGCGCGCCCCCCCGGCCGCCGCCCGACACCGCCGCCCCCTGTCGAGGTGGCCGAGGCACCGGAAGAGCCCGCCGAGACGCCAGCGCCCGCCCCGACGCCCGAACCAACGCCCGAGCCTGAGCCAACCCCTGAGCCCGTTGAGGAGCCCACAACCTCCAGCTCGACCGAGGATGCCATCGCGGATGCGTTGAGCGAAGTCCTAGGCCAGCCAGAGACAACCGCGCCCGTGCCAAGCGGCCCGCCGCTGTCATCGGGCGAGCGCGAGTCTCTGCGCGTCGCGGTATCGGCCTGCTGGAACATCGGCGCGCTGTCGACCGAAGCGGCGCGTACCACGGTCGTTGTCGGCATGCAGATGAACACCGACGGCACGCCCGTGGCCAGTTCGATCCGCCTGCTGAGTTCCAGCGGTGGCAGCGACACCGCCGCACGTCAGGCCTTTGAAGCCGCGAAACGCGCGGTCATTCGTTGCGGCAGCAGCGGTTACAAACTGCCGCAGGAAAAATACAGCCAATGGCAAGACATCGAGATGACATTCGACCCAATGAGGAGCCGATAACATGCTGACTAGACTTCTGGGACTACTGGCGCTCTGCGCCACGGCGGCCACGTTCACCCTGGCCCCCAATGCGTCGCAGGCCCAACCGCTGCGCATCGTGATCGACGACCCGACGATTGAGCCTTTGCCCTTTGCCGTGCCCAGCTTTCAGCCTGAAAGCGGTGAGGCTGGGCAACTGGCCGTCGATCTGGCGCGCGTCGTCTCAGAAGACCTGACCGGCACGGGCCTTTTCCGCGAAATCCCGGCCAGCGCCTATATTTCGACCGTCAGCGACTTTAACGCGCCGGTGGAATATGCCGACTGGAAAGCGATCAACGCGCAGGCGCTGATCACTGGGGCGGTCAATGTCACCGGCAACAGCGTGAATGTGAAGTTCCGCGTCTACGATGTCTTCTCGGGCGAGGAATTGCTCGACAGCAGCGGGCAGGGCGGTCTGCAATTCAGCGGCACCGTTGATGGCTGGCGCCGCATGGCGCATAAGGTGGCCGATGCGGTTTACAGCCGGATCACCGGCGAGGGCGGCTATTTCGACAGCCGTGTTGTCTTTGTTTCCGAAACCGGGCCGAAGGACGACCGCCAGAAGCGTTTGGCGGTGATGGACTACGACGGGGCCAACCTGAAGTACCTGACCGATTCCGGCTCAATCGTGCTTGCCCCGCGATTCTCTCCCAGCGGCGACCGGGTGCTTTACACCAGCTATGAGAGCGGTTTCCCGCGCATCTATGTGCTGGACATCGGCACCGTCCAACGCCGCGCGCTGCAAAGCGCCGAAGGCTCCATGGCCTTTGCGCCGCGCTTCTCGCCCAGTGGCCAGACGGTGGTCTATTCGTTGAGCCAAGGCGGCAATACCGACATCTTCTCCATGGATATCAACAGCGGCCAATCGGTGCGGCTGACCAATACCCCCGCCATTGAGACGGCACCCAGCTTCTCTCCCGATGGCAGCAAAATCGTCTTTGAGAGCGACCGTTCCGGCAGTCCGCAGCTTTACGTCATGCCCGCCACAGGCGGAGAGGCGACGCGGATTTCCTTTGGCGAAGGGCGGTATGGCACGCCCGTTTGGTCGCCGCGCGGGGATTTGGTGGCTTTCACCAAGCAGAACAAGGGTCGTTTCCACATTGGCGTGATGCGTCTCGATGGCTCCGAAGAGCGTCTGCTGACGGCCTCTTTCCTTGATGAAGGTCCGACTTGGGCACCCAATGGTCGGGTGATCATGTTTGCCCGTGAAACCCAAGGGGCGGGTGGGTCGTCCTCGCTCTATTCGGTCGATATTTCGGGGCGCAACCTCAAGCCGGTGCGCACGCCCGAAGGCGGCTCTGACCCCTCTTGGTCACCGCTGCAGCAGTAACGTTTTCCAGACCTCCCATACGGGCGCGGGCAATTCCAATGATCCCGCGCCTGTGTTAACACCAGCACCAGCAACAACAACGCCACCACAGAGAAGGCAGACCCCCATGAAACGCATTTTGACCAGCACGCTTTTGATTTCCGCATTGGCCGTGTCGGCCTGTACAAACCCCGACCGTTTTGGTGCCGATGGCATGGGCGGGGCCGGGGCCAATGCAGGCGCAGGGGTCAACGCCGGCGTGGTGCCGGGCAGCGCGAACGATCCAACTTCGACCGCCTATTTCCAGCAGGCTGTCGGCGACCGGGTGCTGTTCCTTGTGGACCAATCCACATTGACGGATGTTGGCCGTGCCACGCTCGACGGGCAGGTGGCTTGGCTGCAGACCAATACGGATTATCAAGCCGTGATCGAAGGTCACGCGGATGAGCAGGGCACCCGTGAATACAACATCGCGCTTGGCGGTCGTCGTGCCAATGCGGTGCGCGAGTATATGATCTCCCGCGGTGTTGCGGCATCGCGCCTCAAGACCATCAGCTACGGCAAAGAGCGCCCGATCGAGATCTGCTCGGAAGAGGCCTGCTATGCCAAAAACCGCCGTGCCGTGACCGTTCTGGCCGGTGGCGCGCTGACCAGCTGATCGCGGCGACAGCCCAAGCAGTAACCAATCCAAGGAGGCCGATGTGCTGAAGCGATATATCTTCGTGGCGGTGATGGGGCTGATGACCGCCCCCGCCGCGCTTATGGCGCAGGACAACGATCAAACGCTGGCGGACATCCGCCAGCAGCTGACCGTGCTGAGCGTCGAGGTGCAAAAGCTGCGCCGCGAACTTTCGACCACGGGCGGTGGCTCGGTTGAAACGGGCGGCAGCTCTGTGCTTGAGCGTGTCGGCACCATGGAAAGCGAATTGCAGCGCCTGACGTCGAAAACCGAAGAAATGGAGAACCGCATCAACCGGATCGTGGCCGATGGCACCAACCGGATCGGGGATCTTGAATACCGTTTGGTCGAGCTTGAAGGAGGCGATCTGGGCGCGCTCGGAGAGACGTCGACTCTCGGTGGAGGGGAGGCCCCCACCGTCGCGGCACCCGCCCCCGAGGCCGACCGCGAGGTGGTCGAGATGACCCCCGGCAGCGGTGGCGCGGCGCCCTCAAACGGCATCATCACCCCCATCAACGAAGCAGAGCTGGCGGTCAGCGAAAAAGCCGATTTCGAGCGGGCGCAGGGAGCGCTCGCAAACGGTGACTTTCGCAGCGCCGCCGATCTCTTTGCGACCTTCAGTCAGACCTATCCCGGTGGTCCGCTAGCTGCTGAGGCCGAGATGCGCCGCGGCGAAGCGCTGACCGGTTTGGGCGACAACCGCGAAGCGGCCCGTGCCTATCTCGCGGCCTTCAGCACCGATCCCGAAGGGCCGGTGGCCCCACAGTCGCTGTTTGAATTGGGCCGCGCACTTGGCGTGTTGGAACAAACACAAGAGGCCTGCGTGACCCTCGCGGAGGTTGCCGTGCGTTTCCCGGGCGCCCCGCAGGTGAGCCAAGCCGAAGCGCAGCGCCAGACGCTGGGTTGTTCCTAACCGCTGATGACTGCGCCTGCCGCGACGGCTGATGCAGCGCTGGCCAAGGGGCTTTTGGCGGGGCTGGGCGGTGCGCTGCCCCCCCGCCTTGGCGTTGCAGTCTCGGGCGGGGGCGATTCAATGGCTCTGCTGTCGCTGTTGCATGGGCTTTCGGCGGCGGCGGGCACACATCTTGAAGCCGTGACTGTCGACCATGGTCTGCGCCCCGAAGCCGCCGGAGAGGCCGCCTTCGTTGCGCGCCATGCCAGCGCTCTGGGCTTGTCTCATGAAACACTGCGCTGGCGGGGGTGGGACGGGCAGGGCAACCTCCAAAACGCGGCGCGTGAGGCGCGGTATCGGCTGATGGCCGATTGGGCGGAGTGGCGCGGGCTGCCCTGCGTGGCGCTTGGCCATACGGCGGACGATCAGGCCGAAACGGTGCTGATGCGATTGGCCCGCCGGTCAGGAGTGGACGGCCTGTCGGCCATGGCGCCGCGCAGCAAGCGGCACGGCATAACATGGCTGCGCCCGCTGCTTTTTGCCCGACGTGAGGCATTGCGAGGACATCTGAGCCGCGCGGACCTTGAGTGGGTCGACGACCCCAGCAACGATGACCCGCGTTTCGCCCGCATCCAAACCCGTCAAAGTCTTGCCGCCCTCGCGCCGCTAGGCATCGACGTAGAGGCCTTGGCTGAGGTGGCGCGCAACATGGCCACCGCTCGTGAGGCGTTGGAACGCCAGACCGACAGAACGGCAGGCGATATTCTGCGCATGGAGGCAGGCGCGCAGGTGATGCAGGCCGAGGGCTTTTTTGCCGCGCCCGAAGAGATCCGGCGCCGTTTGATGATCCATGCGCTTGGGCAGGTCAACGGCGGCACCTACCCCCCGCGCCGCGGCCCCGTGGCGGCCTTGATCGCGGGGTTGGCGGACGGGCAAGCGGCCACGCTGGGGGGCTGTCAGGCGCTGCTTCGGCGCGGTGAAATCTGGGTCTTTCGAGAATATAACGCGGTGCGTGATCTGCGGGTGCCTACGGATCAGCTTTGGGATGGGCGCTGGCGTGCGACGCCCCCGGAGGGGCTGCCGCAAGGCGCCGAGTTGCGGGCCTTGGGGGCCGAGGGCCTCGCCCAATGCCCCGATTGGCGCAGCCTCGGGCGGCCCCGTGCCATGCTGCTGTCGACCCCGGCGATCTGGCAGGGCGCGCGCCTGCTTGCAGCGCCCCTTGCCGGGCTGGACGAGAAATGGCATGTCCAGCGCGAAAGCGGCGCGGAATGCAATTAAACCGCGCCATTATCGCATTGAACATGAGCGCATCATGTCTATCTTAGTGTGGTGGTTGCCCGAACGGGCGCCCCTTGGGTCGCGGGACTTGCCCGCCGCCGTGTGAATTTAGGAGAATTCCCTTGGGAAATGTTCGTAACCTCGCCTTCTGGGTTGTCCTGATGTTGCTGGTACTGGCGCTGTTCAACCTGTTCAGCGGGTCCAGCGGGTCGCTGCAAAACAATGAGGTCAGCTATTCCGAATTCGTCACCTCCGTACAGGATGGTGATGTCCGTAATGTGACATTGGATGGCGAGCAGGTTCGGTTCCGCAAGGCGGATGGCGCCGACTACCTGACGATCAAACCCGGCGATGCCGAGCTGACCCAGCTTTTGATCTCCAACGACATCCCGGTCAAAGCGCGCCCGCAGCAACAGTCTGGTTTCCAGACCTTCCTGATGTCGCTTTTGCCAATCGCGCTGCTGATCGGTGTGTGGATCTACTTTATGAACCGCATGCAGGGCGGCGGCAAAGGCGGGGCCATGGGCTTTGGCAAATCCAAGGCCAAGATGCTGACCGAAAAGCAGGGCCGCGTGACCTTTGACGACGTGGCGGGCATCGATGAGGCCAAGGAAGAGCTTGAGGAAATCGTCGAATTCCTGCGCAACCCGCAGAAATTCTCCCGCCTTGGCGGCAAGATCCCCAAAGGCGCGCTGCTGGTGGGCCCTCCGGGCACCGGTAAAACGCTGCTGGCCCGCGCCATCGCGGGCGAGGCGGGCGTGCCCTTCTTCACCATTTCGGGCTCCGACTTTGTCGAGATGTTCGTGGGTGTGGGTGCCAGCCGTGTGCGCGATATGTTCGAACAGGCTAAGAAGAACGCGCCCTGCATCGTCTTCATCGACGAGATCGATGCCGTGGGCCGCCACCGGGGTGCTGGCTATGGCGGCGGCAATGACGAGCGTGAGCAGACCTTGAACCAGCTTCTGGTTGAGATGGACGGTTTTGAGAGCAACGAAGGTGTCATCATCCTCGCCGCGACCAACCGCCGTGACGTGCTTGACCCTGCGCTGCTGCGTCCGGGCCGTTTTGACCGTCAGGTCACCGTGCCGAACCCCGATATCAAAGGTCGCGAAAAGATCCTCTCGGTCCACGCGCGCAAGACCCCGCTGGGGCCGGACGTTGATCTGCGCATCATCGCACGCGGCACGCCGGGCTTTTCGGGCGCGGACTTGGCGAACCTCGTGAACGAGGCAGCACTTATGGCTGCCCGTGTCGGTCGCCGTTTCGTCACCATGGTCGATTTCGAACAGGCCAAGGACAAGGTGATGATGGGGCCAGAGCGCCGCTCGATGGTGATGACCGCCGAGCAGAAGGAAATGACCGCTTATCACGAAGCTGGTCACGCGCTGGTGGGCATGACGCTGCCGAAATGCGACCCGGTCTACAAAGCCACGATCATCCCGCGCGGCGGCGCGCTTGGCATGGTGATGAGCCTGCCTGAGATCGACCGGCTGAACATGTTCAAGGACGAATGCCACCAGCGTTTGGCCATGGCCATGGCGGGCAAGGCGGCTGAAATCCACAAATACGGCCCCGATTCCGTGTCCAACGGCCCGGCGGGCGACATTCAGCAAGCCTCTGCGCTGGCGCGCGCGATGGTGCTGCAATGGGGCATGTCCGATAAGGTCGGCAACATCGACTATTCCGAAGCCGCGCAGGGCTATCAGGGCAATACCGCTGGGTTCTCCGTCTCGGCCAACACCAAGGAGTTGGTCGAAAAAGAGGTGCAGAAGTTCATCCAAGACGGCTATGACCACGCGATGAAGATCATCTCAGAGAAAGAGGTGGAGTTCGAGCGTCTGGCCCAAGGTCTGCTGGAATATGAGACCCTGACCGGCGATGAGATCAAACGTGTCATGGACGGGCTGCCACCCGCTGAAGACTCCGACGACGACAACTCCGACGCGGGCAGTGCGCCCAGCGTCACTGCGATCCCCAAGGCGAAGGGCAAGAAGACTCCTCCAAAGGATGGCGGGATGGAGCCTGAACCTTCGGTGTGAACCGGCCTGCAACCCTATGAAAAACCCCGCTTCGGCGGGGTTTTTTCGTTTTGGGCTGACCCTTGGGCGATGGGCGAAAAATTCCCCTATCGCTTCACAGCTGCCACCGCGTTAGACAGGGGTGGTATTCCTAACCAGCCGGGGTCTTATGCGACGCTTCCTCTCTGCCCTTGCCGTTCTCTTTGCGCTTACCGGCGGCCCGGCTTGGGCCGACCCGCAGACCTACGCCGTGGCATTGGGCGGGCGTCAGTTGGGCACGTTGCAGTTCAACGGCCAAAGCCGGAACGCCGCGTTTTTGCTGTCTCTCAACAACGCCCCTTTCGGCATCAAGAACGGCAGCTTCAACGCGGTTACCCAGTCTAACGGGAACACGGCCAGCTATCTGGGGGCGAACCGGGGGAGCGAGACGCGCGATATCGCGATTGACCGGACGGCGGGGCGGGTCACCTCGGTTGCAATCACGCCGTCTTCGGAAATGACCGAAATATCGGATGCCAAAGCGGTGCCGCCCGGCGTCCTTTTCCCGCCTGAGCTATTCGCCGCCCTTGCCACTGGCAATAGCTGCCCCTCTCCGCTGGCGCTCTACGATGGCCGCCGCGTTGTCATGGGGCCGGGCTATGTCTCTCCCTTTTATCTGAAATCCTTCGGGATGGCGCTTGTCTATACCGCGGGCACCCTTACCAAGGCCTCATTGAGCGGTGGCGGATTTAAAGTGCATTTGATCCGACAGTGAGCCTAGGGTTCAGCAGTCACCCAAACCACCCCGAAGGACCGCATGATGCCCGAGCTACGCAAGACAGACCATATCGCCCAGATCACTTGGCTGGGCATGGTCCCTCAGGACCGCGAAAACATCCGCTCGGTCGCGATGGATCGGGCGCGTGCGACCTATGCAGGCTTCGCGGGGGATTTCCACGCCGGGCTGACCCGTCCGGCCTGCGTTCGTGTGCGCAACCTCCATGCTAAGGGCACGGAAATTCGCAATACCCGCCAACTGTCTATCCTCTCGGCCGAAGAGATGGCGCAGATTGCCGCCGCCATGAACCTGCCTGAGCTTGACCCGACCCTGCTGGGCGCGTCGATTATCCTCAAAGGCATCCCGGACTTTACCCTCGTCCCGCCCGGATCGCGGCTGCAGAACGCCCATGGCGCCACCTTGGTGGTGGATATCGAAAATGGCCCCTGCAATCTGCCCGCGCGTGAGATTGAGGTTGACGCCCCCGGCCATGGCAAGGGCTTCAAACCCGCAGCACAGGGTAAACGCGGCGTGACTGCTTGGGTCGAGCGGGAAGGGCCGCTGGCCTTGGGGGACGAATTGCGGCTTTTCGTGCCGAACCAGCCCGTCTGGCCCCACCTCGGCTGACCGCGCGCCGTTTCGCGATGCTTGAGTGTCGGAAACACGGCCCCCCGTCGGGGTCTTGTCGCGCTATGGCTAGGGGATAAAAATCGCCACCAACGGCAACAGGGGATTCTCATGGCTTTCAAAACCGACATTCAAATCGCCCGCGAAGCGGCGAAACGCCCAATTCAAGAGATCGGCGAGAAGCTGGGCATCTCCAGCGATGACCTGCTGCCCTATGGCCATGACAAGGCAAAGGTAAGCCAGACGTTCATCGATTCCGTCCAAGACCGGGCGAACGGCAAGTTGATCCTCGTCACCGCGATCAACCCCACGCCAGCGGGGGAGGGTAAGACCACCACCACCGTTGGGCTCGGCGATGGATTGAACCGGATCGGCAAAAAGGCGGCGGTCTGCATCCGTGAAGCTTCCCTCGGGCCGAACTTTGGAATGAAGGGCGGGGCGGCAGGTGGCGGCTACGCCCAGATCGTGCCGATGGAAGAGATGAACCTGCATTTCACCGGCGACTTTCATGCCATCACCAGCGCCCACAACCTGTTGTCGGCGATGATCGACAACCACATCTACTGGGGCAACGAGCTTGAGATCGACACCCGCCGCGTCGTTTGGCGGCGCGTGGTCGACATGAACGACCGCGCCCTGCGCCAGATCACCGCATCCTTGGGCGGCGTGCCCAACGGTTTCCCGCGGGAGACGGGGTTCGACATCACCGTCGCCTCCGAGGTCATGGCGATCCTCTGCCTGTCCAAGAACCTCAGCGATCTGCAAGAGCGCCTTGGCGCGATGATCGTGGCCTACCGCCGCGACCGCAGCCCGGTCTATGCCCGCGACATCAAGGCGGATGGGGCAATGACGGTGCTCTTGAAAGACGCGATGCAGCCCAACCTTGTCCAAACGCTGGAGAACAACCCGGCCTTCGTGCATGGTGGCCCATTTGCCAATATCGCCCACGGCTGCAACTCGGTCATCGCCACGACCACAGCGCTGAAACTGGCGGATTACGTGGTGACAGAGGCAGGCTTTGGAGCCGATCTTGGGGCCGAAAAATTCATGAACATCAAATGCCGCAAGGCGGGGCTCGCGCCATCGGTTGTCGTGGTGGTGGCCACGGTGCGCGCGATGAAGATGAACGGCGGCGTGGCGAAAGCGGACCTTGGGGCGGAAAATGTAGAGGCGGTGAAAAAGGGCTGCGCCAACCTTGGCCGCCATATCGAGAACGTAAAATCCTTTGGCGTGCCCGTGGTCGTGGCGATTAACCATTTCGTCACCGACACCGACGCCGAAGTGGCCACGGTCAAGGACTATGTCGCGGCCCAAGGGGCCGAGGCGATCCTGTCGCGCCATTGGGAATTAGGGTCAGAAGGCTCTGCCGATCTTGCTACCCGCGTGGCCGAGATTGCCGACGGGGATCACGCGAACTTTGCCCCGCTCTATGCCGACGAGATGCCGCTTTTCGAAAAGATCGAGACCATCGCAAAACGCATCTACCGCGCCGACGAGGTGCTGGCCGATCAGAAGGTGCGCAACCAGTTGAAAGACTGGGAGGCACAGGGCTATGGCGATCTGCCAGTCTGCATGGCCAAGACCCAGTACAGCTTCTCGACCGATCCCGACCTGCGCGGCGCACCCACCGGCTTTAGCGTGCCAATCCGCGAGGTGCGGCTCTCGGCGGGGGCCGGCTTCGTCGTCGTGATCTGCGGTGAGATCATGACGATGCCGGGCCTGCCTCGGGTGCCTTCTGCGGAGGCAATCAAGCTCAACGCCGATGGCGATGTGGAGGGATTGTTCTAAGGCGGGTTGCAATGCTCCGCTGTCGCGGTGATGTAGGGCGTGTTCAACGTGTAGCGAGCGAAAGTGAGACGGTTATGACAGCGACAATCATCGACGGCAAAGCCTTTGCAGCAACGGTGCGGGACAAGGTGGCGGGCCATGTCGCCCGGCTGACGACGGATCACGGCATCACGCCGGGCCTTGCCGTGGTGCTGGTGGGGGAAGACCCGGCAAGCCAAGTCTACGTCCGCTCCAAGGGCAAAATGACCCGCGAGGTCGGCATGAAATCGGTCGAACACAAGCTGCCCGCGACTGTGGATCAGGACGACCTGCTGAAACTGATCGACGAGCTGAACAACGACCCCGAGATACACGGCATCCTCGTTCAGCTTCCGCTTCCGGATCATCTTGATGAAGCCCGCGTGGTCAACGCCGTCTCCCCCGCCAAGGATGTTGACGGTTTTCACATCTCCAACGTCGGGCTGCTGGGCACGGGGCAGAAAAGCATGGTGCCCTGCACCCCGCTTGGCTGCCTGATGATGCTCCGGGACCACCATGGGGATCTGTCGGGGATGAACGCGGTGGTTATCGGCCGCTCTAACATCGTCGGCAAACCGATGGCGCAACTGCTTTTGGGGGATAGCTGCACCGTGACCATTGCGCACAGCCGCACCCGTGACTTGCCAGAAGTGGTGCGCCGCGCCGATATCGTCGTCGCCGCCGTTGGCCGCCCCGAGATGGTGCCGGGCGATTGGATCAAAGAGGGCGCCACGGTGATCGACGTGGGCATCAACCGGATTGAGACTGGCGAAAAGACCAAACTGGTCGGCGACGTGGATTTCGACAGTGCCAGCCAACGCGCCGGGGCCATCACGCCCGTGCCGGGTGGCGTCGGGCCGATGACCATCGCCTGCCTGCTGGCCAATACGGTCACCGCCTGCTGCCGCGCCAACGGGCTGGAAGAACCCGAAGGGCTGACCGCCTAAGCGGCCGGAATAGGCACGATGGTGCCCTGCAGGATGGCGATGAGCTTGGCCGCGCCATCCGTTTCCGCATGTACCTCTGCGGTTACGACACAAAGCCGCCGGCCCGGTTTCACCACCCGGCCCGTGGCAATCAACCGGTCCCCACGGGCGGGGGCCAGCAGGTTGATCTTGATCTCTGACGTGACGACATCAACCTCTGGGGGCAGGACGCTCAACGCTGCATAACCAGCCGCGGAATCGCCGATGGAAAATGTCAGCCCCGCATGGCCAAAACCCTGCTGCTGCATCGCGCCGGGCAGGACCGGCGCCCTGACCCTGACCAAACCGTGCTGCACGTCGAAGATCTCGGCCCCCAAGGTTTGCATCATGGTCTGCTTGGCAAAGCTCTCCCGCACGCGGCGTTCAATCTGATCATCCATCATCGCATCTTTCCAGGCATGGGAATCGCCACTGGTTGCGGCCCCGTCAGCACCGCGCGGGCCTCCGGCCCCATCAAATCACAAAGCACCCGCGACTGGCTGCGCAGCCCGCCGGTGTAGGTGCCATATGCAGGCAGGATCAGCCGCTTGCTGTCAAACAGAAAGGCCGGACGCGAGATGCTGCGCCCCCGCGCACGGATCGATGCCTTAGGATGATAATGTCCCGACACCTCGCCCCGGCCCTCGCTTGCGGCGATATGCCGAAAGGTCAGCGTGCCGAGCGAAATCTCTCCCAAATGCGTACCGCCCAAGCCTACGGGGCCGGGATCATGATTGCCCTCAATCCAATCCCACCGCCGCCCGGCTTGCAGGCCCAGTATCCACAACCGCTCTTCTTCCGGCAGCGCCTGTGCCGCGCCGAGGTCGTCGAAACTATCGCCAAGGCAGATCACATGCCGCGCCTGCGTAAAGGACAGATCCGCCGCCAGTCGGTTCAACGTATCGCGGGTCTCATAAGGCGGCAGTGCCGACCCGCCGCGCCGCGCGATCCGCTCAGACTTGCCCAGATGCAGGTCACTTACGCAAAGCAAATCCCGGTCGCGCCACCAAAGCGCGCCAGAGCCAAGCGCGGTAAGCGCCGCGCCGGAGAATGAAAAATCGAGTCCGTTCATCCTTTGTTCATCTGAGATCGCTGCCGATTTGGCAAGGGGCTAAACGCGATTGTCGGAAGACCGGAAACGGCAGCGCAGCGGTATTTAAGAAAGGATGAAAGGTAGAAAACGCGCCCCGCAGCCGGGCGTTAGCCTGACCGGAGACGCGCCTTCATCCTTTGCGGTCATCGGCTCCGCAGCCTGTACCGCGGGATCAAGATGCGCCGCGTGGGTTAAAGAACTCTTAATATCTTCATCCTTTTTCAAATACCCTGCAGAACCTTTCCGCCCACGAAACCTCGGTGTTCAACGGCGATCTCGCCAAGGCGGCTGATCCGAGGGCGGCGGGGTGAGCTGGGCGAGGCCGGAGGCTTCCATCAGTCTTTCGGCCTCTTCCGCCAGCATGCGTTCCTGTCCGGCGCCTTCGACAGGCACACGGCCCATTTCCAGAAACAGCGGTGCGGCGAGCGGGCTTACGCGGGTCAGCTTGCGGTGGGTGATGCGCCCGGCGATGCGGCCCAGCATCTCATCGATCCTGCCAAAACCCACCAGACCGCTCAAGGCTTCCTCGCGGGTGATGTCGAGCATCAGGTGGTCCGGTTCATAGCGTTGTAATGTGTCGTAGAGGATGTCACTGGAAAAGGTCGTCTGCCGCCCGGATTTGCGTGCTTGGGGGCTGTTGCGTTCGATCAGCCCCGCGATGGTCGCCGCGGCCCGGAAGGTGCGTTTCATCACGGCATTGCCTGCCAGCCAACTGTCGAGACCCTCGTGCAGCACGCTGGGGTCGAGCAGCGGTGCGGGGTCCTCGACGGGGGAGAGGCCCCAGATGAGCGTAGCATAGTCGGTCGCCACGAAGCCCAGGGGGCGCAAGCCGAGGTCCTCCATGCGTTTGGTCAGCAGAAGGCCCAGCGTTTGCTGACCGTTGCGACCGGCAAAACCGTAGAAGACCGTTTGTTCGGCAAAGTCATGGGGGAAGCTTTCGACCAGCAGTGTGCCGGGTTGTGGCAATTGGCTGACCTCGCGTTGCAAGGTCAGCCATTCGGCGGTGTGGCGCGGCAGTTCGGGCCAACTGTCTTGCGTGAACATCTGTTGCACGCGGGCCGAAAGCTGGGTGGAGGTGGCGAATTTCGTGCCGCCGAAGGTGGCTACCTTGGGCTTTTTTGCGGCGTTGCGGCTGACTTCGACAACGGTTTCGCGCAGCCCTTCGTAGCGTACGATTTGGCCACCGATCAGAAAGGTGTCGCCTTTGGTGAGCGTTGCGGCAAAGCCTTCTTCGATCTCGCCCAGTGGTTTGCCTCCGCGGTTGCGTTTCATGCGGACCTTCAGCTTATCGGTATCTTGGATCGTGCCGATGTTCATGCGGATGCGTTGGGCGGCGCGCGGGTCACGCAGTTGCCACTGGCCGTCGGGACGCTGCAGCAGGCGTTGCCAGCGGTCGTAGGCGCGCAGGGCGTAGCCGCCGGTGGCACAGAAGTCGACGCAGGCGTCGAAGTCGGCGCGGGACAGGGCGGCGTAGGCCCCGGCGGAGCGGACCTGCGCGAAGAGGTCATCAGCGTCGAAGGGGCCTGCGCAGGCGGTAATGAGGATATGTTGGCACAGCACATCGCGCGGGCCGGGGCCGCGCGGATCGCCGTCGAGCGCGCCTTCGAGAACAGCCTCCAACGCGGCCACGCATTCAACCACCTCAAAGCGGTTGGCAGGCACTAAAAGCGCCTTGGAGGGCGCGTTGTAGCGGTGGTTGGCGCGGCCGATGCGTTGGACCAGCCGCTTTACGTTTTTGGGGGCGCCGATCTGGATGATGAGGTCAACGTCGCCCCAGTCGATGCCAAGATCAAGCGTGCCGGTGCAGACGATGGCGCGCAGATCGCCGCGCACCATGGCGGCTTCGACCTTTTCGCGTTGGGCGCGATCCAAGCTGCCGTGGTGGATGGCGATGGGCAGGGCGTCTTCGTTGGCGAGCCAGAGGTTGTGAAAGAAAATCTCGGCCTGTGCGCGGGTGTTGTGAAAGATCAGCGTGGTCTTGTGTTGGCGCACTTGCTCAAGCACCGCTGGGATCGAATAGGCAGCACCGCCCCCGGCCCAAGGCGGGGCTTCTTCGGTGTGTAGCATCTGGATGTCGGGGGCGGGGCCCGGATCGGCCAGCAGCACTTCGCAAGGGTCGGGGTGGCGGGCCATGAGGTGGGCGATGGCCGAAGGGTCTTCGACCGTGGCCGAGAGGCCCACCCGTTTGAGGCCGGGGCAGAGGGCTTGCAGACGGGTCAGCGCCAGCATCAACTGGTCGCCGCGTTTGCTTTCAGCGAGGGCGTGGATTTCATCGATCACCACGCGCTTAAGGCCCCGAAAGGTGCGCGCGGCGTCCTCGTAGGAAGTCAGCAGAGCGAGGCTTTCCGGCGTGGTCAGCAGGATATGCGGCGGGTCGGCGCGCTGGCGGCGGCGGCGCGATTGCGGGGTGTCGCCGGTGCGATCCTCGATGCGGATGGGCAGGCGCATCTCGTCCACCGGGCGGGTCAGGTTGCGTTTGATATCCGCAGCCAGCGCTTTGAGCGGGGAGATGTAGAGCGTGTGCATCCCCTCGTGCTCTTGCTCGGCCAGATCAACGAGAGTGGGCAGAAAACCGGCCAGCGTTTTACCGCCGCCTGTGGGGGCGATGAGCAGCAGGGCGGGGGCTGCCGCACGGTCCAGCATTTCCTGCTGGTGCGGATGCAAGGACCAGCCGTTCTGGGCGAACCAATCGGCGAATTTGGGGGGTAGGGCGCGCATGAATGCCAATGTAGTATCGGCAGGCCGTGGGGCCAGCGGTCAGGGCTATTTTACGATCACCTCATCGCGGACGAACATATTGGCCCAAGCGCGGTCCACCAGATCGGGATTCATTTGATAGGGGATGCCTTCGAAATCGCAGATGGCGATCATCTGGTCGATCAGGAAGTTCGGCTGATAGTTCGCATAGACGTTGTCGATAGTCGGGTATTTCACCTTGAGCAGATGGATCAGCGTCGCTTCATCCAGTGGCATGCCGCGTTTGCGGGCGACCATGGCAAAGATCTTGAGGAAGTTTTCTTGGTCCGGCCCGTCGATTTTGATCTTGAAGAAGATACGCCGCAGGGCCGCTTGATCAAAAATCTCATTCGGGTGGAAGTTGGTGGAGAAGATCACCAGCGTGTCGAAGGGCACCTCGAATTTCTCACCCGATTGCAGGGCAAGGATGTCTTTGCTTTCCTCAAGCGGCACGATCCAGCGGTTGATGATGCTTTGCGGTGGCTCTTGCTGACGGCCCAGGTCATCGACGATAAAGATGCCGCCAGTGGCTTTGAGTTGCAGAGGGGCCTGATAGGTTCGGGCCGTGGGGTTGTAGACCAGATCGAGCATGTCGAGTGTCAACTCACCGCCGGTGATGACTGTCGGGCGTTCGCAGCAGACATAGCGGGCGTCATAGCGGGTGATACGGCGCAGGGAGGTAGGGTCTTGGACCTCTGCCTCGGCGGAGGAATGCACGATCGGGTCATAGACGGTGATGACTTGGCCCGCGTATTCAATGGCGCGGGGGACATAGACCTTATCACCAAGCGCGTCGCGGATGCCGTTGGAAATGCTTGATTTTCCGTTTCCCGGCGGGCCGTACATCAAGATTGACCGCCCGGCAGAGACGGCAGGCCCAAGGTGGTCCAGCAGGCTGTCGGGCAGCACCAGATGGCCCATGGCCCCGGTGAGCTGATCGCGGGTGATTTGCAGGTTCCGCACGGATTGGCGTTTGACCTGCTCGCGGTAGACCTCAAGCGGGACGGGCATAGCACCGAAATATTCGGACTGAGCCAGCGCGTCCAGCGCCCGGGCCTTGCCCGCGTCGGTCAGTTGATAGCCCATTTCATTTCCGCTGGTGGCGCTGAGCGTGCCTGTCGCCTCTAGCAGGCGTTGGCCGCGGGCTTGGTCGACCATTTCTTGCGTGACTTGGGTCGGCAGGCAGAGCGCTTGTGCCAGATCGCTGACCATTTCGACGTTCTTGCGGAAAATCGTTTTCAAAAGGATGTCGCGCATCATGACGATGGGCAGCTTCATATCCTCCAACCGCTTCGGTGGCGGCGGGGCAAGCACTGTGCTGGTCGGGGCGTTCATCAATGGCTTCCTTGAGAGGGCAGGCGGCGGCGCTCGGTCAGACTGCAGGGTAAATCCTGAATATGGCGTGAATGTGGACAATCTATCGCGAAGAAAGAGATTGTACCGGCTATGTCCGCGCTCAGGCGCCGTAGATCGACCCCATGATCAAGTAGAGCCCCAGCGTGGTCCCAAGGGCGAGGCCCATGGGGAATTTCTTGGTTTCCTGCCAGCTTTGCCAATCGGGCGCGAGGCGACGCAGGGGGGTGTATTTCACCCCGCGGTGCGTGGCAGCGGCGGCCAGAAGGGTGGCCATGAAAAGCATCATCAACAGGCGGAGATCACCCATGGCAATAAAGGGCGCGGCAGCGGCGGCGAATTTGGCGTCTCCAGCCCCCATGGCGCCAGCGGCGTTCAGCACGATGCCAACGACCAAGACAATCACGAGGCTCAGCAGGCGCCAGAGGTAGGTCTCAAACGGCAGCAGAAACAGACCCAACACCACGAAGATCGCGATGAGTACCAAGACCGCCTGATTGGTGATGCGCATCTGCTTCATGTCGGTGAAAGCGACATAGAGGCAGATCGGCAGGACGAAGGGCAGAAACCACAGGGCCGCCGTGGCAGAGATTGCCATGGCTCAGCCGTTTTCCAACGCGCGCAGGGAGCGGACGGCGGCTTCGAAGTGCTGGGGATGGGTGTCGATCGCTTCGCGCAGCAGGCCCTTGCCGGTTTCCACGTCGCCGCGTTTGATCGCCGACAGGGCCATCGTGTGCAAAAGCTGGGCGCGTTCGGACTGCTCCATCGGCATGACGGGCAGGGTGTAGTCGCGCTGTGCGGCGCGAGCCATGATGAGGTTGTTCTTGGCGGTGAAAAGCGTGCTGTCCTGCCGGATCGCCTCGCCAAAAAGCCTCTCGGCTTCGGGGTAATCACCGCGGGTTAGTTTAGAGTAGCCCCAGTTGTTCATCACGGCGGCAGGGGTCGTGGTCAGCCCGACGGCGATTTCATAGAAACTGTCGGCGCGGCTCCACTGTTCCTTGCTGTCGGCAACCATGGCTTCGAGCCGGTAGCGGGCGAAAGTCTCATGGGTGGGGGGGATGCTGTTGAGGACCGTCTCGGCCCGCGCCCAGTTGCCCGAGCGGATCAGCGCGTCGGCCAATTGCACGCTATCTTCGGGCGTGGCGCCCTCCATTTTGGTGACCTTGTCCCATGCGCCCACAGCTTCGGTGGAACGTTTGGCCCGCACGAGCGATGCGGCAAGCCCGCGCTGGTGGTCGATCCGGTCGGGGCTTTCCTTGACGGAACGCGCAAAGTAGCTGACCGCCTCATTGGGGTCGGCCACAGTGAGCATCACGTCGGAGAGGTTGGTTTCATCCACCACATTGACGTCCTTGAAGGCCCGCTCAACGGTGGCGTTCGCATCTTTTTCACCGCAACCAGCAAGGGCGGTGACGCCTGCCATGCAGACGGCCAGAATGATTGGATGGCGCATTTTGCGTCCTTTTACTGCTCTGCCGGGTCATGGTGTCGGACGGATCAGGTAATCCCCGCTGCCGCGCCGCACCAATTTGTAATTATCTTCATTGACTTCTGTTATAACAGATTTTTCCGTTTTTGCGAGCGCCAAGCGCAGATTGTCCCGGATTGCGTCACTTTCGCCATTATCGAGGGCATAGGCTTTGCGGAAAATCTGCTCGGCCTCGGCGGTCTGGCCGCTTTCCATCAGCACGACGCCAAGATTGTTCCAGACTTCCGGCTCTGCGGCGTCCTTCTCAACCGCGCGGCGCAACAGGGTTTCGGCCTGACCCAATCGCCCCAGTCCGAGGTTGGCACTGCCCAAAGCCGAGAGGATTTCCCCCGTCAGCCCATGATCCAGCGCGGCGCGGTTGAAGGATTTGATGGCCAGTTCATACTGCCCCGCCGCGATAAGCCTGTGGCCCACTTCGATGCCGTCGACGGCCTCGGCACGCGGGTTCACGCCGGGGGCGTAAAGGCTTTCGGGCTTCTGATCCCCGCGCAACGCGGAAAAGCCGCCTGTTGAACAGGCGGCCAGAGCAAGGCCCAAGATCGGCCCGATGAAAACGGCGCGGGCGAGGCTGCGCCGAATTTTCTTCGTCATTAATTCCCCATCTGACCCAGTTTCGAGATGCCATGTGCCGAGGGGCCGACCAGAATGATCAACAGCGGCGGTACGGTAAGGCCCATAGTGGCAAGGGTCATCTTGGTTGGCAACTTGTTTGCCGCTTCCTCGGCGCGCATCACACGTTTGTCGCGCATCTCTTCGGCATAGACGCGCAGGGCGTCTGCAATGGAGGTACCAAAGGCTGCCGATTGAATCAGCACGGTCACGAAAGAGGAGACATCCTGCACGCCGCAGCGTTCGCCCATGTCGTGGAGCACGGTCACCTTGTCCTTGCCGGCCTTCATCTCATAGGCGACCATCTCGAACTCTTCGGACAGGGCCAGGTAGGAGGCGCGCAGTTCACGGGCGACCCGGACGATACATTGATCCAGCGATTGCCCCGCCTCGACGCAGACCAGCATCATATCCAGCGCGTCGGGAAAGCCGCGGGTGATCTCTTCTTTGCGGGAATCGACCCGGCGTTTGACCCAGTATTTGGGCAGGTAATACCCAATCGCACCGGGGCCGATGGCCCACATCATGGTCTGCTGTGTGGTCATCCCTTCGCCGCCGCCCAAGACATTGGTGTAGATCAGGCCGCCCACCAGCCCAAGCATCCCAAGGGCAAACTGCGCAAAGTAATACAGCCGTACCGCATCGCGCGACCGATAGCCCGCCTGACGCAGCATCAATTGTTTGGCGCTGAGTTCGGCCACGTCTTCGGGCTCAAGAAACTTGGCGAATTTCTGCAACTGGGCGTTCTGGTCGGACTGGCGCAGCTTCTCGCGCGCGTTGTCGCCCGTGGGGGCTGTGCTGGTGCGTTTGAGCTTGGTCAGCGGGTCTTCGGGCTGGCGCAGCATCAGCACAAGCGTGATCGCCACCAAGGTGACGCCCAAAGTGCCGACGATGATGATCAGGCCCATGGGCCCCAAGGCTTGGTTGATCTGATCGTTAAGCTGATTGAGAAATTCCATCATCGGCCTCTCAGACTTTGATATTGGTAAGGATGCGCATCACGAACAGGTTCAGCACAAGGAAGATGCCCACAAGGAAACAGGCAGGAATGAAGTAGGGGTGATCGCGTACTTCGTCGTAGTAATGCGGATCGCCGAGGTTGATCACCACCAGCGCGGCCAGCGGGAAGCCTGAGAGGAACTTGCCCGACCATTTCGCCTCCGCCGTGATCGCTTTGACGCGGCGGAACAGACGGAAACGGGCGCGGATCACCTTGGCCAGACCGGCGAGGATCTCGGCCAAGTTGCCGCCCGATTGCTGTTGAATGGTCACCGCCACGGCCAGAAAGCGCAAATCCTGCATGTCGAGCCGTTCGGCCATATCCTTGAGCGCCTCGCCCAGATCACGGCCATAGGCGGCTTCATCCGCGATCACCCCGAATTCGGAGGCGAGCGGGTCTTGGATTTCCTTCGACACGATCGAGATCGCGTTGGAGAACGGGTGGCCCACGCGCAGGCTACGCACCATCAGCTCAACCGCGTCGGGCAGTTGTTCTTCGATCATCGCCATGCGTTTGCCCGCTTTATGCGACACCCAAAAGAACACCGCGCCGACGCCCATGCCGACGGACATCATGGCGCGCACGGGCACCGATGTATCGGTGCCGATGGTCAGCCCCAGAAAGGCCAAGACGGCCAAACCGGCCATAATCATCAAAAGTTGCTGCGGCGTGAAGGCAATCGCGGCCTTCTGCGCACGTTCTGACAGCAGGGAATAGAGCGGGATCGACTTGGCGTTCATATGCTGCTGCATTTCCTTGCGCAGCTTGTCGAGCACCTCTTCGCGGCGGGCCCCTTTCTCGAGCATCTCCAACCGGCGGTTCACGCGGCTGTTAAGGCTGATGGATTTGCCGAATGCGACAAGGTACAGCCCTTCGACCAGCACCAGAACGCCGATGAAGATCAGACCATAGATGATTGGTTCGGCACTCATTGCATCAATCCTTACTGGGCCGCCACGGGTTCATAGATGGAGGCGGGCAGGTCATAGCCCCACATGCGGAACCGCTCGGAGAAGTGGCTGCGCACGCCGGTGGCGGTGAAATGGCCGATGATCTTGTTCTCGGGCGTCAGGCCCACGCGCTGGAACCGGAAAATCTCCTGCATCGAGATCACCTCGCCTTCCATGCCCGTGATCTCGGTGATTGAGGTCATCCGGCGCGAGCCGTCTTGCAAGCGGCTGGCCTGCACGATCAGGTTCACAGCCGAGGAAATCTGGCTGCGCATGGCTTTGAGCGGCATTTCGATCCCGGCCATGGCGATCATGTTTTCCAAACGGCTGACGCCATCGCGGGCCGAGTTGGCGTGGATCGTGGTCATGGAGCCGTCGTGGCCGGTGTTCATTGCCTGCAGCATGTCGATCACCTCCTCGCCGCGCGTCTCGCCGACGATGATCCGGTCTGGACGCATCCGAAGGGCGTTTTTCAGACAGTCGCGGGGAGAGACTTCGCCCTTGCCTTCGACGTTAGGCGGGCGGCTTTCCATCCGGCCCACATGGGTCTGCTGGAGCTGGAGTTCGGCGGTGTCTTCGATGGTCAGGATGCGCTCATCATTGGCAATGAACGAAGACAGCGCGTTGAGCGTGGTGGTTTTACCCGAACCGGTACCGCCCGAAACGATGATGTTCAGACGTGTCGCCACGGCGGCCTGCAAATAGGCGGCCATCTCTTCCGAGAAAGCCCCGAAATTCACCAGATCGTCGATGCCCAGCTTGTCTTTCTTGAACTTACGAATGGATACCAAGGAGCCATCCACCGCGACGGGGGGCACCATGGCGTTAAAACGCGAGCCGTCTTTCAGACGCGCGTCGACGTAGGGGTTGCTTTCATCCACGCGCCGACCCACGGCCGAGACGATCTTGTCGATGATCCGCAGCAGGTGCTTTTCATCCTTGAACGTCACGTCGGTCAACTGCAGCTTGCCGTCCCGCTCGACGAAAATCTGCTGCGGGCCGTTCACCAGAATATCGTTGACGCTGTCGTCTTTCAGCAGCGTCTCTAGGGGGCCAAGGCCGGTTACCTCGTCATAAAGCTCGGAGTTCAGCGTCATGCGGTCTTCGCGGTTGAGCACGATGCTTTTTTCCGAGAGAACCTCGACTGCGATATCGTTGATTTCCTGCCGCAAATCGGCCTCGGAGGCATGTTCCAGCGCGGCGAGGTTGAGGTTGTCTAACAGGGCGCGGTGCAGTTCGAGCTTGATCTCACTCATCCGCTGCTTGCGCTTGACCTCGCGATCCTCCGGCGATGCGGCGGCGGGTTTGACGGCCCGGCGCATCGAAACCGGTTTGGCCACCTCGACGGGGGCGGGGGTCGCGGTGGCCGCAGGGGCGGGCTCGATCTTTTTGGCGGGCTTGGCCTCTCGGGCCGGTGCCGGAGCAGCGGCTTTCGGGGTCGCGGAGGCAGGTTTTTTATATTTGGAGAACATCGATACGCTCTTTCGCTAGGGGCTTAGGCCGCTTTAACCTGCTCGCCCTTGAGATCGTGGATGGAGCTTGCCAGCTTGGCGATTTCGCGCCGCAGGGGACTTTTCGGGGCAGAGTTGGCCAGCGGCAGCCCGTGGTCATTGGCCTGCGTCACCGCCTTGCCGCCGTCGGGCAGTTGCACGTCAATTGAGATGCTGAGCGATTCGGCCATCCGCTTAACCCGGCTCTTGGCGCTGAGATCGGTGAATTTGGGCGCGCGGTTCATCACATAGCGCAGCTTTTCAAAGGGCAGTTCCTCGGATTGCAGCGCCCGTTTGAAGCGCAGGGCGTTCTGGGCCGAGCGCATGTCGAGTTCCAGCATCGCAAAGTAGACATGCGCGCTGGTCAGCACGGTCTCGGACCACTGCACCAACGTCGAAGGCATGTCGACGATCACATAGTCGAACTGGTTGCGGGCCATGTTGAGGATGCGGTCGATGTCTTCGTTGGTGACGATATCGAGCGGCAGCATCTCCGCCGGGGCGGTCAGCACATGCAGCTTGTCCTCGAAGGTTTGCAACGCTTGGCCAAAGATTTCCTCGTCCATGGATTCCGTGTCGGACATCATCTCATAAACGGCTTCGCGCCGTTGCAGATCAAGGAAGGTCGCGACAGAGCCGTATTGCAGATCGAAATCCAGCAGGCAGACCGAGGGCGGATTTTTCTTGTCCGCATTGGCCAGTTCCCACGCAAGGTTCACGGCTAGGGTCGTGGCCCCGGTGCCACCAGCCAGCCCATGCACCACGATCAGGGCGCCATCCTTTTGCGCGCCGGCCTTCAGTTGCGGGGCGCTGGCCTCGGCTGCGGGGGCAGGGGGCGCATTTTCACCGGCGCGGACGCGGGCGATGGCCTGGGCCAACTCGCCTTCGGGCAGCGGATAGGGGACGAATTCATCCGCACCCTGCCGCAGCAGCGAATGCAGCGCGGCGGGGGTCATGTCTTCGGCAATCAGAATCACCCGGATATCACGGGCTTTGGCCTGAGTGATGATCTCGGTCATCAAAACGAGGTTGTCTTCGTCGGTCTCATCCATGGCGAGGGCGACAAATTCCATCGCCTCAGCCTCGGGCTGGCCAAAGAAGGCCAGCGCTTCGGCGAATCCCAGATCGCCCCAGCTTTCGCCCAGAGTCGCCTCCATGTCTTCGATCAAGAGGTCGAAATTCTGTACATCACGGCTGATTGTGCAGGCAACGATCGGCGCTGCTTCGGGTTGGGGCATAGTGCTGCTCATGACCTTTTGTCCTTTACATCAACGGTTTGGCCGGAGGGCGGCGATATTCTGTCGCCGCGATCGCTCTGACCTCTGCCTCATGCGCGGCCCTTGAGCCGGGCACATTTATCCTTCTGCGTCGAATATCACCCCCAACTGGGGCGAGATTGGGGCCAAAAAGCCTCTATTGTTGGGTATCTTGAAACGATCTGCCCATTCACGCCCGATTGACCATGGACGGGCTGGGACGAAAAACCCCCGCGGCCCGAAGGTGCGGGGGGATATTCTCTTGTCGAAATAGGGCTTGCCCTATTCTCCGCCGCCACCTGCGACGGTGGCACTGGTGCTCAGTTGCGAGGGGGGCACGGCGCTGGCCACATACTCACGGTAGATGATCTGCGCATATTTGCCATCCAGCAGCATCGGGTGGCCGTGCACAAAGCCGCTGACCTCGGTCACGGTGCGGCGATTGCGGCGCTCACGGCCTTGGGTCACGATCAGGGGCTGCGTTTCACCAAAGGAAACAACGGCTTCCAATCGGCTGGGGCTGATTCCCAAGGTCGAGAGATAGCGCACCACTGCCTGCGCGCGGCGCAGGCCGAGGGCGCGGTTATAGGTCTGCGAGCCGACCAGATCGGTGTGGCCATAGACGCGGAAGCGCATCTCGGGGAATTGGCGAATCCAACCGGCCTGCTGGCGCAGGATCGCCTGCGCATTGGCGTCCAACCGGTCGGAGTTAAAGGCGAACGTCACGGTAGAGCGGACTTCGCTGGCAAAGCGGTTCGCCAGATCAAAGGTTACACGCTTTTCGCCCGTCATAACCTGACGGTTGTGCAGCGTGGCATTGCCGAACTGGCCGGTGTCCACGACAGACCCCGCCTCGCGGTAGAACTGCGTATAGACCGGATCATTGCTGGGAGAGCAGGCGGCGAGCCCGGCGAGGGCCGCGGTGCCAGCGATCAACGTGATATGTCTGCGTGTCATCGGATCAATCCAGTACATAACCGTAGGAGCCGCGGAAGTCCTGTTTGGCGACCTCGCCCGCAGCGCCTCGGCTCGGGGTGCGGGTGCCGTCCGCCGTGCGCCCATGCAAGAACAGGTCTTTCTCAGACGGCGGTTTGATGCGGTCCGTGGGCAGCACCAGCGCCTCGCTCCGGGTTGGCGTGACCAAATGCGCGGTGACGATGATGACCAGTTCTGTCTGGCTGCGCTGATAATCCGCTGACCGGAACAGCGCGCCCAGCACCGGCACATCGCCGATCCACGGCAGTTGCCGCGTGCTGTCGGTGAAGTCGTCGGTCAGAAGACCCGCGATGGCAAAGCTTTCACCGTCGCGCATCTCGACCGTGGTCGAGGTTTCGCGGCGAGTGAAGGCGGAAATCTCAATGCCGTTGCCCAATGAAATGCTGTTACTCGCGTCGATGGCCGAAACGGCGGCGTTCATTTCAAGGTTGATGATATCCTTGTCCACGACGCGCGGGATAAAGGCGAGCTCTACGCCGAAGGGCTTGAATTCCACCGAAACGGTATCACTGGTCTGGGCCACGGGGATGGGATATTCGCCCCCGGCGAGGAACTTGGCCTCTTGCCCCGAAAGCGCCACGAGGTTCGGCTCGGCCAAGAACCGCACGACGCCCTTTTCTTCCAGGGCTTCCAACAGGATGCCCACTTGGGTCGAGCCTGCGTTGAAGCCGAAAAGCACCGCGCCCGCGTTCTGGTTCGACGCAGGGATCGAGCCGCCAAGCGAGCTCGCGACCCCGGTTGAAGTATTGGTGCTGCCGGTGCCCGCACTGAAATCGGACCCGCCGTTGATGGCCAGCGAAGAGCCGAGCGATTTCGACACGTTGCGCTGCATCTCTGCAAAGCGGACTTTCATCATGACCTGCTGTATGCCGCCGACGCTCATCAGATTGCTGACCCGCTCAGGCGCATAGCGTTCGGCCAGATCGAGCGCGCGTTGCAGCCGCTGGGTCGACGAAACGATGCCCGAGAGCACGATGCCGTCATTGGCGGTGCGTACTTCGATCTTCTCACCCGGTAGGATCTGGCGCAGACGTTCTTTGAATTCAGACACATCCGCTGCGACGCGGACATCGACATTGGTGATCAACTGCCCGCCGGCGTCGAGCAGCGTCAGTGTGGTCAGACCCGGGGATTTGCCCAAAACATAGATCGTGCGGTCAGACAAAGACGAGATATCCGCGATGCCGGGGTTGGCAATGCTAAGCTCCGCGAAGGGGATGTCACTTTCCACCACCACAGCGCGGTTCATCGGAACGTCGAGGCTGGAATTGGTGCCGCGTTTCACGACGCGCAGCGTGTCGGCGCCAGCTGAACTGGGCAGGGTCAATGCCATCGGCATCGCGCCCAGTGTCAGCCCCAGCAGGGCCGCTTTTAGAAATCTATCGATTTTCATGTGACCTGCCTTTTTGATCACGCCTCGGGATGGGTCTTTTCGCCCTCGTTTGGCAGCACTCTGCGGCAATTCAAATTTTATTGCAAGAATCAAGCTCTTCGCGCGTGCTGTGCATGTGGGCTATTCGCAACATAACAGAGAATGGAATAGACGCCGCAGGAGGGCTGCGGCGTCTTTTTTAGCTTAGCAAGAGGTTGTTATCGGATCAGTTTGTACAGGGGATCGGCAGTTCGACCACTTCGGCCCCGCGGCGGGTGCGGATCGTGCAAACCTTTTCTTTGGCGACCTCTGCGATGGTTTCCTGAGCTTCGATGCCCAGAAGCGAGCGTTGGTCGACTTCGATGGCCTCGGCCACGGTGTCGTCATTCGTACCGACCAGAGCAAGGGACAGACGGCCGGTTGATTGCGCTTGGGCCAGGGCGGCGACCTGTTGGGGGTTCACGGCCACGGTCACGGTCTTCGCGATTGAGGCTTCGCCCATCACCAGCGCATCTGCGCTTTGGTCGATGGCGATCAGCTGTACGGCCGATTCGATCAGTTTGGTTACATCGCCGTTGCTGGATTGGTTGCCCACGTTCACGCGGCCTGTCCAATAGACATCCACCCGGTCGCCGGGACGCAGGAAGCCCGAGACGCCGCTGGAAACGTCGACTTTGAGGGCAAAGGCGCGCATGCCGCGTGCCAGACGCGAGGTCAGACCGGAATCTTCGCCCGGCTCGGTCACCTTCACGGCCATGATCGCTTCATCTTTCTCGATGTTGCGCAGCACGATGCGTTGATCTTTGGTGTTTTCCGGAAACAGCACGGTTTCCTCAAAGAATGTGCCCTCGGGGATGGCATTCTCGGGCCATTTAACGGCGCGCACATCTTCGCGGGTGAGGGGCTGCCCGTATTTCAAGGGCTTGTCGGCCACCCAAACGGTTTTGGTTGGCACCACTTGCGCCAGCGCGGCTTGGGCCTGCGCGTTCGCGGTTTGATACTGTGAAATCCGGTCTTTCGCCAGATAAACGGCCCCACCAGCAAGCGCTATACCCACCAAAAGAACCAATCCGAATACGGCTCGCATGTCGTCACCTCTTTGCTATGGAAGCGAGTCTCGGCCCGCTTTGATCACCTCGGCAGATTAGCCGCCGAATATGGCGAGATTTGGTCGCCACGGCGGCGTTGCGATGAAGCTTGCCGTGGTGCGTTTTGGGGCGCCGTTGTTTTAAGTGGTCAACTGGACCCGGATGTATTCGACAAGCCCGTCAAGGCTGTCGGAGAATACGCTCAGCATCAAGATCGCCAGGCCCACCAGCGCGGCGGTCAGGACAACCCAATCAACGCTGACGGCGCCGTTTTGGTCACAGAAGAATTTCTTGAATTGGCTGCGCATACGTACCCTATGAATAGATGTGCTTTACCTTGGCATTGAAAAAGGACCGCGTCCCAAGAGGGAGGCGGTCCCAAATCTTCGTAGAACCTATCGGTTTCGCTCGGGCGTAGACTTAGGTGCTGGAAGCAGCGGTCGTCCGCGTTGCCGAAACGCCATCAATGGCGGTGCCGATTTCGGTGGTCAGGTCTGCTGTGTTGTCACCGATCGTGTTGAAAGCAACCACGGCCAAGCCAACAATCGCAGCGGTCAGAACGACCCAGTCAACTGTCACGGCACCGTCTTCGTCTTTGCGGAAGTTTTTGATAAAGTTCATCATGTCATGTCCCTCCAAGGATCACTGAGTAAAAGGTCTTAACCTCGCCGTCCGGTTTGCCTCGTTCTCTCATTGAGGCTGTCCGACTTGGTATGACCCTATATAGCCGTCAGATTGGGGCGCGAATTTGGCAGCAACTGCGCCTTTTTCAGACCGTTCACTTTTTTCTGGCAAAAACTTCTTAACTCTCTGTTTAGATGGAGTTTAATTCTTCTACCTGACCTTCCTGCTCAGCTTTCCCGTCGCCTGAAAGGGCAATTGGGGCGAAATCGCCATGATCCCCGCCTCAAACGCTGGTCCGATTCCACGATTCGTGAGATATTGCCGGACAAAGGCGCGTCAGACGCAAGGTAGAGCAGGCATGTATCGTATATTGGCATTCTCGCTGGTCTCGGCCCTTATGGCCCCTGTCGTTGCGGCAGAGGCCCCGAAACCCTTTCCTGAGTTTTCCGCCAAACGGGTCGGCCCGCCCAAGACTGGGGCCAATCGCATCACCGTGCAAATTGACCCGGTCGCACGGGCAGCCGCTGCGGCAAAGGTCGACACAGGCCCCGCAGTGGCCGCCACGCCAAGCGGCGCGATTGCACCTTTGAATGCGGGGCAGTTCGATTGGTTTTGGGATAAGGTCTCTCCCGCGGCGGAGCGTGGCGGGGCGGGGCGGTTGGCGCCTGCGATGGCGGCGCTTTCAACGGGCAAGGTGCCCGCGCCGCGCCTGCAGCACCTGCAAGATATCGCACGCAGCAATGGGGTGGACATCCTGCGCGCCACGGTCGGCACGAATGTCTCTCCGGCGCTGGTGTTGGCGGTGATCAGCGTGGAATCGGCGGGGCGTACCGATGCGGTAAGTCGGGCCGGGGCGGCCGGACTGATGCAATTGATGCCCGATACCGCTGCCCGCTTTGGCGTGGGCGACAGTATGGTCGCGGCCGAGAATATCTCAGGCGGGGTCAAATACCTTAATTGGCTGATGGGGGAGTTCGACCGCGATCCGATCCTCGTACTGGCGGGCTATAATGCGGGGGAGGGGTCTGTGCGCAAACATGCCGGCGTGCCGCCCTTTGCTGAGACGCGCGACTATGTGCCCAAGGTGCTGGCCGCATTTCAAGTCGCGCAGGGGCTTTGCCTAACACCGCCGGAACTGATCAGCGATGGCTGCGTCTTTGCCGCGATGAACTGATCGCGAAAGCCGTGCCCCCGGCGGATGCCGCCGAGGGGTGCCGCAGAGGCGGTTGTTAAACGATGGTCGCTTGGGTCGCGGCGCGCAGCTCGTCCTCGGTCACGCCATCGGCGCATTCGACGATCTTCAGACCGCCTTCGACCACATCAAGCACGCCAAGGTTGGTGATGATCCGGTCGACCACGCCCTTGCCGGTCAGCGGCAGGGTGCATTCTTTCAGCACCTTCGACTCACCCGCTTTGTTCTGGTGGTCCATCACCACGATGACCCGTTTGACGCCGGCGACAAGGTCCATCGCGCCGCCCATGCCTTTGACCAGCTTGCCGGGGATCATCCAGTTCGCCAGATCGCCGTTCTCGGCCACTTCCATGGCACCGAGGATCGCCGCCGCGATCTTGCCGCCGCGGATCATGCCAAAGGACATGGCGCTGTCGAAATAGGCGGTGCGACTGAGCTCGGTGATGGTCTGTTTGCCAGCGTTGATAAGGTCGGGGTCTTCTTCGCCCTCAAAGGGGAAGGGGCCCATGCCCAGCATGCCGTTTTCTGATTGCAGGGTGATGTCCTTGTCGCCGACGTAGTTCGCCACCAGCGTCGGAATGCCGATGCCGAGGTTCACATACATGCCGTCTTCGAGTTCCTCTGCGGCCCGCGCCGCCATCTGATCTCTATCCCAAGGCATTATGCTTCCTCCCGCTTGCGTGTCGTGACCTTTTCGATGCGCTTTTCGTGATCGCCTTGGATGATGCGATGCACGTAGATGCCCGGCAGGTGGATTTTATCGGGGTCGAGGCTGCCACGCGGGACGATCTCTTCGACCTCGACGATGCAGACCTTACCGCACATGGCGGCAGGCGGGTTGAAGTTGCGCGCGGTCTTGCGGAACATCAGGTTGCCAGTGTCGTCGGCTTTCCAAGCCTTTACGATCGACAGATCGGCAAAAATGCCCTCTTCGAGGATGTAATCCTCACCCCGGAATTGTTTGACCTCTTTGCCCTCGGCGATCTGCGTGCCGACACCGGTTTTGGTATAGAAACCCGGGATGCCCGCGCCACCGGCGCGCATGCGCTCGGCCAAGGTGCCTTGGGGGTTGAATTCCAATTCCAACTCACCGGAAAGGTACTGGCGCATGAACTCGGCGTTCTCGCCCACGTAGGAGGAGATCATCTTTTTCACCTGCCGCGATTGCAGCAGAATGCCGATGCCGAAATCATCGACGCCCGCGTTGTTCGACGCAAAGGTGAGGTCTTTGGCCCCATTTTCCTTGATTGCCTGCAACAGCAATTCCGGAATGCCACAAAGGCCAAAGCCCCCTGCGGCGATCAGCATGCCATCCGACAAAACGCCTTCCAGCGCTTCGGCGGCGGATCCATAGATTTTGTTCACGGGCGACCTCCCTCTGGTTTCGTTGCGCCATATGTGACCCTGCGTCGTCGCGGTGTCAATTACGTGGTGCTACGCAGCGAGGCCGCCCAGAAGGGTCAGATGATACGCACTTGCGTGCCGACGGGGCACATCCCGAAAAGCTCTTCGATCTTCTCGTTATAAAGACCAATACAACCGTCCGAGGACCGCCGCCCAATCTTGCGCGTGTCATGGGTGCCGTGGATGATATAGGCGGGCCAGCTGAGATACATCGCATGGGTGCCAAGCGGGTTATCGGGGCCGGGCGGCATGTATTTGTAGTGCGGGAAACGCTCCATCATCGATGCGGTGGGGGTCCAATCGGGGCCCTCTTTCTTGCGCACGATCTCGGTGTAGCCGCGTTTGGTCAGCTCTTCGGTGGCGGGCACAGAGGTCGGGTAAACCTTGTAGGTCTGGCCGTCGGCGCTCCAATAATGCAGGGCGCGGCTGATGGTGTCGGCCACGATCGCGCCTTTGCCGAGGCTGTCAAAGTGGTCCTGCCAACGCTGCGTGGCAAAGCTCGACGCATTGCGCGAAACAGGGGCTTCGTTGGAAAACTCGCGGGCCGCTTGGCCGAATTCCTGCGCGCGCAGGATCTGCGGGGTCATCAGCGCCGCACCGCTCGCGGCGATCACGCCACGCCGGGTGAATTTAATGCCTGACATCAATCTGCCTTTCATATTGGTCTTGCCGCCCACCCTGATCTAAAAATCGAAGGGAGATGGCAAATCACATATTCATGATGTTGGATGTAAACGCCGCCCGCAGGCGGAACCGCGCCGATCCCCGGCGCGGCCGCTGTGGTCTGGCGGCGTAATTACGCGCTGTCGGCCTTTTTCGCCGCCGGTTTCTTCGCGGCGGGTTTCTTGGCCGGAGCCTTTTTGGCGGGCGCTTTCTTGGCTGCCGTCTTCTTTGCCGCGGGTTTTTTGGCCGGTGCCTTCTTCGCCGGTGCCTTCTTGGTCGCCGCCTTGCGTTTGGCGGGGGACTTGGCGAGCTTCTCTTCGATCAACTCGACCGCGCGTTCCATGGTCAAGTCTGCCGGTTCGATCTCTTTCGGGATCGTCGCGTTGACCTTTTCCCACTTCACGTAAGGCCCGTATTTGCCTTCCATGACATTGACCGCGCCGCCCATATCCGGGTGCTCGCCCATCTCGCGGATCGGTTTTGCGGCCTTGCCACGGCCACCACGGCTGGCAACCTTCTCGGCCAGAAGCTGCACCGCGCGGTTCATGCCGACGGTCCAAACCTCGTCGATGCCCTCAAGGTTGGCATTGGTGCCGCCCCGGTCCGAGGTGCTTTCGGCGTGTTTGATGTAAGGCCCATAGCGGCCTATATTGGCCCAGACCATCACGCCGTCCTCGGGGTGGGGGCCGATTTCCCGCGGGAGGGAGAGCAGCATCACGCCCTGTTCCAGCGTCAGTTCTTCAGGCACCCAGTCCTTGGGGATCGACTGGCGCGGCGGTTTTTTGTTTTCCTCGGTCACCGGCCCGCGCTGGACGTAAGGCCCGAAACGGCCCTTGAAAACGCGAATTTCGTCGCCCTGATCCTCACCCAAAAGCTTGCCATCGGGCGGAATGGCCGAGGCTTCGGCCTCCGGGTCGGGCGGGCCGAAGGGGCGGGTGTAACGGCATTCGGGGTAGTTCGAGCAGCCGATAAAGGCGCCGCCCGAACGGGCCGTGCGCATCGACAGGCGGCCAATCTCGCAATTGGGGCAAAGCCGGGGGTCGCCTCCGTCTTCGGTCGGCGGGAAAAGATGTGGCTCGAGCACCTCGTTGATCTTTTCCAAGACCTCGGTGATGCGCAATTCGGATGTTTCTGCAATCGCCGCCGAGAAATCACGCCAGAAGCGGCGCAGCACTTCTTTATAGGCGGCATCGCCTGCGCTAACCTTATCAAGCTGGTCTTCCAGATCGGCGGTGAAATCATAGCCGATGTAGCGGCGGAAGTAGTTTTCGAGGAATGCCGTGACCAGACGGCCCTTATCTTCGGGGATCAGACGGTTGCCGTCCTTGCGGACATATTCGCGGTCCTGAATCGTGGTGACGATGCTGGCATAGGTCGAGGGCCGGCCGATGCCGAGCTCTTCCATGCGTTTGACCAACGTCGCTTCGGTATAGCGCGGCGGCGGCTGGGTGAAATGCTGCTCTGGGGTGACGGCGCGTTTGTCCATCGCGTCGCCTTGGCTGATCTGCGGCAGACGCTTGTCGTCTTCATCGACCACATCATCGCGGCCCTCTTCGTAAACCCGCAAGAACCCGTCAAACAGCACGACTTGACCATTGGCGCGCAGGCCAACCTGTCCGTCATCACTGCCGACCTCAACCGTGGTGCGCTCCAGCCGGGCGCTTTCCATCTGGCAGGCCAGCGTGCGTTTCCAGATCAGGTCATAAAGCTTGGCCTGATCCGCATCGAGCTTCAGCGCTTTGGCGTCTTTGGTCATATCCGTCGGGCGGATACATTCGTGGGCCTCTTGGGCGTTCTTGGCTTTGTTTTTATAGATGCGCGGCTCTTTCGGTACGTAGTCCGCGCCGAAACGGTCGGCGATCGCGTCGCGCGCCATGCTCACCGCTTCGGGCGCCATGTCGATGCCGTCGGTCCGCATGTAGGTGATGTGCCCGGCCTCATAAAGGCGCTGCGCGGTCGACATGGTCTGGCGCGCGCCCATGGAGAATTTGCGGCTGGCTTCCTGCTGCAAGGTCGAGGTCATGAAAGGTGCCGAGGGGTTGCGGCTGGCGGGTTTCGCCTCGACGTTCATCACTTTCAGCGCGCGGCTGGTGATCGCCTGCACGGCCATCTCGGCCTGCGTGGCGTCGGCCAGATCGAAGCGATCTAGCTTTTTGCCTGCAAGAGAAACAAGGCGCGTTTCGAATTCTTGGCCGCGCGGCGTGGCGAGCAGGGCCTTCACCGACCAGTATTCACGGGCGCGGAAGGCTTCGATCTCCATCTCGCGCTCGACGATCAGGCGCAGGGTGACCGATTGCACCCGGCCTGCGGATTTCGCGCCCGGCAGCTTGCGCCACAGCACGGGGGAGAGGTTAAACCCCACCAGATAGTCCAGCGCGCGGCGGGCGAGATAGGCCTCGACCAGCGGCATGTCGACCTGACGCGGGTTCTGCATCGCCTCGGTCACGGCCTTTTTGGTGATCTGGTTAAAGACGACGCGGCTGACGGGCGTGTCTTTCTTGATCGACTTGCGCTTGGTCAGCGCCTCTTGCAGGTGCCAGCTGATCGCCTCGCCTTCGCGGTCGGGGTCAGTCGCGAGGATCAGTGCGTTGTCTTTGGCCAGCGCGTCGGCGATGGCTTTGACGTGTTTCTTACTGTCGGAGGCGACTTCCCATTTCATGTCGAAATCGGCGTCGGTGTCGACCGATCCGTCCTTTGGCGGCAAGTCCCGGACGTGGCCGTAAGAGGCGAGAACGGTGTAATCGTCGCCCAGATATTTGTTGATCGTTTTGGCCTTGGCTGGGGATTCGACAACGACGACGGGCATAAATACAGGCACCTTAGATCAAAAATGAGGGCGGCTTTGCGCTGTCTCATGTGGGATGGCGGGGGTGTTTGTCAATGCGGCTGCTGCGGATGAGGGGTTTGGCGCGCAGCGGTTTGGCAGGGCGGGTGGGCCGTATTGCCGCCATTGACGCACGGCTTTCGGCGGCGCCTTGGCCGGGGCCGTGCCTCGCGGATGCCCCACGGCGCAACTCTGCTCAGGCCGGGCCGAAATGTGCGACGCCGTCAGGCGGAACGGCTTAGCAACCCGCCGGGTTGACGCTGAATTTCCCCCTCCATCTCAAGATCAAGGAGGGCAGGGGCCACGTCACTGCTGGGCACTTGCAGATCGCGGATCAATTGATCCTCTGCGACTGGGGCGGGGCCGAGGCGGGCGAGGATTTGCGCATGGAGCTTGGCGACGGGGCCGCGGTTTGGCGGAGGCGTTTTTGCCCGAAGTGGGGGCGGCGCGGGCTTGCGTCGGGGCGTTTCGGGGCCCCGCGTGGCCAGATCCGGCAAGGCCTCCAACACGTCAGCGGCGGAGCGGACCAGCACTGCGCCGTCGCGGATCAGCATGTTGCAGCCCGCCGCGCGCGCGTCCATCGGGTGGCCGGGCACCGCCAGCACGTCGCGCCCCTGATCCAATGCATCGCGTGCGGTGATCAAACTGCCCGAGCGGGCCGCTGCCTCAACCACCACGGTTGCCCGGCTCAGGCCCGAGATGATGCGGTTGCGGCGTGGGAAATGCCGCGCCATCGGTTGCAGCCCCATGGGTTGCTCTGACAGGCGAAGCCCCTGCGTCGCGATCTGTTCCGCCAGTTCTGCATTCTCGCTGGGGTATATAATGTCGACCCCGCCCGCCTGCACGGCGATGGTGCCCTGGGCAAGCGCGGCGGAATGGGCTGCGGCGTCGATGCCCCGCGCAAGGCCGGAGACGACGACAAAACCAGCCTCCCCAAGCTCCACCGCGAGGGTGCGTGCCATGCGAAGCCCAAGCGAGGAGGCATTCCGCGCACCGACCAATGAAATCATAGGCCGGTTGAGGAGGGATGGGTCACCGATCACCCACAAAAAGGGCGGGGCATCATCGAGATCATTCAACAGGTCAGGGTAGGGTGTTTGTCCCTGAACCAACAGCCGCGCCCCGGCGGTGCGGGCAGCATTGAGTTCGGCCTGAACAACCCCTTCGGGGCAAATGCGATAGTTCGAAATGCCTGCGGCCTGCGCCACTTCGGGCAAGGCGCTCAGCGCATTGATCGCAGAGCCATGTTCATCCAGCAGACGCCGGTAGGTGGAAATGCCCACCCTGCGTGAGCGCAACAGACGAAGCCGGGCAAACTGTTCATCTTCCTGGGTGGGTGGGAGTGGGGGGTGAGTGGAAGAAGGATGTAGGTCCTTGTCAGTCATCCCGAAGCTCCGTCCGTTGCAGAATCAGGTATAGGATTTAGTGCTTAACAACCTATGAATTTTCTCCCACCCATTCGATTCAACTCAGACGTGTCGTCAGGTCGCGGCCCCGCCCACGGTCAGCCCGCCGATCATCAGGGTCGGCTGGCCCACGCCCACCGGCACCCATTGGCCTTGCTTGCCGCAGTTGCCCATACCGGGGTCCAGCGTCGGGTCATTGCCGATGGCGCGGATCTGCTGCAGCGCCGTGGCCCCGTCGCCGATCAGCGTGGCTCCTTTAACCGGCGCACCGATCTTGCCGTTCTGCACGCGGTAGGCCTCGGTGCAGGAAAATACGAACTTGCCGTTAGTGATATCCACCTGACCGCCGCCAAATCCGACGGCATAAATCCCATCTTTGAGGTCTGCCACGATGTCACCCGGCGCTGCATCACCGCCTAGCATATAGGTGTTGGTCATGCGCGGCATCGGGATGTGCGCGTAGGACTGCCGCCGCCCGTTCCCGGTTGAGGCACCGCCCATCAGTCGCCCGTTCTGGCGATCCTGCATATAGCCCACCAGCACGCCGTCTTCGATCAGCACATTGCGAGCCGAGGGGGTGCCTTCATCATCGACCGAGATTGAGCCGCGCCGGTCGGGGATCGTGCCATCGTCCAGCACGGTCACGCCCTTTGCCGCAATCTGCTGGCCCATCAGCCCGGCAAAGGCGCTGGAGCCCTTGCGGTTAAAATCGCCCTCAAGCCCGTGACCGATGGCTTCGTGCAGCAGGATGCCGGGCCAGCCGGGGCCAAGCACCACGTCCATCACGCCCGCCGGGGCAGGGACGGCTTCAAGGTTCACGCAGGCGATCCGCAGCGCTTCGCGGACCTTGGCCTGCCAATCCTCCGGTGCCAGCATCCCATCAAGTCCGATCCGCCCACCACCGCCGACACCGCCGCTCTCCCGGCGGCCGTCCTGCTCGACGATGACCGAAACATTGACCCGCGTCATCGGACGCACGTCGCGCACCGAATGCCCCTCAGGGCGGAGGATCTCGACCTCCTGAATGCTGGCGGCGATCGTCGCACTCACCTGCACCACGCGGGAATCGAGGCTGCGGGCATAGGCGTCGATCTCGCGCAGGGTATCGACCTTGACCGGAAAGGCATGGCCTGCGATCGGGTCTTCGTCCGTATAAAGCCGCTTGTTGCTGGCCTGCGGGGCATCGGCCCATGTGCCGCCGCCATCGCCCACCGCCAGCCGCGCCGTCTCCGCCGCGCGACGCAGGGAGGCTTCGCTGAGTTCGGTGGAATGGGCGTAGCCTGCAACCTCACCGCGCACAGCGCGCAGGCCGAAGCCCTCGGCGGCATCGTAGCTGGCGGTTTTGAGGCGTCCGTCGTCGAACACCAGCGCCTCTGAGCGGCGGCGCTCGAGGAACAATTCCCCGTCATCGGCACCGGCCACGGCCTCGCGCAGCACGCTCAGAGCAGTTTCTCGGTCCAGATCGGCCTCGAAGGGGGTGAATTGCGCGCGGCTCATTGGGGGTATCCTTGCTTGCTGTCACAAAACTGTCTCGCGCGGCTCTATGACGCAAGCATGTGACTTTATCTTGTAGGCAGAATATGATTGTAAGCATCCAGGATTACAACGGCACCGGATCGCAGCAGCGGTTTGGGGTGCCTTATCGGCTTCTTAATGGTCACAAGATCAGGACGAC
Organism: Sulfitobacter sp. NFXS29; assembly: GCF_040148765.1. NCBI lineage: Bacteria > Pseudomonadati > Pseudomonadota > Alphaproteobacteria > Rhodobacterales > Roseobacteraceae > Sulfitobacter > Sulfitobacter sp. NFXS29. The sequence goes on from NZ_JAGDED010000001.1 coordinate 313,186, forward strand.
ATATGAAACATCTACTCCCCCTTTCCGGTCTTTTGACCAGCCTTGCCGCCCTGCCTGCATTGGCACAGGACAGCCTGCGCATTGACGGGCTTGATGTCATCGGCAGACCTGTTGACGGCGAGACAGGCTTTCAACCCGCTGTGACGCGGTTGGCGCAGGATATTCACGATCTGGATTACCTGATTCTCGTGATCATCACGCTGATCACCATTTTCGTGACCGGTCTGATCATCTGGGTCATGATCCGCTACAACAAAAAGCGGAACCCGAACCCCTCGTCCTTCACGCACCACACCCCGATTGAGATCGCTTGGACGATCTTGCCGATTCTGGTCCTTGTGCTGATCGGTGCCTATTCGCTGCCGATCCTGTTCCGCCAGCAGGAAATCCCCGAAGCGGACATCACCATCAAGGCCATCGGCAACCAGTGGTACTGGACCTATGAATATGTCGACGAAGAAATCGCTTTTGACAGCTACATGATCGGTGCTCCGGCCACGCTGGGTGACGGCGACGAAGATGTGACCCCCTTCGTGTTGAACGACGCGATGGTCGCCAAGCTCGAAGACGAAGGCTATGCCCGCGAAGACTTCCTGCTGGCCACTGACACTTCGGTCGTGATCCCCGTGGGCAAAACCATCGTCGTGCAGGTGACCGCAAGCGACGTGATCCACTCCTGGACCATTCCCGCCTTCGGCGTGAAACAGGATGGCGTACCCGGCCGTTTGGCTGAACTTTGGTTCACCGCCGAACAAGAAGGCGTCTACTTCGGTCAGTGTTCCGAGCTTTGCGGGCAGGCCCACGCCTATATGCCGATCACCGTCAAAGTCGTCTCGGAAGAGGCCTATGCGGAATGGCTTGGCAACGCTAAGGCGGAATATGCTGGCATCGAACAGCCGCTGACCGTCGCCTCTAAGTAAGCCAGTGCCACGGGGCAGGGCGCAGGCCCGTGCCCCGTGTTTACCCTTGGAAGGTTCGGGATGACTGACATCACCAATACGCCAACACGTGAATACGACGCGCAGCTGGGAGATTACTTCGCCCTGCTGAAGCCGCGCGTCATGTCGCTTGTCGTCTTCACGGCCTTTGTGGGGCTGCTGGCCGCGCCGGTCTCGGTCAATCCCGTCATCGGCTTTTGCGCGATCTTGTTCATCGCCATCGGCGGCGGCGCCTCGGGCGCGCTCAACATGTGGTGGGATGCCGATATCGACGCGGTGATGCGCCGCACGCGCGGGCGCCCGATCCCCTCGGGCCGGGTCCAACCCGGAGAGGCGCTGACCCTCGGTGTGGCGCTGTCGGGTCTGTCGGTGATGATGCTGGGCCTGGCGACCAACCTTCTGGCGGGGGGGATGTTGCTCTTTACCATCCTGTTCTACGCCGTGTTCTACACAATGTGGCTCAAGCGTTTGACGCCGCAGAACATTGTCATCGGCGGTGCCGCCGGGGCCTTCCCGCCGGTGATCGGCTGGGTCGCCGCCACGGGCAGCTTCTCGGTCGAGGCATGGTTGATGTTCGCACTGATTTTCATGTGGACCCCGCCGCATTTCTGGGCGCTGGCGCTCTTCATGCGCTCTGATTATGACGATGCCAAAGTGCCGATGCTGACCGTGACCCACGGCCGCCCGGCGACGCGGATGCATATCCTTGTCTACACGGTTCTGCTGGCCGCATTGGCCGTTGGCACAGCCTTTACCGCCATCGGTGGCATTTTCTACTTCGCTGTGGCGCTGGTCTTGAACGCCGCTTTCCTGCTAGGTGCTTACCGCATCTGGAAGCGGGACGAGGTCATGGCCGAGGGTGACGATTATGCCGAAGAGCGCAAGTTCTTCCGCCTGTCGCTGGCCTATCTCTTTTTGCACTTCGGGGCGATTCTGGGCGAAGCGGCCCTGCGCACCTTTGGATTGGGGGGCTGGTAATGGGCATCCGACCAGAACACGAGCTTCACGAACGCCGCCGGGGCCGCAATATCGGCGTGGGCCTGATGCTGGGTGCCTTCGTGGTGCTGATCATGGCGCTGACCTACGTCAAGATCACGCAAACGGATTTTGAATTGCCGGCCAACCAACGTGAGGTGACCCAGTAATGGCGCTTTCCGGTCCTCAGAAAACAGTGATGCAAACCGTGAGTGTGGTCGTGCTGATGGGCGGTTTGGCTTGGGCATCTGTCCCTTTCTACGATTGGTTCTGCCGCGTGACAGGCTTCGGCGGGACGCCGGGGCAGGTATCGGCAGGCAGCGCGGATGTGCTCGACCAGACCGTCAAGGTTCGCTTTGACGGCTCGCTCAACGACGGCATGCCGTGGGAGTTCAAACCCGTGGTGCGTGAAATGGAAGTGCGGATCGGCGAGACCGGGCTGGCCTTCTATGAAGCCTATAACCCCACCGACCACGCCGTCGCGGGGCAGGCCAGCTACAACGTGACCCCCTATACCGCCGGGCCGTTTTTCGAAAAGATCGACTGCTTTTGCTTCACCGAACAGGTTCTGGCACCGGGCGAGCGCGTGCAGATGCCGGTAAGCTTCTTCGTCGATCCGGAAATGGTCGAAGACCGCGATGGGAAGTTTGTACATACCATCACTCTGTCCTATACATTCTACGAAATTGACCTGCCCGAGGGCTATGCCGCCCTCGATCAGGACAGCGCCACAACAACGAATTAACGACCTGATTAAACAAAGGTGAGGGACCCGCAACCATGGCCCATGCAAAAAACCACGACTACCATATTCTCCCCCCCTCGACCTGGCCGCTTTTGGGGTCGGTAGGCGGATTTGCCATGCTGGCGGGCGCCGTCCTGTGGATGCACGGCATGACGCCCTTCGTCTTCTTGGGCGGGCTGGTCGCCACACTTTACGTCATGTTCGCATGGTGGGCCGAAGTGGTCTCTGAAAGCGAAGTGGGCGATCACACCGGTGTGGTGCGGATCGGCCTGCGCTATGGCTTCATCCTGTTCATCATGTCCGAAGTCATGTTCTTCGTCGCGTGGTTCTGGTCCTTCTTCAAACAGGCCCTTTACCCGATGTATGAATATGTCGGCTCAGAGTACGTCCAGCCCGAAATCCACGCGGTTGACGCTTTCCACCTGCCGCTGATCAACACGCTGGTGCTGCTGCTGTCGGGCTGTGCCGTCACATGGGCGCACCACGCGCTGGCGCATGAGAACAACCGCAAGGACCTGATCTCGGGCCTGACCATCGCCGTGATCCTCGGCGTGCTCTTCACCGCGTTGCAGGCTTACGAATACTACGAACTGCTGGTCCATGACGATTGGACCTTCGGCGGCGACATGTATTTCTCCAGCTTCTTCATGGCGACCGGTTTCCACGGCTTCCACGTTGTGATCGGCACGATCTTCCTCTTCGTCTGCCTGCTGCGCGCAATGCGCGGCCACTTCACCCCCGAACGCCACGTCGGCTTCGAGGCGGCGGCGTGGTACTGGCACTTCGTTGACGTGGTCTGGCTGTTCCTGTTCTTTGCCGTCTACATGTGGGGCCAGCCCTAAACATAAGGCGGGGTTGCATCCGCGCCCCACACCCGTAAAACCCAAACGCGCGAAGCCCTCTTCGCGCGTTTGTCGTTTCAGCCAGAGAGATTCGAATGCGGCGCAGCCTGTTCTTCATCATCGTCGGTCTTGGCGGGGCAGCCATCCTCGTCGCGCTCGGGGTCTGGCAGGTGCAGCGGCTGGCATGGAAAGAGGCGATCATCGCCGATATCAACGCCCGGATTATCGCGGCTCCGGTGGCCTTGCCCGAGCGTCCTGATCCGCAAGCCGACGCCTATCTGCCCGTCACGGTCAGCGGAGAGATCGGGGCCGAGGCGCTGCATGTGCTGGTCAGCCAGAAGCAGAAAGGCGCAGGCTACCGTGTCATCGCGCCCATGACCTTGGAGGATGGCCGCCGCATTCTCGTCGACCTCGGCTTTACCGCCACAGCGAACAAAGACGCCATCGCCCCCGCGGGCAACGCCACTCTGACCGGCAACCTGCAATGGCCCCAAGAGGTCGACAGTTTCACGCCCGAAGCCGACACCGAAAGCAACATCTGGTTCGCCCGGGATGTGGAGGTCATGGCTGACACGCTCAACACCGAGCCGCTCCTCGTCGTGGTCCGCGACGGCAGCGGGCCGGACCCCAAGATCACGCCGCTGCCCGTGGATACCGCCCGTATCCCCAACGATCACTTGCAATATGCGATCACCTGGTTTTCCCTCGCCGCCATCTGGCTGGCGATGACCGTCCTTTTCCTGCGCCGCCGCCGCGCCCCTGCAACGCCGAAAGTCGACTGACCCTATGCGCTATATCTCTACCCGTGGCTCCGCCCCTGTCCTGTCCTTCGAAGAAGCCATGTTGACCGGCCTTGCCCGTGACGGCGGGCTCTATGTGCCCGAAACCATCCCGACGCTTACGCCTGAGCAAATCAGCGCCATGCAGGGCCAAAGCTACGAGGAGGTTGCCTTTACGGTTATGCGCCCCTTCATCGGCGACACATTTACCGACGACGAATTCCGCGCCATCATCGCCCGCGCCTACGAGGGTTTCGGCCACACCGCCCGCGCACCCATGGTGCAACTGGCTCCGAACCACTTCCTGCTAGAACTCTTCCACGGCCCGACACTGGCCTTCAAAGACTTCGCCATGCAGTTGATCGGCCAGATGTTTCAGGCCGCTCTGGGCCGCAAGGGCGAGCGCGTCACCATCGTCGGCGCGACCTCAGGCGACACCGGCTCGGCTGCGATCGAAGCCTTCAAAGGGCTCGATAGCGTCGACGTTTTCATCCTCTATCCCCATGGCCGGGTGTCAGACGTGCAGCGCCGTCAGATGACGACGCCATCGGAGTCCAACGTCCACGCCCTCGCCATCGATGGCGATTTCGACGACTGCCAAGCCCGCCTCAAAGACATGTTCAACGATTTCGACTTCCGCGATTCGGTCCGGCTGGCAGGCGTGAACTCGATCAACTGGGGCCGGGTGCTGGCGCAAGTGGTTTATTACTTCACCGCCGCCACCAGTCTCGGTGCACCGGGACGGGAGGTCAGCTTCACCGTGCCCACCGGCAACTTCGGTGACATCTTTGCTGGCTACATTGCCAAACGCATGGGCCTGCCGATCGCCGATCTGGTGGTCGCCACCAACCAAAACGACATCCTGCACCGCTGCCTCTCAGGCCAAGGCTACCACAAAGGCGGCGTAACCCCCTCGATCAGCCCCTCGATGGACATCCAAGTGTCGTCCAATTTCGAGCGCGCCCTCTTCGACGCCTACGACCGTGACGCGGGTGCAGTGGCACAACTGATGGACGAGCTAGGGCAGGGCGGTTTCGACGTCTCCCAAGGCGCCATGCAGGCGCTGCAAGGCACCTACCGCTCGGGCCGCGCCTCGGAGGAAGAAACCAGTGCCACCATCACCGACCGCCGCCGCACAACAGGCGAGCTGCTCTGTCCGCACTCCGCCGTCGGCGTGAAGGTCGCGGACGAATTGCGCGATCCGGGCACCCCGATGGTTACCCTCGCCACCGCGCACCCGGCCAAATTCCCCGACGCTGTTGAGGCGGCCACCGGCATCCGCCCAGCCTTGCCGCCCCGCATGTCGGACCTTTTCGACCGCGAAGAGCGTTTCACCCGGCTGCCCAATGACCTCGACGCGCTGAAAGCGCATATCAAAGGAAACCTCCCCGCGTGAGCCTCCAACAGACCACATTGCCCAACGGCTTCCGGATCGTCACCGAACATATGGAGGGGCTCGCCTCCTCCGCCATCGGCGTCTGGGTGAACGCAGGCGCACGGCACGAAACGCCCCAGCAAAACGGCATCGCGCATTTCCTTGAACACATGGCCTTCAAGGGCACCGCCACCCGTTCGTCACTGCAAATCGCCGAAGCGATCGAAGACGTGGGCGGCTATATCAACGCCTATACCTCGCGCGAAGTCACCGCCTACTACGCCCGCGTGCTGGAAAACGACGTGGCGCTTGGCCTCGACGTGATCGCCGACATCCTGCGCAACCCGGTGCTGGACCCCTCCGAAGTCGAAGTCGAACGCGGCGTGATCTTGCAAGAGATCGGCCAAGCGCTCGACACGCCCGACGACGTGATCTTCGACTGGCTCCAAGAGCAGGCCTATCCAGATCAACCCATCGGCCGCACCATCCTCGGCCCGTCCGAACGTGTTTCGGCCTTCTCCCGCGACGATCTGCAACGCTTCATTGCCGACCACTACGGGCCAGAGCAGATGATCCTCTCTGCGGCTGGGGCAGTGGATCACGACAAGATCGTAAAACTGGCCGAAAGCCTCTTTGGCGACATGCCCTCGAAAAAGCTTTACCAGATCGACAGCGCCCGTTTCGGCGGCGGCGAATTCCGGCAGGTGAAACAGCTGGAGCAGGCACATTTCGCCCTTGGCTTTGAAAGCCCCGGCTACCGGTCCGATGACATCTACATCGCCCAAATCTACGCCTCCGCCTTGGGCGGCGGCATGTCTTCGCGCCTGTTCCAAGAGATCCGCGAAAACCGCGGCCTCTGCTACACGATCTTTGCCCAAGCCGGCGCCTATGCCGATACCGGGATGACCACGATCTACGCCGGCACCAGCGCCGAGCAATTGCCCGAACTGGCAAACATCACCATCGACGAGATGAAGCGCGCCGCCTCCGACATGTCGCCCGCCGAAGTCGCCCGGGCCCGCGCCCAGATGAAAGCCGGGCTGCTGATGGGGCTGGAAAGCCCCTCGAACCGCGCCGAACGTCTGGCCCGCCTCATCCAAATCTGGGACCGCGTTCCGCCCCTCGAAGAGACCGTGGCCCAGATCGACGCCGTCACCACGGGCGATGTGCGCGATTTCGCCGAGCGGATGGCGACCCAAGCTCCGGCGGCATTGGCCCTCTACGGCCCTGTCGACAGCGCACCAACGCTCGACGAGCTTCACAGCAGACGCGCCGCCTGATGCTGCTGGGGCGACGCAAACTGCGGATCGAAACGGAACGGCTGACCCTGCGTCCGCCGATCCACGCCGATTTCCGCGCCTGGTCCGCCCTGCGCCGCGCCAGCAACGACTACCTGCGCCCGTGGGAGCCGACATGGGCCGAGGATCATCTGACCCGCAAAGCCTTTACCAACCGTGTCTATTGGGCGCAGCGCTCGGTGTCTACTGGCAACGCCATGCCGCTCTTCCTGATCCGCCGCAGCGATCAAAACCTCGTCGGTGCCATCACCCTCGACAACATCCGCCGCGGCCCCGCGCAATCCGGCACGCTCGGCTATTGGACAGGCGAACCCTTCGCCCGCCAAGGCTACATGCGCGAGGCGATAGAGGCGACGGTGCATCAGGCCTTCACCCGGCTTGATCTGTCCCGCATCGAAGCCGCCTGCCTGCCGGAAAACCAAGCCTCCCGCGGGTTGCTAGAGAAGGCTGGCTTTAAATATGAGGGCGTCGCGCAAAGCTATCTGCAAATCGATGGCCGCTGGCGGACCCATGTGCTCTATGCCTCCCTCCGTAAAGATCGGCGCGGCCGCACCGATGTCGGCTAGGCCGTCGGCCTCAGCCTGATACGTCCCGCAGAGTTCGCGGGGGAGGCACGCCACCATCCCCACCAAGCATCCACACCGACTGTTCATACGCTTTGCCCTTGCATCCTCCCGCCCTGCGCAGGATCAAAGGACCATGACACTGAACCCCGCCGACACCGCCTTCACCGATACCGTGTGCGCACAACTGCCCGATGACGTGCTGCGCAAGCCCGAACCGCGCTACCTTGAAGAACCCCGCGGGCGCTACGCGGGGCAGGGCGGTGTGCTGGCCCTGCCACGCAGCACCGAAGAGGTCGCCACCCTGATCCGCGCCGCCCATGCCGCCCGCGTGGCGGTGGTGCCCTACGGCGGCGGTACCGGCCTTGTCGGGGGGCAGATCAACAGCGATGGCCCGGCTCCGCTGATCCTTTCCCTTGAGCGCATGAACCGCATCCGCGCCGTGTTGCCCGAAGAGAACGTACTGGTCGCCGAAGCGGGCGTCATCCTCGCCGACGTCCAAGCCGCCGCCGAAGAGGCAAACCGCCTCTTCCCCCTGTCCCTCGCCGCCGAGGGCACCGCGCGCATCGGCGGCACACTCTCGACCAACGCAGGCGGCACCGGCGTGCTGCGCTACGGCAATGCCCGCGACCTTTGCCTCGGTCTCGAAGCCGTCCTGCCCGACGGCCAGATTTGGTACGGCCTCACGCGCCTACGCAAAAACAACACCGGCTACGATCTGCGCAACCTGCTGATCGGCGCCGAAGGCACGCTCGGCGTGATCACCGCCGCCGCCCTCAAACTCTATGCGCGCCCGGCCCGCAGTGGCACCGCGCTGATGGTCGTCGAAAGCCCAGCCGCGGCGCTGACGCTCCTCTCCCTCGCGCGGGATCACTTAGGCGAAATGATCAGCGCTTTCGAACTGATGCACCGCAGAGGTTTCGATTTCCTTAATGAAACCCTGCCCAACATCCGCCAACCCTTCACCGAAACCCCGCAATGGTGCGTCTTGATCGACATCGGCACCCCCGGAGAGATCGACACCCACGCCGCGCTTGAGGCGCTCTTCGCCGCCGCCCTTGACGCAGGGCTCGTCTCGGACGGTCTCATCGCCCAAAACGCCCAGCAGGCCCAGGATTTCTGGACGATCCGCGAAACCATTCCAGAGGCCAACCGCCTGATCGGGTCAGTCTCCAGCCACGACATCTCGGTGCCCCTCGGCGCAATCCCCGAATTCATCACCCGCGCCACCGACGCGTTCTCGGCCCTCGGCGACTTCCGCATTAACTGCTTCGGCCATGTCGGAGACGGCAACCTGCATTACAATGTCTTCCCCGCAAAGGGCAAAACCCGCGCCGATTACGAAGATCAACGCGACGACGTGAAACGTCTGGTCCACGATCTCGTACATGAATTGGGCGGGTCATTCAGCGCGGAACATGGTGTGGGCCGCATCAAGGTCGATGACCTCGAACGCTACGGCGACCCCGCCAAACTCGCGGCTATGCGAGCCATTAAAACAGCTCTCGACCCCAAAGGCATTATGAACCCCGGTGCCGTGTTACGCGGTTAAAGCCCGTCGAAAGCGCAAAGCGCATGGACCTCTTTGCCAAGCGCTTCCAAGCGCTTGCGCCCGCCCAATTCGGGCAGATCAATGATAAAAGCGCAAGAGACGATCTCGCCCCCCAAGCGCTCGATCAGTTTGATCCCGGCTTCCGCCGTGCCACCGGTGGCCAGCAGATCGTCCACAACCAAAACCTTTTCGCCTGGCTTGATCGCATCGTCATGCAGCTCAACAATGGCCTCGCCATATTCAAGCTTATATTCCTGACTGATCACCGTGCCGGGCAGCTTGCCCTTCTTGCGGATCGGCACGAAACCCACGCTCAACTGATGCGCAATCGCCCCGCCAAGGATGAAACCGCGCGCTTCCAACCCAACCACCTTGTCGATATTGATCCCCGCATAGGGATGCAGCATCTGATCGATCGCCATGCGAAACCCGCGCGGATCGGCAAAAAGCGTTGTCACGTCACGAAACATGATCCCCTCATGGGGGAAATCTACGATCGTGCGAATATAATCCTGAACCTGTTTCATGCCGCCCTTCCGCGTGATTGACCCGATCCGTCTTAGCGCAACGCGCCGCCCGGGCGAACCCCCCATCTGCGCCCGCCGCACAACATCCAAGAAGAGGCGCCAAACCCCCTCCCTTCATCCTTTCTTAAATACCGTCCGCACTCAGCCAAGCAGGGCCGCCGCCCGCGGTCAAAGCATGCGCCCCGCCACCGCATCCAGCTTGGCCAGCAACTCCGGATCGCGCGCATCCGGCTGGGTCAGGATCGCAAACTCCAGCGCCCGGTCACAGCCATGCGGGCAGGGCGCGCGCTCGGCACCCAAAAGCGCGGGCAGCCGCGAAACCATGGCGCGGCCCTTGTCAGCATTGCCCATCAGCGTGGCGATGATCTGCGTCACATCCACCTCGCCGTGGTCGGGGTGCCAACTGTCGTAATCGGTGATCATTGCCACGCTCGCATAGCAAAGCTCCGCCTCGCGGGCGAGCTTTGCTTCGGGCATATTGGTCATGCCGATCACATCCGCGCCCCAGCTTTCGCGGTACATTTTCGATTCCGCCAATGTCGAGAACTGCGGCCCCTCCATTGCCAGATAGGTGCCGCCACGGTGCACGTTAATGCCCGCGTCCCGCGCGGCGGTCTCGCAGGCGTCGCTTAACCGCGGGCAGGTGGGATGGGCGACAGAGACATGCGCCACGCAGCCGGGACCGAAAAAGCTTTTCTCGCGGGCCATGGTGCGGTCGATGAACTGATCGACGACCACGAAATCCCCCGGTGCCATCTCCTCGCGGAACGACCCGCAGGCGGAAACACTGATCACATCCGTACAGCCCAACCGCTTGAGGGCATCGATATTCGCGCGGTAGGGGACAGAGGTCGGCGTATGCACATGCCCCCGGCCATGGCGCGGCAAAAAGACCATGGCGACCCCGTTCAGCGTTCCGGTCAGCACCTGATCCGACGGCGCGCCCCAAGGGGTCTCAACCGTGACCCAATCGGCATCCTGAAGCCCGTCGATGTCGTAAATGCCGGAGCCGCCGATCACGGCGATTTTCGTATCTGTCATGGAGGGAGCCTGTGCCTTGGATGGTTGCCAGTAAGGCCCAAAGAACCTCATAGAATGCCACGGGGATCAAGTGTTTTTGCCACGAGACGCGACACGTCTGCGTCAAGGGGGGGCGGTCTTGCGCCGCCCACTCGGCCCGCAAAAGCGTTTCTGCATTGCAGCAAACTCTGCCCGAGGAGAGGCAATACGCTTTTCTTCGCGGCAAAATTCCTCTAGACGCAGCCAAAAGCGCCCCGCATCCGCGGTCAGGGCGCTATATCCGTTTTCCGAAAGTCAAAGGACGCCCCCATGCGCGCCACGCTGCACAATTTTGCCAAGAACCTCGATGTGACCGATCTGCGTTGGATGCCGGATGATGGTTTCTCCATCGGGCGGCTGCGCATCGAATTGCTGTCGGGGCTGACCGTGGCGCTGGCCTTGGTGCCCGAAGCGGTGGCTTTTGCTTTTGTTGCCGGGGTACACCCTCTGGTCGGGCTTTATGCCGCCTTCCTCGTGGGTCTTATCACCGCGTTGATCGGTGGTCGGCCGGGGATGATCTCGGGTGCCACGGGCGCTTTGGCGGTCGTGATGGTCGCCTTGGTGGCGCAGCATGGGGTTGAATACCTCTTTGCCACCGTGGTGCTGATGGGGCTTTTGCAGATCTTCGCAGGGGTCATGCAGTGGGGCAAGTTCATCCGTCTGGTGCCGCACCCGGTGATGCTGGGCTTTGTCAACGGACTTGCCATCGTGATTTTCCTCGCCCAGATGAGCCAGTTCAAAGTGCCCGGCACCATGGTCGATACCGGCCACGGCATGGGCGGTGGCGAATGGCTTTCGGGCCAGCCGCTCTACCTGATGCTGGCGCTGGTGGCGGCAACCATGGCGATCATCTGGATCACTCCGCGCATCACCAAGGTGATCCCCGCGCCGCTTGCGGGCATCGGGGTGATTGCCGCTCTGGTGATCGGTTTCGGCCTCGACGTGCCGCGGGTGGGCGATCTGGCTTCGATCCAAGGCGGCCTGCCGAGCCTGCATATCCCCATGGTGCCGCTCACTTGGGAAACCTTTGAGATCATCTTGCCCTATGCCGTGATCCTCGCCGCCATTGGCCTGATCGAAAGCTTGCTGACACTGAACCTTGTGGGTGATCTTACCGGTAAGCGCGGCGGCGCCAGCCAAGAGTGTATCGCCCAAGGTGTGGCCAACACGGTCACGGGTTTCTTCGGTGGCATGGGCGGCTGCGCGATGATCGGTCAGTCGATGATCAACGTGAAATCCGGCGGCCGCACCCGTGTTGCGGGGATCGCGGCGGCGGTGTTCTTGCTGCTTTTCATCCTCGTCGGGTCCTCGGTGATCGAGCTTATCCCGCTTGCCGCCCTCGTTGGCGTGATGTTCATGGTTGTGATCGGCACCTTCGCTTGGAACTCGCTCACCATCCTGCGGAAAGTGCCGCTGATCGATGCCTTCGTTATCATTCTGGTGACGGTGGTGACCGTGATGGAGGACCTCGCCGTGGCGGTGGTCGTGGGTGTGATCGTCTCGGCGCTGGCCTATGCGTGGAACAACGCGCGCCGTATCCATGCGACCACGCGGGGGTCGGTGACCGAAGAGGGGGCCAAGGTTTATGAGATCCACGGCCCGCTGTTCTTCGGCTCCTCCGATGGCTTTGCCGAGCTTTTCGACGTGGAGAACGACCCCGAGGTGGTGATCGTCGATTTCGCCGACAGCCGGGTGGTAGATCAATCCGCGCTACAGGCGATTGAGGCGATGGCCGCGAAATACGAGGCTGCGGGCAAGCGTCTGCAGCTGCGCCACCTGAGCCGCGATTGCCACCGGTTGCTGACCAAGGCGGGGCATGTGATGGTCGATAGCGATGACGACCCTGATTATGAACTGGCTGTCGATTACGATGTGCGCACCGGGGTTCTGGGCGGGCACTGAATGGAAAACCCGGCGCCGAGAGGTGCCGGGTTTTGTTTTTTGTTCGAGGTTACCACCGGCCCGGTATCAAGCCGCAGGCGCCGGGCCATTGCCTGCCCGCCCGTCACGCCAAAGGCGTGCCGTATCATTCTGAGCGCACCTCCGGTGCGACCGGGTAGGCGATCCGGCGAGGCTAGGTGCGACACTGAGAAGGCACATTAAGGCTGAACCATAAAGTGGCAACTGGCATTGTCTCATCGCCGACCCGCGGGCAGGCGATGACCCTCGCATTGCAACTGCAGCCCTCAGCCTTCAATCATCCGGCCGCTTCAACTCAAACACATCCCGCACCACCGTGTAATCGCGATACCCCAGACGCGACAGCGGTTGAAACTGCGTCACGTCAAACCGCCCGTCGACCACACAGTCATCGCGCATATGCACGCCCACGACTTCGCCGAAGACCGCGAAGTTCGCCTCTCCCGGCAGTTGCACGATCTGCGTCAGCTTGCACTCTAAGCTGGCTGGCGCATTGGCCACCCGCGCGCAGGCGATCTGTTCGCATTGGGCCTTGTCGATCCCGGCGCGGGCGAATTCGTCCTCGCCATGGGGCAGGGTGGCCGAGGTCACGTTCATCACATCACGCGCCGCATATTCCACCACGTTCACGCAAAACACCCCGGTCTCGCGGATGTTGGCGACGGAATCCTTGGTGCCGTCGACATCTTCCTTGGCGCTGGTCGAGGCGAACATCACCTGCGGCGGCACATAGGCCACAGCATTAAAGAAAGAATAGGGCGCGAGGTTGTCGCGGCCCTGACTGTCACGGCTGGAGATCCAGCCGATGGGGCGGGGGCTGACGATGGCGTTGAACGGGTTATGCGGCAGACCATGGCCGTCTTCGGGACGATAGAACATGAACACTCCTTGATGGTTTGCACCCATGGCTAGCCTCATGCTACGTCCAGCGCCACCCGCAATTGCTCCTGAAAGCCTCCGGCCTTGCATCAGACGCCCTACAAGATGACCCCGGAGGTGCCCGCCGACCATTGGGAGGTCGAAGCGCTCTATGACACCTGTTTTGCGCCGGGGCGCGAGGCGCTGTCGTCTTACCGGCTGCGCGACGGCGTGCCGCCGGTGGCGGGGCTAAGCCATGTGGCGCGCGACAGTGCGGGCATTCTGGCGGGCGCGATCCGCTATTGGCCCGTGCGCATCGGCGCGGCGAAGGCACTGTTGCTTGGCCCGGTGGCGGTGCACCCCACAAGGCAGGGCGAAGGGCTGGGCGCGGGGCTGATCGAAACCTCATTAGAGCAAGCGGCCCCGCTGGGGTGGGAACGTGTGATGCTGGTGGGCGACGCGCCTTATTACAACCGCTTCGGCTTTACCTTGCTGCAAGACATAGAGATGCCCCCGCCTACGAACCCCGCGCGTATCTTGGGCCGCGCCTTGGTCGAGGGGGCTTGGGCCGGGGTCACTGGCAAGGTTCGCCGCTGGCACGATTGATTTTACCCCAGCCCCGACCCACATTGAGCCTAAGCTCAAAGAGGGACGCCCATGCAGATCGAAAGCAACCTGCCCAGCACCATTGACGTCGACGCCCGGCTGGATGAAATTGCCCGCCGTTATAAACAGGCGGGCGGCGTGGGCATTCATGTGCTGAACCTCATCGGTGGCAGCGCGGATGGGTTGATCGACCGATTGCCGGGCGCTGTGCGCCGCAATCTCGAAGGGGCGACGATGAAGGCGCTTGGCCATGCCATGCAGGCCGCTCATTCCAGCCGCAGCTATGTGAAGGACCAGCAGGGCTGGCTGAACCAAGCGGTCTCAACCGCCATGGGGGCCGCTGGCGGGGCCGGGGGGCTGCCCACTGCATTGGCCGAACTGCCCGTGACCACAACGCTGCTTTTGCGTGTCATCCAAGGCGTGGCGGCAGAACATGGGTTTGATCCGGCGGCTGAGAATGTGCAGTTCGACTGCGTCCATGTCTTCACCGCTGCAGGGCCGTTGGCCGATGACGATAGCGCCGATCTGGGGTTTCTGACGGTCCGCATGGCGCTGACGGGCCGCGCGATGAACGCGGTGATTGCCCGTGTCGCCCCGCGGCTGGCATTGGTGATGGGGCAAAAGCTCGCCGCGCAGGCGGTGCCGGTGCTGGGCGCAGTGGCCGGGGCGGCGACGAACTATGCCTATACCAGCTATTACCAAGACATGGCCCATGTGCATTTCGGCCTCCGCAGACTGGCGATAGAGGCGGATATCCCGCAAGAGGACCTGGTTGCCCGACTGCGACAGAAAATGGGTCGGACGCCGCCCAAGATCTGATCAGCGCCCGATACTACCCGGCGCTACGGTGGTGGCCTTGATGATGGCGTAGCACCCCATCCCGGCGCGCAGATCGAGGTCGCGCACTGCCCGCGCCGTGACGCGGGCAAGCAGGCGGTCACCGCCCGCGTCCAGCGCAATGGCAGCGCCCGGCCCGTCACCGGGATGCACGGCATCCACCCGCACGGGCAGAATGTTGACCGAAGACAGCCCCTCGGGCTGCTGGCGCGACAAGATCACATCCTGCGCCAAAACCCGCAGCCGCACCCGCGTGCCAACCGGCGCTTGCACCCCCGGCAATTCCAGCTGCCCCGCCCGCACGGCGAGGGTCGAAAGCCCGTCGTCTGCATGGGCGATGACGTCAGCCTCCAGCACCGCACCCGCTTCGCGCACGCCCAGCAGGGGGACGGCGGCGGGGTCGGCCATGACATCAAACAGCGCGCCCTGCGCCTTCAGCCGTCCGTTTTGCAACAAGACCAGCCGATCGGCGAGTCGGGCAATCTCATCCACCGCGTGGCTCACGTAGAGGATCGGCAGGCCCAATCCCCCGTCGCGCAGGCGTTCGAGATAGGGCAAAATCTCTTGCTTGCGCGGGCCATCAAGGCTCGCCAATGGTTCGTCCATCAGCAACAGGCGCGGATGGCAAAGCAGGGCGCGGCCAAGGGCAACACGCTGTTTTTCTCCGCCCGACAGGGTCGCCGGGGCACGGTCGAGCAGGGGTTCAAGCCCCAAGAGCGCTACGACATCCTCAAAGCCCGCACCTTGGCTGCCACGCGGGGCATAGCGCGCGCCGAAGGTCAGGTTCTTGCGCACGTCAAGATGCGGAAAAAGCCGCGCATCCTGAAAGACATAGCCCAGCCTGCGGCGATGTGGCGGCACCCAGATGCCGCGCTGCGTATCCAAAAGCACCTCACCCTCCAACACCACGCGGCCGACATCAGGGCGCAGCAATCCCGCAAGCGCGTTGATCACCGTCGTCTTGCCCGCACCCGAGCGGCCGAAAAGCGCGGTGATGCCCCCTTCGGTGGTGAAAGACAGGTCCAGATCGAAGCCATCGAACCCATGGCGCAGCGTGACCTCCAGCATCAGCGCGCCCCTGAAATGCGTCTGGCGACCCGCCGGGCCAAAGCTTCGGAAAGCAGCACGGCGGCCAGCGCCACCAGCCCGGCCAACGCCGCCATCGTCAGCGCGCGGCTCTCGCCGCCCGGCACCTGCAGTGCCGTCCAAATCGCGCTCGGCAGGGTTTGGGTCTGGCCGGGGATATTGGCGACGAAGGTGATCGTGGCGCCGAATTCGCCCATCGCCTTGGCAAAGCCCATCACCGCCCCGGCAAGGATGCCGGGAAAGATCAGCGGAAGGGTGACGCGGCAGAAGACGCTGATGCGCGGCGCGCCAAGCGTGGCGGCGGCGGCCTCGATCCGTGGGTCAACGGCTTCGATCGCCAGCCGCATGGCGCGAACCATCAGCGGAAAGCTCATAATCAGAGCGGCCAGCACTGCGCCGGTCCAATGGAAGGCAAGGCCGATGCCGAGGCTTTCTAACAGGCGGCCCAAAGGAGCGTTGCGACCAAAGCTGAGCAGCAGAAGATAGCCCGTCACCACCGGTGGCAGAACCAGTGGCAGATGGACCAGCGCGCTCAACACGCCCTTGCCGCGAAACTCCTTCCGGGCGAGGAGCCACGCAACCCAAAGCGCCAGCGGCAGAGAGCAGAGCATCGCCACAGTCGCCACCCGCAGCGACAACAAGAGCGCGGCCCAAGCGGCAGCGTCAAGATCCATGATCGGCCCGGAGGAAACCATGATCCTCAAGGATCGTCTGCGCCCTTTCTGTGGTCAGGAAATCGACCAGCGCGGTGCCTTCCGGCGTCAAGGCGGCGGCGGGATAGGTGATGGGGGCATGGGTATCGGCGGGCACCTCATAGACGATCTGCACGTCATCCTCGGCATGGGCGTCACTGGCATAGACCACGCCAAAAGGCGTATCACCGCGCGCGACCAAAGCCAGTGCGGCGCGGACATTGTCGGTCTCGGCCAATTGGCTTTGCAGGCTCTCCCATAGACCCTCATGGGTCAGCCATTCGCGGGCATAGCTGCCTGCGGGCACCGCATCGCGTTGGCCCATGGCGAGCCGCCCCATGCGGCCCAGCCGGGCGGGCAGGTCGGCGGGCTGGGACAGCGCGGCGGTGCCACGGGGGGCGATCAGCACCAAGTGGTTGCGGGCGACGATCTGGGCCTCCTCGGCGGTGCTAATCCCTTGATCCACCAGCCAATCCATCCAATCGGTGTTCGCCAGCAGGACGACATCCGCAGGCGCTCCGGCAGCGACCTGCCGCGCCATCGTGCCCGACCCGCCGTAGGCCACGACCAATGGCGCGAGGAACGCTTCTGCGATCTCCTCCAGCGCGCCGCGTAGGCTGGCGGCGGCAAAGACGGTCAGCGGAGCCTCGGCCCGAAGGGGGAGGGCAAGGCCGCAGAACAGGGTCAGAAGGGCGCAAAATCTTATCATTTTGGTAGTATCTTTGATGCATTGAAGGGGGGCAAGTGCATATGGCCAGACAAGGATTGCCGCGCTAGGGTGAAGGCGAAAACAACCAGCCAGAGGGCGCGGCTGCGACGGATGACGACACAGGCACCGATATCGCTGAACGGCGGACAAAAGGACGATCTGCGCATTCAATTTGCAGCACTTTGCTGGCGTCGTAAACGTGGCAAGTTGCAGATCTTGCTGATTACCTCGCGCGGCAGCAAGCGTTGGATCATTCCCAAGGGCTGGCCGATGGACGGTAAAACCCCCGCCGCTTCGGCCTTGGTCGAGGCATGGGAGGAAGGCGGCGTTGTGGGGCAGGTGCGCGGGCAATGTCTGGGCGTTTATAGCTATGCCAAAACCGGCGAGGATGGGGCAGTGCCCTGTTTGGCGATGCTTTACCCGGTGAAGGTCAAGACATTGGCGAAACAGTTCCCCGAGAAGGGGCAGCGCAAGCGGCTGTGGTGCTCGCGCCGGAAAGCTGCGCGGCTGGTGGATGCGCCCGATCTGGCGCGGCTGATCCGTGATTTCGATCCGCGCAGCGGCGGTCTGGCGGGCTGATCACGCGACAAGGGCCTGCGCGGGCCAATCCCGCCTGTCTTGACCTCTTTCCTGTGGCAGCCCATTTAGAGCAGAGAGTTCAAGGACCGGGCGAATGATCCGTTATGCGTTGAAATGCGAGGCCGGACATGGCTTCGACAGTTGGTTCCAATCGGCGGCAGCCTTTGACAGCCTCGCCCGCGGCGGCCATTTGAGCTGTGCCGTCTGTGGGTCGGCCGAGGTGCGCAAATCGCTGATGGCCCCGCGGGTCACCTCGGGCGAGAGCGCCCCCGAAGCGGTCGAGAAACCGCAGCCCGCCGAGAAACCCGCGCCGGTCCTGTCCAATCCGGCGAGCGATGTGGAAAAAGCACTGACCGCGCTGCGCAAAAAGGTCGAGGCGACCTCGGACTATGTCGGCAAGAATTTCGTTCGGGAAGCGCGCGACATGCACGCGGGGCGCACGCCCGAACGCGCGATCTATGGCGAAGCGCGGCTGGATCAGGCCCGCGCCTTGGTCGAAGAAGGGGTCCCGCTGATGCCCCTGCCGTTCAAACCCAAACGCCAACTTTCCTGAAGGCGCATTCTCGCAAAGGCGCATTCTGGTAAAGGCCGATTCTGATAAAGGACCCTCCATGACCATTGTGATCACCGGCGCGAGCCGCGGCATCGGCGCGACGCTGGCCGCACAGTATAAAGATGCAGGCGAAGAGGTGATCGGCACCGCCCGCGGCGCGGGGGCGGAGGCCGTGCTGGATGTGACCGACCCGGCAAGCCACGCCGCTTTTGCCGCAAGCCTAGGGGAGTGTCCGCTGGAACTTCTGATCTGCAATGCAGGCGTCTATCTGGACAAGGGCGATGATCTGGACGTGGGCTTTGGGCCCGATCTCTGGGCGCAGAGTTTCGCGACCAATGTGACCGGGGTTTTTCTGACGGTGCAAACGCTCTTGCCGAACCTGCGCGCGGCAAAGGGCGCGAAAATTGCGATCATCGCCTCGCAGATGGGGTCGCAGACGCGGGCACCGGGGGGCAGCTATATCTACCGCGCCTCCAAGGCGGCGGCGATCAATCTGGGGCGCAATCTGGCGGTGGACCTGAAGCCCGAGGGCATCGCGGTGGGGATTTACCACCCCGGCTGGGTGCGCACGGATATGGGCGGTGATCAGGGCGAAATCAGCGTGGCGGAGTCTGCCCAAGGTCTTGCACAACGGATCGCCACGCTGGACCTTGCTCAAACGGGCTGCTTTGAGACATGGGATGGCCGGGCGCATCCGTTCTAGGGCACTCGACATAACGTCATGTTAAATAGGCTTGCCCTTGCCGTGCCGTGGGCTTAGACCGCGCTGGACTGTTGCGCGGGGGACAATATGCCTGTTCTGGTTATGAAATTCGGTGGGACTTCGGTCGCCACTTTGGACCGTATCCGCCGCGCGGCAAAGCGCGTCGGCGTTGAGGTGGCCAAAGGCTATGACGTGATCGTCATCGTTTCGGCCATGTCGGGCGAGACGAATAAGCTGGTGGGCTTTGTCAATGAGACTTCGCCGCTTTACGACGCGCGCGAATATGATGCGATCGTGTCGAGTGGCGAGAATGTCACCGCCGGGCTGATGGCGCTGACCTTGCAGGAAATGGACGTGCCCGCACGCTCGTGGCAGGGCTGGCAGGTGCCGGTGCGCACCACCGATGCCCATTCCGCCGCGCGGATTGAAGAAATTCCCACGGACAACATCACCGCCAAATTCGGCGAAGGCATGAAGGTTGCCGTGGTTGCAGGCTTTCAGGGCATCAGCCCGCAGGGCCGGATCACTACGCTGGGTCGGGGCGGGTCTGACACGACCGCCGTGGCCTTTGCCGCGGCCTTCGGTGCCGAGCGATGTGATATCTATACCGATGTTGACGGCGTTTACACGACCGACCCGCGGGTCGAATCCAAAGCACGCAAACTTGACAAGATTTCCTTTGAAGAGATGCTAGAGCTGGCGTCCCTCGGGGCGAAGGTTTTGCAGACCCGCTCGGTCGAACTGGCGATGCGCTACAAGGTTAAACTGCGCGTGCTGAGCAGTTTCGAAGAACAATCTGACGATGCCGGGACGCTCGTCTGCGATGAGGAGGAAATCATGGAAAGCAATGTGGTGGCCGGGGTCGCGTTTTCCCGTGATGAGGCAAAGATGACCTTGGTGTCCGTGGCGGACCGCCCTGGCATCGCGGCGACGATCTTTACCGCGCTCAGCGAAGGTGGGGTGAACGTCGACATGATCGTCCAAAACATCGCCGAAGAAGGCCGCACCGATATGACGTGGTCTTGCCCCGTCGATCAGGTGATCCGCGCCGAAAAGGCGATGGAAAAGGCCCATGAAGAGGGCATCATCAACTATCAAGAGTTGATCGCCGACAAGGGGGTGGCCAAGGTTTCCGTGGTGGGCATCGGCATGCGCAGCCACACCGGCGTGGCCGCCAAGATGTTCAAAGTCCTCTCGGATGAGGGGATTAACATCAAGGTTATCACCACCTCCGAGATCAAGATCAGCGTGTTGATTGACCGCAAGTATATGGAGCTGGCCGTGCAGGCGCTTCATGATGCTTTCGAGCTTGATAAAGCCGCTTAAGCATCTGCGATAAAATGGCTTTTACGCAAGGTTGCGCCTTGCGTAAAACTGCAGCATCCCGCCGATATGCTGGCCGGGGATGCAGGGTATGTCGCGAATAGCATTTCTATCCTTGCGCGAGTGCGCTAAACCCTGCTCCAGAGGGACAGGGACCAGATCTTATGGCCGAACGGGTTGAAACAGAAAGCCGCAAGCTGCTGGGGCGGCTGCGTGATGCGATGGCCAGTGATGTGGCGGGCCAAGCGCGGCTCGACAAGATCACCCAGTTGATTGCCAACTCCATGGGCTGCGAAGTCTGCTCGATCTATCTGTTTCGCGACGAAGACACGCTTGAGCTTTGTGCCACCGAAGGTCTGAACGAGGCGGCGGTGCATGAAACCCGTATGAAACTGGGCGAAGGTCTGGTGGGTCGGGTCGCCAAGCGCCGCACGGTGATCAACACGCCCGATGCGCCGCAGGCTGCCGGTTTCCGTTTCATGCCGGAGACGGGGGAGGAGATTTACTCTTCGTTCCTTGGCGTGCCGATTCAACGCTTGGGCGAGACGCTGGGCGTCTTGGTGGTGCAGTCGAAACAGGCGCGCGAATTCTCGGCAGATGAGGTCTACGCGCTTGAGGTTGTGGCCATGGTGCTGGCCGAAATGGCCGAGCTTGGTGCCTTTGTCGGCGAGGGCGCGGCGATGTCGGCGCGGCACAGCCAGCCGGTTCTGCTGCGCGGCACCGTGGGGCAAGAGGGCGTGGCCGAGGGCCATGTCTGGCTGCACGAGCCGCGGGTGGTGGTTTCCAACCCCATCGCCGATGACCCGGAACGCGAGACAGAGCGTTTGACCGAAGCGGTCGAGCAACTGCGCGTCAGCGTTGACCAATTGTTAAGCCTTACCGCCGACAAAGAGCAGCAACAGGTGCTTGAAGCCTACCGCATGTTCGCCAATTCCAAAGGCTGGATGCGGCGCATGGTGGAGGATATTCAAAGCGGGCTGAGCGCCGAGGCTGCGGTCGAGAAAGAACAATCCATGGCCCGCGCCCGTCTGGGGCAGATCAATGACGCCTATCTGCGTGAGCGATTGTCGGATCTGGATGATCTGTCGAACCGCTTGCTGCGGCATTTGACGGGGCAAGGCAGTGATACCGGGGCCGAGATGCCGGTCGATCCGATCCTTGTGGCGCGCAACATCGGCCCGGCGGAATTGCTGGACTATGGGCGGACGCTGCGCGGCATCGTGTTGGAGGGCGGCTCCGTCGGGTCGCACGCGGCTATTGTGGCGCGGGCACTGGCGATACCGCTGATCGTCCACGCGAGCCGCATCACCAATGATGCGCTGAATGGCGATCACATCATGGTGGATGGGGAGCAGGGCGTGGTGCATCTGCGGCCCGATGATACCGTGGCCACGGCATTTCGTGACAAGATCGCGATGCAGGCGGCGGCGCAGGAGCGCTATGCCTCGATCCGCGATAAACCGGCTGAGACGAAATGCGGGCGGATCATCAGCCTGCAGATGAACGCGGGGTTGATGGCCGATTTGCCCTCGCTCGAAGGGTCGGGGGCCGAGGGCGTGGGGCTGTTCCGCACCGAATTGCAGTTTCTGGTGCGCAACCAGATGCCCCGCCGGACCGAGCTTGCGGCGCTTTACGCGCGCGTGCTTGATGCCGCGCATGGCCGCCGCGTGGTGTTTCGCACGCTCGACATCGGCTCGGACAAGGTGCTGCCCTATATGAAGCCCCATGATGAGCCGAACCCGGCTTTGGGCTGGCGCGCGATCCGGGTGGGCTTGGACAAGCCCGGTGTCATGCGCATGCAGTTGCAAGCCCTGATCCGCGCCGCTGCGGGCCGCCCGCTGGCGGTGATGTTTCCCTTTATTGCCCAGTTTGAGGAATTCCGCGCCGCCCGCGCCGAGGTCGACAAGGCGATGGAGCGCGAGCGTATCTTGGGCCATGTGTTGCCCGAAAAGCTGGAAGTCGGCGCCATGCTTGAGACGCCCAGCCTCGCCTTTGCGCCAAAGAAGTTCTTTGAAGAGGTTGAGTTCCTGTCGATCGGGGGCAACGATCTAAAGCAGTTCTTCTTCGCTGCTGACCGTGAGAACGAGCGGGTGCGGCGGCGGTATGACACGCTGAACGTCTCTTTCCTGACCTTCCTTGAGGGTATCGTCGAGCGCTGTGCCGAAACCGATACAGCGCTGTCGTTCTGTGGTGAGGATGCGGGCCGACCCGTTGAGGCGCTGTGTTTCGCGGCCATCGGGCTCAAGACCCTGTCGATGCGCCCGGCCTCAATCGGGCCGGTTAAAAGCCTGCTGCGGCGCTGCAACCTGGATGACGTGCGCGAGGTTATCCACGCGGCGCGCGAGCGGGGTGAGATGTCGGTAAGAGGCGCGGTGATGGACTACGTGCGTCAGCAGCACCAGCATTGAGGGCCGCAGCTATTTGCCGTGATAGTCGCGAAACCAAGCGACGAAACGCGCGATGCCTTCGTGAATGTCTGTTTGCGGGCGATAGCCGGTAAGCCGGTGTAGCAGCGTCGCATCGGCCCATGTGGCCGGGGCATCACCCATCTGCATGCCCATGTAATTGCGGATCGCCCGCTTGCCGAGCGCCGCTTCGATTGCCTCGACGAAATCAAGCAGACGGACCTTTTCGGAATTGCCGATATTCACCACCCGGTAGGGTGCTGCAGGAGAGAGCGAATCCCATTCCGGCGGCGGTGGCGCGCTGCCCGGTTGGGGCGGAACGCAATCCATCAGCAGACGGATGCCGCGCGCCAGATCATCGACACAGGTGAAATCGCGGTACATCTCGCCGTGATTGTAGATATCGATCGGGCGCCCATCGAGGATCGCATCGACAAATTTGCTCAAGGCAAGGTCGGGGCGCCCCCAAGGCCCGTAGACGGTGAAAAAGCGAAACATCGTCGTCGGCAGGTTCCACAGATGGGCATAGGCATGGGCCATCCCCTCATTCGCCTTTTTCGTGGCGGCGTAGATCGACAGGGGCCGGTCGGTGGCCCCGGTTTCGCCAAAGGGCATATCGGTATTGGCCCCGTAGATCGAAGAGGATGAGGCCATGAGCAAATGTTTGACCTCCAGCCGTCGCGCGGCTTCCATTACGTTGAAAGTGCCGGTGATATTGGCTTCGAGAAAGGCGCGAGGGTGGTCGATGCTGTGGCGCACGCCCGCTTGCGCCGCGAGGTGGACGATCATGTCTGGCTGAAAGTCATCGGCCAGCGCATCGAAGGTCTCGCGGTCTTCCAGCAGCGCCTCTTTGGTCGTGAAATGCTCATGCTGAAGCAGCATCGCGTGGCGGCGTTGTTTCAAGGCGACGTCGTAGTAATCGGTCATCCCGTCATAGCCCTGCACTCGCGCCCCTTCGGCCAGCAGCAGGCGGGCAAGGTGAAAGCCGATGAAGCCGCCCGTGCCGGTGACCAGTATCCTCTGCGTGCTGTCCATTCTGGCATCCTCGCTCATGCGGCATGCCGCGCCCATTGGGCCTGCGGCTTGAGTTGCCTTTTCCATGTCCCGGTCAAGGTTGGGCGGTGAATGCTGAAAATTTGGTTAAACTTGGCATGGAAACGGCAAAGCACTTGCTGGCGGGGCGCAAATCAAGCCCCGGCAAGGCGAAACGGTTCGCGGGCTGCGCGATCAGAGGGCGAGGGGAAGCGCGAGGATTTACATCAATGCCCGCGCTGAAACGTGATCTGACCGTCCATAATGGCAGTGATCGCATCTACGTCGGTAATCGTTTCGGCGGGCCATCGGGTCAGATCATGGCTCAGAACGGCAATGTCGGCGTCCATGCCTTCTTTCAACCGTCCGCGTGTATTCTCGGCAAACTCTGCCCAGGCATTGTCGAGGGTATAGCTAGCGAGGGTATCTTGGAGGGTCTGGGTCTGATCCGGCCAAACGTCGCCGAGGTCCAGCGGCGCGATGGCTGCCTTGAGCGTGGACATCACATCCACCGGGATGACCGGCCAATCGGTTGAGAAGATCACCCGGGCCCCGGTGTCACGAATGGTTTGCCACGCATAGGCCCCTTCGATCTGCTCGGGGCGAATATAGTCCCCGACGCCAGAGGGCGGAAAGACATGGCCCCGAGGCGCGTGGCCGGGCTGGAGGGAGGCCACGATGCCCAGATCGGCGAGCCGGGGAATGTCATCGGGGTGGATCACTTCGATATGCTCGATCCGGTGGCGGCTATCGCGTTTTCCATTCGCCTTTTGGGCGGCCTCATAGGCGTCGATCGTTCGGCGCACGGCGGCGTCTCCGATGGCATGAACGGCGATCTGAAACCCCAGACGATCCGCTTCGACACAGGCGGCGACGAAATGCTCTTGGGTGAAAACTTCATCGCCGCAATTGCCATCTTTGCCCCTCTCCCCCGGATAGGGCTGCAACATCAGTGCGGTCCCGCTTTCGATCACCCCGTCGATGAACATTTTGACGTGACTACAGCGGACCTTATCCCCTTGGAATTCATCGCGCAGGGCAGGGGCTTCGCGGGTCAGACGCGCGACAGGGTCGGTGCCTTTGAGGTGAAATGGCACATGACAGCGGCAGAGCAGGCGGCCTTCGGCCTCCAACTCAGACAGAAGCTCAAGCTGATAGCGGTTGCCATCCATCAGATGCAGACCGGTGATGCCCTGCGCGGCGCAATGGGCCAGCCCACGTGCGATAACGTCCTTGTCCATCGCGCGCTGCGCGGGTGTGGCGGGCGGCTCGGGGTCGCGACCGGCGGTAAGGCCCAACATATCGCGGCCGCCATAGCGGGTGAGTGATAGGATCGGGCTATAGGCGCCGGGCTCAAGCAATTCGCCGCTGGCAAGCCCGTCAGCGCCCATCACGATTTCAGAGCCTGCATCGACCTTGCCGCCTTGCAAGAGCCCTGCCGCCTTCAGCGCGGCTGTGTTAGCCCAGACCGTGTGATGGTCGGGGGCGAACATGGCGAGCGGGCGGTCGGGCAGGATGGCATCGAGGTCATGCCGGGTGAGGGTCTTGCCGGTGCCCAGAATGCCGTAGTCTGCCATGACGCAGAACAGCATTTTATCGTCGGGGTTTGCCTCGGCATAGGGCAGGATCGCGCGGCGCATCTGCTCCAGCCCGGTGAGGCCATAGAGGTTGAGATATTCCAGTTCGACGGACCCGCCAAAGAGATGCACGTGGCTGTCGATAAAGCCCGGCAGCACCGTGCCGCCCTGCGCATCGATCACCTTGGTGTCTGGGCCGATCAGCGCCGTGATCTGGGCATCCGATCCGACCGCCGAGATCTTATTACCGGTGATGGCCAAAGCGCTGGCTTGGGGCTGATCCGGGTCAAAGGTGATCAGCGCGCCGTTGTGGATGACGATATCTGCCGGCATGGTCTTAGGGTCCTTATTGCGATGCGCGCCCCGACCAATGGCCGGGACGCAATATGTTTATCGAACAAAGCGCGCGTTACTTCTGAAGGTCGGTCCAGATCGCGGTGTAGAGCTTTTGCGCCTCGGGTGGGCAGACCTTGGCGACATAAGCGGCGCTTTTGAGGTCTTCGGGCACAACCACTTCGGGGGCGGACTTCATGTCTTCCGGCATGAACGCTTCGGAGCCTTTGATGCCGTTGGCATAGCGCGCGAACTCCGACAGCATCGCGGCGTTCTCCGGGTCCATGATGAAGTTGAGGAAGGTCTTGGCTTCTTCGACGTTCTGGGCGTCCGCCAAAATCGCAGCATTGTCCATCCAGACCGGATAGCCCTCTTGCGGGTAGCCGAAGGCGATGTCGGGGTTCTGGTTGCGGGCGCGGAAGGAGGCGCCGTTCCAGTTCACCCCGGCGGCGAGGTCACCCTTGGCGTATTTCTCGATATTGCCGTAGTCCATCGACAACCAATTGGGCTTGGCCTCGCGCAGAATGTCGCGGACTTTTTTCAGCATTTCCTTGTCGGCTGTGCATTGCTCACCGCCCGCAAAGTGGATCGCCATGCCCATCACGTCATTCATCTCGGGCACCACATTGATCTTGCCCTTCAGCTCTTCTGGCGGGTCAAAGATCACGGCAGCAGTATTGATGTCGCCGTCATAGACCGCGGTGTTCACCGTCACCCCGACGGTCCCCCACTGCCATGGCACGGTGTAATTGCGGCCCGGATCGAATTCAACATCGACCCACTGCGGGTCCATGTTCTTGAAGTTCTCCATCTCGTTGGGCTTGCTTTCCATCAGCAGCCCTTCGCCCACGAAAATCGGGACATAGGTGCCCGAGGGCACGACGATGTCAAAGCCGTGACCGCCCGCTTTGATCTTGGCCAGTGCCGTATCGTTGCTGTCATAGTCCGTGATGGTGACTTTGATGCCGGTCTCTTTCTCGAACTTTTCGATCATGTCGGGGCTGGTGTAGTTGCCCCAGTTGTAGATGTTCAACTCGCCTTCGGCCATGGCAGGCCCCGCGAGGATGAGCGTGAGTGCCGTCAGTGTCTTTTTCATGTCTAGCTCCCGTTGGTTAATTATTTTTTGACTTTGCTGAGCAGGGTATAGGCGATCACCATCGTCACCGAGATCATCAACAGAACAGTTGAAATCGCATTGATCTCAGGTGTCACCACCCGCCGTAGTTGGCCCAGCATATAGGTCGGCAGAGTGTCCTGCCCGGCGGATTTCACAAATTCGGTAATGACCACGTCATCAAGGCTGATCACAAAGGCCAGCATCGCCCCGGCGAGGATGCCCGGCCAAAGCTGAGGCAGGGTCACATGGCGGAAAACCTGAAACGGCGTGCCATAGAGATCCGCCCCCGCCTGTTCGAGGGTCAGGTCCATGCCCTGCAGCCGCGCTCTGATCGGCAGATAGGCGAAGGGGATGCAGAATGCGGAATGCGCGATGATCAGATACATCAGCCCAGTATAGCCCGTCACGACCTTGATCGAGGCAAAGAAGATCAGCAGCGCCACCGCCGTGACAATCTCGGGCACCATGAGGGGCTGGTGGATCAGGGCAAAGACCGTGGTCTGCCCCCGAAACTTGCCTGTGCGGGTGGTGCCGAGGGCTGCAAGCACCGCGACACTGGTTGAGATGGCCGCGGCAGAGACCGCGATGATAAGGCTGCGCACCGTGGCCTCTTGAACCATTTCGTTGTCCCAAGCCGAGACGTACCAGCGCCACGAAAACCCCTCCCAGATCGCGATGGAGGTGCCTGCGTTGAAGGAATAGACCACCAGCAGGATGATCGGCATGTAGAGCATGAAAAAACATGCCATCGCGATGCTGGAAAAGCCCGTAAGCTTGCGAATGTCGAACCCGCGATTAGCCATGCTGAACCTCCTCATTTCCGGCGGCGCGGACATAGGCCAACAGTGCCACCATCACGATCGCCAGCAGGGTGATCGACAGCGCCGCGCCCAAGGGCCAGTTGCGCCCCTGTCCGAATTGCAATTCGATCAGATTGCCGATCATCAATTGATTGCCACCGCCCATGACGCGCGGCGTGACATAGGCCCCAAGCGAGGGCACCAGCACAAGGATCGACCCCGCGATCACCCCCGGTTTCACCAGCGGCAAGATCACCCGGCGCAGCACGTGAAAGCGGGTGGCGTAAAGATCATAGCCTGCTTCAACGAGCCGGAAATCCAACCGCTCAAGCGAGGCATAGATCGGCAGAACCATCAGCGGCAGATAGACATAGACCATGCCCAGAATGATCGAAAACTCGGTGAAAAGCATCTGGATCGGCTCATCAATGATACCAAGCGCGATGAGGATTGAGTTCACGGTGCCCTCGTTGCGGATCAATTCCAGAATGGCGAAGGTGCGGATCAGCAGGTTCGTCCAAAAGGGGATGATGATCAGCAACATCCAGAATTCGCGCTGCTTTTTCGGCCGTGTGGCGATGAAGTAAGCTGTGGGGAAACCAAAGAACAAACAGGCGAGCGTTGTCAGGATCGACAATTTGAGCGACCGCCAGAAGATGCTGAGATGGGCATCCGACCAGCCCAATGTGTCGTCGAAAATATCGCGCTGCATCAGCACGCCAAACCACGCATCGGTCGAGAAATTCCAGACCACCCCGCCATAGTCGCCGGGGGTGAGGAAGGAATAGAACAGCGTGATCAGCAGCGGCCCGCTGGCGGCAAAGATCAGGATGATCAGCGCAGGCGTCAACAGCAGCCAGCGGTTTCGGGCGGCGCGTTTTGCAACGGTGTTTGAAAGCTCTGCCATGGGTCAGTCCCTCAGAACCTGAGCGGCACCGGCGGGGAAGGACACCCCAACCCGATCGCCCGTCACATAGGAATGCGTGACCGTGGGGCCATTTTGCTGGCGCAGTACAAATTCGCTGCCATCGTCGAGGCCGACGTGAAAATGCGTATCGGTCCCGAAATAGACCACCTCGCGCAGGCTCCCGGCCAAGAGGCCATCGGCTTCGGAGGTCAATTCCGCATGTTCCGGTCGCAGGGCCAGCGTGACCCGGCCCGTGGCGGCTTCGTTCGCATGGGCCTGCACAAGCTTGCCTGAAGGCAGACGCAACTGAGCGCTCTCCCCCTCGCGGCCAATGATCTCGGCTGGTAAGAAGTTGGTATCGCCGATGAAATCCGCCACGAACCGGTCTGCTGGACGGTCGTAAATCTCGCGCGGGCGTCCGACCTGACGCACCGCGCCGTTGGACATGACCGCGATGCGGTCCGACATGGTCAGCGCCTCTTCTTGGTCGTGGGTCACGAAGATAAAGGTGATGCCGGTTTCAGTCTGAAGCCGTTTTAGCTCCAGTTGCATTTTCTTGCGCAGTTTGAAGTCCAAGGCGCTCAGCGGTTCATCCAGAAGCAGGATTTTGGGCCGTGGGGCCAGAGCGCGGGCGAGGGCGACGCGCTGCTGTTGCCCGCCGGAGATCTGGCTGGTCTGGCGATCCGCCATCTGGGTCATCTGCACCAGTTCCATCATCTCTTCGACGGTCGACTTGATCGCAGATTTGGGCGTGCCGAGCATTTGCAACCCAAAGCCGATGTTCTCGGCCACGGTCATATGAGGAAACAGGGCGTAGTTTTGAAAGACGGTATTGATGGGGCGTTTGTAGGGGGGCAGCGCGAGCAGGCTTTCGCCGAACATGTCCAGCCTGCCGGATGTGGGATGCTCAAACCCCGCGATCAGTCGCAGCAAGGTCGTCTTGCCACAGCCCGAAGGGCCCAGCAGCGTGAAGAATTCGTTGTCCTGAATTTCGAGGTCGATACTCGCGAGCGCTTCGACCGGCGGGTTGCCGGGATACACTTTGCGCAGCGCCTGTGCGGTGATTGCCTTGGTCATCTTTCCCCCTGATCGCCCAATTCGGTTCTTGGTTTTGAGCAAAGCTTGCCCTCCATGATTGCGCCAATAGTAATTGGTGAATATACCCCTTGTGGGGTAGTGTTCTTGAGATTTTGATCAGATTTTGGAGTATCTTTGGGCGATAGGCTGACAAATTTGGCGATTGAACAATTGCGCGATGCGCTTCGGGCCGTCGGCAGCCCATCTTTTTTCGAGGCCTATAAGACCTTTTTCAGCAGCCGCATCGCATTTGGCACCTTCTTGATGTTGCGCTTTGATGTGGACCAACCGCCCTTGCTGCTGGATCACTGGATCGAGCCGGGCAAGTTGATCGGTCGGCCTCTCGAAGACTATATGGAGAGCAGCTATGCCTTTGACCCCTTCTATCTGTATCGCAGCCTGCCGAAGGGGGGCGGGCTGTTTCGTTTGGCCGACATCGCGCCGGACCGGTTCTTTTCCAGCGAATATTATCTGCAATATTACCGTGGCACCGGGCTTTGTGACGAGGTTGGTCTGCTCATCCCACTACAGGATGGCGGCGCTGCGCATCTGTCGCTGAGCAGGCGGGATGGGCAGGGGCCATTTCGGCGCAGTGAGCTTCGCAGCGTGGAAAGCTATGCGCCCTTGTTGCTGGAGCTTTTGGCCCAGCATTGCAATGCCGTGGCCCCGGCCCCCGTCGACCCGCCCGGAACGGTCCGCCCCCCGCTGTCCGATGCCATCAGAAGCCATGCTGCGGATCGCCTGAGCATCGGTCTCACCCTGCGGGAGGCGCAGATCGCGGGGCTGGTGCTGCAGGGCCATTCAAATGCCTCCGCCTCGAAACTGCTCAATATCGCGACGGAAACCTGCAAGGTCCATCGTCGGAACCTTTACCGCAAGCTCTTCATCTCAACACAGCGCGAACTCTTCGGCGTGTTCAAGCATCTGTTGTAGGTGGTTTTCGCTGCGATGGCTCTGAGCGCGGCGTTCGAAATAAATGGGTTGAGCGGCGATGGTGGTATTTTAGCGCGCCATAGTTCGACGCGCGGATGCGCAACCAGCGGCCACGGAGAAGGGGTTCCACCTCTGGTAGGCCGATTGTCCAGCCCTCACCTGTCCGCCGCCGCCCCGAGCGGGGCAGAGCGCGACACGCGGTGCTGACGTGAACGCCCGCATGGCAGTTTGGCCCCAGGTTTAGGGGAACCGATATTTTTCATCGAAACGGCACTATTTGTGCGACGGAATATTCTCCGGCCTCCGTTTGAGAAGAAGCACTTGTATCGCAGGGACCATTCCAACACCCAATTTCGCACCGCTCGTCATCGTTCAAATCGCTCAGCCACGCCTTCGTTCGAGGCCGGGTTGCCCTGACGCGGGGGGCGGTTTGGCAATGGCATGCCCTCCAACAGCGCCTAACAGGAGCCTGAAGACTTTGAAAAGATTAATCTACGCCGTCCTCTCCATCGTCATCATTGCAGGCGCATATGGCATCGCATTCGGCGTGCCCGATGAGGTTGCGCAGCTTTGGGGCGGCAGTGTCACCCAGACGGATGATGCGCCTCAGAACGTGCGGCCCGGGCGGCGCGGCGGGCAAGGACGGGCAACAACCGTGGTGCTGACGCCGCTAGAGGCGCGCGCATATACGCTCGTCCTGCGCACGGTGGGCAGCGCGGTGTCCCTTCGCCAGACGGAAGTGACCGCAACCGATGCGGGCGAGGTGGTCGAAACCGCGCTTGCCGCCAATACGATGGTGGAAAAGGGCGATGTCTTGCTGAAACTGGACGACCGCACCGAGCGGCTGGCACTAGAGATCGCCGAGGCCAACCGCGATCAGGCGCAGGACACCGTCACCCGCTATGAGGGGCTGCGCAGCAACGGCAGTTCCGTGGTCACCGACGTAAGCCTTTCCGAGGCGCGGGTCGCCTTGCGCTTGGCCGAAGCCAATGTGGGGCTGGCCCAAGTGGCGCTGGATGACCGCACGATCAAAGCGCCGATCTCTGGCCGTTTGGGGCTGAGCGATATCAGTCTGGGCGATCGCCTGTCGAGCGGGGAGGCCATCGTGACCATCGACGACACCACCCGCCTGCTTGCCACATTCGAAGTGCCAGAACGCTCCATCGGTCTTTTGGCCGAGGGCAAACCGGTTCTCGTCTCCACGCCCACCTATGCGGGGCGCATTTTCGAGGGGACGATCACCGCCTTTGACAGCCGTCTCGACAGCGTGACCCGCAGTGCGACGGTGGAGGCCGAGATCGAGAACCCCGAGGGGCTGCTGCTTGCCGGTATGACCTTTGCCATCCGCATGACCGAAGAGACCGACCCGCTGCCCGTCGTGCCTGCAACTGGCATCACATGGGACCGCAGCGGCGCGGGCATCTGGGTCGCCGATGAGGGCAGCACCGCCCGTGTTCCTGTCACTATCCGCTACCGCGAGGGCGATCAGGTCTGGGTCGAAACCGAAGCCCCCTTGGGCGCGCAGGTCGTGGCCGAGGGCGCGGCGAAGCTGCGTGAAGGGGCCCAAGTTACCGCCGCGGGCGCGCGCGGGGGGCCAGACGCATGAGTTTCGAGAAAAGAGCGCATAAGGCCGGTTTCGCGGATGTCTTCGTAGCGCGTCCCATCTTCGGGATCGTGCTGAACCTGCTGATTATCATCGCCGGGCTGGCGGCCTTTAGCAGTGTCGACATCCGCGAGATGCCGGATGTGGACCAGCCCGTGCTTTCTGTCAGAACCGACTACGATGGCGCGGTGCCCAGCACGGTCGACACCGAAGTGACCCAAGTGTTGGAAGACGCGCTCAGCGCGCTTGATGGCATGTCCTATATCGAATCCACGTCAAGCATGGGGTCGAGCCGCATCACCATTGATCTCTCGGATGGCACCGATGTCAATGTCGCCGCCAATGAGGCGCGCGAGATCGTATCGGGGGCCTTGCGGTCCTTGCCTGACGATATCGAAGACCCCAGCGTCAGCAAGAGCGACAGCAATGCGGATGCGATCATTCGCCTTGCGCTGCTGGGCGATGCCAGTCTCGATACGCTGACCCAACTGGCGGAAGGGGCCGTCTACGAACGGCTTTCCCTGATCGACGGCATCGCCGAGGTGACCCTGCGCGGGGACCGCGCCAATGAGTTCCGCGTGGCGGTGAACATGCCGTCCTTGCTGAGCCGGGGGCTGACCATCTTTGATGTCTCCACCGCTCTTGCACAGCTGCGTGACGACACCGCACTGGGCTCGCTTTCCAGCGAAACGCAGACTCTCTCGCTCAGGGTGGGCAGCAAGGATGTCACCGTTGAAACCATCAACCAACTGCCGATCAATGACACGACCCAAGTCGCCGATATCGCCTTTGTGCAACTGATCCCCGAAGACGCCAACGTCTATACCCGCGTGAATGGTGAGACGGCCATCGGTTTGGATATCACCCGGCAATCGGTGGGCAACACGCTGGAAATCTCGCGCGATGTGGGCACCGCAGTCGAGGAGTTGCAGGCGCAACTGCCCAAAGGCGTGCAACTGGTTGTCACCTCGAACGACGGTATCTTCATCGAAGGGTCGATCAACGAGGTCGTCAAATCCATCCTCATGGCGACCGGCATTGTGGTGGTCGTGATCTTTCTGTTCCTGCGCTCCCCACGGGCCACGCTGATCCCTGCGGTCACGATCCCCGTGGCGTTGATCGGGACGCTTGCCGCGATCTGGCTTACGGGGTTTTCCGTCAATACGATCAGCCTTTTGGCGCTGGTATTGGCGACGGGGATGGTCGTTGATGATGCCATCGTCGTGGTCGAGAATATCGTGCGCAAGCGCAAGTCCGGCATGGGAGCTTTCGCCGCCGCGGCTTCAGGCACGAACGAGGTATTCTTCGCCGTGATCTCCACCACCGCGACACTTGCCGCCGTTTTCATCCCGATTTCCTTCCTGCCGGGGCAGGCGGGGGGCGTCTTTTCTGAATTCGGCTTTGTGCTGGCCTTTGCCGTTACCCTGTCG
The DNA here is from genome assembly GCF_040148765.1 of Sulfitobacter sp. NFXS29. Lineage (NCBI taxonomy): Bacteria > Pseudomonadati > Pseudomonadota > Alphaproteobacteria > Rhodobacterales > Roseobacteraceae > Sulfitobacter > Sulfitobacter sp. NFXS29. Next base: position 346,919 of record NZ_JAGDED010000001.1, read on the forward strand.
TCGATCACGGCGCTCACCCTCGCGCCCGTCCTGTCGGCTCTTTTGGACCCGGGCAAGACCTTGGGCGACGCAGAAGCCGCCACGCCTGGCGCATTGGCGCGCGGCTTTGACCGGGTGATGGATTTCGCCATCCGCACGCCGCTGCTGGTTCTGTCGATCGCCATAGGCTTTGCCATGATCGCCATGGGGGCCGCGATGAATTTGCCGTCCACCGTCACGCCGGAGGAGGACCGGGGCTTCTTTCTCGTACAGGCGCGCGGTGCATCGGACACGACGATCGATTACCTCGATACGCAGGTCGCGCTGGTCGAAGACATCCTCGCCCCATATCGAGAGAGCGGGCAGATCGAGACCGTGCAAAGCATTATCGGCGTCGGCGGCGGCACCAGTGCGTTCATCGTCGTCCGCCTGCCTGATTGGGCCGAGCGTGACTTTACCCAGCAGGAGCTGATCGCGCAGATCAGTGGTCAGTTGTCTGCGGTCCCCGGCGTGCAGGTGAGCGCACGGTCGACCAACAGCCTTAACATCCGTGGTGCGGGCGGTGGGCTGAGTTTCGCGGTGACCGGCACCAATCTGGCTGAAATGACCGAAGCCGCTGACAGGCTCACGGCGGCGATGGCTCAGGATACGACCTTTCTGAACCCGCAACTGTCGAACAACAGCGTGACCGCGCAGTTGGAAGTCACGGTAGACGACAGCGCCGCTGGCGATATGGGGCTCAACAGTTCCGATGTCTCTTCCCTCGTGCGCGCCATGGTGCAGGGCGATGTGGCGGTTAGCGTCTTTTCGGATGATGTCGAAGTGGATGTGAACGTAGTCCCCGGTGGCCCGCCGATTGACGATCCGTCTGACATCGCCTCCATGTCCATCCGCCTCGACAGTGGCGCCTATGTGCCGCTCTCCGCGGTTGCCTCGCTCGAGACGGTGGTAAGCGACGCGCAGATCGAGCGTTTGGGCGGAGCGCTGTCCGTCTCAATGCAGGCGAACCTTGGCGAAGGTGTCGATCTGTCCACCGCGATGGACCGGGTGCTGACACTCTCCGAAGAGGTTTTGCCTGATGGGATGGGCATCACCTTCACCGGAGAGGCCGCGACGCTAGACGATTCCCAGGGCGGTATCTACATGGTCTTCGGCGTCGCGCTGGTTGTGGTGCTGTTGGTGCTGGCCGCCCAGTTCGAGAGCTTTGCCAGTGCGGTGGTGATCATGATGACGGTGCCCTTCGGGATGGCTGCCGCATTGCTGGCGATATCGATGACGGGCGGATCGCTGAACTACTACAGCCAAATTGGCCTTGTGATGCTGATCGGGGTCATGGCCAAGAACGGTATCCTGATCGTCGAATTTGCCAATCAACTGCGCGAGGCAGGCGCGGATATCGACAGCGCCATCCGAAGCGCGCTGCGCCTGCGCATCCGGCCAGTGATGATGACGATGGTATCGACTGTTTTCGGGGGGCTGCCGCTGATCGTGACCTCTGGCGCGGGCGCGGAGGCCCGGATCGCCGTAGGCTGGGTGATCGTCGGCGGTTTGGGCTTTGCCACCGTGTTCACCTTGTTTCTCACGCCGATCTTCTACCGCTGGATCACGGTCTGGGGCGCGCCCCCCGGAGGGTCTGCGCATAGATTGAAAGCCGAGGTGGAGGCGACCGCAAGCGTGTAGCACGACGGCCTTTGCGTATCGGATGCTTTCCCCTGCGCAAAGGCTGGGAGCGGCTACAAGGTCAACGGCTCTTGCATAGCTGACGGCGAAAAACTGCCCCACGCCAGCGACGGGAAACTCTCTGGCAGACGTTAAATATGACGTAAGCAAAGAGGAGAGACCCAATGCAAAACCGGATGCAAAAATGCACGACTGTCGTGCTATTGGCAGCCACCACAGTGGCTTTCGTGCCGATGACGGCAATGGCCGACAGAGCGGATGTTCAACACAGCCGTGTTGATCGCGGCGCCAAGGTGAAGGTGGTGAAACAGCAGCGCCATCGGCATGCGGTTGGCCAGCGTCTCCGCAAGCAGGATGTCGTCGTCGTCAAGAACTGGCGCGCCCGCGGCCTTTCACGCCCGGGCCGAAATGAAGTCTATGTCGTCGATGGCAATGATATCTACCTTGCAGCCGCAGCCACGTTGTTGGTCAAGGCCATCGTAAACTGAGATGCGCCGCCTGGGATGGGTTTGACCCGCGATTGAAGGCCATTGTCAGGCTGGAACGCGGGGCGGACCTTTCCCGGGCGCGGCGGCCTGCAGGATAGGGTGCATGATCCTGAGGAACGCTCTGTGGGCGGTTTAACCTACCTTCGCATCGGGCACGGGGATCAGCAGGGTCAGTCGATCTGGGTTCATTTCGGCGATTACGATGGTGCCATCGTCCTGCACAGCCAATCCGTGACCATAGGTTGAAAAGGTGCGGCAGCGGCCAATCAGCTCACCATTCGGGGCATATGCAGAGAGGCGCGGGGTTTGGTCAGTGACCAGCAAGACGCCTTCGGATGTCAACGCCAGCGCCATCGGCTTGTGCAGGCCTTCGATCTGACCCAGCCAGATGCCTTCGGGGTCAAATAACTGAACGCGGTTGTTTTCGCGGTCCGCCACGCAAAGCCTGCCTTGGCTGTCGAACATCAGGCAGTGCGGGGTCGAAAACGCGCCCGCTTCGGTCCCGGGATGCCCAAAGGTTCTGAGGTGGCGCAGTGCTGGGTCAAAGATATGAACGGCGCTGTTGCCATATCCGTCAGCGACATAATAGCGTCCGTCCGGACCTTGGGTGCAATCGCAGGGATGATTGAAGGGCCGCCCCAAGCCGGGATGCTCCGCGCAGTCCATACGGGCGGTTTCTTGCAAGGTGTCATCAAGCAGCACGACCTTGTGGCCGTCCATGTCCGTGGCGGCGAGTTGGCTGGCGGAGGTCGCGCGCAGGCCATGGCCGCAAACGAACTGCGGCAGATCAGCGGTTTCGCCTAACATCGTGCCGTCCAGCCCGAGCATGACCAGTTCAGGCGCTTGCCGTCTGAGGACAACGATCCTGTCGCCTATGACCGCGACATCGGAAATCCCCGATAGCATGGGATCGCTGACATGAGTCACACGGTAGCGCTGGGCGCCCAAGGCCACATAGCCTAAGGGGCGCTTGGCCGTTTCGCTCACAGCGCGCCCTGCAATGTTTCGGCCATATTGATTAGCATCGCATCCCGGCCCGCAGCGGCGGTCAGCATCAGCCCCGCGCCGGGGTGGCTGGTGATCGGCATGCTGACCGAACAGCCGTCGATTACATTCGCAAGGCTGGTGTTGCGCAGCGCCAGAAGATTGATGCGGTCATAGGTGGCGTCCTCGCGCAGGTCATCCAGCTTTGGCGGCATGAGGGCCACGCTCGGCAGGGCGACTGGCGTGTCGCCAAACAGATGCGCCGCCCGTGCGATCAGTGCTTCCCGCGCGGCGATCGTGCGGGCAAACTCGATCCCGGTGACACCATCCGCCCGCGCCATACGTGAGGCCACACGCGGATCAAGCTCTGCGCGGGCGTCGTTGAAATGCGCCCCGTGATGGGCCCGGGATTCCACTGCCGAGAACTGCCAGACGGGCAGGGCGCGGTAGTCATCAAAGAAGTCGAGCGTTTGTCGACGTAGGCTCACGCCAGATGCCTGAAGCGCTTCGAGGGCGGCTTCGAAGGCATCGGCAACCTTGGGGTCCAATTCGTCCATGCCGAAATTTTCGGGCACGATGACGGCGCGCGGCGCAGCGGACGCGGCAAGCGGACGGTCGCGTAAAACGTTCAATACGGGGCGCAGCAGGCCGACTTCCCGGGTCAGCACGCCGACACTATCAAGCGAATGGGAAAGCGGCACCGCCCCCACGCGGGAGATCGTCTGTGCCGTGGCCTTGAACCCGAAGAGCCCGCAAAAGGCCGCCGGGATACGCGCGGAGCCGCCTGTGTCTGTCCCAAGCGCGATGTCAGCCACGCCCCGCGCCACGGCAGAGGCACCGCCCGAGGTTGAGCCGCCCGCGATACAGCCTTCTTTCAAAGGGGTGAGGGGGGTGCCGTAATGTGGGTTCAGGCCGAGGCCGGAATAGGCAAACTCGGTCATATTGGCGTGGCCGATCAGCCCCGCGCCTGCGCTGCGCAGCCGCGCGACCGCCGCGGCATCCTTGGTGGCGGGCGCTGTGGCTTTGCGGACCTGCGACCCCGCGTGGGTGACTTGGCCCCGCACGTCGAACAGGTCTTTGACCGCGACGTTCAGCCCCGACAGCGGCCCTTCGCCTTCGACCGGATCATCGAAGGTGCTGGTGAAATCGGGCGCGGCAGCGCGGGTACGGGCCGCGTCGAGATGGGATTGAGGGGTGTGTGTCATCAAATCAGCCTTTAAATCGTTTGCTCTACAAGCCACGTCGCGATGCCGGGGAATGCCGTCAGCAGGATCACGGCCAGCACCAAGATCATGAAATAGGGGATGATCATGCGGGTAATCTCAAAGATCGATTTACCAGTCAGGCTCTGGATCACAAACAGATTGAACCCCAGCGGCGGCGTGATCTGCGCCATTTCGACGACGATGATCAGGTAGATCCCAAACCACACCGGATCGATCCCCACGGCAGCCACGGCCGGCATTACAACCGAAGTCGTCAGCACAACGATGGAGATCCCATCGAGGAAACAGCCAAGGAGCACGAAGAACACGGTCAGCACGGCGATCAAACCCGCAGCGCTCAGCCCGCTGGCGGAAATGAGTTCGGCCAGCTGCCCGGGCAAGCCCGAAAAGCTCATCGCGGAGGTGAGAAAGGCCGCGCCAAGCAGGATCAGCCCGATCATCGCAGAGGTGCGGGTGGCCCCCAGAAGCGAGGCGACGAAGGTCTCGGCGTTCAGCGACCGGCCAAAAGCCGCGATGATCAGCGCCCCGGCCACACCGATGGCGGCGGCTTCGGTTGCGGTGGCCACGCCGGCATAGATCGAGCCGATGACCCCGATGATCAAGCCCACCACCGGCAACAACATCCGCAGGCGGCGCAGGCGCTCACCCAGGGGCATGCGGGGTTCGGGGTCTGGCACGCCGTCAGGGTTCATCTTTGCCCAGATCGCGATATATCCCGAAAACAGCGCCATGAGCATCAGCCCCGGCACCACGCCCGCGATGAACAGGCGGTTCACGGACACTTGGGCCGCGACGCCATAGACGATCATCACGATCGACGGCGGGATCAACAGGCCAAGCGTGCCCGATCCGGCCAAGGAGCCAATGGCCAGCCGGTCGGCATAGCCGCGCGATTTCAGCTCGGGCAGGGAAATGCGGCCAACGGTGGCTGTCGTGGCCGCCGATGATCCCGACACCGCCGCGAAGATCCCGCAGCCGACAACGTTCACATGCGCCAACCCACCGGGCAGCCGCCCGACCCAAGGGGCCAGACCGGAAAACAGGTCTTCGGCCAGACGTGTGCGGTAAAGAATTTCGCCCATCCAGATGAACAGTGGCAGCGCCGTCAAAGTCCAGCTGGCGGAATGGGCCCACATGGTGGTGCCGAGGATCGCATCGACCGGCGTCGAGGTGAACATCATGAAAATCACGACGCCCGAAGCCATCAGCGCCACGCCAACCCAGATGCCCAAGCCCAAAAGCACAAGCAAGGTCACGACCAGAACGGCCGATTGCAGAAAAATATCCATGATTATTCGCCCCGACCTTGTTCGTTTGTATCGTCGCTCTCGACTGGCAGCCCAAGGATCAGGCGCAGGGTGCGCTCGGCAAAGGCCAGTGCAAACAGTACCGACCCCAGCACCATCGCGGATTGCGGCCACCACAGCGGGACGGCCACCACGCCTTGGCTGACTTCATTATAGGTCCAGCTTTCGTGGACATAGCCAAAGATCGCCCAAGCGACCCAGCCCATCATCACGGCGGCAAAGGCTGCCGCCAGAATATCGGCGATATGACCCAGACGTCCCGGCATCAACTGCCGCAACGATGTGACGCGAATATGATCGCCCCGTATCAGCGTGGCCGGCAGCGCCAGGAAGATCGACGCACTCAGCCCCCATGCCGCGAAATCATCGGCTGACGGGATTTGGCTTCCCATCAAACGCAGGCCAATCTGCGACAGGATCAAGACCGCGATCCCCAGCAAGGACAGCGCGGCCAAGGCTCCGCAAAAGTTGAAGAGATGGCGGGTCAGCATCATGGCGGCGGGCTCCGAATAAGGGGGCGGGGAGGGGGCAAATACCCCGGTCTATGTGGAAAAAGGCCCGGGCAAACGGCTGCCCGGGCCTGCTGAGATCAGTTCATCGCGTCGACGATTTTCTGACCTTCTTCGCCAGCCTGTTCCAGCCATTCCGCGCGCATCGTCGCGGCGATGGTTTCAAAGTCGCTGGCCAGCCCCTCGGGGGTCGGCAGGACGTTCATGCCGTTGTCGGCCATTGTGTTGGTTGCTTCGCCAGTGGCTTCCTCGGCCATCTCAAAGCCACGGGTTTCCGCCAGTTCAGCCGCTTCTTGCAGCGCGGTTTTCACCTCGTCAGACAGGCCGTCGTAGGCCCCTTTGTTCACGATCACCATGTTCTTAGGCAGGAAGGCCTGCACATCATAGTAATGCGACACGAAATCCCATGCTTGGCTGTCGACACCCGTCGAGGGCGAGGTGATCATGCCGTTGATGACACCGGTCGAGAAGGCTTGGCTGATCTCGGAGGTGGCGATGGTGGCGGGAACGGCACCCAACAGCTCGGCCAGACGCGCGGTCGAGGGGTTGTAGGCGCGGAATTTGACACCTTCGAAGGAGGCGGCGTCGGTCACTTCCTGGTTCATGTAAACGCCCTGCGGCGGCCAAGGGGCGGCAAACAACAGCACCAGACCATCTTCGGCGAGCTTTTCTTCGTAGATCGGGCGGGAGGCTTCCCAAAGCGCGCGGGCCTCGTCAAATGTGGTCGCCAAAAGCGGCACGGCATCGGCAGAGTAAACCGCGTCTTCGTTGCCAAGCGCCGAGATCAGGACTTCGCCGATGGGAACGATGCCGCGCTGCACGCCGCGCTTTAGCTCGGGGCGCTTGAGCAGGACCGAGTTCGACACAACGTCGATTTCCAGCGCGCCATCCGACAGGCGGGCCACGTCATCAGCGAAGGCGCGGATGTTCTGGGTCAGATAGTTGCCGTCAGGCGCATCGGCCGACATTTTCCACGTTTCGGCATGGGCAAGACCGGCTGTCAGGGCCGCGACCGCGGTTCCGATAAGAAGGTGTTTCATTGTGGTATCTCCTGTTGGGGTGGTTTGTTGTTCTTGCCCTGCCGTTTTGGCAGGGCAGGGTGGTTCACTCAGTCTTCCAATGCGGGCAGGTCTTGCGCGTCCAATGACCACATCAGGCGGAAGGTTTCGGCCTCGCGCACCGCGCCGCCCAGCTTTTCGGTCAGTTGGCGCAGGGTCGCTTCGGCGATCGGCTCTGACGTCACATCTACCGCGATGCAAGGCGCCAGAACGCGCCCTTCGGTGTTTTCAGACGGCAGCGGGGTCGAAAGGGTTGCGTCGGGGATCATGTGATGCACGCGCAGCACACCCTCTTCGGCCATCAATTTACCAAGCATGTCGGCGACGGCGTCGCTCTCCATGGCATCTGGCACCAGTTCGATCAGCACCAGCGCGCCGCCCCAGCCAAAGCCGCCCTCTTGCGCGACCTGCATCACCCGTCGGCGGGTGTTGGACATGCGCCCGAAGTTGGTGATCGACCATTGGGTCTGTTTGGTAAAGGCTTTGCGGTAGGCTTCCGAGGTGAAATCGGCAAGGCTGCTGGCGCGGTAAAGCGCGAGGTAGCGCCGTGCCGAGCCCGATACCGCACGATAGCGCCGCGCGCCGGTGAAGCCCGGAATGCGAACGCGCTCTTCCATATGCTCCCGGTCATACCACTGGTTGAAGTCAGCCTCATGATCGGGGTCGATATCGCTCCAGACGAAAAGCTGGGCCTGATCGGTTGTACGGATATTGCTCATTCTGCATCCTGATCCTTGGACAAAGCTTTCCCGTCACGTGGCGGGGCACGGCCCGTCTGTGTCGAGGTGCGGTCAAGCTTTGTCGATTGTTGTTGGGGCACACTTGCCGAGATGGGGTCCAACGACAAACGGGATTATTCAGGGGGGGGTGATAGGGTTTTCCGATCAGGCCAATTCAAGCCGTGTCAGGTCTGCCGCTGATGACGCTCTGCACAGGCCCGCGCAAGATCGGCGATTGCCTTGTAGGTGGCTACGTCGGAACTGCGCCGCCAGATGCAATAGAGGGGCAGGGGCGGCAGTTGCGCATCGACATCAAGTTCATAGATTCCCGGCCCGGCCAAATCACAGGCCAGCGGTAGGGTCGCGATGCCCAGCCCGCGCTGCGTTAACCGCGCAATCGCAGCCATCGAGGTGATGCAATGCACGATCGAAGGCCGCAGGCCGCGATCGCTGAAAAGCGCGAGAACATTGGCGTGCGGGCGTGAATTGCGGGTGAAGGTGATCAGCGGGCTGGTAACGACATCCGCAAGGGACAGTTTCTCGTCGCGCATCCCCTCGGGGCCGAACCATCCCATGGCCAGCGGCGGCAAATCCGCGCAAACGCAGGTTTGGTCGTGGCGGTCATCTGTCGTCAGCAACATATCCAGCGCGCCGCGTTCAAAGGCCGCGGCGATGTTCGGCGTGGGCTCGACCGTCAGTTCAAGCTCCAGGCGGGGATAGCAGCGCGCCACCTCTTCGATCAGGTCGCAAAGCCAAGTATGCACGACCGAAGACACCAACCCCAAACGCACCCGCCCCGCGGCGGTGGTGGGATCGGAGAGCGTGTTGCGCAAATTGCGCTCTGTCGCGAGCATCTCTTGCGCCTTATCGAGAATCATCGCCCCGGCCACCGTGATCCGGGTGGCGTGGAATTCACGGTCAAACAGGTCCACCTGAAGGTCCGTCTCAAGTGAGGAAATCCGACTGGACACCGTCGCTTGGCTGACATTCAACTGCTCGGCTGCCGCCCGGAAGCTTCCCAAATTGGCGACCGTGACGAAGGTTTCTAAAAAGCGCGTGTTCACCAAGAACCTCTATTTCTCTGTTTCGGTCGCGAAGGACGAGGGTAGGTTAAGCTGGCGGTAAAGTCACCTGTTCTCAATGGGCTTTTGGCGCGGGAAAGCCTTAGGGGAGGGCCTGTAGCGAGCGCTGCGTTCGAACGGTCCGGCATGGGTGGCAGCGCAGCTGCATTGTGTTTCGTCTGGATGGCCCCATTTGAACCTCATTAAGTCCGCCTGGCGAAAGGGGCACTTCGGCCACTATCTGATTTGCCCAACGGAGCCGGGGCAGGCCCGTGCTGGTTGACCCTCTCTAACCGCAGGTGGATGTCACGACTATGGGGAAAGAAGTCCAGACCGTCGCGGTCAAGCCGGACAAGGAGGTCGCAAGATTTACCTTGTGGTAGAACCCGGAGGTCGGACCAAAAGACCATTTCCCCACCGCCAGCAGAAGAAGCAGTTGCGGCACAATCGCGGCGAGCCAGGCTATCAGCAGCGCCCAGCGAAAAAATGACAAGCCGAGCCAAGCGACCTCCGGCCAGCCAAGGGCGCAGCCGAGGCCGTGCAGCCCGTAGATCGCGCTGAAACTGGCCAGCCAGACCAGCAGCGGCAAGAGAATGCGCAACAACTCTCTCACGCGATCATCCCCGGCAGATGCGCCGCAAGCAGGATCAGCACCGTGATCGCCGCCAGATAGTCGGACCAGAGCGCCACAATGGCGAACCCCGCCCGACGCTGAGGCGACGTGAAACCACGCCGGACCTGCAGGATCAGAAAGCCCTGCATCAGCCCCACGAGCAGAGCATGGGCCAGCCCATAGGCGCCGAGGATCAGGAGCGTTGCGGCATAGGCATGGCCATCCGGGGGCGGCAGGCGCAGCAGCAGGGCCCCGAACACCACCGCCGTGGCAACCGTTGCCAGCAACGCCGGAGCAAGGGCGACCATCGGGGCGGAGCCCGCGCGGTTGCGGCGGGCGCTCAGGTGCTGGGCCACGGCAGCGACGAGCGCTGCACCGATGCCGAAGGCAAGCTCGACCCAAGAGGGAGCGAGCCAGTGGGCTGGGGGCCAGCCGGGCGCGACGGTCCAGAGGAAGGCATAGCCAAAGAGAAGGGAGCCGAAGAAGGTCGCATTGGCCACCAGCAGGAAGGTCGAGCCCCACCAGCCCGGCGATCTGTCGCCCTCGCTTGCCAGCGGCAAGGTCGTGCCGCGCCCAACCTTTTGCGGACCTTGATCGGCGCGCGCGCCCAATTGCCAGACCCAGACCAGTGCCAAGGCCGCCACGCCGGCCAGTGCCAGCGGGGTGAGCCAAAAGAACTTGAGCAGGATCGACAGGAAGAACCCGCCCGTCACCGCCGCCATCAGGATCGGCAGCCGTGTGTTGCCGGGATAGATGACCAGCGCTTCGGGGCGACCACTGGCCGCATCGACCATCAAGGTCTCGCGCCGGGCCGCCTCGGGCGCGCCGAGGTAGCCTTCGCCCTTGGCCAACCGGTTGGCCAGACCCGGGGTGTCGTAGAGCGGGGCTCGCGCGCCCACCATGGGCAGGCTGGCGAAGTTATAGGAGGCGGGCGGCGACATGCCAGCCCATTCCAAGGTGCCGGCCCGCCACGGGTTGCGCGGGCCGCGCACCGCGACGAAGCCATGGATGATGATGTCGACCAGCACCATCGCAAGGCCGATCGCCATGACGAAACTGCTGACCGAAGAGACGAAGTTGATGACCCCCCAGCCGGTCTCGTCATAGGTCTCGATCCGGCGGCGTTGGCCCAGCAGGCCGACCCAATGCATCGCCAGAAAGGTGCCGTGGAAACCCACGAAAATCAGCCCGAAGGCCAGTTCGCCGAGCCGGAACAGCCGCTTGCGTCCGCTCACCAGCGGCAGCCAGTAGTAGATCCCCGCCAGCATCGGAAAGACGAAACCGCCGAACAGCACATAGTGCAGATGCGCGGTGATAAAGGCCGTGTCGTGGGCCTGCCAGTCAAAGGGCACAACGGCCACCATCACGCCGGTCAGCCCGCCGATGATGAAGGTGACAAAAAAACCGAGGATGTGCAGCATCGGCATGTGCAACTCGGGCCGACCTTTCCACATGGTGCCGATCCAGGCAAAGACCTGCACCCCCGTCGGCACAGCCACCAGCGTCGAGGCGGCCGAGAAAAACGCCAGCCCCATATGCGGAATGCCGGTGGTGAACATATGGTGCACCCAGAGCCCGAAACTGAGAAAGGCCAACGCCAAAGCGCTCGCGACGATCCAGCCGTAGCCCAGCAGCGTCGTGCGTGCCATCACGGGAATCACGGTCGAGATCACCCCGGCGGCGGGCAGGAAAATGATATAGACCTCCGGGTGGCCGAACAGCCAGAACAGGTGCTGCCAAAGCAGGCTGTCGCCGCCCAGATCGGCTTGGAAGAACGGCAGGCCGAAGGCGCGCTCAACCTCAAGCAGCACCGAGCCGAGGATCAGCGGCGGAAAACCGGTGAGGATCATCAGCGAAGTGACCAGCGCGTACCAAGCAAAGATCGGCATCTTGTCGAGCGACATGCCGGGCGCGCGGTATTTCAGGATCGAGACTGTGAACTCCACCGCGGCGCAAATCGCGGAGATCTCGACGAAGGTAATGCCGATCAGCCAGAAATCTGTGTTGATGCCGGGCGAATGCAGCGGCCCGGTCAGCGGCGGGTACATGAACCAGCCGCCATCGGGCGCGATGCCGAAGAGCAGCGCCACCAGCAGCATCGCGCCGCCGAAGGCATAGCACCAGTAGCCGTAAGCAGTGAGCCGCGGGAAGGCGAGGTCGCGGGTGCCCAGCATCTTGGGCAGCAGATAGATCGCCAGCCCCTCAAAGGCGGGAATGGCGAAGAGGAACATCATGATCGTGCCATGCATGGTAAAGAACTGCGCAAAGGCACCGGCATCCACGAAGGCGGAATCGGGTGTCGCCAGTTGCGCGCGGATCAGCATCGCCAGCACACCACCGACGAGGAAGAAGAAGAAGGCAGTGACAAGAAACATCCGCCCGAGGTCGGAATGGTTTACGCTGCTGGTCCAGCCTTTCCAGCCCGGCTCTGAGGCCCAGATCGCATCCAGCTTGCGGTGACGGCGCAGCGCGTTCATGGCGTCTCCTTCGCGGTAAAGGCGGCCCAGCCCGCCGGGTCATGGGCCTCGACCGAGAAGGTATGGCGGCTGTAGCCCTCGCCGTTGTACTCGGCGGTCAGGCCTTGGTAGGTGCCGGGGGCATCGGCCTCGATCCGCAGCACGTTGACATGACCGGGAATGGCGTCCAGCTTTCCGGCCAGACGCGGCACCCAGAAGCTGTGCACCACATCCCGGCTGGTGATCGCCACATCCACGGGCCGCCCGGCGGGGATGTGCAGCAGGTTCTCGGTGACATGGCCGGGGCGGTCGTCATAGGAAAAGCGCCAGGCCCATTGCCGGGCCTCGGCCTCGACCCGCACCACATCCGCCACGGCGCGGGGCATCAGCCGCTCGCCGGTGACCAGACCATAGGCCAGCAGGGCCGCGAGGACCGCGATGGAGAAACACAGGCCCAGACCGATAATCCAGACCTTTTCATCCCGCGTGGCATTTTCCGCCTGCCGGGGTGTCCTAAAGGCGCCGATCACCAGCGCCGCCACCAGCGCGAGGATCAGCCCCGCGCCGATGAACATCACCCACCAGAGCGTCGCAATGGCGCGCGCCGCCGGACCCGCCGGATCGACCACCGACAGATCGCCGCTGCAACCAATCAGCACACCGCACGTTGTCCCTGCAATCACCCCTCGAAGGAGCCTGCCCCGATGAGCGAGCAAAGCAATGAGACGGGCGAGGACCGGTTGATCGACCCGATCGCCTCTCAGCCCGGCTATGAAGAGACCGAGACCCGCATCGCGCTTGAGGGCCACCCGATCCATGCCATGAGCGTGGCTTTTCCCATCGCGCTGGCTTTCTGCCTGCTGGGCGCCGATCTGCTCTATTGGTGGACCGGCGATGGCTTTTGGGCGCGGGCGGCTCTCTGGGCGGCGGGGACGGCGTTTTTCTTTGGCGTGCTGGCGGGATTTTCCGGCGCTGCTGAACTCTTGCTCGTGAGCGGCATCCGCTCCCGCGCGGCGGCTTGGACCCATGCGATCATCGCCGTGACCCTGCTGGCGGTCTTGGGCGCGAACTGGGGCCACCGGCTCTATGGCTATGAGGCGGCGGTGCTGCCTTACGGCATCCTCCTGTCGGGGCTGGGCGCGGTGATGGTGGGGTTCACGGGTTGGCATGGGGGCAAATTGGTCTTTGATTATCGTTTGGGCACATCGAAGGGCAATTGACCGCCTCGCGGTTCAAGCAGCCAGCCGGGCAGGGGGAAGTCCCAGAGGTCGGGCTTGCCTAAAACCAGCATGAGGATCGCGATGACGGGGATGCCGACGGCAGTGATCGGCAGGTAGGATCGGGGCAGGCGGTGTTTCTCTGGCTTCTCGGCCACCTGCACCACCAGATGCCCGATCCAGGCATGAGCGGCGGCAAGCGCCGCGACAAACAGCAGCTTGGCATAAAGCCAGGGGACGAAAACCTCGCGAAAGAAGATCAGCCATGTGCCTGCCACCACCGCCACGACGGCGGCGGGGGTGACGAGGATGGCATAGGTCGTATGAGTTGCGCGGCGGATGCGGCTGTACTCTTCCACCGTAGCGTTGGGATCGTGGCGCGACAGCATCAGGGGCAGGGCAAGCAGCCCGGCGCACCACAGGATAAGCGCGGCGATATGCACGCCTTTGAAGAGTGTGATGAGAACCGGGAACCAGCCGCTCACGTGGTGCCCGCCCGCAGGGTCGCCCATCCGCGCCGTGCCACGGCCCCGGCGACGACCGCATAGGGCAATCCCGCAGGCACCCACATCAGGATGCCGCCAAGCTGCTGGTCGGCCAGCGGCGAGAAGCCCCAGTCCAGGGGGGCAACGGCATGAGCGGCATAAAGTGCCTCGGGCGCGAAGGTCAGGATCGCCCCCAAAAGACCCATCTGGGCAAAACCGGCGATGAGCAGGGTCAGCGCCTCGACGGGCGTGCGGCCGGGGGCAAAGACTGCGCGCCAGAACCATAAGGCAGCGCCGAGCAGGCTAATCTGCATCAGCCAGTACACCCCGACATGCGAGAGCGCGAGGTCATAGGCCACTGGCAGATGCCAGCCCCAAAGCGCCACGGTCGAGACCGCGAAGGCCGCCATCGCACCACCTGCTCGCCGCGAGGGCCATGCGCGGGCCAGCAGCGGTGCGGCGACGGCAAAGAGCAGCACGTGATGTACCACCCGCGCCGAAAACAAAGCCGAAGAAAGCGCACAGAGCGGCGAGACGAAGGCGAGCACCAGAACCGCCACAGCCAACATCCCGTGCCGACTGCGCGCGCGCAGGACAACGATGAAGAGCAGGGAGAGAGCGGCCAGAAGGAGCGGATCGAAGTTCCAGCGAAACCAAAAATCCTCCGGCCCCGGTGCCGGTCCACAATAGGTTCGGATCCAAGCATCGCTAAGCAAGGTCTTATTTCCCTTTGGTCGTTCCCTAACAGGAACGCCGCCCGCGCGCGTTTCGTTCCGAACGAATTGAGACGGGGTTGGGTTTCCCAAAGGCCCGATCAATTTTTCTTGACCCCCGGTAAAAGCGATCCAGCTTCTACCACAGGGCGCATTACGCCCGAGGCTACATGCATCACTTGGAGGGGTCACTTGTCTTTTCCGACGCGCCGCAAAATTCTGAAATCCCTGCTGTTCGGCGGCACCGCCATCGCCGCCCCTTCGGCTGTCTTCGGCGCGATCTATGGCCGGGGCGAGGGGATGCCTTGGGAGCCTTTGAAGGGCCAACCGCCTTATTACGGCACCCATGAGGATCGGTTCTTTACCCCCGAAGAACGCGAGGCCGTCGCTGCGATCTGCGCGCGGTTGATCCCGTCGGATGGGGATGGGCCGGGGGCGGTTGAGGCTGATGTGATCACCTTCCTCGACCGGCAGATGGCGGGGTTCTATGGCCGTGGGCAACATTGGTACATGAAGGGCCCCTTCCGCGAAGGCACGGCGACCCAAGGCTATCAAAGTGAGCACCCCCCGGCAGAGCTTTACCGCCACGCGCTTGCCGAACTCGACGCCTATTGCCGCGCACAGCAGGACGTCGGTTTTGCCGCGTTGAGTGAGGCGCAACAGGATGAGATCCTCAAGGGGATGGACGACGAGGAAATCACTTTCGAGGGGGTCTCGGCCAAGGCGTTCTTTGACCTGATCCTGAAAAATACCATCGAAGGCTATTTCGCCGATCCGATCTACGGCGGCAACCGAGACATGGTGGCTTGGCACTACGTTGGCTTTCCGGGCACCCGCTATGACTACCGCGATTTCTTGGGCCACAACGGCGCGCGCATTGATCTGCCGCCGGTCAGCCTGATGGGCCGTCCCGGTTGGAACAGCTCTGAATGAGACACGAGGTGACACGATGACGAAACAGCTTCCTAAGGTCGACGTGGTTCTGGTCGGTTTCGGCTGGACCGGGGCGATCTACGCCGAGAAGCTGACCGCCGCCGGGATGGAGGTGCTGGCACTGGAACGCGGCCCGTGGCGCGACACGCCCAAGGATTTCGCCACCACCTTCGCGCAGGACGAGCTGCGCTATTACTGGCGCCACGGCATGTTTCAGGAAGCCTCGCAATCCACTGTCACCTTTCGCAACAACGGCGCACAGACGGCGCTGCCAATGCGGCACTGGGGGTCCTTCCTGCCGGGCAATGGCGTGGGCGGCTCGGGCGTGCATTGGAACGGCCAGACCTACCGTTTCCTGCCATCGGATTTCGTCGCGAAAAGCCATAACGAGGAACGCTATGGCCCGCTGCCCGAGGGGATGACGGTGCAGGACTACGGTGTCACCTATGAGGAGTTGGAGCCGCATTTCGACTATTTCGAGAAGATCTGCGGCATCTGCGGCACGGCGGGCAACCTGCGGGGCGACATCCGCGAAGGCGGCAACCCCTTCGAGGGGCCGCGCAGCGATGACTACCCCAACCCGCCGATGCAGATGACCTTCTCGCAGGACCGGTTCGAGGCTTCGGCGCGGGAGCTTGGGTTGAACCCTTTCCCGGTGCCCTCGGCCAATATGTCGCGTGCCTATGTCAATCCGCTGGGGCTGCAGCTGGCCCCCTGCACCTATTGCGGCTTTTGCGAGAAACACGGCTGCGGCAACTATTCCAAATCCTCGCCGCAGACCACGATCATTCCGGTTCTGATGAAACGGGAGAATTTCACCCTACGCACCGATTCCGAAGTGCTCTCGGTCGAAAAATCGCCCGACGGCACGCGCACTACTGGCGTCACCTACGTCGATACCAGTGGCGAGGAGTTCTTTCAGCCCGCCGAGGTCGTGGTGCTCTGTGCCTACCCA
Source organism: Sulfitobacter sp. NFXS29 (assembly GCF_040148765.1). Classification (NCBI taxonomy): domain Bacteria; kingdom Pseudomonadati; phylum Pseudomonadota; class Alphaproteobacteria; order Rhodobacterales; family Roseobacteraceae; genus Sulfitobacter; species Sulfitobacter sp. NFXS29. The sequence continues at coordinate 363,302 of NZ_JAGDED010000001.1, forward strand.
CTGGAAAACGCCCGGTTGATGCTGCTGTCCGACATCGGCACGCCCTATGATCCGCAGACCGGCGAAGGCGTGGTGGGCAAGAACTACTGCTATCAGGTGATGTCCGGCGCGACGGTCTTTTACGATGAGGAATATACCAACGGCTTTGTCGGCGCGGGCGCGCTCGGCATGGCGGTGGATGAATACAACGGCGACAATTTCGACCATTCCGGGCTGGGCTTCATCGGGGGCGGCTATATCGCCTGCTACACGACCAACGCGCGCCCCATCGAAAGCCATCCGGTGCCCGAGGGCGTGCCGGGCTGGGGCAGCGAATGGAAACAGTCGGTCCGGGCCAATTTCCTCAAGACCACCACCGTGGGCGTGCACGGCGCCTCGATGGCGCATCGCAGCAACTACCTTGATCTCGATCCCACTTATACCGACCGACATGGCAGGCCGCTTTTGCGCATGACCTATGATTTCACGCTGAACGACCGCCGTCTGACCGCCCATATCACCCCGGTGGCCGAAGAGATTGCCCGGGGCATGGGCGGACGCGAGGTCAATGTGGCCGAGCGCAAGGGATCCTACGACTCAATGCCCTATCAGACCACGCATAACACTGGCGGCACGATCATGGGGACCGACCCGCAAACCAGCGTTTGTAACCGCTATTGCCAGAGTTGGGACCTGCACAACCTCTTCGTCGCCGGGGCGGGGCTGTTTCCCCAAAACGCGGGCTACAACCCGACCGGAACCGTGGCAGCGCTGGCCTATTGGTCGGTCGCGGCAATCATCGATCAATATATGGCCGACCCCGGCCCGCTGGTGCAGGCATGAAGCGGCTGGCCCTGATCACCGCCCTCTGCGGCGCGAGCCTTGTTCCGGCGCAGGCGCAGGAGCTTGCCTCCTCCGAAGTGGAGCGGGGCCGCTACCTGACGCAGGCGGGCGATTGCAAAGCCTGCCACACGGATATCGACAACGACGGTATCCCTTTTGCCGGGGGCAGGGCGCTGGCTACCCCCTTCGGCACGATCTATTCCGCTAACCTCACCCCGGATGACGAGACCGGGCTTGGCCGCTGGTCGCGCGAGGATTTCTATAACGCGCTGAACGAGGGGATCGACGACGAGGGGCGTCACCTCTACCCGGCGATGCCCTATCCTTATTTCACCCTGATGACCCGGCAGCAGACGGATGCGATCTTTGCCTATCTGCAATCGCTCGAGCCGGTGCATGTTGAGGAAGAGGAGAACGATCTGCCGTTCCCGCTTAACGTCCGCATGTCGGTGAGCGGCTGGAAGCTGTTGTTCTTCGAGGACGCGGAATTTGTGACCGACCCGGATCGTTCCGAGGCATGGAACCGTGGCCGTTTCCTCGTTGACGGGCCGCTGCACTGTGGCGGCTGTCACACCGGCAAGAACCTTCTCGGTGCCAGCAAGGACGGTGAATACCTGCGCGGCGGCACGCTGGAGAACTGGTTCGCCCCCAATATCCGCGGCGGAGAGAACGGCGGCATTGCGCATTGGAGCGAGGACGACATCTTCGAGTTCCTAAAATACGGACGTGCCAAACATACCGCCCCGATGCAGCGCATGGGCGAGGTTGTTTCGATCTCAACCCAGTTTCTGGAAAAGAAAGATCTGCGGTCCGTCGCCACCTATCTCAAGAGCCTCGACGACACGGCGCGCGAGCCGGAAGAGGCCCCGGAGACGGAGCGGATGGAGGCCGGGGAAGGGCTTTACTTCGACAATTGCGCCGCCTGTCACGTGGCCGATGCCTCGGGCGTGCCCTATTTCTTTGCCCCGCTCAGCACGTCTAACAAACTGCACGCCAAGGACCCTTCGACTGCGATCCGGGTCATTCTCGGCGGTGCCCGCGCACAGCCGACCGAGACGATCCCCAGCATGTTGGCCATGCCGCCCTTCGCGTGGAAACTCACCGACGCGCAAGTCGCCGATCTGCTGACCTACCTGCGCAATACCGGGGACCGCCAGAGCGGCGCGGTCTCGGCAGAGGCTGTGGCCGAGATGCGCGAATATCTAGCTGAGGAATATTGAGGGTGATCCGATGAGAAATGCCGAGCCGTCCCTTGTCGCGACTTTGAGCCTCGCGCTGTGCTTCTCGGGCGCGGCGGCGGCGGAACCGCTCTATCTTGGCGAAGAGGAATACAATACCGATGACCGCGCTGTCATGATTGCGATCGTAGAGCATTGTGCTGGCCTGCAGGCAGAGGTTGAGGCAGCAGAAATCGCCGGGTCTTCGCAGGGTAATGAGGATAGCAGCAAGGAAACTGGTGCGGGACAGGCAAAGCCTTTCGCCGAGTCGGCTGCCATTACAGTAGACCGCCTTGCTTCAGGTGACGGGAAAGGCGCAATGCCGGACCCCTCTCATGTAGCTGCGAGGGACTGTGCCGCGGCTGGCATTACCTATTAGGGGAAAGACGCCATTTTTTTTAGGGGGGGGTGGGCTCGCATGTAGGCGTTAAGGGCCGCTTTCGGCTAACTCAGCGTCCCCAAAGGGGCAAAACAACCGAATATGCATAAAAATAAAATGGAGGCGAGTACCGGAATCGAACCGGTGTACACGGATTTGCAAGACTGTGATTGTCTCTGAATTTATTGGCGAAAATGTTTAGAAAGGCGATGGTGAGCAGCGGAACATAGGGTGAATGTTTAGACAGGATTTGAGCAGGCAGAAGAACATTTCGCTCCGCCGCAAAGCTGGAGACATCGGGTTTGGGTGCCAGGCGCGGCATCGGTGTTTAACAGGCTCCCTGTTTGGGCGTTATGGCCTGCAGCGAACGGTGCCATCAGCCCTAAATGCTTAGCACAACTGCAATCGTCGCCAAAATGGGCTCACGGCGCTATAGCGAAATGTCGGTAGGCGACTTGTGCCGCATGCGTCACGAACTGGTAAGATTGAGACCATTCTCGGCTGGTGTATTTTAGAAATGCTATAGTTCGGAATAAGAGCAAAGTGCTATTAGGAGTACGAAAATGGTCTCTCGTTTCAATCAGGGGTTTCAAACGTAAGTTTTCCGTGTTTTGCTGGTTCAGCATAATCTAAGCGAGGAGTATCTATGCGGTGCGCTCTGCAAGTTTCCATTTTCCTAACGTTGGCTGGTTGCAGCACAGAACTATCTCAAGGAGGGAAAAAAGTTAGACAAATTTCGCTCCAGACAGCAGATGCTTGCCAGTTTCTGGGTCCAGTGACAGGCTCTGAGGCAATGGGTCTTGATGAGGCGATGGACGTCACAAGCTCGTTCAATAAAGTACGAAACTCGGTTGCCCAGTTAGGCGGAAATGCTTTTGTTGTCTCGTCGTCCAGCACGTCGACCGCTTCTACGGTAGTTCAAGCGGACGCTTATAGCTGCTGAGTCTCGTTTCCTTCGCGAATGAAGATTGGTTTGATTTGGGTCCGCTTAGGGTTCGCACCCGGCATCAGAAGCATGCGATATCAAGCTCTATCGTCGGGGGCTGGGCCGGAATTTGCAAATTCGGCTTCATGCGCATTGCGGACTAAGGTGTCTGACCCGGCGTTGGTCTGTTAAGAACCAATTGTCGCGACCGGGGCGAACGGGTTGTGCGGACTTTATAGAACTTCAGTGTAGCTGCGTGCGGATGTGCAGCGGACGTTGGTTGCAAAAGGGGTGCCCAATCTAGAATTAACCTGCTTCCTTTGTCTCAGACCCGGCGTTCACGTAGATACCCAGTGCTGCTGTACAGATTCACCGAACCGGGCGTTCGCTGCGGCCGCAACACAGAGACTGTCCCGCCCTCACACGTGGCGAACTAAATGGACATGCGCATTGTCATTGGCAGTCGTATCTTCAAGGCGCCCTCGATCCCCAAGCCAGCAAAGTTAGAGTAGTGAGTTGTGCGGGCAAATCTTAAGCCCCCTCAGATTGAAACGCTGAGAGATGCCGACTGCCGTCACCGTCGAGATCCTTTGATCTATTTGTACTTGAAGTAAGTATCCGGATATTTCAGCCTTACCCAATCGACATAGTTTGACCGGTCTCCCCTTTTCCGCTTATTTTCTACGCACCACTCTAAGAATGCGTAGTCTGCTTCAAAGCTATCGACAAATCCGTGCTGTTGGGCATTTCGCTGAATATGGCCTTGCAAAAGCCAGCTTAGTTGTTCTTCGGTTTGCGAGTAGGTGAGCGTTCGGAAAGTTGAAAGCTCGCGTTGCTTCCCGCGAGCCTTATATGGTTCTCGTCCGAGTAGAAGAAAGTTTAACCGAAATAGGCTGGCGATTAGCTCGCTATGTATTTCGTCCTTTAATTTGAGTTCTTTTGCTCTTTCTGAGAACTGGCTAATTTCTTTCTGGATCGCATTCCTGTGGTGCTCGTCCACCGCACCGATAGATTGGAAGACCGAAGAGTCTAGTACTTCAAAAACATCGATATAGAACTTCTTCCAGAATAGAATGCTCTGAGTATTGGCGCTTTTCCAATACTTTTCACCGAATAGTTGTTCGGCGAAACGTTCAAGTCTAAGGTGATGACCCTGCCTGAAGTTTTTTTGATCTTCGGAAATCACTGTGTTGCTGGGCATTTTATATTACACCTCGTATTCCTATCTATTCGCCACGACCGGGCCCTGTTTCGTTGCATTGTTGCACGGCATAGGCGAGTTAAAGCGCATATATTTCCTAAAGCCTATGATATATTCCAGTATCGGACGGGGTTCTGGATATGTTTCATTGCCTCGACTTCTATGCGGCGTCCTCGTTCACCGACAAATTTCTCCCAGATTGCGTCGGGAGCCACTCGCCCCACAAATCCTTTACGTTGCGGCATTTCGCTATCTAAAGAAATAGCCTCGGGGAAGTTTGCGTGCGTCGCGTCAAGCCACTTGTCTGCGATGAACGCGCCAACGACTACTCCGCGAACTACCGCGAGTACATAATTGGCGGCCTGTGCCTTTCGTCTGGAAATACGCCATGCCAGCCTAGTTTGCCTGAGAATTGCATCCGGGTTAGATTTATTCTCTAGCCGGTTGATATTTAGCAGAACGAGGCGCTCATCGGGGCCCGCGGAAATTGTAGGTAAGTCATATTTGTCTATAACCTCCTTCGTATTCATAGGACCCTTTGAGCCGCTTCCGTGACCGCCTTGGATGTTACTTAAGCCCGGGAAAGCGTCGATTAGGGCGGCTTCAACTTCAAAAATGGCGGCATCCGGGATTTCGTGTCGATGGATTACGTGGACGACCTGTAACCCCGCTCCTAGAATCTCTCGAATTCGAGAAATCTTAAGAGACGCAGTGTCCTCTTCCTCATCTTTTTGCACTGGATATTCACCGCTTACATGGTGAAATACTCTGTTTCCAGTTCCTTTTCCTATGTAGAAGGTCTCCCCGTTTCTGGGGTCAATAAGTCTATATACGTAATTACCAACGGCACGACCGACCTCTTCTGAGAAGTAATGATGTTCAATTTCCAAAAGGCTTTTCCTTCAGATCACTTGGATAGAATGATTTGAGGCTAGCCGAAGCGCGACCCTCTTTAAAGGTGCGGTATGCGCCCACCTGAAGCAGTTACCATCCGAAGAATGGGCTACCTAGTAAATGGGCTAAAGGGGGGGGGCGTGAGCGGGAACGTGTTCATGGCGCACCCGTGTAGTTGAGCCAGTGCGCGACCTTCAACGCAATCTCTTTTGTCGTGCTCACCCGAAAATGCAAGTGTGCCCCAGCAAGTGGGTTAGCTACAAAGTAGCTAGCCAGCTCATTCCGCAAACTTGACAAAGCGCGTGTTCTGAATCAAACCAGTAACGCGCGCTCATGCGTATATCCCTCGATACAATACTGCATCTAGTGACGGGACCCGAAGTCACCGGTACTGTAAGCCTTGCGTCAATCCAGTCCCTTTGATCACAAAATGTTTCAGAATGTAATGCCCGCCTAATGCGCCTAGTGACGGGGCGCGTGATCTGCCATTTGCGAGATCGCAATATATTAGCCTAACTGACGTCTAGAAAGTGGTTTGCATGGGTTTGCATGGGGTCGTCCCATTCGTCCCACGGACGCGCACACCCGACTTGCTTGAGATGTCAGTTATGGATCATGTAAATATCCCGTTCTACAGAAGCCCCGCTCTGCGATGGTCGCCCTGTAAGTTATTGAACAGGTTCATTTCGGCAGAAACCTATCGAGCAGTCGCGAAGCCGAACCGTCAAACGGGCGGCGAAGCTAAGCCGCGTCTGCGGCGCATATTCCCCTTCTGGAACACTTCACCAGACGACTTCGGTGTGTTGTCACTAGTATCCCTCTCAAGGTGGACCTGATGTCCACCGCTAGCATTGAGCAACGCGCTCTATCCCTGCTCAGAGCGTTCGAAAATGCAGGCAAGGCGGTTAGCCGTGTCACAGTTGAAGGCAAAAGGATTGAACTTGTGCTATCCAAAGAGCGTGAGGATGACGAGTACGCGGGGATAGACATGCGCCATGACCAAACGTGAGCTGCCAAAGCATGTCTACAAGCAGCGCAACGGGCTGTATTTCCAGCGGCGAGGATGGTCCTCCCAGAAGTTTGAGCATGAGTTTGGAACGCCCGCGTTCTGGAAAGAATACGCTGATATACTCAGCGAAAAGGACAAGCCGCGCGTCGTCACATCTCGAACCTTCCATGCACTCATTAAGAGCTATCACAAGTCGCCTCGGTACGCGAATTTGAAGACCCGCACGGCGCTTGATTACGACAAGCACCTCGTCTTCTTCGCTACCATCATGGGGGACCGGAATCCGGCCAAGATGCAGCGCAAGGATGTGATCCGCTTGCGAGACGCAAACGCCGACAAGGCGTATTTCGCTAACTACTCACTCAGGATCCTCAGGGTCCTCATGGAGCACTGTGTGGACCTTGGCTGGCGAGATACCAATCCGGCGCGCGGTGTTCCTGAGCTGAAGACCGTAAAGCAGGAGCGTGAACCATGGCCTCATGAGCTTTTGGAGGCCTATCGGGATAGCTGCCCCATTGAGACGCGTGAACGGCTTGTCATGGAGCTGTGTGTCGGTACGGGCCAGCGGATCGGAGACGTATTGGACATGCGGTGGTCCGACATTCAGGACGGCGCATTCTTCGTACGGCAGAGCAAGACGAAGAAGGAGCTCTGGGTTCCAATACTCGACGAGCTGCAAGCCGCTCTTGACGCGGCAAGTCGGCACTCAATCTTCATTCTCACAAATGAGCGTGGGACCAACCGTTGGTCCTACCGGGGCGCCTCTGCCGCGGTCAGGAAGGTTAGGGATCGGATCGGTGCGCTCGACTATGACATCCATAGCTGGCGCTACAATGCGGCCTGTGAGCTGGTCGAAGCTGGCTGTAGTGATGATCTGGTCGCTGCCGTGACGGGCCAAAGTCCAGCCATGGTTCTTCACTACACCAAAAAGGTCCGGCAGCGGATCAGAGCACAGCAAGCTCAGCGCAAGCGGACAGAACGGAACAGAAGCTAGCCATCGCGGGTTTTCGATCCATGTCGGGAAGAATAACGGGATGGGCGAAGCATGGAAGAACTTCTCAGTATCGTAATTGTTCTGGTCGCTGTGGTGTTCGTCCTTTGGATCTACATTTTATTGCCAAGTGATATGGCAAAAACTAGAGGGCGTAGCCAAGTGTTCTGGGTTCTGGTTTCACTGTTGTTAACCCCATTGTTAGCGATCGTTCTTCTTTGGCTGTTTGGCGACGCAGAAGCATAGGCTTCTTCGGCACAATTGGGTGCCGCGCGTTCGGCCCTGAAGAGAACGGAACAAAAACAGAATGTTTAGACATTTGTTTAGACTTGCATCAACGGATTTTGAAAAAATCAGCTAAGTAGTTGATTTTAAATGGAGGCGAGTAGGAGAATCGAACTCCTGTACACGGATTTGCAATCCGCTGCGTAACCACTCCGCCAACTCGCCGACCGGTGGTTGGCGCACTGCTAACGGATCACGAGGAAGGCCGCAAGACCCATATGCGTGTGAAAATGCGGTCAGGGCGTTGCCGCTGGCCCGGCAATGTGGCACATCACTCTTCAGACACCCTGAACGAATGAGTTTAGCTGATGAGTGATTTCGCCGCCCGCCGCGTAACCATGGTAGATACGCAGGTCCGCCCTTCGGATGTGACCAAGTTTCCAATCATCGACGCGATGTTGACCGTGCAGCGCGAAGACTTCGTGCCAGCCGCGCAGCGCGAGGCCGCCTATCTGGGTGAGAATCTCGATCTCGGTCAGGACCGGGTGCTGCTTGATCCGCGGACATTGGCCAAAATGCTCGATCACCTCGACATCACGAACGACGAGCTGGTGCTCGATATCGGCTGCGCCATGGGCTACTCCAGCGCCGTGATCGCCCATATGGCCGAGGCCGTCGTCGCTGTCGAAGAAGAGGAGGCGATGGCCGCCGAGGCGCAGGAGGCGCTGGCGCAGGCAGGGGCGGACAATGTGATCGTGCATGTCGCCCCGCTGACCGAGGGCGCGCCGCAGCATGGCCCCTATGACGTTGTGATCATTCAGGGCGCGGTGGGCGAGGTGCCCGAAGCCTTGTTGGAGCAGGTGAAAGAGGGCGGGCGGATTGCTTGTCTCTTTATGAATCGGGGTTTGGGCGAAGTGCGCGTAGGTTATAAGCGCGGGGGTCAGGTGTCCTGGCGGCCCGAATTTAACGCCGGTGCGCCGGTGCTGCGTGGCTTTGAACGGCAGGCAGAATTTCAGCTGTAAGCAAGTTGATGGCGCGCTGATCCGTATCGCGCGCCGCGTCGCTTTCAGGGTAGGGGCACCCGTCCCGATCGGCCCATGGGCCGGTCTACAAGGTCTAAAAAAGCCATTCAGGGGCATTGAGCCATGAGCGCGAACAGTTTCACGAAAACCCTCAAACGTTTTGCCATCGCAGTGCCGGTGAGCCTTGTTTTGGCGAGCGGCGCGGCCCTGCCGCGGCCGGCATCGGCTGAAACATTGGCCGATGCGCTGGTGGGGGCCTATGAGCATTCGGGCCTGCTTGAACAGAACCGCGCGCTTTTGCGCGCCGCCGATGAGGATGTTGCCACGGCGAAGTCGGCGCTGAAACCCGTGCTGCGGTGGGCGGCGGGGCTTACACAGAGCTTCGGCACCACGCGCAGCTCTTCGCTGCTGCCGGCCCAGTCGACGGAAAGTCTCAAGGCGTCGATCAGCCTGATTGGTGAGCTGTTGCTCTATGATTTCGGCGCAAGCGCCTATCGGATTGAAGGCGCGAAAGAGACTGTGCTGGCCACCCGTCAGGCTTTGGTGAACCTAGAGCAGCAGGTGCTTTTGCGCGCGGTTGCGGCCTATATGGGCGTGATCGAAGCCTCGGAAACGGTCGAGCTGCGCAACAACAACCTGCGGCTGCTGACCCAAGAACTGCGCGCCGCGCGGGATCGTTTCGACGTGGGCGAAGTTACCCGCACGGATGTGGCCTTGGCCGAAGCGCAGCTTGCCGATGCCCGCAGCGGGCTGGCCGGGGCCGAAGGCACCCTGCTGCGCGCGGTCGAGGAATATCGCAACGCGGTGGGCCATGCGCCCGGCAACCTCAGCCAACCGCCGAGCCTGCCGAATATCGGGGGTGATCTCGCGTCGGCCAAGGCCTTGGCCGTGCGCACCCATCCGTCGATCATCGCCGCACAGCATCAGGTGGCGGCTGCCGATCTTGGCGTCGAAGCCAATGAGGCGGCCATGGCCCCTCGGATCACGCTGAACGGCCAGTATGGCCTGAACGAGACCTTCGACAGTGAGGCCTATACCCGCAGCGGCAGCGTCGGGGTGGAGGTTGGACAGACCATCTATCAGGGCGGGGCGCTGTCCTCGGCCGTGCGCAGTTCGATGGCGCAGCGTGACGCACAGCGTGCGAACCTGCATGTCGTCCGCCATGATGTAGAGCAGGAAGTGGGCAACGCCTATGCCACGCTGGCCTCGGCGCGCGCGCAGTTGGAGGCCTCTGACAGGCAAATTCGTGCGGCGCGTATCGCTTTCCGCGGCATCCGCGAAGAAGCCACCCTCGGCGCGCGCACCACATTGGACGTGCTGGATGCCGAACAATCGCTGCTGGACGCGGAATCGACCCGCGTGTCGGCCCGCGCCAACCTCTATGTGGCGGCCTATTCGGTGCTGGCGGCGACTGGCCGTCTGACCGCGCAGGACCTGAAGCTGCCGGTGCAGATCTATGACGCGGGGGCCTATTACAACCTTGTTAAGGACGCCCCTGCTAAATACTCCAAAGAGGGCCAAGCGCTGGATCGCGTGTTGCGCGCGTTGCAAAAAGACTGACATTTCGCACGGCCGTTTGGCATTTTGCACCGCCCCATTGTGAGAATCCTCCCGCGCGGTTAAGCTATCCGCGAGGCAAGAGTGGTAGAGAAATATGTCCGAACCCGTCACAAATGCGGAGGTGGAAGACGTGCTGTCGTCGATTCGCCGATTGGTATCCGAAGACAAGCGTCCCCTGCAAACGTCCAACCCCCCGTCGGTGCCCAGCCCCGTTGAGGCGCCCGGTCCTGTAAGCGACGCCGAGGCTCAGGCTGCTGCCCCACAGCAGCAGGACGAGGGGGCAGAGTTCAAAAGCATGCGCTCGACCGCGGCGGATAAGATCACGTCGGAGGACTTCACCCCGCATCTGTCGCTGCGCGCCACCACTGCCAGCCCAGCACGCCCCGATTCCGATGATGAGACCAGCGAGCCCCACAAGGCCACGCCGCAGCCGCTGAGCCTTACCCAAGCCATGCAGACCGAAGAGGATGACAGTGCCGAGGAGGCAGAGCGTCCCTTCGTTTCCGCCCGCCATCCCGCCACCCCGCCAGCCGACAAAACGCCAAGCGCGTCGAGCGACCGTTTGGTGCTGACCCCGGCGCTCAGGGTAGCCACTTCAGACGGCAAAGACCGCCCGCGGCCCGCCGCCGTTGACCCCGCCAAGGTCTCGCCTTTGGACTATGACATGCTGCATGACGATCCCAGTGATCTGCATGCCGAAGACTACGGCACCCCCGCTTCAGAGCCCGTTTCAGACGCCGCGGCGGAGGTTGAGACCAAGGCCCGGACCGTCTCCGAGGCGGTGGCCAAGGCCACGGGCGCAAGCCGCAGTGACAAGCTGGCCGCGTTGGAGACAGCCATCGGCAAGATCTCTGACGATTGGGACCCCGACGCCCCCGGCGACAACGACTATTCCGGTACAGAGCCCCCGGCGATGGAGTGGAAAGACGATGCGGAGCTTGAGGCGCCAGAAGCACCGATCGCCGACACGGCAACGGTAGAGGCCGAAAAACCGGCCCCGCGCCGCCCGCAGCCCTCGACACCGCAGGTCGAAGAACAGGTGCGCCGTTTCGCCGACAGCGGCCCGCGTGTCGCCGATCCGGCGGCGACCGCACCGGAATTCGGCTATACCGCCTCCGCGCAAGACGAAGGCGTGGCGGGCGATGACCAGTTCCTTGACGAAGACGCGCTGCGCGATCTGGTGACAGAGATCGTCCGCGCCGAGTTGCAGGGCGCTTTGGGCGAACGGATCACCCGCAATGTGCGCAAACTGGTGCGCCGCGAGATCCACCGCGCCCTCACGGCGCAAGACCTCGAATAGGCCAAGGGGCGGCACCTGCCTGCCACGCTCTGACAAAATGACGCTGCGCGACCCGCCGCGCGCAGCCTTGCGCGATATGCGCCGCTGGTTACATTAAGGCCAACAGGGCGGAAGGATCACCGATGGAATTGACGGTTAACGGCACGGTCCACGAAGTGGACGTGGAAGACGACATGCCGCTCCTGTGGGTCTTGCGCGACGAGTTGGGAATCACCGGGCCGAAATACGGCTGCGGCATCGCGCAATGCGGTGCTTGCACCGTGCACGTTGATGGGCTGGCCGTGCGGTCTTGCCAATTGCGGGCGGCGGATGTGAACGGCAATGTCACCACCATCGAAGGCTTGGGCACGCCGGAAGCGCTGCATGTGGTACAGGCGGCATGGGTAGAGCATCAGGTCGCGCAATGTGGCTACTGCCAATCCGGACAGATCATGCAGGCAGCCTCGTTTCTTGAGTTGAACCCCGAGCCGACGGACGATCAGATCGACGCCGCGATGAGCGGGAACCTCTGCCGCTGCGGCACCTATCCGCGCATCCGCGCTGCGGTCCACAGCGCCGCCGCCCGACTGCGGGGGGCCTGAATATGTCGCGCCTGCGCACCATCACCCGCCGTAGTTTTATCGTCGGCTCTGCGGCCATTGCCGGGGGTGTCGCCTTTGGCACCTATCTTTATAAACGTGACCTGAAGAACCCGCTGCTTGAGGGGCTGGCCCCCGGCGCGGCGGCGATCACTCCCTACGTCAAAATCGACGCGAGCGGCGTCACCTTGATCACCCCGCGCGCCGATGTGGGGCAGGGGGCATATTCTATCCAAGCTCATATGATTGCTGAGGAATTGGACGTCGATCTTGATGCGGTTCAGATCACGCCCGGCCCTCCTTCGCCGGTCTATTACAACGGCGTGGTGGGGGTTGAGGCGATGCCGATTGCCGCGACCTCGGAGACGCTGCTCGCGCGGACCGGGCGCGGGGCGTCGGATGTGGCGGGGAAACTGCTGGGGCTGCAACTGACCGGCGGCAGTTCTACCGTGCCGGATATGTATGACCGCTTGCGCATGGCCGGGGCTGTGGCACGTGAAACGCTTTTGGCCGCCGCCGTGGCTCAGACAGGTCTAGAGCGGAGCCAGCTTAAGACCGAAGCGGGCGCCGTGGTGCTGCCCGACGGGATGCGATTGGCCTATCAAGATTTTGCCGCCGCAGCAGCAGAGATCGACCCAGTGACCGAGGTTACGCTGCGCGATCCCAGCGACTGGCGGCATTTGGGCAAGGCGCAAATGCGCACCGATATCGTGCCGAAATCCACCGGCACCCAGACCTATGGCATCGACATGGCGATGGAAGGGATGCTCCACGCCACGACCCGCACCAACCCGGCGCAGGGCGGAAAGATCATGGGGTTTGATGCGGGCCGCGCCGAAAAGATGCGCGGTGTGGAGGCGGTCCTGCCCATCACCGGCGGCGTCGCCGTGGTGGCCGACAATACATGGCGGGCTTTTCAGGCTGCGCAGGCGGTGGAATGCGATTGGGGGCCGTCGCCCTATACCGGCGATACGGCGGAGCAGTTCAAAGCGGTCGCGGCCTCCTTTACCGAGGACCGCCAAGACAGCCGGTTCCGCGATGACGGCGACATGTCCGCGGCCCTTGCCGAGGGCGATGTGCTGAAGGCCGAGTACCGCATTCCCTATCTGGCCCACGCCCCGCTAGAGCCGATGAGCGTCGTGGTGAAGCTTGAGAAGGGCCGCGCCGACATTTGGACCGGCACGCAGATTCCGCGTTTCATGCAGGCCAATGTCGCCGCGCTGACCGGGATCGACGCCGAGAACGTGCATATCCATGTGCTGATGTCAGGCGGCAGTTTCGGGCGGCGGTTGGAGGATGACTATACCCTGCGCGCCGTCGAAGTGGCGATGCAAATGCCCGGCACGCCGATCAAGATGGTCTGGTCGCGCGAGGAGGATTTCACCCATGACTTCCCCCGCCCGCTGGCCATGGCGCGGGCGCGTGGCAAGGTCTCGGACGGGCAGATCGCGGCCTATGATCTGGCCATCGCGGCACCTTCGACGGCGGAATCGCAGATGGCGCGGTTGAACCAGCCGGTTTTTGGCCCCGACATCGCCATCGTCGCGGGGGCGTGGGATCAGCCCTTCGCGATCCCCGATTACCGCGTCACCGGCCACCGGGTGCCGGCGATGGTGCCGGTCAGTTCGTGGCGCTCGGTCGGGGCGTCGGGCAATGGGTTTCTGCACGAAAGCTTCATGGATGAGATGTGCCATGCCGCAGGCGTCGATCCGTTGGAGGAACGGTTGCGGCTTTGCACCCATGCGCCCTCGCGCGGGGTGTTGGAGGCCGTGGGCGAGATGTCGGATTGGGGCGCGGACCTTGGGCCGGGGCGGGGCCGGGGGCTGGCGTTTTGCCTGTCCTTCGGCGTGCCGGTGGCCGAGGTGGTCGAGGTCAGCCAGACCGATGCGGGCCTCAAGATCGACCGCGTTTTCGTGGTCGCCGAAGTGGGCCGCGTGTTGGACCCGGTGAACTTTGAGGCGCAGCTTTCCGGGGCGGTGATTTGGGGATTGGGCCATGCGATGAACTGCGAGCTTACCTATCGCGACGGGGTGCCGCAGCAGGACAACTATCACCTCTACGAAGGGCTGCGGCTGTACCAGACGCCCAAGATCGAGGTGCGTGGGCTAGAGAATGGCGGCAAACTGCGCGGCATCGGTGAGCCGGGCGTGCCACCTGCCGCGCCTGCGCTGGCCAATGCGATCTTTGCCGCCACGGGTCAGCGTATCCGTGAACTCCCCCTCTCCAAATCCGTGGATTTCGCATGAAGTACCTCCTGACCTGTGCCGCGCTGATGCTGGCCGCCCCTGCAGTAGCGCAGGACGCGCCTGACCGGGCGGAGGGGCTGGCGGCGTGGGAGCGGATCTTTACTGTCACTGCGCATCCGCGCTGCACCAACTGCCATGTGGGCGAAGAGGGGCAGCCGATGTGGCAGGCGTTGGGCTATGGGCCAGAGGCGGTGCATGGCATGAACGTGCGCGCGGGCGAGAGCCGGATCGGGGCCGAGAGCATTCCTTGCGACGCCTGCCATGTCACCTCTGCCGCCGCCAATACCGTGCCCCACGCCCCGCCGCATATCGACGATGCATGGCGGCTGCCTCCGGTGGAATTGGCGTGGCTCGGCAAGACCTCGGCAGAGGTCTGCACCCAGTTGCGCGACCCTGAGACCAACGACGGGCATGACATCGCCTCACTGGTAGATCACCTGCAAAACTCGGCTTTCGTGAACTGGGGTTTCGCCCCTGGCGCGGGACGGTCGGTGCCCAAGGGGTCGCTTGATGCGCTGGTGCATGATGTGACGGTCTGGGGCGCTGCGGGCACGCCCTGCGAAAGGGATTGAGGGTTAATCGCTCATCGCGCGGGCCAGTCTGCGAATGCGCAGCGCGCGGTTCAACTCGCCGCCAAAGATCAGTACCAGTGCGGCGAGATACATGAAATAAAGCGCCGCGATGATCCCAGCCATGCCCGCGTAATAGCTGGCATAGGTGCCAAAGCTGCGCAGGTAGGACGAAAACAGCATCGCCAGCAGGGTCCACGCAACGGCGGTGGCCACCACCCCGGGCCAGATGTTGTTAAACTTCGTGCGCCGGGCGGGCAGGATCACATGGGCGGCAAAAAGCGCGACCAGCAGGATCGTGGCCGAGGCCGGGAAGCGGACAAGGCCGACAGTCACCGACCCCGGATCAAACCCCGGCATCAGCATATGCAGCCAAGACCCGGCGCGCGGGGCCAGCACTAAAAGGTATCCGACGATCACAAGGATCAGGCTCGCCAGCAGCACCATGGCCACCTGCACCGCATAGATCGTGAAGACCGAGCGCGTCTCGCGTAGCCCATAGGCGCGGTTCAAGCCGATGCGGACCCCATCGACCCCGCCCACAGCAAACCAGACGGTCAGCAAGATACCCACGCTCAGCAAATCGCCGCGCGGCACGGTCATGACCTTTTCCACCTCTGACACGATGGGTTCGATCAGGGCAGGGGGGACAATGGCGATCAGGAAATGGATCAAGTCATCGGCCATCGACCGATCGCCGACAAAGGCGGTGAGCGAACTGGTAAAGATCAGGAACGGGAAAATCGCCAGTAGCGCGCGAAAGGCCACGTTTCCGGCCATACCAAAGGCGTCATCGCTCCACAGGCGCAGCACCGCTTCGTGCAGAACTGCGCGCGCGACCCGCAGCCCGGTGCCGTGAAACAGGTCCTCGGGGTTCTCGCTGAGAACACCGTGGGTCAACACGACTTCGCGCTTTTGGTCCTGAGCCGATCTGGCGTCCATGCCAATGCCTCGTTTTCATCCCATAACGCTAAGCTAGTGCCCCATGGGCCGGGCTGCCACCTTGATGACGGGCCACTGGCAAGAGCAGGCTCATGCGATTGATCTTGCCAAAGGGGCATCGCTCCACTTGACGCTCGCAGAGCGATAAAATAGGAGGGAGGCCGTAGCGCGGGCGTTGTGTAATGGTAAGACCTCAGCCTTCCAAGCTGATGATGCGGGTTCGATTCCCGCCGCCCGCTCCACTCTTTCCCAGACCTGTTTAGACCGCCGTCAACGCGCGGGATAGTTGCGCCTGATGCGCCCAACAGGGGCGGCAGATTGTCCTTATGAGGCCGGTCTTGCTTGACCCTGCCCAGCCCCCGAGCCATGACCGATGTGGAAAGACAAAGGAAAGCCCATGGCCCGCACCCCAGCCCCCGCACAGTCCGCCAAAGATGAACGCGAAAAGTCGCGGCGGATCGGCGCTCTGGCGGCGTTGATGCCCTTCATGGCCCCTTACCGCGTGCTCATGGCCGCCGCCGGGGCGGCGCTGGTGCTGACCGCGATGATCTCGCTGACGCTGCCCTTGGCCGTGCGCCGGGTGATCGACAATTTCGGCACCGGGGAGAGCGAATTGCTCGACCTTTATTTCGTTGCCGCCCTGCTGATCGCGGCGCTGCTCGCCGTGGGCACCGGGCTACGCTATGCGCTGGTGACGCGCTTGGGCGAACGGGTGGTGGCCGATATCCGGCGCGCGGTTTTTGACCGCGTGGTGGGCATGAGCCCTTCGTTCTATGAGCGCATCATGACCGGCGAAGTGCTGAGCCGGATCACCACCGACACGACGCTGATCCTGTCGGTGATCGGCTCTTCGGTCTCGATCGCGCTGCGGAATCTGTTGATCTTTGTCGGGGGCTTGGGGCTGATGCTGCTGACTTCGGCCAAGCTCACCGGGCTTGTGTTGCTGATCGTGCCTGCGGTGGTGATCCCGATCCTGACGCTGGGCCGCCGCCTGCGGGTGCTGAGCCGAGAGAACCAAGACTGGATCGCTGCCAGCTCGGGCAATGCCTCTGAAACGCTGGGCGCGGTGCAAACAGTGCAGGCTTTTACCCATGAGGCCGCAAGCCGGGGCCAATTCGCGCAGATGACCGAAGCCTCATTCGACGCCGCGCAGCGCCGGATCAAGACCCGCGCCGCGATGACGGTGATCGTGATCTTTCTGGTCTTCGCGGGCGTGGTGGGCGTGCTGTGGATCGGCGCGCGGGATGTGCGCGCCGATGCGATGAGCGCGGGCGCGCTGGTGCAATTCGTGATCTATGCGGTCATGGTCGCGGGCGCGGTCGCCGCCCTGTCCGAGATCTGGGGCGAGTTGCAGCGCGCAGCGGGTGCCACGGAGCGGCTGGTTGATCTGCTCCAGACCGAGGACACGGTGAAAGATCCGGCGCCCGAGGCGCAGGTCAGCCTGCCGCAGCCCGTGGCGGGCAAGATCGCCTTTGAGAACGTGCAATTCACCTATCCCGCCCGGCCCGATGTGGCGGCGTTGGATGGCATCGATCTTGAGATCAATCCGGGTGAGACGGTGGCCTTTGTCGGCCCCTCGGGCGCGGGGAAGACGACAATAATTCAGATGATCCTGCGCTTTTATGACCCGCAGTCGGGGCGGATCACGCTGGATGGTGTCGACCTGCGCGATGTGGCGCGGGATCACTTCCGCCGTGCTGTTGCGCTGGTGCCGCAAGACCCGGTGATCTTTGCCGCCACGGCGGCCGAGAATATCCGCTTTGGACGGCCCGATGCCAGCGACGCAGAGGTTGAGGAGGCCGCCCGCGCCGCGGCGGCGCATGATTTCATCACCGCCTTGCCCGAGGGCTATGACAGCTATCTGGGCGAGCGTGGCGTGATGCTGTCGGGCGGGCAGAAACAGCGCATCGCCATCGCCCGCGCCATCCTGCGCGACGCGCCGGTGCTGTTGCTGGATGAGGCGACCTCTGCGCTGGATTCAGAAAGCGAAGGTCTGGTGCAGGCTGCTGTGGACCGTCTGAGTGCCGACCGCACCACGTTGATCGTGGCGCACCGTCTGGCCACGGTGAAAAAGGCTGACCGCATCGTCGTCATGGAAGCTGGGCGCATCGCCGCCATCGGCACCCATGACGAACTGGTGGCCAGCGACGGGCTATATGCGCGTCTGGCGCGGCTGCAATTCACCGATGGGGCCGTCGCCGCAGCCTAAGGCAAACTTGAACCACGCAACCCCGGCGTTACGTCACCCTCGTGTGACGTTGCGTTTGTTGCCGCCGATTGCTTGCGAAACGGCGCGTTTCACCGCAATCTGGCGCGAGGAGAATAAGCCGGAACACCGGCATAGGGGAGGAGACACCATGACATTCGCCGGGATCGAAGACCGCAATGCCATCGCGGCGGAAATGCCGTGGGAAGACCGCGACGTGGCCAAGACGCTCTACGGAATGCTGAGCAATACGACCGCGAAATTCCCCAACCACAACGCCGTCAGCTATCAGATATTCTCAGGCCCAAAAGACAAGGCCGAAACGCTGAGCTGGAAAGAGTTGCATGGCCGTGTGACGCAGGCCGCGAACCTGTTCCGCAGCCTCGGCGTGGGCGAGAAAGACGTGGTGGCCTATGTGCTGCCGAACTGTAACGAGACGACGATCACCCTGCTGGGCGGCGCCGTGGCCGGGATCGTCAGCCCGATCAACCCGCTGCTGGATGCCGAACAGATCGGCGCGATCCTGCGCGAGGTCGGCGCATCGGTCGTCGTTACTCTGCGGCCTTTCCCCAAAACCGATGTGGCCCAAAAGACCGCCGAGGCGGTGCGCCTTGCGCCCAAGGTGCATACGGTGCTCGAAGTTGATCTGGTCCGCTATCTGACCCCGCCGAAAAGCTGGATCGTCCCGCTGGTGCGGCCCAAGGGGATGGTGAACAACCAAGCGAAATACCTCAACTTCAACGCCGAAATCGCCAAGCAGAACACTTCGCTCAACTTCGAGGATGTGCAAGAAGACCGCGTTGCCTGCTATTTCCACACCGGCGGCACCACCGGGATGCCCAAAGTCGCGCAGCACAAGTATTCCGGGTTGATCTACAACGGTTGGCTGGGCCATCGCCTGCTGTTCAGCGAGCAGGACAATATCATGTGTCCGCTGCCGCTGTTCCACGTTTTTGCCTGCCACGTCATCCTGATGGCCGCCGTGTCGTCGGGCGCGCATGTGGTCTTTCCGACGCCGCAGGGTTATCGCGGAGATGGCGTCTTTGACAACTTCTGGAAGCTGGTCGAGCGGTGGAAGATCACCTTTATCATCACCGTGCCGACGGCGATTTCGGCCAAAATGCAGCGCCCGATCGATGCGGATGTCAACACCGTAAAGACCGCCTTCTCTGGCTCGGCCCCGCTGCCGCTGGAACTCTTCCGCCGCTTTGAAAAGGCCACAGGCGTCACGCTGGTCGAAGGCTACGGCCTGACCGAAGCGACCTGCCTTGTCTCCTGTAACCCGACGGATGGCCCCAAAAAGGTCGGTTCCATCGGCATCGCATTCCCCTATTCGGATGTGCGGATCATCAAGGGCACGGCGGACGGGCCGATTGACGCGGAAACGGATGAGATTGGCGAGATCTGCGTGTCGAACCCCGGTGTCTTTGCGGGCCATACCTATGTCGAGGAAGACAAGAACAAAGACCTCTTCTACCACGAGAAATACCTGCGCACCGGCGATCTAGGCCGGATTGATGGGGATGGCTACATCTGGATCACGGGCCGTGCCAAAGACCTGATCATCCGCGGCGGTCACAACATCGACCCGGCTGAGATCGAAGAGGCATTGCTGGGCCATGAGGCCGTCGCCTTTGCCGGGGCCATCGGCCAGCCCGATCCCCACGCGGGCGAGGTGCCCTGTGCCTTTGTCGAACTGGTGGAGGGTGCCAAGGTCACCGAAGAGGAACTGCTCGCCTTCGCGCGCGAGCATGTCGCCGAACGTGCCGCCCAGCCAAAACACCTCAAGATCATGGACGAGTTGCCCAAGACCGCCGTGGGCAAGATCTTTAAGCCCGATCTGCGCAAGGATGCGATCACGCGGGTCTACAATGGCAGCCTTGAGAAGGCGGGCTGTGCCGCACGGGTGACCGACGTGATAGACGACAAAAAGCGCGGGTTGGTGGCTCAGGTCACCATGCACGACGCCACGCATGACGACGTATCGAAAGTGCTCAGCGTCTATACGCGCCCTTGGGAACCTGTGAGCTAAACGACTCAGACGGGTAGGGCGGATTAGATCGCCCCCATTCCCCAAATTCCCCGATTGCAGCCCAGCTGCGTTGCGCCGATGCACATTTCCTGTGTATCGGCGCAAAAATTTTAGGCTGTTTACCTATAGTTAGCCCCCGGCCTTTCGCGACGGGCATAGCGCCTATGCAAATTCTGCGGGTTCAAAATCGGGTCAGAGCGTACTACTTCTGCATTGCAGCATTGATAATGCACCTGCAGCATTCTGAAAGGAGTTGCGCTTATGACGATGGCAATCTCACGTGGCACCACCCTGAGCTCCGCGCTCGATGGGCTTCATCACACCTTTGACGGCATGCGCCGTCGTGTGGCCCAGATCAAGGCCCGGCGCGCAGCTTACAACCGAACTTTCACAGAACTTAACGTACTGAGTGATCGCGAACTGTCGGACATCGGCATCGCGCGGTACGACATCCGGCGTGTGGCGTCGGAAGAACTTTCGAAGGAACAGACCTATGAAGTATAACGACACCCTATCCGCCCCTCACGGTTTCTCCCAGCGTGACGCGACCGCTCCGGTATTCGGTGCACTTGGCACCGCTGCTGGCAAAGTCGGCAGCCTGCTGGCGCGTGGCGTCACCCAGATGCAGATTTCGCGTATGCAGTCCGTGTTGAACGGCATGAGCGACGACCAGCTGGAACGCGCGGGCATCGACCGCAACCAGATCCCGCAGCACGCCCAAGCGCTGGTGACAGAAGAATACGACGGTCTGTAAGCCACAGCGCTTATGACCTTCAGCAATCAATGTCGCGCTCTGAGCGCCGCATTGTCAGGCGTCGGACCCCGCTTCTCCTCCCCGGGTTGATCTGACACCGCATCTTAACGGTCCTCCTCCCGGACCCGTTATACCGGCCGGCAAGCTTACCTCCTCCCAAGCTTGCCGGTCCATGCTTTCTACCGCAATATCAAGGCGCTGCGCTGTCGAGCCAGAGGGTCACCGGCCCGTCATTGACCAGCGCCACCGACATATCCGCGCCAAACCGTCCCGTCTGAACTGGAATGTCCAAAGCGCCGAGGCTGCGGGCAAAATGCGCGTAAAGCGCCTCGGCCACCTCGGGTTTTGCCGCGCCGGAAAAGCCGGGGCGGTTGCCCCGCGAGGTGTCGGCGGCGAGGGTGAATTGGCTCACCACCAAGGCTGCGCCGCCGGTTTGCGCAAGGCTCAGGTTCATCTTGCCGCCTTCATCCTTGAAAAGCCGCAGTTTGGAGATTTTGAGGGCGAGTTTCTCGGCGGTATCTTCGGTGTCTTCGGGCATGGCGCAGACAAGGATCAACATGCCGGGGCCGATCTCTCCGATGATCTCACCTTCTACCGTGACCGACGCCTCGGTCACCCGTTGCAGCAATGCGCGCATGTCAGTCTTTCCAATCGATAATCTCTGAGGGGGTCGCCCGTTCGGTGCGAAAGCCATTGGCCGAATGCTTCGTATCGGCATAGCCGAATGAGATCGCGCAGAGCACCAGCCGATCCTCGGGCAGATCAAGCACCTCGCGGACCAAGGGCGCATAGGCGGCGATGGCGGCCTGCGGAATGCTGGCCACGCCAAGCGCGGTGGCGGCGAGGGTGAAGGCCGTGACGAAGCCGCCGCAGTCCATCGCGCCATAGGGGCCAAGCTCGGCAGGGGCGGTCACAATGGCCACATGCGGCGCGTCAAAAAGCGCGTAGTTGCGCAGCATCTGCGCCTTGCGCGCGTCGCGGTCGGATTTGGCGATGCCCACCGCGTCGTAGAGTTGGAAGCCACAGGTGCGGCGACGCTCGGCATAGGCGCCCGAATAGCCTGTGGGCCATGGCAGGTCCGGTTCCACCGGGGCGTTTGCGCTGGCGGCCTCAAGCAATGCGGCGCGAAAGGCGTCGGTGCCTGCGCCGCGCGTTACGCTCACCTGCCATGGCTGCGCATTGCACCATGAGGGCACGTGACGCGCGGCGCTGACGATCTGGGTAATGGTCTCCTCGGGCAGCGGGTCAGAGAGAAAGGCGCGACAGGAATAGCGGGCCTGCAAGAGGTCGGTGAATTGGTCGTAGGTCTGGGTCATTGCTGGGCCATGAAATAGCCGACGATGGCGGCGGTGATCAGCCCCAGCACCACGGCGAAGGTGATCTTGATCGCGGAATAGGGCCGTTCGCCCTGCACCTTGCCGGAGTGGCCATTCACCACAAAGCGATAGGTCTTGCCGCGGTATTTATACGCGGCTAGCCAGACCGGCAGCAGGATATGTTTGAAGGTCACGTCGCTGATCTGGGTGTTGATGTCATGCACCCGCTGGCGGTCCCCGCCGATGTCGAATTTCACGTCGCGTTCAATCACCCGGTCCATATGGGCGCGGGCCTGAACAAAGCCTTCCTCCAGCGTGACGCCGTAAGCCTCGGCCCGGAAACCGGCGAGATATTCCGGCGCATAGGGCTCCAGCGCCGAGAGGTCCCAAGGGTGCAGCGCATCGGTGTGTTTCTTGGGCAAAGAGCGCGAGGCAAGCACCAGCACATCGTCAAAGAACCGCGCAACCCGGCCCGACGCCGCCCGCCAACGGATTTTCGGCACCTGTTGCTGCACCCGCTTGCCATCGCGCATGACGGTTTGGGTCACGTAATAGACCGTGCCGCGCTCCCCACGATAGCTCGACGCGGTTTGGGCATCATAGGTCCAAAAGGGCACATAGATGCCCTGCATTTTCCGCCCCTTGCGGGCATACTGCTGCAAGCCATTGGGCGCAAACCAAAGGCCGCCGAGCCAGTCTTTCATCGCATCGCGGGCGCTTTCTTCGGGCAGGGCAAAGGGCAGCACGGCGCGCGGTTTGATATGGCGGTTGGTGCCGGTGTCGATCACCACGGGCGTGGCGCAGAAGGGGCATTCGGCGGCGTGTTTACCGGGCTCGAATTCCACCTGCGCCGCGCAGTTGGGGCAGGTAGTAACGCGGGTTTCCTCCATCTCGGCTGCGGGCAGGGCAGCCTCTAGCCCCGCGCGGAAGTCTTGCTCGGCGATGGCATGGGCATGGCGGCCGGTGCCGTCAATAGGCTCCACATTGCCGCAGTGATCGCAGATCAGCAGCGACTGCGCCGGATCAAAGCGCATGTCAGAGCCGCAGGTGTCACAGGGGAAACGGTGCTCTTCTAGCGGGGCGGCGGGGGGCAGATCGGTGGCGGACATAAGGGATGCTTTGCAAAATCAATCGCGGCGGTGCGGATGGGGTGGGCCGTCGCCCTAGAGGGGGCCACGGGGGGGGGGCAGGCCGTCTGCGCGCAAAGGTGTCGCCCCTCGCGCCAGCGGATCAGGCCGGAGGCGGCGGCGGTGGCATCACCGTAAAGAGCTGCGCCAGCTCAGCCACATCCTCGGCCCGCTGCCAACCATCTTGGCCCGGCGTCCAGACCAGAGCATCGCGCCCGAGGCTGCCTTCGGTCACTTTGCGGCCCATCGCGGCTTTGGAAAAGGGCCCGGAGGTCGCGCCATCTTTGGCGATATGCCAGACCTTTTCGACCGGCGGCGGTGGCGGCGGCACGGGGGCCGCAGCGGTGGGGGCAGGGCGCGCGCCCCAAGGGCCGGCCTGTGCGCTGGCGGCCTGCGCCATGCTCATGCCCAGACCCGCGCCAAGGCCGGTTTGCATCGCCGCACCGCCCGCGCCATCGCGGCCAAGCGCTTCGGCGGCTTGGAACTGCATGTATTCGTTAAGGTTTCCGACCACGCCCATGGACGTGCGTTTGTCCATCACCGCCTCTACCGCGGGCGGGAGAGAGATGTTCTCGATGTAGAGCTCGGGCATCGCCAGCCCGTATTCGGCAATCTGCGCGGCGATATCCTTGCCGACCAACTGGCCCAGCTCGCGCGTGTTGGCGGCCATGTCGAGCACCGGGATACCAGAGGAGGCCAGCGTGCGGGAAAAGGCCTGCACGATGATGTTGCGGATTTGGTAAGAGATTTCATCCATGGTGAATTCACCATCGGTGCCGACAATCTCGGTCAGGAATTTCGCGGGGTCGCTCACGCGGACGGAATAGGTGCCATAGGCCCGCAGGCGCACGGGGCCGAACTCAGGGTCGCGGGCGATGATCGGGTTCTTGGTGCCCCATTTCAGATCGTTGAACCGGGTGGTGTTGACGAAATAGATCTCGGACTTGAACGGGCTTTTGAAGCCATGATCCCAATGCTGAAGCGAGGTCATGATCGGCATGTTGTTGGTCTCAAGCATATAGAGACCGGGGGTGAAGACATCCGCCAACTGGCCCTCATGCACAAAGACCGCCGCTTGCCCCTCGCGCACCGTCAGCTTGGCGCCGTATTTGATCTCATGACCCTCACGCTCGAACCGCCAAACCATGGTGTCGCGGGTGTCGTCGGTCCAGTGAATGACGTCGATGAACTGGCCGGAGAGGAAATCGAAAATGCCCATGGGATGGTCCTTATTCTTTCGTCGTAAAGCTGCGTTACACCGGCCCGTCCGTCAACTCGCGTGCGATGATCCGGGTGATCGGGTTGACCTGCTCTGCCGTCATGCCGGGGCGCAGACGCTTGTCATAGAGCATCTTGAGCAGGAGTTCGTCGTGTTTGGTCAGCAAGGCGAATTCATCGTCATCGTTAAAGATCGACGGGCGCGCGGCGGGGCTGTCATTGGCCAGACCCAAGCCTTGGGCCAGTTCTTCGTGGATGCACGACAGCCGCAGCAGCCCGGGGTTTTCCGAGCGGATCACCGCGACGGCAGCGGTATAGACATTCGGGTTGTCGCCCGCGGCATAGGCGGCCACGGCGCAATAGGTGTCGCGACGCATGTTGCGCATCGCACGGAGCGACGATGGGCTAACGCCCGCGACCTTTTCCGCCGCATGGGTCAAAGCATCGACCCGGTCATCTTCAGAAGCCACAACCACTATGAAATTAGGCGTGCCTGTCGTTGAGATTGGATGCCCCGTAACCCGGGCAAGGCGTCGCGCGAAAGCCTTGATGTTGGTGGTGTCGGAGCGGCGCTGTGACGGGGGGATGCTATCACCAAAGATGATCTGCATGCGCACAGGCCCTTCCCAGCGGCGCAGGGGGCTGGCCCCACCGTGGCCGGAAAAATTGCCGTCATATTCGTTATAAAGGGCGATCTGCTCAAAGTTGCGGACCAGCATTTCGCTGGTAAAGGGCGTGTCATCTCCGCCGCCGTCTTGGCGCAGCAGGTCTTGGCTCAACTGCGCCTTCTCGACCTGATGCAGATAGCTGCGCAGCATGGCGCTTTTTTGCGAAGTGGGTTTGGCCACCACAGCCGGAGAAGGGGGCTTTGCCGCAGGGCGGGCCTGCGGCTTGGCGACCTGTTGCAAGACGGGCGCGGGTTCGGCGCAGGCCAGCAATAGCATGCTCAGCGCCAGCGCCCCCCCGGCGCGCAGTTTTCTGCGCAGACGTTCTTGCATTACCTGTTCCCTCGCGTCGGTCTTAGCTTGGCACCGCGTTGCCTGTGGTATCGCCCAAGCCCGTTTCGCGGGCCTTGGCGGCGGCCAGCGTGTCGCGCAGACGGCCTTCCATTTCTTGCAATTCCTTCTCGGCATTGGCGCGTTTTGCCTTGCCTTCATCGGCGATTTGCAGGGATTCTTCGATGGTGCCGATCAGGTCTTCGTTGGCCTGCTTCACTGCTTCGATGTCGAAGACGCCGCGCTCCATTTCCTGACGGATCACCTTGTTGCTGTCACGCAGGTTCTTGGCGTTGGAGGTGAGCAATTCGTTGGTCAGGTCATTCGCCTCGCGCACCGCATTGGCCGCGTCACCGCTGCGCTGGATGGTGACGGCTTGGGCCAGTTGCGTTTCCCACAGCGGCACGGTGTTCACCAAGGTCGAGTTGATCTTGGTCACGAGGCTTTTGTCGTTCTCCTGCACCAGACGGATCGAAGGCAAGGATTGCATGGTGACCTGACGTGTCAGTTTCAGATCATGCACCCGACGCTCCAGATCATCGCGGGCGGCCCGCAGATCACGAAGTTCCTGTGCCCGCATCACCTGATCGTCTTCGTTCGCCTTATCCAGCGCGGTCTGTTTGGCGGGGATGGTTTTGTGATCCAATTCAACGATCTTGGCCTCGCCGGCAGAGATATAGAGCGCCAGTTCGTCGTAGAATTGCAGTGTCTTTTCATAGAGCAGATCGAGCGATTTGATGTCTTTCAACAGCGTATGCTCATGCGCCAGCAGGTTGTCGGTGATCCGGTCGATCTGGCCTTGCACCTCTTCGAAACGCGCGGTGAATTTGGCGAATGGGGTGGCGCGGCCCAGCAGCTTTTCCCACCAGCTTTGCTTGCGCCGCACGTCCAGCTCAGAGACCGAGAAGCCGCGGATCGCGCTGACCATGGTGCGCAGACTATCGCCCGCGGGGCCGACATCCTTGTTGCGCACATCGGCCAGCATGGATTGGCTGATCTCTTGCAACTCGGCCTGTGCGGCAGAGCCGAAGCTGACGATGGACTGCGTATCGGTCACGTCGATCTCGGCCATACGCTTTTGGATTTCCGCGCTCTGTGCGGCATCGGCTTTGGCCAGTGGCACGATGGCATTGGCATCCGCCGGTTCGGGCAAAACGGTTGCGTTCACTTCTTCCACCAACCCTTGCGATTGGGCAGCTTTTTCACGGAGGGCATCGGTCATCACTGATCTTCCTTGGTATTTGCAGGGGCGGGCTGTTCCAGTCGGACCCCCTCGCGGGAGAGGCGTTCGCGCAGCACGTCGATTTCCACGTTCAGATCGCTGCGGTCGTCCAGCAAGGACTTCGCTGTGCGGGCGGCAAAGTTCTGATCCAGATCGTCGAGCAAAGCGAGGTAGTCGTTGCGGGCTTGTGCATCTTGATTGCGGGCATAGAGGTCGGCGAATTTCACCGTCGCATCATGCGCGCCGCGCAGATAGACGACAAGGTATTTGCGGGCGGCGGTCAGGTCGCGGGGGTCTTCTTCGACGGTGCGGATCAAATGGCGGGCGGTTTCTTGGAACTCGGACAGCCGTGCTTCGGCCCGCCGGTCGCCTGCGCGCAGGATCGCTTGGCTCATACCCGAAAGCAGCTTTTCGGCCTCATCCACCACGCGGGCAACGCGGTCTTGCTGGAAGGTGTCGATCCCCTCCATGCCTTTGTTCTGCAAGGGATCAATGCCAAATGCCGCAAGGTGCAGGGCCGTGGCCGCGACGCCGTAGAGCAGGGCTGCGATCAGGCTCGGGTCATTGCTGTAAGCGGCAAGGGCCGCGCCAGCGCCCGCCAATACTGCGGCCAAAATTTTGCGCGGCAGGACCGGGCGGCGGGCAACTTTGCGTTCGTGGTATTCCGCCTCGGCCAGCAGTCCGTCGCGCAGTAGCCAGACGCCCGAAGCCAACAAAAACGCCCCGCCAAGGCCAAGGATCAGGGTGCCCGCGCCACCGATAAGCGAGGTTCCAGCCAGCAGGACCGGGGGCAGGAACATCAGATTCACCCGCCCGCCCACAGGATCGACCCGCAGGCTGTGGGTCTTGCGGGGTGTGCTGCCGGGGGTGGCGTCCGTGTCGGGGCTATATTTACCGCCAAAGCGCTGCGCCATGGATCAAAGCCCCCCGAGAAAACCGCTGGTCAGCCCAAGCAGCAAAACCAGCAACGCCCCAAAGGCGATTTTCTGAAAGGTCGTTGGCGCCATCATGTTTCCCCTCTCGCCGCCCCAGATCGGGCGCAGCGCCGTGCCGGCACTGTCAGCCGCGCGCCCCAAGAGCGAGGCCGCGCCGAGGATGATAACCACGAGCGCGGCCAAGGCCACCAAAAACATCACTATTCGCAACATATTGCCCTTTTCTGACAGCGGTTTCACGCTGATCTTGCCTGCCGTTCACTATTCAACGCACGCAGGTCAGCAGCGTTCCGGAAACGCGCAGGGCAACTTGGGGCAGCGCCGGTCAGCGGCGGGGCTTTGGCCCCCGGCCACCGGGCTTTGGCCCCGGCTTACCGTCCGGTTTCGCATTGGGGCGCCCCGCGGGGCGCGCCCCCGGTTTGCCGCTGGGTTTACCACTGGGCCTGCCTTGGGCAGCCTTGCCACGCGGTGCGTTCTTCGCCTTGCCGCCACCCCGGCGGGGCGGCGGTTCGTCATCTTCGCCAGGTTGCACGGGCAGACCGGGCTGGCCCGCGCCCCCGAAGCCGCCGGGTTTGCGGCGTGGCGGGCGGCGCAGACCCGTGGGCTTTTTCACAGCGGTGCCGCTGGGGTCTTCCAACTCAAGCCCCAATTGGTCGCGCACGACTTTGCGACGCAGTTCTTCCACTTCGCCGATCTTCAACTCGCCCAATTGGAACGGGCCGTAAGAGATGCGGATCAGCCGGTTCACAGTCAGGCCCACGGCCTCCATCGCGCGGCGAATCTCGCGGTTGCGGCCTTCGCGCAGGCCGATGGTCAGCCAAGCGTTCGCGCCTTGCTGGCGGTCCAGCGTCACGTCCATCGGCTGGAAATTTTCGCCCTCCACGGTGATGCCGCGGCGCAGAGGCTCCAGCATTTCGTCCGTGGGGCGGCCATTCACCCGCGCGCGGTAGCGGCGCAGCCAGCCGGTGCTGGGCAGTTCCAGTTTGCGTTTCACACCGCCATCGTTGGTCAGCAGCAAAAGCCCTTCGGAATTGAGGTCAAGCCGGCCTACGGTCATCACGCGGGGCATGTCCTCGGGCAGGGCATCAAAGATCGTCTCGCGGCCCTTTTCGTCAGAGTTTGTCGTCACCAGCCCGGTGGGCTTGTGATAAAGCCAGATGCGCGGCGGTTCAGGCGCGCCGACGGGGGTGTTGTCGACGGTGATCTTGTCCTCGGGCGTGACGTTCAGCGCGGGCGAGGTGATCTGCTCTCCGTTCACGCGCACGCGGCCTGCTTCGATCATGCGCTCGGCCTCGCGGCGCGAGGCAATACCGGCGCGCGATAGCACCTTGGCGATACGGTCGCCCTTGGATGTGCTGGCGTCAGCATCGGTGTCGGTGTTTTGCGGGCCGGAGCCGGAGGGGGGCGTTTTTGCGTTCATACACTGCGCTTACCCTGTTTCACGGGCTTGCGAAAGGGTGGCGTTTGCGGCCATGTGACGGAATGGAGTTTCGCTCATATATGGGTCAGGCGCTGGCCGAGGCCCGCGCCGCTGCCGTGCGCGGCGAGGTGCCGGTGGGGGCGGTTGTCGTCTCGCCAACGGGCCAGATCGTCGCGACAGCAGGCAACGAAACCCGCGCGCGCAACGATCCAACCGCCCATGCCGAGATGCTGGCCCTGCGTGCGGCCTGTGCGGCTGTTGGCTCAGAACGGCTGATCGGTCACGCGCTCTACGTCACGCTCGAGCCCTGCGCGATGTGCGCCGGGGCCATTGCCGCCGCGCGGCTGGAGCGCTTGTTTTATGGTGCGGCAGACCCCAAATCAGGCGGCGTAGCGCAGGGCGCGCGGGTGTTCTCGCACCCCCAGTGCCATCACGCACCGCAGGTCTTTGACGGCATCGCCGCGCGGGACTCAGAGCAGCTTTTAACTGCATTTTTCCAAGCCAAAAGAGGGGGGTAACCCATGGCAGGCAATAGGGATTTGGCGCAATTCGTGCGGGATGCGCTCAGCGCAGGCAAAAGCCGCGTGGAGATCGCCGCAGTGTTGGGCCAAGCGGGCTGGTCAGCGCAAGAGGTCAGCGACGCATTGGAAGGCTGGGCGGATGTGCCCTTTGCCCCGCCGGTGCCACGTCCGCGACCCGTGGTCACGGCGCGGGATTTTTTTGTCTATGCGCTGATGTTCGGGGCGCTGCTTTTTGGCGCGGGGTATCTGGTGGGGCTGCTGCATGCTTTGATCGACCACTTCATCTCCTCAGAGGACAGCGGGGCGACCTATCGCATCCGCTGGGCCATGGCGGTGCTGATCGTGACGCTGCCGCTGTACCTGTGGCTGGCCACGCGCGAAAACAGGCGGTTGGCCGCTGATCCGGCGCTGGCGCGCTCGGCCATTCGCAGTTGGATGACCTACGTGACCCTGCTTTTCGCCGCTGCGGTCCTGTTGGGCGATCTGGTAGCGGTGATCTATGCCTTCCTCAGTGGTGATCTGACAGTGCAATTCGCGCTGAAGGCGCTGGCGGTGGCGGGAATCGCCGGGGGCATCTTTGGCTATTACCGCCGCGATGGGCGGCAGGGGGCGGCCGGGTGAACCGGCTGTTCTTTGGCGGTGCCGTGGCTGTAGTCTTGGCCGCGCTCCTTGCCGGTTTCGCTGTGGTCGGCGGGCCGGGCCATGCGCGCGCGGAAAGCCGTGACCAAACCCGTCTGGCAGACCTGCGGCACCTCGCCGATGCGATTATTTGCGAGACTGCAGAGCAGGCTGCGTTTTCTCGCGCCTGTCGCAGCACAGAGCAGAGCCTCCACGATCCGCTGACCGGCGCCGCCTATGAGGTGACGCAAGGGGCTGAGAGCCTCGCGGTCTGCGCGACTTTTGAGGTGCCGCAAGAGAAAGCGGTCGCCTCTGGGCGGGAGCGGCTGCATTTCGACGTGGCGGTGGGATGCCTGCGCTATCGGCGCGTCCCATCTTCGCGGCAATGGGTGGTGCAGGCGCCTTAAGCGGGGGAGGGGTGCGATTGACGGGCTGCCGTTGCCCGGCGGCCTAGGTCGGTTAAAGCTGCGCTAAGCGCGCCTTACCCGCCTCCACAACGCAAAAGGCCACGCGCAAACCGCGTGGCCTTTTGAAACCGTTCAAAGCAGACGATCTTACTTGATCTTGCCTTCTTTGTATTCCACGTGCTTGCGCGCAACGGGGTCGTACTTTTTGATGACCATCTTCTCGGTCATGGTGCGTGCGTTTTTCTTGGTCACGTAGAAATGGCCTGTGCCCGCGGACGAGTTCAGGCGGATCTTGATCGTGGTTGGCTTCGCCATGTGTCTTCTCCTGCTGCACGGCCGCGCAGGCGTGCGTGAATTCTGAATTTCGGGTTCTAGTCAGACCCGCGCCCGAGTCAACCGCTATTTGCCCGTCCGGTGCCGAAAGACGCCGGTTTCGTCGAAAAACCTGCCTTTCGGACCTGAAAGGGCAGGAATATGCGCGGAAGGCCTATAAGCCGGATTTTGTACCTGTCCGAAAACAGGCGATGACCATTCCTCTGACTGCACCGTTGCCGATGCAGCTATAGCTGCCAACCCGGACCTGCTGGGGCAGAAGAGCCCCGCCTTTGACCCGAAGATCATCGGCGCGCGGTCCCTATTTGGCATTGCTCCCGGTGGGGCTTGCCGTGCCAGAGCTGTTGCCAGCCCCGCGGTGGGCTCTTACCCCACCGTTTCACCCTTACCCCTTGGGGGTTCCGGCAAGCCGGACCAAGGGGCGGTTTCATTTCTGTGGCGCTTTCCGTCGGGTTGCCCCGCCCGGGCGTTACCCGGCACCGTTTCTTCTTGGAGTCCGGACTTTCCTCCCCGGTGCTTTTACAAGCACCGAAGCGGCCATCCAGCCTTCCGCGCCTGACCGCCCTAGACGGGGGCGCGCCGCGCGTCAATGGGGGCGGGCAAGGCGGCAAAGTCTGCGGGGGTGAGAGGGCCGCACGCCCAGGGCCGGAAACGCATCCTGACGGTGCTAAGCAGCGTGGCATCGTCACAGGGCGCGGTGAAGCCTGCGGCTTGCGCGGCGGCGCGGAAAGTATCGGCTGTGGCGGTCTTTGGTGCCGCGCCGACGCCCGCAGGCAGGGCCAGCCCTCGCCGCGCCAGCCGTGCCCAATCGAATCGGGGGCCGGGGTCGACCTTTCGGCCCGGTGCCATGCAGGAGTGGCCGATTATCCCTTCGGGCGGGATGCCGTGACGCTCCATGATGCCGGGCAGGAGGGTTTCGAGCGCGCGCATCTGTGGTTCTGAGAAGGGGTGATCGCCGCGGTTGTCCAACTCGATCCCGATGGAGCGGGAGTTGATGTCGTCCTGACCCGCCCATTCGCCGACGCCCGCGTGCCAAGCGCGCTGGTCTTCTTCAACCAATTGCAGGATGCGCCCGTTGCCACAGATCAGATAATGCGCAGAGACAGCCGCAGAGGGGTCGCAGAGACGCTCCAGCGCCGCTCGGGCGCTGGTCATCGCCGTGTAGTGCAGGACGATAAGCCGGGGCCGCAGCCCGCCGCGTCGCGGGCCGCAATTGGGCGAGGGATGCGCCGTCACGTCAGGCGCGACAGGCATCTATCAGCCCTGCGCAGCCCGGCGGAAGGGGGTGGGATCCCAGTTGCAGGCGAAACCATCGCCATCGGGGTCCATGCCCTCGCGGTCCTTTTCAGGGCCACCGGCCTCAAGGAAAGCAATCTGCGCTTGGTCGGCGTGGCTGTACTGCGCGCAGGCACGTTCAAACTTGCGGGCCTTGTTAAAGCCGATACGGCTATAGACCTGCTGACCGACCGATTGGTTGGATTGCAGCGCATAGGCGACGATATTCGGGCCGACGTTCCGACGCTCTGGCAGTGCTTCGGGCTGAACCACCTGATATTGGGCGCGGTTGGCGGCCACGCGGGCTGCGTCGTCTTGAATGCTGCGCTGGCCCGACACCGCGTCAAAGTTGTTCTCGTTCGAGATGCCCACGGCGTTGACTGCTGCGGGGGGCGGGTTCGACGGGCTGGCGTTCACCGGGGCGACGCCCGAGTTAGTCGAGGCGTCATTGCCAAGGCCGTTGCTTGCCCCGCCAGGACGGGTCGCCGCCAGAACGCGGGCAGTTTCCGCCGCCGTCGCTTCGGGGGAGCCGTCGTCCAGAGGCTGGGCGGTCACGTCCGAGGTGAAGCTGCCGTCGCCTGCCAGCGCCGCATCGCGTGCGCGCTGCTCGGCTTCGAAATTGCTGTCGCCAAAGCCGACGCCGCGCCCGCTGTTGATGTTCCCGGAATCGGGGATCGCCGGTTGGCAGGCTGCCAAAAGACCGCCTGCTGTCATCGCTAGAAGTGTCCGTGTGATCATCTGACCCGCTCTCGCCTCTTATTCACCGCCCTGCGGCTTACCACCATTTCTCGGGCTTGGCCACAAAACCGGCCGCCTTCTCCAGCGCATAGGCGGAGGACAGCAACTCGGCCTCTTCCCACGGGCGCCCGATCAGTTGCAGACCCAACGGCAGACCCGTGCTGCTTTGCCCCGTGGGCAGCGCCACGCCGGGCAGTCCGGCGAGGTTCACCGTCACGGTGAAGACATCGTTGAGATACATCGCCACAGGATCGGCGTCCTTCATCTCACCCAGACCGAAGGCGGCGGAAGGGGTCGCCGGGGTCAGGATGCTGTCGATGCCTTGCGCGAAGACGTCTTCGAAGTCTTTCTTGATCAGCGTGCGCACCTTGCGGGCGCGGTTGTAGTACGCGTCGTAGAAGCCTGCGGAGAGCACATAGGTGCCGACCATCACGCGGCGCTGGACTTCGTGGCCGAAGCCCTCGGCGCGGGTTTTCTCGTACATCTCGGTGATGCCGTCGCCGTGGTCAAGCTTGGCGCGGTGGCCAAAGCGCACACCATCATAACGCGCAAGGTTCGAGGATGCTTCGGCAGGCGCGATGACATAATAGGTAGGCAAGGCGTATTTCGTGTGCGGCAGCGAGATGTCGACGATCTCGGCGCCCGCGTCCTTCATCATGGCAATGCCGTCCTGCCAGAGCTTGTCGATCTCCTCGGGCATGCCATCCATGCGGTATTCGCGCGGGATGCCGATTTTCTTGCCGCGAATGTCGCCAGTGAGGGCCGCCTCAAAGTCTGGCACGGCCAAGTCGGCACTGGTGCTGTCTTTGGCGTCATGGCCACACATCGCTTCGAGCATGATCGCGGCGTCACGTACCGTCTTTGTCATCGGCCCGGCTTGGTCGAGCGAGGAGGCAAAGGCGACGATGCCCCAACGCGAGCAGCGGCCATAGGTCGGTTTGATGCCCACGGTGCCGGTGAAGGCCGCAGGCTGGCGGATCGAGCCGCCAGTGTCGGTGCCGGTCGCGGCAAGGCACAGATCAGCCGCCACGGCAGCGGCGGAGCCGCCCGAGGAGCCGCCCGGTGTCAGTTCGGCTGTGTCGCCCTCGCGCCGCCACGGGTTCACAGCGTTGCCGTAGACGGAAGTTTCATTGGACGAGCCCATGGCGAATTCGTCCATGTTGAGCTTGCCCAGCATCACAGCGCCGCTGTCTTTCAGCTTCTGGCTGACGGTGCTCTCATATTCGGGCAGGAAGCCTTCGAGGATACGGCTGCCCGCTTGGCTCGGCACGCCTTTGGTGCAGAAGAGGTCTTTGATGCCGATGGGCAGGCCGCACATGGCTGGCGCGTCGCCCTGTTTGATGCGCGCGTCAGCCTCGGCGGCCTGTTCCATCGCGATCTCGGGCGTGCGATGCACAAAGGCGTTCAGCGCGCCTGCGCCGTCGATGGCTTTGAGGCAGGCCTCGGTCAGGTCCTTCGAGGTGGTCTCACCCTTGCGCAGCGCGTCGCGGGCTTCGGCAAGGCTCAGTTTGTTCAGATCGGTCATTATTCCACCACCTTCGGCACGGCAAAGAACCCTTCACGGGCATCGGGGGCATTGGCCAGCACGCGGTCTTGCTGGTCGCCATCGGTGACCACATCCTCGCGCCGTTTCAGGCGCTGCGGGGTCACGGAGGTCATCGGCTCGACGCCGTCGACATCCACCTCGGACAGCTGCTCGATGAAGCCGAGGATGTTGTTGAACTCTTCCGCCAGCGCCGGAAGCGCCTCGGGTTCAACCTTGATCCGGGCCAGTTTCGCCACCCGTGCGGCGGTGTTTTCGTCGATCGACATGAACATCTCCATCTCTTTGGGGCTCCTCTACCGTTTGGGGGCGGGCCTCGCAAGGGTTTGAGGGGGGCGAAGCGGAGCTGGGCAGCGCCAGACCGGGGGATGGCGCCTGCTTCGAAGCCGTTGGGCAATTTATGTTTGCTGCGGTATTGGGCGATGGCGGGATGGCGTCCGGCTTGCAGAAGCGCAAGCCCGTTGGGCGGGTCTGGCGCTGCCCGGCGGGCATGCGCCCTTGATTCCGGGCTGGTGGCATGCGGAGGCGTTTACTTGATTCTGCGCTTCGGAGGGTCAAATCTGACGTAAAACCCACATCACTCAGGAGGACCCCCATGAACATCATCTGGCTCGGCCACGGCTCATTCCGGATCGAGATCGAAGATCAAGTGTTGCTGATCGACCCTTGGCTCAAGGACAACCCGATGCTGCCTGAGGAGCACCACGCCAAGGCGATCAAAGGCGCGACCCAAATCCTTGTCACCCACGGCCATTTCGACCACACGGCTGACATCGCCGATATCGCCAGCCGGACCAATGCGCCGGTCGGGGGGATGGTCGAACTGATGGGCTGGCTGGAAAGCAAAGGCGTCGCACAAACCACCGGCTTTAATAAAGGCGGGACGATCCGCGCGGGCGAAGTGGCGATCACTATGGTTCCGGCCTCGCATTCCTCATCCGTGGAAGGCGATAACGGGCCGATCTACACGGGCATGGAGACGGGGTTCATGATCTCGGGCGAGGGACATACGATCTATCATTCCGGCGACACGGCGATCATGGCGGATATGGATTGGATGGGCGACTACCACAAACCCGATATCGGCATTCTATCCGCGGGCGGGCATTTCACGATGGACATGGCGCAGGCCGCCTATGCCGCGAAACGCTATTTTAATTTCAAGATGGTTATCCCCTGTCACTACCGCACCTTCGACGCGCTGGAGCAATCGGCGCAGGTGTTGACCGATGGCCTTCCGGGCGTCGATGTGGTGGAGCCGCAGGTGATGCAGCCGATCACCGTCTGACCAACTGCCCCGACCGCCTTGCGCGCCAAGGCGGAACGGGGGATACCTGAATGAACCACCGGGGAAATGCCATGTTTGCCAAATCGACTGCCGTGATCTTGTTGCTGACGCTGGGGGCCTGCGCCCCCTTGGACCGGGCCGAGCCTACCGGCAGTGTCGGCTTTACCGGCGTGGGCGGTGACCGGCCTGTCATCTTCCCGGCGCATCTTTTGGTGTACCAGCCGCAATAGACGTAAGGCGGCTGAGATGCCCAAAGAAGGTCACTTCATCAACCGCAGCAACTGGCTGCGCGCCGCCGTTTTGGGGGCCAACGACGGTATCGTCTCCTCTGCCAGCCTGCTGGTGGGGGTGAGCGCGGCTGGCATGGTGCAGGGCAATGTCCTGCTGACCGGGCTTGCGGGGCTCACCGCCGGGGCGCTGTCGATGGCGGCGGGGGAGTATGTCTCGGTCTCTGCACAGGCGGACGTTGAGAAGGCTGATCTGGAGCGCGAGCGCGTGGCCCTGATCGAAGACCCGGATTACGAGCTGAGCGAACTTGCCGAAGGGCTGGAGAACCGCGGCGTGGAAAGTGACCTCGCGTTGGAAGTTGCAGCACAGATGACCGACCATGACGCCTTGGGCGCCCATGCGCGCGAAGAGTTGGGCATGTTCGGCCTTGCCGGTCAGGCCGATCCGCTGCAGGCGGCGGGCGCCTCGGCGCTGGCCTTTGCCTTGGGCGGCGGGCTGCCCTTGCTGGCGGCTGTTCTGGCCCCTGCCGGGGCGCGCGGCCTAACGATCGCTTTGGTTGCGTTGCTAGCGCTGGTGCTGCTTGGCGCGGGCGGGGCGCAATTGGGCGGTGCGCCGAAACGGCCCGCCATACGGCGTGTCGTTTTCTGGGGCGGTTTGGCCATGGCCGTGACCGCCGGGGTCGGGCATCTTTTCGGAGCGATTGGCTGACGGCTTCGACTTAAGATGCCGCCAAAGAAAAAGGCCGACCCCTTTCAGGGCCGGCCTTTCGCATCAGATGGTCCAGCGATTATTCGCGGTTGCCGAAGAGCGAAAGCAACATCATGAACATGTTGATGAAGTCCAGATAGAGGCTCAGCGCGCCCATGATCGCGGCCTTGCCCAGCCACTCAGTGTCGCCGTGATGCGCGTGGGCCAGATACTCGGTCTTGATCTTCTGGGTGTCATAGGCGGTCAGACCCGCAAAGATCAGAACACCGATGGCCGAAATCGCGAACATCAGCGCCGAAGAGGCGAGGAAGATATTTACGATCGACGCGACGACCAGACCGATCACGCCCATGATCAGGAAGCTGCCCCAGCCGGAGATGTCCTTTTTGGTGGTGTAGCCCCAGAGCGACAGACCGGCAAAGGCGATCGACGTGATCAAAAAGACCTGCGCGATGGAATAGCCGGTGAAGACAAGGAAGATCGAGCTGATCGAGATGCCCATGACGGCGGCGAAAGCATAGAAGACCGTTTGCGCCGTGGCGGCGGACATTTTGTTGATCATCGCGCTAAAGCCAAAGACAAAAGCGAGCGGCGCGAACATCACGACCCATTTCAGCGGCGAAGCATAGAGCGCATAGCCCAACTGCGTCAGGTACTTATCTTGGCTAAGCTGCGCCACGGCGGCGGAAGGGTCGGAGGTAACCGACAGCCCAGAGATGGCCCAGGCCGCGGCGAAGGTGATGAGCATGCCGATCGACATGGTGCCATACACCTTGTTCATATGAGCGCGCAGACCCTCGTCGATCGCGGCGACGCGCGACCCGGCAGCAGAGCGAATTGAATTGACGTCAGCCATTTAGTGACTCCCATTGGCAAAGTTGCGTGTCGAAACCCGGCCGACACGTTCTTGGCTTTGAATATCGGGCCTGAAGGGGCGAATTTCAAGTGTCTTGCGGCCTGATATCACGGCAATAATCGCGGGTTTCGCCCCGGATTTGTCAGGGGCGCGCACTGAGGGTCGGCAAGACCTTCGTTTTCAGCGGGCGGGCCGCCCGGGGCGCAGAGATCGGCGGAAAACCACCGATGCTTTTCCGGCGCAGCGGAGCGCTGGCGACGGCGCGTGAACCGCCCGAGAGCCAGAAAAACGGCATTTGAACTATTCCGGGGGGAACCGATTGATATTCTTCGCGTTCATCCAATGGTTGCCGAGCGGGAAACCACTACAGCCAAGGATACTTGGAGATTTAACGCTCGCCGGTCGAAGAGAGAGAGGGGCAGTGCACCGCCTGAGGTTGCAGTCGAAACGGAACAGAATTTTACCGTCGCGTGAAATTTCTTTGCCGAATTCAACGCAACCGCTATGATAGGAGGTAGGACCTTCACGCAACCCCTGCGGTATTGCGTGAAGCAACGGCACACTTCGTCCTTGTTTGGAACAGAGATTGGCACGGTCGCATGTGCCCTATAAGGATTAAAGAATATGGTGCATGTGGTAGATGTACATGTGGGTAAACGTATCAGGCAGCGGCGCTGGCTGACGGGGATGACCCAACAGAAACTGGCGGAGCTCGTCGGGATCAAATTCCAGCAGATACAGAAATACGAAACCGGCGCGAACCGCGTCAGCGCCTCGCGGCTTTGGGATATCGCGGATGCGCTTGGCGTGCCTGTGTCTTTCTTCTTTGAAGGATTGAAAGATGAGGAGGCCCTGGATGGCCCGGCGGTGGATGGGCTGCCGGCCGATCTTATGGCCGATAAAGAGGCGATGGAGCTGGTCCGTTCTTACTATGCCATCCCCGAGAATCAGCGCCGCCGGTTATTCGAACTGGCTCGCGTGCTGAGCGATGTGGCCTGATCCCATCCGGGTCGTCTTTCTTGGCCCGTCTTTCAAGGGCTAGCTTGCTAGGCCCTGACTTTCTAAAGCATTGGCAGGCTTGCGCAAACCCGCGCAAACTGTCAGGTCTTCGTCATGATGAACGCCACTGATTTTGATCCTGATATTCGCCGCGTTGCCCACCTGATGGCGGATGCGGCGCGTCAGGTGATCCTGCCCTATTTCCGCAGCCTTGATTTGCAGGCCGACAATAAGCTCGGTACGGGTTTTGACCCCGTGACCGAGGCGGATCGCGCCGCCGAACGGGCAATGCGCGATATCTTGGCGGCGGAACGGCCCGCCGATGGCATCTTGGGCGAAGAATATGGCGCGCAGCCCGGCACGTCGGGGCTGACTTGGGTGCTTGACCCGATTGACGGCACGCGCGGGTTTCTCAGCGGCACGCCGACTTGGGGCGTGCTGATCGCGGTCAGCGATGCGTCGGGGCCATTCTACGGCATCATCGACCAGCCCTATATCGGGGAGCGGTTCGAGGGCGCACCGGATGGCGCGCTGATGACCGGGCCGCATGGAAGCCGCCCCCTGCAGACCCGCGCGGCGCGGGACCTGCGGCAGGCCATCGTTTTCACCACATTCCCCGAGGTTGGCAGCACCGATGAGGCCAGCGCCTTTCGGGCCGTGGCGTCGCAGGCGCTGCTCACACGTTACGGCATGGATTGCTACGCCTATGCGCTGGTCGCGGCCGGGCAGGTCGATCTGGTGATCGAGGCAGGGTTGAACGCCTATGACATTCAAGCGCCCATCGCGGTGATCCAAGCGGCGGGCGGCATCGTCACCGATTGGCGGGGCAACCCGGTGCATGAAGGGGGCAGGGCGCTTGCGGCGGCCAACCGCGAAATCCACGCGCAGGCGCTTGCGGTCCTTTCTACATATTGATCCAATTGTCGAAACGCGCGGATTGACCGGCCCCGGCGGGATGCGATAAATGCCGTAAAGGTCGGT
This sequence comes from Sulfitobacter sp. NFXS29, assembly GCF_040148765.1. Lineage (NCBI taxonomy): Bacteria > Pseudomonadati > Pseudomonadota > Alphaproteobacteria > Rhodobacterales > Roseobacteraceae > Sulfitobacter > Sulfitobacter sp. NFXS29. The sequence goes on from NZ_JAGDED010000001.1 coordinate 402,902, forward strand.
TCTCTCGCCCGTTTTCCATCGGCCCACACACTTTGCATGAGACGGGCATAGCGAAAAGTGTGACCTATGGCAGAGACCCTCATCCGCGGCGCGGATTACCTCATCACGATGGACGATACCCGGCGCGAGCTTGCCGGTGCAGACCTGTTGCTGCGCGACGGGATGATTGCCGAGATCGGGCAGGGCCTTCGGACGGAGGGCGAGATTGTCGAGGCGAAGGGTTGCGTCGTCACGCCGGGTCTCGTGAACACGCATCACCATCTTTACCAAAGCATGACCCGCGCCGTGCCGGGGGCGCAGGATGCGCTGCTCTTTGGCTGGCTCCAACGGCTCTATCCGATCTGGGCGCGCATGGGGCCGGAGCATATGTTCGTCTCAGCCCAGATCGGGCTGGCGGAACTGGCGCTGTCGGGCTGTAGCCTGAGCTCGGATCACCTTTATCTCTACCCCAACGGCGTGCGGCTGGAGGATACGATCCATGCCGCCGCCGAACTGGGCCTGCGGTTTCACCCCACGCGCGGCTCGATGAGCATCGGTGAAAGCGACGGCGGCCTGCCGCCCGATGCGCTGGTGGAGCGGGAGGCGGCTATCTTGGAGGATTGCATTCGCGTGGTCGACGCCTTCCATGATCCTGCGGAAGGGTCGATGTGTCGTGTCGGGTTGGCGCCCTGTTCGCCTTTCTCGGTCAGCCGCGAGTTGATGCGCGACACGGCGCTTCTGGCGCGCGACAAGGGCGTGATGCTGCACACGCATCTGGCCGAAAATGCCGAGGATGTGGCCTATTCACTGGAGAAATTCGGCTGCCGCCCCGGAGAATATGCCGAAAGCCTTGGTTGGCTGGGCGATGACGTTTGGCATGCCCATTGCGTGCAGTTGGACGGGGCGGAGATTGACCTTTTCGCGCGTACAGGCACCGGGGTGGCGCATTGCCCCTGTTCCAATTGCCGCCTCGGCTCGGGCATCGCGCCGGTGCGGGCGATGCTGGATGCGGGCGTGCCGCTGGGGCTGGGCGTCGATGGATCGGCCAGCAACGATAGCGGCAATCTGGCCGCAGAGGCGCGGCAGGCGATGTTGTTGCAGCGGGTCTCACGCGGCGCAGATGCGATGTGCCCGCGTGCCGCCTTGGAACTGGCCACACGCGGCGGGGCCGATGTTCTGGGGCGCCCCGATTGTGGGCGGCTGATGCCCGGTAAACGCGCCGATGTGGCAATTTGGGACGTTTCCGGCGTGCATAGTGCGGGCAGTTGGGATCCGGCTGCGCTGCTTCTTGCCGGTCCGACGGCGGTGCGCGACCTTTTCGTTGAAGGCCGTCAGGTGGTGCGCGATGGTCACGTCACCACGATTGACTTGGCCGCGCAGGTGGCGCGGCAAAACGAATTGGCGAAAGGCTTGGCTGAATGAGGCCATTTTTTCTATCGATCCTGATGTTGGCAGGCATGCCGGCATTGGCCGACCCGATGGGGTTGGAGCGCGTAAATGCGTTGCGGGATGTGCAGGGGCTCAAACCTCTCGTCTATGATGGCCGTTTGGCGCAGGCGGCCCAAACCCATGCCCGCGATATGGCAGAGTACGGCTATTTCAGCCACAAAGGCCGCGATGGCACAGATGTAGGCCGTCGTGCCGCGATGGCGGGTTATCAATGGTGTTTTGTCGCTGAGAATATCGCCAAAGGGCAGCAATCCTTGGATGAGGTCATGACCGGCTGGACCAACTCGCCGGGGCATTACCGCAATATGGTCGACAGCCGCGCCGAAGAAATGGGGCTGGTGCAGGCCGATAGTGAGGTTTGGGTCATGGTGCTGGGCGCGCCCTGCTGAGGCGACCCAGTCACGGGTGGCGCGTTACGCCGTGCCACCCCGACGCGCACCCGCAACCCAAACATCTGCAATCGCGCGGTCGTCGCCCATCATGATGGTGGCGAAGAGGCTTTCCCAGATATCCTCGGCCGCCGCGTGACGCTGCGCGATGGCGGGGGTGGAGTTGAGCGATAGCACGGTAATATCCGCTTCCATCCCCTCGGCCAGACTGCCGACGTGATCCTGCAGATGCAGACTGCGGGCCGAGCCTGCGGTGGCGAGCCAGATCAGCTGCGCCGCATGCAGCGGCGTGCCGCGCAGCTGGCCGACCTCATAGGCTGCGGCCATCGTCCGCAGCATCGAGAAGGAAGAGCCGCCTCCGGTATCCGTCGCCAGCGCCAGCGGAATGCCCCGCGCGGCAAGGCCCGTCATGTCAAACAGCCCCGAGCCAATGAAGGTGTTGGAGGTGGGGCAATGCACCAGCGCGCCGCCCGTCTCTGCCAGCCGGTCGATCTCACGCGGCTCTAGGTGGATTGCATGGCCGTAAAGTCCGCGCTCGCCCAGCAGCCCGTGGGCCTCATAGGTATCAAGATAATCGCGCGCCTCTGGGAACAGCCCGCGCACCCATTCGATCTCATCCGTCTGCTCGCTAAGGTGGGTCTGCATCAGACAGGTCGGGTGCTCTGCCCAAAGCGCGCCTAGGGCCGAGAGTTGCTCGGGTGTCGAGGTGGGAGAGAAACGCGGCGTGATCGCATATGTCGCGCGGCCCTTGCCGTGCCAACGCTCGATCAGCGCTTTGCTGTCGTCATAGGCCGATTGCACCGTGTCGCGCAGCCCTTCGGGGGCGTTGCGGTCCATGCAGGTCTTGCCCGCGACGATCCGCTGGCCGCGATCCTCCGCCGCCTGAAACAGCGCATCGGCGCTGTGGGGGTGGATCGTGCAATATGACGCAACAGTGGTGGTCCCATGGGCCAGCGTCAGGTCCAAATAGCGCGCGGCGATGTCGCCCGCATAGGCGGGATCCGAGAGGCGCATCTCTTCGGGGAAGGTGTAGGTGTTCAGCCAGTCGATCAGCCGCTTGCCCCATGACGCGATGATCGCGGTCTGCGGATAATGCACGTGGGCATCGACAAACCCCGGACAAATCAGCGCCTCGCCATAGCGCGTCACCTCGGCCTGCGGATGGTCGGCACGCAGGCGTCCGCCATTACCCACGGCGGCAATGCGACCGTCCTCGATTAAAACACCGCCTTCGGTGTCGATCTTCACGGCATCCTCCCAGGCGCTTTGCATCGGGTTGCCGGAATAGGTGAGCGTCGCGCCCAAAAGGAGTCGTTGATTTGTCATGCCAGTGGTTTAGGTGAGGGCGAGACGGGGAACAATACCGAAGCGTCGCGGGCGGCATTGTGCCTCTGCGGGCGCTTGCATATTGTCGGCCCAAAGCGCAGCACAGGCACGGAGAGCAGCGGATGGCAGAGCAGATCGAAGAGCTGGATCCGGCGGTACCCTCTGAGGAGAATGCCGAAGCCTATATGCTGGACCGCAAGGCCGTTGCTGCGATCCTTGAGACCGTAGAGGCCAACGATCAAGCTCATCTGACCCAGTTGATGGAACCGCTGCACGCGGCGGATATCGCTGACCTTTTGGAGCAGATCGACGAGGATGACCGCGCAGCACTAATCCGGCTTTACGGGCAGGAGTTCGACGGCGAGATTCTGTCGGAACTCGACGAGTCGATCCGCGAAGAAGTCATCTCCATCCTGACGCCGCAGGTTCTGACCCAAGCGGTGCGTGAACTGGACAGCGATGATGTCGTCGACCTGATCGAAGATCTGGAAGACGCGCAGCAGGAAACCATCCTCGACGCGCTGGAGGAAACCGACCGGGTCGCCGTTGAACAGGCGCTGAATTGGCCAGAATACTCCGCCGGTCGCCTCATGCAGCGCGAGGTCGTCATGGCGCCGGAGCATTGGACGGTGGGCCAGACCATCGACCATCTGCGCGCCACCAAGGAAGAAGACCTGCCAGATCAGTTCTATCACATCGTCATGGTCGACCCGCGTCTGCACCCGGTGGGCAATGTGACGCTGGGCAAACTGATGCGCTCGCGCCGCGAAACGCGGCTGGCGGATATTTTGGAGGAAACCTTCCAGATCATCCCCGCCATGCGCGATGAGGGCGATGTGGCCTATGCGTTTAACCAGTACCACCTGATCTCGGCCCCGGTAGTTGATGAAGAGGGGCGGTTGATCGGCGTCATCACCATCGACGACGCCATGGCGGTGCTCGACGAAGAGCACGAAGAAGACATCCTGCGACTGGCGGGTGTGGGCGAGGGCTCGCTTTCCGACCGTGTCGCGGAAACGACCAAGCAGCGCCTGCCATGGCTCGCGGTGAACCTTGTGACTGCGATTGCCGCATCGATGGTGATTTCTCAGTTCGAAGCCGCGATTGCGCAGATCGTGGCGCTGGCGGTGTTGATGCCGATCGTCGCCTCCATGGGCGGCAATGCGGGCACGCAGAGCCTGACCGTCGCGGTGCGTGCGATTGCGACGAAAGACCTTACCGGCTCGAACGTTTGGCGGGTGATCCGGCGGGAGGTTCTGGTGGGGCTGGTGAATGGTCTGATCTTTGCGGTGATCATGGGGATCGTCGGGGTGATCTGGTTCGGCTCTCCGGCGCTTGGCTATGTGATCGCCACGGCGATGGTGATCAACCTTGTGGTGGCGGGGCTGGCAGGCACTGGTATCCCGATCTTACTGGAGCGGTTCGGGATTGACCCGGCGCTCGCCTCGGGGGCCTTTGTGACTACGGTGACGGATGTGGTTGGCTTTTTCGCCTTCCTCGGGCTTGCGGCGCTGGTGCTGTTGTGAGCGATTGCGCCACTCGGAAGGCCGAGGCGCGCAAGGCGGCATTTGCCCGGCGCAAGCCGTTGTTTGAGGCGGCGAATGCGGCACAGGCGGGGTATCTTTCCGAAGTTTTGGCAGGCTATCGCGGCGTGCCGCTTTCGGGCTTCATGCCGATCCGTACCGAGATCGACCCCCGCCCGGCCATGGCCGAAGCCTGCGCCCACGGCCCGGTCGGCGTGCCGGTGATCATGTGGCCCGACCACCCGTTGTCGTTCTCGCGCTGGACACCCGAGACACCGATGGTCGCGGGCACTTTCGGCGCGATGATCCCCGAGCATAACGATTTTTTTGAACCAGAGATCGTGATCGTTCCGCTGCTGGCCTTTAACCGCGCGGGGGCGCGGCTGGGCTATGGCGGCGGGTTCTATGATCGGACACTGGCGATGCTGCGCGCGCGGAGGGCTACCATGGCGATCGGTTTCGCCTTTGCCGGGCAGGAGTGCGATGACATTCCGCTCGAGGAAACCGATGAGCCGCTGGACCTGATCGTGACAGAGGCCGGTGTGATCGAAGTGACGCAACGCTAGCCTGCCCAGGCGGAATAAGGGTTGCCGCCAAGCCGCCTGCGTCCTAGTCCATAGTTTATGAAGATTTTGTTTCTTGGCGATGTGATGGGCCGGGCCGGACGGCGGGCAATCACCGATAATCTGGCGCGGCTGCGGCGCGACTGGAAGCTCGATTTTATTGTGGTGAATGGCGAGAATGCCACCGGGGGCATGGGCCTGTCGGGCGCACATGCCAAGACTTTGCTGGATGCCGGGGCCGATTGTCTGACCCTTGGCGATCACGCTTTCGACCAGAAAGACATGCTCAGCTTTATCGAGCAAGAGCCCCGCGTGATCCGCCCGCTTAACTTCTCCAAATCCGCGCCGGGCAAGGGGGCCAAGCTGTTCACGGCGCAAAACGGCAAGAAGGTTCTGGTCACCCAAGCGCTTGGCCAAGTCTTTATGAAACGGCCCTTTGATGATCCCTTTTCGGCGTTGGAGCCGGTGCTGAAAACCCATCCTTTGGGCGGCATGGCGCAGGCGATCATCGTCGATATCCACTGCGAAGCCACCAGCGAAAAAATGGCCATGGGCCACTGGTGCGACGGGCGCGCGAGCCTTGTCGTCGGCACCCATACCCATGTGCCGACCGCGGATGCGATGATCCTGCCGGGCGGGACGGCCTACCTCAGCGATGCGGGCATGTGTGGCGATTACCATTCGGTGATCGGCATGGACAAGGCCGAGCCGCTGCGCCGTTTCATCACCGGCATGCCGCGTGAACGTTTCACCCCCGCCAATGGTGAGGCGACGCTGTCCGGCGTCTATATCGAAACGGATGACCGCACGGGCCGTGCCACGCGGATCGTGCCGGTGCGCGAGGGCGGTGCCCTCCAGACCAGCACGCCCTGAGGTCTGACACTGCCGACCCATGCGTCAGGCTTGCGCAGGGCGCGGCAATCGGCGTAACTGGACAACGGCCTTTTGCCCGAATGACAGGTTCTTGATGGAATTTTTCAGCTTCTCTCCGATGGAGACGGCGGTGCTCACCCTCGTGGTCGTCGGCATGATGTTCGTGCTTTTCCTGCGCGAAGCTTTCCCCACCGAAGTGGTCGCCATCGCCGGTGCCGCGCTTTTGCTGGCCATCGGCGTCTTGCCCTATGACGATGCGCTGGCGGTGCTGTCGAACCCCGCGCCTTGGACCATTGCAGCCATGTTCATCATCATGGGGGCCTTGGTGCGGACAGGGGCCTTGGATGTGCTGACCCGGCTGGCCGAACGCTCGGCCAAGACCCACCCCAAGACGGCGGTGGCGGGGGTGATCTTGTCGGTCATGGCGGCCAGTGCGATTATGAACAACACGCCCGTCGTCGTGGTGATGATCCCGGTGGTGGTGCAGCTGACGCGCACGCTCAACACCAAAGCCTCTAAGCTGCTGATCCCGCTCAGCTATGCCGCGATCATGGGCGGGTCGCTCACGCTGATCGGCACCTCGACCAACCTGTTGGTCGATGGTGTGGCGCGGTCTCAGGGGATGGCGCCTTTTGGGATCTTCGAGATCCTCCCCGTGGGCCTTGTGGTCTGCGCGTGGGGCCTGATCTACATGCTGTTCTTCGCCGACAAACTCCTGCCCGCGCGCGACAGCATGGCGAATATGCTCTCGGACCGCTCCAAGATGAAGTTCTTTACCGAGGCGGTGATCCCCCCTGAAAGCAACTTGATTGGCCGCGAAGTGCTGGATGTGCAGCTGTTCAAACGCGAAGGCGTGCGGCTGATCGACGTGGTGCGGGGCGACGATTCATTGCGCCGCAACCTCAAAGGCGTTGAGCTTCAGGTCGGCGACCGCGTGGTGCTGCGGACCCAGATGACCGAGCTGTTGAGCCTGCAAAACAACAAGGAACTGCGTCGGGTCGACCAGCTTTCGGCGGTGGAGACCACGACCGTTGAGGTGCTGATCACGCCGGGCTGCCGGATGGTGGGCCGCTCGCTGGGCTCAATGCGGTTGCGGCGGCGCTACGGCGTCTATGCGCTGGCGGTGCATCGGCGGAACCAGAACATCGGCCAGCAGCTTGATCAATTGATTATCAAAGTGGGCGACACGCTGCTGCTGGAGGGTGCGGCAGAGGACATTCAGCGGTTGGCCAGCGACATGAACCTCGTCGATGTAACCCAACCCTCGGCCCGTGCGTTTCGACGGGGCCATGCGCCGATTGCCATCGCAGCGCTGGTGGGCATCGTCACACTAGCGGCCTTCAACGTCGCGCCGATCTTGGCCTTGGCCGTGATCGCCGTGGCCGTGGTGCTGGTGACCGGCTGTATCGACGCGGAGGAGGCATTCTCTTTCGTTGAGGGGCGCTTGTTGGCGCTGATCTTTGCCATGCTGGCCGTTGGCGCTGCCCTGCAGAACTCAGGGGCGATTGCGCTGATCGTCGACAATATCGCGCCGGGATTGGCTCAACTGCCGCCGTTTTTCATCATCTGGGCGGTGTTCTTATTGACCACGACCCTGACCGAGATCGTCAGCAACAATGCCGTGGCCGTTATCATGACACCCATCGCCATCAGCCTTAGCGCTGCCCTTGGCATGGACCCACGCCCGCTGGTCGTGGCGGTGATGATCGCGGCCTCCTGCGCCTTTGCCACGCCCATCGGCTATCAGACCAACACGCTGGTTTACGGGCCGGGGGGGTATAAATTCACCGATTTCATGCGCATCGGGATCCCGCTGAACCTGAGCATGTCGCTGCTGGTGAGCGCGGTGATCCCGCTGTTTTGGTAGGTCAGGCGCTGCGCTGTTTTTCGGTCTGAGCGACGATCGCGTCAAAGCCTGCCTGCGCCTCAAGGAAGTTACGTGTCAGCGGCGCGGTGAGTTCGGATTGGTCTGAGAAATAGGCCCCAACCCGGCAGATATGCGCCGCGAACTCGGGGTGTACGCCCGCGTCATCATAGCGCCGAATGCGGTCCTTGCTCAGCCAGCCACGTTTTTTGGCCTCCTTGCTGATCAGCTTAAGCCGCTGCACCGCATGGAAGGTCAGGTAGACCGAAAGGTAATCGAGGTAGTCGGGCAGGGTGATGCCGCAGGTGGGATCGAAGGCGTCGATCACCACGTCGACCATGGCCTGCGGGGCGACGGGCCACGCCTCATCCCCGATCAGCCAAGCGATGTCTTCGGCGCCATGGCGCAGCCCGGCATATTCAAAGTCGAACCAGCGCAATTTGTCGTCCCGGCCAATCGCGGCATTGCCCGAACGGCAGTCCCACTTCACGAATTGCCGCGCCGGGGCGTTGATACGTTCATAGGCGGCGGTGCGGTCGAACTGGTCTGAAATGCCGCCCCCGAGGTCCTTTAGAAAGTCCACCGCATCAACGAAGTTCAGCACCCAATCGCGGTTGTTGCCCAGATGCGGCATGATGGCGTTCAACTCGGTCTGGCGCGCGGCGCCATGGATGCGGAAAATGGCCGAGACGGCCTCTCCCGCCAGATCAAGCTGCACCGCTGGCGCGACCTGCGCGACCTCGACATTGAGGCGGCGTTTGCCGACATCGGATTGGAACATGATCTCACCCACCACGCCCAAACATTCAGGCAGGTCGCTGCAATGGCGGCCAAGTTCGGTCAGCACATGGGCTTCCAAATGGGTGCGGCGAAAGTTCGGGCGCAGGGTTGCGATGACGGTGCGATCGGTCAGATGCAGCCGGAAACTTGACCGGTTTTCACCACCGGGTGCCGATACCCGGGCTACGTCCTGACCAAAATGCTTGCGCGCCGCTGCGACGATTTGCGCCTGAGCGCTTTGTTCCTTGGGTCGTGCCATGGGGCCTCCGCTGGTGTTTCCGTCTGTCTAGGTCTTTCGACGGTCGAGGGTACGGCGCGTTTTGGGCAAAACAAAGGCAATTTGACCCTATGCGGCCGAAGTGATTCGCGGCCATTCGGTATGTTTGACCTATACCAAAGGACAATGCCTCTGCGGGGCGCGTTACTGTTTCGAGATTGTGTCGACATCTGGCCTCATTCATCGAAAAAATGGAAAGAATTTGCCGAAATAGAATTGCGCCTGTTAGTTTCGCAAGTCTGTGGGGGACGTGGCGCTGAAAAGCGGTCGCGACTGCAAAAGTATATGAGGGATTGGTGTCATGGGTTACAGATTCTCTAAAGGTTGGAACAGTAAAGACGATAGCTGGTCCACCGATGGTGCGGCGGGCAGCGGTTGCGACGCCAGCGGAACGAAGTCCTATCACAATGGCGGGGTAGAGGGGTCCTCCTTCGCGAAATGGTATGACGAAAACCTGGCCGGGAAGTTCGACGGGAGCGATGACGGCAAGGGTTCTGGTTCTGGCGGCACCAAGGGTTCCGGCTCTGGTGGTACGAAGGGTTCCGGCTCTGGCGGCACGAAGGGCTCCGGCTCTGGCGGCACAAAGGGTTCCGGCTCGGGCGGCACGAAGGGTTCCGGCTCTGGCGGCACGAAGGGTTCCGGTTCTGGCGGCACGAAGGGCTCCGGCTCTGGCGGCACGAAGGGTTCCGGCTCTGGCGGTACGAAGGGTTCCGGCTCTGGCGGCACGAAGGGTTCCGGTTCTGGCGGCACGAAGGGTTCCGGCTCTGGCGGCACGAAGGGTTCTGGCTCTGGTGGCACGAAGGGCTCCGGTTCTGGCGGTACGAAGGGTTCTGGCTCTGGCGGCACGAAAGGTTCCGGTTCTGGCGGCACGAAGGGCTCCGGCTCTGGCGGTACGAAGGGCTCCGGTTCGGGTGGTACGAAGGGTTCTGGCTCTGGCGGCACGAAGGGTTCCGGCTCTTGCGGCACCAAGGGTTCTGGGTCAGGTGGCACGCAAGGCACCGATACTGGTGGTGACGACAAGCCTACGCTGAACTTTTCGATGGGCGACCCAAAAGAGATCGATATCTCCGTTACCGAGACTGACACCGGGACGCTATTCTTCACGCTGTCGCAGGCCGATTTCGAAGGAAACCAAGCGGAGATCGATGAAGTCTACTTCAACCTGACGGATGGCAGCGGAGTAGAGACGCTTTATTTCTTCCCAACGGCCGGAAGTCGGGATGTGAGTGACATTCAGGCTGCGGACGATGGTGTGAACGGTGCCGGGGGCACCTTTGACGTAGGGTTAAAGTTCGACCCGGCGGCCGACGATCCGGATAATGGCGTCAAGTCGACGAACTTCACCCTTTCTTCAAACAGTGGTTCGCTGTCCTTCGAGGACATCGACTTGGCCGGTATGCGTGTCGTCGTCGATGTTGATGAAAGTGGAGAGGGTGATGTGTTGGGCGTCACCGGAGGTATTGATCCGCTGGATGCCGACCCCGACAGCGCCGACACCTCAGACCCCGCGACCGCTCTCATGGACGCGCTCAGCCTTACCTCCATGCCTTCGGAGGAAGACGAAGAGCCCGACCTCTGTGAGGACGACGCTTTCGACATGGCCTGATGGCCCGTCCCCAAAACATGAAAGGCGCGTCCCTCGGGGCGCGCCTTTTGTTTGTGCGGTCCCCCACTCTCAGCGCTTGCGAAACCAAAGCACGAAGGGCAGGGCGACCAGATACATGGTAATCCCATAGACCGCCGAGGGCAGGGCGTAGGCGCTGAACCCCGAGGCTTGGCCCGATATCAAAGCGGCGAGGGTGATGCCCAGCGTGGCGTTCTGAATGCCGACCTCAATCGAAATCGTCTTGCGCATCCGCCACGCCAGTCCTGCGGCCCCGGCGATGCCCAGCCCCAGCAGCATTAAAACAACGTTAAAGCTGATGAGCGCAGGCCCGAGGCTGGCAAGGTTCTCGGCAAAAAGGCTCCAGTTCCCGGCCAAAGCGGCCAGCACGATCAGCACAAAAAGCAGCGCGGCGAGGGCCGAGAGACCCGGCTCGATCCGCAGAGCCAAGGCAGGGGCGCCGTGGCGCAGCAGCAGCCCAAGCGCGACGGGCAGGGTGGTGATCAGAAACATCGCCATGGCCAGTGTTGCGACCGACACATCTGGGGCCGCATCGACCATGAAATGTCGCACGGCGATGGCGGTGAAGATCGGCACGGTCAGAATGCTCAGGAGCGAGACGACCGCCGTCAAAGTCACCGACAGCGCCACATCGCCCCGCGCGAATTTGCTGATCATGTTCGAGGTCACCCCGCCGGGGCAGAAGGAGAGGATCATCAGCCCCACCGCCAGCTCTCCGCTGAGGCCAAAGGCCGTGGCCACGGTCCAAGCGGCGGCGGGCACCAGCACCACTTGGCACAGCGCGCCCAACCCGAAAGCGCGCGGGTATTTTGCGACGCGGGTGAAGTCTTGGACCGTGAGGCCCACCCCCAGCGACAGCATGATGATCGCCAAAGACAGCGGCAGTACGACGTTGATTAGAATATCCATTTGTCCCCCCTAAAGCTGAAATCAGCCTAGGGGCGGCTAATGTGATCTGGCAAGCCTGACGCGCGCCGGGGGCGCGACGTCAGAGTGGCCAAAAGACAAGGATCGCGGGGATCGACACGGCAACAACGATGATCTCTAGCGGCAGCCCCATGCGCCAATAGTCGCCAAAGGAATAGCCGCCGGGGCCAAGGATCAGGGTGTTGTTCTTATGTCCAATCGGCGTGAGGAATGCCGAAGAGGCCGCCACCGCCACCGCCATCAGGAAGGGGTCGGGCGACACCCCGAGCGTCTGCGCCATCTGGATGCCCACCGGGGCGGCGACAATTGTCGTCGCCGTGTTGTTCAGCACATCCGACAGCGACATGGTCACCACCATAAGCACCGTCAGCACGACCCATGCGGGCAGCCCTTCGGTCAGCCCCACCAGCGCGCCCGCGATCAACTCGGTCCCGCCTGAAGTCTCGAGCGCCGCGCCGAGCGGGATCATGGAGCCCAAAAGCACGATCACCGGCCATTCGATATGGGTATAGAGCTCCGACAGCGGCACGATCTTGGCCAGCACATAGCCCACGACCACCAGCCCAAGCGCGATGGGCAGATAGATCAACCCAAAGGAGGCCGCCGCCACCGCAGCTGCGAACATGCCGATGGCAAGCCACGTCTTGCTGTCTTGGGTCACGGCAAGGCCACGGTCGGCCAAGGGCAGCACGCCCAGCCAGTCGGTGACATGGGCCACCGTATCGCGCGGCACCAGCAGCAAGAGGATGTCACCGGGCTTCAGCTCGGTCGTGCGGAGCTGCGAGGTGATCTTGCGGCCTTGCCGCGACAGACCCAGCAGCACCGTGCGCTGGCGCCACGAGAGGCCCACCGCCTGCGCCGTGCGACCGTTGAGGCGCGAGGCTTCGGTCACCACGACCTCGACAATCTCGACCCCTTCGCCATCGGCCAGCAGCAGGTCTTCACGGTCGCTGTCCGCCAGCGCGAGGTTCAGCGTGCTGCGAAATTCGTCCAGCGCGTCGGGCGTGGCTTCTAGCACGATCGCGTCCCCGGCCTGCAGCACCACGTTGCGCGCGGTGCCATAGCGCCTCTTGCCGTCCCGCATCAGCCCAAGGATTGCCACATCGGCTTGATGCGCTTCGTCCTGTAGCTCTGCCAAACGCTTGCCGATCTGTTTGTTGCCTTCGGGCACGGTCAGTTCTGCGATATATTCCGCGATATCCTCGGGCTCGATCATCGCGTCTTCGCGGGCAGGGATCAAACGCCAGCCGATCAGCGCCACAAAGATCAGCCCGGCAATGGCGGCCAAACCGCCCACCGGGGCAAAGTCGAACATCTTGAAGGGCGCGCCCAGCGATTCCTGCCGGATCGACGCGATGATGATATTGGGGGGTGTGCCGATCAGCGTTGCCATCCCGCCAAGGATGGTGGCAAAACTCAGCGGCATGAGGCTCAGCCCCGGCGCGCGGCCCGCTTTTCGGGCAGTCTGGATGTCCACAGGCATCAGCAAAGCCAAGGCCGCCACGTTGTTCATAAAGGCCGAGAGCACACCGCCCACAGCGCCCATGATAGAGATATGCGCCCCAAGCGAGCGCGAACTGTCCACCAATGTCCGGGTGATCAACATCACCGCGCCCGAGCGCACCAGCCCGGCGGAAACCACCAGCACCAGCGCCACGATCAGCGTCGCCGGATGGCCAAAGCCGTCAAAGGCGTTCTCGGTCGGGACCACGCCCAGCACCACCCCGGCCATCAGCGCCGCAAAGGCCACGATGTCATAACGAAAGCGGCCCCAGAGCAGCAGGCCAAAGACCGCGCCAAAGAGGGTAAAAAGAATAATCTGATCTGTGGTCATATATACGGTCTAACGTGGTTGCCTCATCGGCGGAAAGCTAAGCACAGGCCGGGTGGCTTGTTCCAGCGGTGATGCTGGCATATAGAGTGGCGCAAACGCATTGCCAGAACGAGGTATTCATGGCCGGTCACTCCAAATGGGCAAACATCCAGCATCGCAAGGGCCGTCAGGACAAGCTGCGCGCCAAGGTGTTTTCCAAACTTTCCAAGGAAATCACCATCGCGGCCAAGATGGGCGACCCCGACCCGGAAAAGAACCCGCGCCTGCGCATGGCCGTGAAAGAGGCCAAGGGTCAGTCCATGCCTAAGGACAACATCGAACGCGCCATCAAGAAGGCCGTGGGCGGTGAGGGCGAGGATTACGAAGAAATCCGCTATGAGGGCTATGGCCCCAACGGCGTTGCCGTGATCGTCGAGGCGATGACCGACAACCGCAACCGCACCGCTTCGACCGTGCGCTCGACCTTCACCAAGAACGGTGGCAATCTGGGCGAGACAGGCTCGGTCGGCTTTATGTTCGAGCGTAAGGGTGAGGTGATCTACCCCGCTGCCGTGGGCGACGCGGACACTGTGATGATGGCGGCGATTGAGGCCGGGGCTGAGGACGTAGAGAGTTCCGAAGACGGTCACGTCATCTATTGCGCCGACACCGATCTCAACGAAGTCTCGACAGCGCTTGAGGCGGAACTGGGCGAGTCGGAATCAACCAAGCTGATCTGGCGTCCGGTCACGACGACAGAGATGGATCTTGAGGCCATGGAAAAGCTGATGAAGCTGGTCGATGCGCTTGAGGAAGACGACGACGTGCAGCGCGTCACCACCAATTTCGAAGCCTCCGACGAGGTTATGGCGCAGCTTTAACGCACCCCTTGTACCAGCGCCTCGCGCGCCGCGGCCCGAATGGCAGCGGTGAGCGGGGCAAGCGCGGGCGCCATGATCCGCGCGACCTGCCAGTAGAGCGGCACATCCAATGGCAGTGCGTCGTCGAGCGAGACGAGACGGCCCATCTCCATATCCTTCGCCACCAGAGGGGCAGGGTTCATGCCCCAGCCCAAGCCTTCGCGCGCCGCCGCCACGAAGCCGTGGCTTGAGGGCAGGTGGTGGCTGGGCGGGGTCAGCCGCTGCCCGGTTTTCTGCATCAGCCAGCGCCCCTGCAGTTGATCCTTGCGGTTAAAGGTCAGCATCGGCGCTTGGCTCAGTGTCTCGGTGGTGACGCCTTGGGCAAACCATTTCTTCATATAGGCGGGGCTGGCGGTGGGGTGGTAGCGCAGCGCGCCCAAGGGCCGCACATCACAGCCCGGGGCGGCACGGGCTTGTCCGGTCACAGCCGCGTTGACCTCTCCACGCCGCAGCCAATCGGCGGAGGTGTCTTGATCGTCGATCACCAGATCAAACAGCATCTCCGGTATCTGCGCCAAGGCCGGGATGAGCCATGTCGCCAGAACATCCGCAGGCAACGCCAGCCGCAACCGGGGCGGGGAAGTGTTGCCGCTGACACCCAATGCCTGCGCTTCGAGCAGGGCCACGTCTTCGGCGTGTTTTGCAAGCCGCTGGCCCGTAGGCGTGCCTGTACAGGGCTGGCCGCGCAAAACCAGCGTGGTGCCGACCCGATCCTCCAGCGCCTTTAACCGCTGCGAAATGGCGGAGGGGGTAACCCCGAGCGCTGCCGCCGCCGCGTCAAAACTGCCAAGTCGCAGGATGCTCGCCAAAGCGGTCAGTTGGGCGCTGTCTAGCTGCATAAGTTTTTCTAATCCAAGCAAAGACTATTGAATTTGAGTAATCTGTACCGCCGCGGTAGGCAAAAGCAACCCAAGACAGGACGCCCCAATGCTGACCTCATTCCTCCCCGGCTTCGCTCTCAGCCTCACTCTCATCATGGCCATCGGCGCTCAGAACGCCTTTGTCCTGCGCCAAGGGCTGCGGCGCGAGCATGTGCTGGTGGTGGTTTTGGTCTGCGCCACCTCGGACGCGATCTTGATCACTGCTGGTGTGGCTGGTTTTGGCGCGCTGGCCGAAGCGGCACCGTGGTTTGGCCCATTGATGCGCTACGGCGGCGCGGCTTTTTTGCTGTGGTACGGCTGGCGCAATGCCGTGTCGGCATGGCGCGGCGGTGAGGGGTTGGAGGCCGAAGGGCAGGCCACCCGCAGCTTGGGCAAGGCAGTCCTGACCCTGCTGGCTCTGACCTGGCTGAACCCGCATGTCTATCTCGACACATTGGTGCTGCTTGGCTCGATCTCGGCGCAATATCCCGACCGCCTGAGCTTTGGCATCGGCGCAGCGCTGGCGAGTTTCGTGTTCTTCTTTGCCCTTGGTTATGGCGCGCGGCTACTTGCGCCGCTCTTTGCCAAGCCGCGCAGTTGGCAGGTTTTAGATGCACTGATCGCCTTGACCATGTGGGCAATTGCGCTCAAATTGCTTGCGATGTGAATAAAAGTGCCGCGGCCATCTTGCCCTTACCTGCGCTTTGGGAAAGGGTCGCGGCATGACACAAAACCCGGCCACAACCCCCGACATCCCCGTTCCCGCCAATCGCCCGCTTGTCGGGGTCTTTTGGATGCTGGTGACGGGGGCGTGTTTCATCGGCGTGACTGCGCTGGTCAAATACATGGGGCCGCGCCTGCCCTCGGCAGAGGCGGCATTCCTGCGCTACGCCATGGGGCTGGTCTTTGTCCTGCCGATCCTGCGGTCGCTTTTGTCGACCCCCGTTAGCAGGCGGCAGTGGGGGCTGTTCGGTCTGCGCGGGTTCTTCCACGCGGGCGGCGTGATCTTGTGGTTCTATGCCATGACCCGCCTGCCGATTGCCGAGGTCACGGCGATGAACTATCTCGCGCCGATCTATGTCACCGTGGGTGCTGCGATTTTTCTGGGCGAAAAGCTCGCGGCGCGGCGTATTGTGGCCGTTTGTCTGGGGCTGGCAGGGGCGGCGATTATCCTGCGGCCCGGCTTTCGCGAAGTTTCAACCGGGCATCTGGCGATGCTGCTGGCAGCGGTGGTGTTTGCGGGGTCCTACCTCTTGGCCAAAGTGCTGGCGGATGAAGCGCGGCCTGTGATGATCGTCACCATGCTGTCGATCTTCGTCACCATCGGGCTGGCGCCCTTCGCCTTCACCGTTTGGATCACGCCCACCGCGCAGGAGTTGCTGATCCTCGCCGGCGTCGCCTTTTTCGCCACAGCGGGGCATTTCACCATGACGCTGGCATTCGCCGCCGCTCCAGTGACGGTGACGCAGCCGGTGACATTCCTGCAATTGGTCTGGGCCACAATCCTTGGTGTGGTGGTCTTTGCCGAGCCGGTGGACATCTGGGTGGTGCTGGGCGGCGCGGTGATCTTGGGCTCGGTCACCTTTATCACATGGCGTGAGGCGATGCTGAAACGGCAGGTCACGCCGCCCTCTCACGCCACGAAATTCTGACGGAGACCGCGGCCTTCGGGAACTTGATTGACGCGTCAATAAAAAATCCCCTATCCTGAGGTGGTCGTCACTGCCCCAAGGACCCGAATCCAATGCCCAAAGTCGGAATGGAACCCATTCGCCGCTCTGCGCTGGTCAAAGCCACCATCGCCGAGATTGGCGAAGCTCAGTCGCTTGATGTGACGGTGAGCCAGATTGCCAAGCGGGCGGGCATGTCGAGCGCGCTGGCGCATCACTATTTCGGCGGCAAGAATCAGATATTCCTCGCCGCGATGCGTCATATCCTGTCGGAATATGCCGCTGGGGTGCGCGAACGGCTGGCCACGGCCCGCACACCACATGACCGGGCGGCGGCGATCATTGTGGCGAGTTTCGACGACACCGGCTTTCACCCCGGCACGATCAGCGCGTGGATGACGCTTTATGCCCATGCCCGCACCAATCCCGAAACGCGGCGTCTGCTGACGGCTTACCAAAGCCGACTGCGCTCCAACCTCACCCATGCGCTGCGGCCGATCAGCCCCCAACCCGAGGGCGACGCCGACACATTGGCGGCGCTGATTGATGGGCTCTATCTGCGCGCCGCGCTGTCGGACGATGTCAGCGCTGCCGAAGCCATGACCCGCGCGCTCTATACCCTCGACTTGCTGCTGAAAGCGGGCCGCTGAACACTGCGGAGAAGGGCGGCATTGCCGCACTCCGCCTCTTCGAACACTCTGCGCCTCAGGCAAGAAAGTATCTTTGATGTCCTATGATCCCCAACCCACAGCCAGCCATTTCATCGACGGCGCCTATGTCGAAGACACGGAGGGCACGCCAATCCCGGTGATCTATCCCGCCACGGGCGAGACGATCGCCACGCTCTATGCCGCCACGCCTGCGATCGTTGAACAAGCCATCACCTCGGCTCGCAAGGCGCAGGCCGCATGGGCTGCGATGACAGGCACCGAGCGGGGCCGCATCCTGCGCCGCGCCGCCGACATGATCCGCGAACGCAACCACGACCTGTCGGTGCTGGAGACCTATGACACCGGCAAACCCTATCAGGAGACCTCGGTCGCCGATGCCACCAGCGGGGCCGACGCGCTGGAGTATTTCGGCGGTCTGGCGGGCAGCCTGACGGGCGAGCATATTCAATTGGGCGAAGATTGGGTCTATACCCGCCGCGAGGCGCTTGGCCTGTGCGTGGGCATCGGCGCGTGGAACTACCCCACGCAGATCGCCTGCTGGAAAGCCGCGCCCGCGCTTGCCTGCGGCAATGCGATGATCTTCAAACCGTCCGAGACAACACCGCTTTGTGCGCTGAAAGTGGCTGAGATACTCATTGAGGCCGGGCTGCCCGCGGGCCTGTTCAACGTGGTGCAGGGCATGGGCGAGGTGGGTCAATCGCTGGTCACCGACAGCCGCGTCGACAAGGTGTCGCTGACCGGATCCGTCCCAACGGGCCGCAAGGTCTATGCCGCCGCCGCCGAGGGCATCAAACATGTCACGATGGAGTTGGGCGGCAAATCCCCCATGATCGTCTTTGAGGATGCCGATATCGACAATGCCGTGAGCGGCGCGATCTTGGGCAACTTCTATAGCTCCGGCCAGATTTGTTCGAACGGC
Organism: Sulfitobacter sp. NFXS29; assembly: GCF_040148765.1. Classification (NCBI taxonomy): domain Bacteria; kingdom Pseudomonadati; phylum Pseudomonadota; class Alphaproteobacteria; order Rhodobacterales; family Roseobacteraceae; genus Sulfitobacter; species Sulfitobacter sp. NFXS29. The sequence continues at coordinate 421,329 of NZ_JAGDED010000001.1, forward strand.
ACGCGGGTCTTTGTGCACCGCGATATCAAGGAGGCGTTTATTGCGCGGCTGTCTGAGCGGTTGGAAAATGCCGTGATCGGTGACCCGATGGACCCTAACACCAGCTTTGGCCCCATGGTCAGCGAACGGCAGATGCAGATCGCACTGGACTATGTGGCGAAGGGTGAGGCCGAGGGCGCGCGGCTGGTCTATGGCGGCAAACGGATTGAGCGCGACGGTTTCTACATGCAGCCCACCGTTTTCGCGGATGTCAAAGACGATATGGTAATCGCCCGCGAAGAGATTTTCGGCCCCGTCATGGCGGTGCTCGATTTTGAGGATGAGGCTGAGGTTATGGCCCGTGCCAATGCCACGGAATTCGGCCTCGCCGCCGGTGTCTTTACCCAAAACCTGACCCGCGCACATCGCGTGGCCGCCGGGTTTGAGGCGGGCACCTGCTACATCAACACCTATAACGATGCGCCGGTCGAAGCACCCTTCGGGGGCATGAAGAACTCCGGCGTGGGCCGCGAAAACTCTAAGGCCGCGATCAACCATTATAGCCAGTTGAAGTCGGTCTACGTCCGCATGGGCGATGTCGAAGCGCCGTTCTAAGCAACGGAAAATTAGGCCGCAGCGCATAAAGCCGACAACGTCGGGCGCTGCCCCGCACCCGTGCGGATTTGCGGAAGGTAAGTGGAATGGAAGCTGAATTTGTAATCGTCGGGGCGGGGTCTGCGGGCTGCGCCATGGCCTACCGTCTGGCCGAGGCGGGCCGCAAGGTGATCGTCATTGAACATGGCGGCAGCGACGCGGGGCCGTTCATTCAGATGCCCGCGGCGCTTAGCTATCCGATGAACATGCCGCGCTATGACTGGGGCTATAAATCCGAACCCGAGCCGCATCTGAACGGGCGCGAGCTGGTCTGCCCGCGTGGCAAGGTGATCGGCGGGTCGTCCTCGATCAATGGGATGGTCTATGTGCGCGGCCATGCCAAGGATTTCGACCATTGGGAGGAAAGCGGCGCGCAGGGCTGGGGCTATGCTGACGTGCTGCCCTATTACAAACGCATGGAGACCTGGCACGAGAATGGCCATGGCGGGGATGCGGCATGGCGCGGCAAGGACGGGCCTTTGCATGTCAGCCGTGGGCCGCGCGCGAACCCTTTGTTCGACGCTTTCGTACAGGCGGGCTCGCAGGCCGGTTACCAGATGACCGAAGATTACAACGGCGAGAAACAAGAGGGCTTTGGCCCGATGGAGCAGACCGTCTGGAACGGGCGCCGCTGGTCGGCGGCCAATGCCTACCTGCGGCCCGCACAGAAAACCGGGAATGTGACGCTGATCCGCGCGCTGGCGCAGCGCGTGGTGATCGAAGAGGGCCGCGCCGTAGGGGTCGAGGTCAAGCGCGGCAACCGCACAGAGATCATCCGTGCACAGCGCGAAGTGGTGCTGGCCGCGTCATCGATCAACTCGCCGAAACTGCTGATGCTGTCGGGGATCGGCCCGGCGGGCCATCTGGCGCAGCACGGCATCAATGTCGTCGCAGACCGCCCCGGCGTAGGGCAGAACCTACAAGACCATCTGGAGCTTTATATTCAGATGGCCTCCAGCCAGCCGATCACGCTCTATAAACATTGGAACTTGCTGTCGAAGGCTGTCATCGGCGCGCAGTGGCTCTTTACCAAGACCGGTATGGGCGCCTCTAATCAGTTCGAATCCGCGGCCTTCATCCGCTCGAAGCCCGGCGTGGAATACCCTGATATTCAATACCATTTTCTGCCCATCGCTGTGCGTTACGACGGGCAGGCGGCAGCGGAGGGGCACGGGTTTCAAGCTCATACAGGGCCAATGCGCTCTAAGTCGCGGGGCGACATCACCCTGCGGTCAGCCGACCCGGCAGATGCGCCGAAAATCCGCTTTAACTACATGTCGCATCCCGACGATTGGGAGGAGTTCCGCACCTGTATCCGCCTCACGCGTGAGATTTTCGCGCAGGAGGCTTTCAAGCCTTTCGTCAAACATGAGATCCAACCCGGCGACGCGCTGCAATCGGATGCGGAGCTAGACAGTTTCATCGCCGAACATGCGGAAAGCGCCTATCATCCCTGTGGCACCTGCCGCATGGGCGCGGCGGACGATCCGAACGCCGTGGTCGACCCACAGGCGCGGGTGATTGGGGTTGAAGGGCTGCGGGTGGCCGATAGTTCGATCTTTCCACGCATCACCAATGGCAACCTTAACGCGCCCTCGATCATGGTGGGGGAAAAGGTATCGGACCTGCTTTTGGGCCGCGATCCGCTGCCTCGGGCGAATGACGAACCTTGGCTGCATCCCAATTGGCAGGTGGCGCAGCGCTGATCATTAACCTGTCTTAATCTCCTCCCTTGAAGCTGGCGGGGCAGGGCGTCATACCTGCCCCATGTTAAAGATTTGTTCACTTTTCGCCCTCAGTCTCACGCTGAGTTTCGCAGCGGTATCGGCTGGGGCGCAGACCGTGTCGGGTCTGGTGCGCGTGATTGATGGGGATACTTTCGATCTTGGCGGCACGCGCATCCGCCTGCACGGTATCGACGCGCTTGAGGCAAGCCAGACCTGCGAAACCGATGGCGGGCAGGCTTGGGCCTGCGGCGATTGGACAACGAGAGAGGTGCGCGACAGATACCAAGGGGCCGAAGCGCGCTGTGAAGCGCTGGACCGCGACCGATATGATCGCATCGTCGCCCGCTGCCATGTCGGCGGTGTCGACGTGGGGCAGGCGCTTGTGCAAGAAGGGCTGGCCTTTGCCTATCGCAAATATTCGATGGACTATGATCTGGAGGAAAAAGCAGCCTTTGTCGCAGGGCGTGGCATTCATGGGTTTAAGACCGTCTCTCCGGCTCGCTACCGCGTGACCCGCCGTAGCGGTTCAGAACCGGCCCGGCCTGAGGGGAGCTGCCAGATCAAGGGCAATATCAGCGCCAAAGGGACCAAGATTTACCATATGCCGGGGCAGGATTTCTATAGCCGCACCCGCATCAGTACCCGCAAGGGAGAGCGTTGGTTCTGTTCCGAAGCAGAAGCCCGCGGTGCTGGCTGGCGGCGGGCGCGGCGCTGATCACTCCACCCGGTAGGGCAGCGTATCGCGCAGATGCTGGTCGACGACCAACTTTCGTTCCAGCGGCGGGACGGAGCGTTGGTGGCAATCCCGTCGCTCACAGATGCGGCAGGAAATGCCAATTGGTTCAAAGGCATCGCTGCGGGTGACATCCATCCCATCGGCATAGACGAGTGCCGCCGCATGGCGCACTTCGCACCCCAGTGAGATCGCATAACGCCGCACCGGCGCGCCAAACCGCCCCGCCGGTTTCGAGATGTCCCGCGCCAGACTGATATAGCGCACCCCGTCCGGCGTTTCGGCCAATTGGCGCAAGAATCTTCCCGGCGTTTCAAACGCGCGGTGGACATTCCAAAGCGGACAGGCCCCGCCAAAACGCGCGAATTGCAACCGGGTGGCTGAATGGCGCTTGGTGATCGTGCCCGCCTGATCGACCCGCACGAAGAAGAAGGGCACCCCCTTTGCGCCGGGCCGCTGGAGCGTCGAAAGCCTGTGCGCCACCTGCTCAATCGAGGCGCCGAAATGCCCAGCCAGCACCTCCAGATCATGGCGGCAGTCCTGCGCCTTTTGCAGGAAACGCCCATAAGGCAGCAGCGCCGCCCCGGCAAAATAATTGGCCAACCCGATCTTGGCGATATCCCGGGCGGCGGCGCTGTGGAACCGGGCAAGATCAAGTGTCGCTTCTAGCAACGCGTCCTGTTGGGTCAGCGCCACCTGGAGCAACATTTGAAAGGTCTGTGTCTCAGGGGCTGCGCGGGCCGACAGATGCAGCGTTTTGCGGGCGGGATCATAGGCGCGCAGGCGGTCGTCATCCTCAAAGATCACGGTCACGCCAGCGCGTTCAAGCGCGGTTGCCGCGGTCGCCCGCGTATCGTTACCGGTGCCCTCGCGGGTGGCGAAATGCTCTGCCGCGCGGTCGACCGCATCAATGTAATTATCGCAATAGTGAAAGAAATCCCGCACCTCCTCCCAAGGGGAGGGCATCGCCCGAGCGTCCTCGCGGCCCAAGGCTTCGTCCAGCGAGGCCAACCGTTCATGCACCTGCCGGTAGCTTTGGTGCAGGGCGAGAAAGGCATGAGCCAGCTCCGGCGCGTTAGAGGCGGTGAGGCGCAGATCGGCCACCGGGGGTGTCTTTCCGGCGAAGATCGGATCGGCCAACGCCTCGCGCAGATCGCTCACCAATCGCTCTCCATCACCGCTGGAAAGCTCGGTCACGTCGAGCCTGAACTCCGACGCCAGCGCCAGCACCACATTGGTGCTGACGGGCCGGTTGTTGTTTTCCATTTGGTTGAGATAGGGCAAAGAGACGCCAAGCCGGGCGGCGAAGTCTTTCTGCGTCAGCCCCGCGCGGGTGCGGGTCTCTCGCAGTTTCACACCGGCATAGAGTTTCTGGATCGCCATCCGCGCACCTTTGCAAATTTGCATTTCACGGCAGCGTAGCTTTGCAAACCTCCGCTCGCAAGCCCGAGGGAGGCGGAAGTTAAAGCCCCAGAGCTTTCTCGCGCCGGATCACCACCCAGATGGAGGCGACCGAGGCGATGGCGGTCAGCAGCATCAACCACAATAGCGGATAGGCCCCGGTCTCTGGCGTGAGCAGGGCCCCAGCCAGCGCGCTCAGCGCCGCGCCACCGACGATCATGATCGCCCCGCCAAGCCCAGAGGCCGTGCCCGCCAGATGCGGGCGCACCGACAGCATCCCGGCCGTGGCGTTGGGAATGCACAGGCCATTGCCCAGCCCCACCAGCGTCATCAGCCCGAAAAAGCTGAGCGGGGAACCGTATCCCGCAAGGAATATCAGCAACGACACCGTGCCCCCCACGGCATTTGAGATGCAGCCCCAGAGCACCAGCGTATTGACGCCAAAGCGGGTCGCGGTGCGCGCGGTGATGAAGTTGCCGATGAAATAACCGATCGCAGGCGCGCCGAAATAAAGGCCCAGCACCGCAGGCTCCATCCCGAAAACCACGGTGCCCACAAAGGGCGCGCCGCCGAGATAGGCAAAGAAAGCGCCCGAGCAGAAACCTGTCGCAAGCGCATAGCCCCAAAACCGCGGCGAGCGGAGCAGTTCAGGGTATTCGCCGAACTGCTGGCCCAGCGATTTGCCACTGGCACGGGCGGTTTCGCCCAAATCCGCCCAAGCCACCCAGAACACCAGCCCGCCGAGGATCAGCATCGCCCAAAAGGAGGCCTGCCAGCCAAATCCCTGCTCCAACAAGCCGCCCAAGGCCGGGCTGATCATCGGCACCAGCGCCATGCCCATGGTGACATAACCGATCATGGAGGCCGATTCGTCTTGGGTATAGAGGTCGCGGATCACCGCACGGCTCAGCACCATGCCCGTGGCAATGACGGCCTGCGCCATCCGAAAGACGAGGAACACGGCGATGTTCGGGGCAAGCAAGCAGCCGACCGTGGCGGCAAGGAACAGGCCCAGCCCCCAAAGCATCACCCTCCGCCGCCCGAGGTTGTCGGATATCGGCCCAATGAAAATCTGCAGTATGCCGCTGAAGAACAGGTAAAGCGGCACTGAAAGCTGAATCACCGCGTAATCCGTGCCAAAATGCTCTGCCATCTTCGGCAGACTGGGGAGAAAGATGTTCATCACCATGGCCGAAAGCCCGGCCAGCAGGATCAGCGTTGAAATATGGGGCGGGGTCGTCCGATCTAGATACCGGACTTTGGGGATATCGCTCATGCAAATGCAAGTAGCCGGGGGCATGGGAAATGTCCATGTTAACTAGATTGTTTTGCAGCTTTGCGATTTGCTTGGATGTTCCTGTATTGAATTTGCAAATTTGCAAGATTGCCCTTTGGTCAGTTGCGCTCCTCCGATAGACTGGCCGAAATCACAATAGGGGTGCGTCATGAAAGACATTCTCGAACAACTGGAGCGGCGCCGCGAAGATGCGCGTTTGGGCGGCGGTCAGGCACGGATCGATGCGCAGCACGGTCGCGGCAAGCTCACCGCGCGGGAGCGTGTCGATCTACTGCTCGACGAAGGCTCGTTCGAAGAATTTGACATGTTCGTCGCCCACCGCTGCACCGATTTCGGCATGCAGGATCAAAAGCCCGCAGGCGATGGCGTGGTCACCGGCTGGGGCACGATCAACGGCCGCCTCGTCTATGTCTTCAGTCAGGACTTCACCGTCTTCGGCGGTTCCCTTTCGGAAACCCACGCCCAGAAAATCTGCAAGATTATGGACATGGCGGTGCAGAACGGCGCGCCCGTGATCGGCATTAACGATTCCGGCGGCGCACGTATCCAAGAAGGCGTGGCAAGCCTCGCGGGCTATGCCGAGGTTTTCCAGCGCAACATCGAAGCCTCCGGCGTGATCCCGCAGATCAGCGTCATCATGGGCCCCTGCGCGGGCGGCGCGGTCTATTCGCCAGCGATGACCGACTTCATCTTCATGGTCAAAGACAGTTCTTACATGTTCGTCACCGGCCCCGACGTGGTGAAAACCGTCACCAACGAAGTCGTCACCGCCGAGGAATTGGGTGGCGCTTCGACCCACACGCGCAAATCCTCGGTCGCCGATGCGGCGTTCGAAAATGACGTAGAGGCGCTGGCCGAAGTGCGCCGCCTCGTCGATCTGCTGCCCGCCAACAACCGCGAGAAACCCCCGGTCCGCCCCTTCTTCGACGATCCCAACCGGATCGAGCCCTCGCTCGACACGCTGGTGCCGTCGAACGCAAACACCCCCTACGACATGAAGGAACTGATCCTCAAACTGGCGGATGAGGGCGACTTTTACGAAATCCAGGAGGAATTCGCCAAGAACATCATCACCGGTTTTATCCGCCTTGAGGGCCGCACCGTCGGCGTGGTCGCCAACCAGCCGATGGTGCTGGCGGGCTGCCTCGACATCGACAGCTCGCGTAAAGCGGCCCGTTTCGTGCGGTTCTGCGATGCTTTCGAAATCCCGATCCTGACCCTCGTGGATGTGCCCGGCTTCCTGCCCGGCACCGGTCAGGAATTCGGCGGCGTCATCAAACACGGCGCGAAACTGCTTTTCGCCTACGGCGAGGCGACCGTGCCGATGGTCACCGTGATCACGCGCAAAGCCTATGGCGGCGCCTATGACGTGATGGCCTCCAAACACCTTCGTTCGGATTTCAACTACGCATGGCCCACCGCCGAAGTCGCCGTAATGGGGGCCAAAGGCGCGACAGAGATCATCCACCGCAAGGATCTGAACGATCCCGAAAAGATCGCCAAACACACGAAGGATTACGAAGACCGTTTCGCCAATCCCTTCGTCGCCGCCGAGCGCGGTTTCATCGACGAGGTGATCCAGCCCCGCAGCACCCGCAAACGGGTCGCCCGCGCCTTCGCGTCACTACGCAACAAAAAAGTGCAGACCCCGTGGAAGAAACACGACAACATTCCGCTCTGAGCACCATCATGCAGCTTCATCCTTTCTTAAATACCGATCCCACCGAGGCCGTGCGCGGAACCCTCGGCGGACTGGGCGGTTTTCCTTGCAAAGGAGGACCGGATCATGCCGAATTCATCAATCAAGGACGAAGAAACCTACAAGTCCCTGCGCGAGGATGGGGCGAGCAAGGAGAAAGCCGCCCGCATCGCCAATGCGCAGGCCAACGACAGTCAGCATCCCGGCAAGAAGGGGGGCAAGCAGCCGCCCTACGAGGATTGGACCAAAGACGACCTCTACGACCGGGCGCAGGAGCTCGGGATCGAGGGGCGCTCGGGCATGGACAAGGACGCGCTGATCGAGGCTTTGCGCAATCACTAGGCGCTCTGCTGCGCCGAGCTTGCCTGCCAGCTTTGCTGGCGGGGGGGCTCGCGTCTCCGGCGCGGGCGATTGACGTTCCCTCGGGGCAAGTTATTGACTTGCAAGAGGTTCTTGTCGAGGAATTGGGCGGTGAGACTTGGCTTCGCTTTCGGTTCATTGCGCCGCAGATCGCCAAAGGGCCGGAGGCCATCGCCTATGACCTCGCCGCTCCAGACATGGAGCATCTCTGCGCGGTGGTCGCCCTCCCTTACATGACCGAACATGCGCTTGCGGGGCAGGTGATCGTCGTCTCCCTTGCTGACCGCCCGGTGGAATTCGGCGCGGCCGACCCCGAGGCGACCCAATATTTCGAAGCTTTCCGTGCCCAGGATGACGCTTGCATCTGGGAGGGTTTGTGATGCGCAGGCAAGATCTTGCAAGAATCCGCCGATCCTCCAATTGGAATGATGCTTTGGAGTCACAACGCGACCGATTGCGCTTGCAACCGTATCCATTGCTATGTGAATCGCATATGATGCGGTCAAGGAATACCCACGTATCCCTTACCTCAGAACCCGGGCTTGGCCGGCATGTTGTCGTGTCAGGTTCATTTAACATTAATAGGAGATATACATGTCCAAGAGCATCAAGTTGCTGGCAGCTATCGGTTTCGTCGCAGCTGTTTCGGCCTGCGCACAGCAAGAAGAAGAGTTCGTCGTGGTTGAGCCCGAGCCCATCTCGGTTGAGCCCGTCTACACCGGCAAGTACAAATAATGCCGTTGCAGGGCAGGCGTTTGCGCCTGCCCTGATCCCAGCCACCCCTGCAACCGGGAGGGGTGTCTGATGCCCGCCTATATGCTAAAACATCGCGGGTTCCCCGGGCGACTGCCCGGCACCGATTTCCAATTCACAATTCGCCGTCCGAACCCCAAGGGGGTCACGCCCATCACGCGGCGTGAGCGTCGCCCGGACCGCCGCGCGCCGGACCGTCGCGCCGATGCCGCCTTTGTCAAAGCCCTCTGGGAAGCCTTTGGCGAGCATCCTTTCGAGCGTGGCAATCTGGATGCGGGCCGTCTGTCGTGGCTCTTTGGCCGCGAGGTGCTGCCGGCCACCGATCCCTTTGATCCCGCCGATTACGAAGCTTTGCTCGTGCTCGATGTGGCCGCAGCCCGTGCCGCCTTCCCCGAAGCTTTCGAGGGTTGATCGGCATGATGTCGCCCCGCCGTTACGCAGATCAGCACAGCCTTGCCGAAGCCCGGCCGCCGCAAAGGGCGTGCTTGGCGCTGGCGCAGGCTTGGGGCAGGTTTTGCGTGGCTGGCGGCGCGTCTTTTGCTCTTCGTGCCGTCGGACATGAAGACCATACCCCTTCCTCTATCGGGCAGCCGCTGCGCCACCGCGCCGCGCTGCCCGACTTTTCGGCGGGGTGGTTTTCGCGCCACAGGGCAACGGGCCGGAAAACTGACCGGGAACTTGTCAAACGGCAGGGCGTTGGTCGGACAGTAGATAGCAGTGAAGGAACAGGCACATGTCAATTCGTAACATCATTCTCGCGCTTGGCGCGACAGCCGGTCTTGCCGCATGCGGTGACAACATCGGCGAACAGGGTCTGGGCGGCGCAGCCGTCGGCGCAGGTGCGGCAGCCGTCACAGGTGGGTCGCTGGCGCAGGGCGCAGCCATCGGCGCCGCAGCCAACGTCGGTTATTGCCAGCTCAACCCCGGCAAATGTAACTAATCTCGCCCCATTAACCGCTTTGCCTGCCATTGGCGCGGGCAGGGCGGTTTCCCCCTCCATCTTTATCTCTACAGGCACCCGCGCAGCTTTGGCTGACGCGGCTTTTTGCGTGGCCTGTTACCGTCAAAGGAACTGCTGATGTTTGACAAGATCCTCATTGCCAACCGGGGCGAAATCGCCTGCCGCGTGATCAAGACCGCCAAGAAGATGGGTCTGACCACCGTGGCGATCTATTCCGATGCGGACGCGCAGGCGCTGCATGTGGACATGGCGGATGAGGCCATTCACATCGGCCCGCCCCCCGCGAACCAGTCCTATATCGTCATCGACAAGGTGATGGAGGCCGTGAAGCAATCCGGCGCGCAGGCCGTTCATCCGGGCTACGGTTTTCTCAGCGAAAACAGCAAGTTTGCTGAGGCGCTCGACGCGGTTGGCGTGGCTTTTGTCGGCCCGCCCGTTGGCGCCATTGAAAAGATGGGTGATAAAATCACCTCCAAAAAGATCGCGCAGGAGGCGGGTGTCTCGACCGTGCCGGGCTATATGGGTCTGATCGAAGACGCCGACGAGGCCGTGAAAATTTCGAACGAGATCGGCTACCCGGTGATGCTCAAAGCCTCGGCTGGCGGCGGCGGCAAGGGCATGCGGATCGCTTGGAATGATGAAGAGGCCCGCGAAGGTTTCCAATCGTCCAAGAACGAAGCGGCAAACTCCTTTGGGGATGATCGGATTTTCATCGAGAAATTCGTCACCCAGCCCCGCCACATCGAAATTCAGGTGCTTTGCGATGCGCATGGCAACGGCATCTATCTGGGCGAGCGCGAGTGTTCGATCCAGCGCCGCAACCAAAAGGTCGTCGAAGAGGCACCGAGCCCCTTCCTTGACGAAGAGACCCGCAAAGCCATGGGCGAGCAGGCCGTCGCTCTGGCGCAGGCTGTGGGCTACACCAGCGCGGGCACGGTGGAATTCATCGTCGATGGCGACAAGAATTTCTACTTCCTTGAGATGAACACCCGCCTTCAGGTGGAACACCCGGTCACCGAACTGATCACCGGTGTTGATCTGGTCGAGCAGATGATCCGCGTGGCCAATGGCGAGAAGCTGTCGATCACCCAAGATGACGTGACCCTGACAGGCTGGGCCATCGAAAACCGGCTCTACGCCGAAGACCCTTACCGTGGTTTCCTGCCCTCCATTGGCCGTCTGACCCGCTACCGCCCGCCGCAAGAAGTGGCCGCCGGGCCGCTGCTGGAGCAAGGCACATGGCAGGGCGATGCACCGAGCGGCGAGATGGCCGTGCGCAACGATACCGGCGTCTTTGAGGGCGGCGAAATCTCGATGTATTACGACCCGATGATCGCCAAGCTTTGCACATGGGCCCCGACCCGCGAAGAGGCGATTGAGAAGATGCGCGTCGCGCTCGACAGTTTCGAGGTTGAGGGCATCGGGCATAACTTGCCGTTTCTCTCTGCCGTGATGGATCACCCGAAATTCGTTTCGGGCGAGATGACCACCGCCTTCATCGCCGAGGAATATCCCGAAGGTTTCGAGGGGGTGACCCTGCCTGAGGGCGAGCTGCGCCGCATCGCTGCGGCCTGCGCTGCGATGCACCGCGTAGGCGAAATACGCCGGGCGCGTGTCTCGGGCCGGATGGACAACCACGAGCGCAAGGTCGGCAGCGATTGGAACGTAAAGCTGCAGGGCGAGAGCTTTGACGTGGTCACCAAGGCCGATCCCGACGGGGCGACGGTGGCCTTTGGAGACGGCGGCGAAATGCGCGTCAGCGGCGATTGGACACCGGGCGACCAACTGGCCGAAATGACTGTCGATGGCGCGCCTTTGGTGCTGAAGGTTGGCAAAATCTCTGGCGGCTTCCGCATCCGCACCCGCGGCGCGGATCTCAAGGTGCATGTCCGCACTCCGCGTCAGGCGGAACTGGCGGCCCTCATGCCCGAGAAACTGCCGCCTGATACCTCCAAGATGCTGCTCTGCCCGATGCCGGGTCTGGTGGTGAAACTCGACGTCGAAGTGGGCGATGAGGTCCAAGAGGGCCAAGCGCTTTGCACCATTGAGGCGATGAAAATGGAGAACATTCTACGCGCCGAGAAGAAGGGCGTGGTGAGCAAGGTCAACGCTGGCGCGGGCGACAGCCTTGCGGTGGACGATGTGATCATGGAGTTCGAATAGGGTGCGATGCGCTGGCGATCAGGGCGAGCAGGGCGCGGGGCATCAACGGATGACGTCGCGCTCCTTTGCCTCTCTGATTTCACGCTGGCGCAGTGGCATCTTGTCGATGCTGCGGGTGATCTCGCGCACGTCCCATGGAAAGGGTTTGCGCAATTCGATCTGGCCTTCCTTGTCGACCAGCACCAGCATGAAGCCCCGCGGGCGCATTCGCAGTCTGAGCGCGCTGCGCGCGGCAGGGTCGGTATCGGTCAGTACCACCACATCGCGCAGGCGCAACTCTTCCTCGCGGTCGCGGAGGTATTCCATCTGCGCGACATATGCCGGATCGTTCTCGGAATTGGCAAAGACCAGAACGGGCCGCTTTTTCCATTGGAAGGCGCTGAGATCGGCCATATCGGCGGGCAGGAACAGCGGATCCTCCATCGGGGTATCGGCCCCTTGGGCAATCGCTGTGCTGGCGATCAATCCTGCAAAAACTAGTGAGATCAAACGTTTCATCAAGGCTCCTGTCCCTTCAGATATAGGGGGCCTGTACCATTTTGCGAAGGGCAAAGCGCCGCAGGGGGCATTTATCCCCGTTGAGGCGCGCCCCGTGACAATTCAGCCGCCGGTGATGCGCAGGCCCATGCCTGCCGCCCGGCGCTAAGGGAGAAGGACAAGCATATGACATCCGACCAAAAGGACGCAAAGACACGCTGGCAGGAACTGGCAACAGGCGAATTGCGCGGGCGCAGTCTCGACGATCTGACGTGGAAGACGCTGGAGGGGATCGACGTCTCGCCGCTCTATACGGCAGAGGATGTCGCCGGGCTGGATCATCTGGGCGGCATCCCCGGCGAAGCGCCGTTTACGCGCGGTGTGAAAGCGACCATGTACGCGGGCCGCCCCTGGACGATCCGGCAATATGCGGGCTTCTCCACGGCGGAGGAATCCAACGCATTCTACCGCCGTGCTTTGGCCGCCGGGCAGCAGGGTGTCTCGGTCGCCTTCGACCTCGCCACCCACCGCGGCTATGACAGCGACCACCCGCGGGTTGAGGGCGATGTCGGCAAGGCCGGCGTGGCCATCGACTCGGTCGAGGACATGAAAATCCTCTTCGATGGCATCCCGCTTGATCAGGTTTCAGTCTCGATGACGATGAACGGCGCGGTGATCCCGATCCTCGCCAGCTTCATCGTTGCGGGTGAGGAGCAGGGGCATGACCGCGCCAAGCTCTCGGGCACGATCCAGAACGACATCCTTAAGGAATTCATGGTGCGCAACACCTATGTTTACCCGCCGGAACCGTCGATGCGGATCATCGGTGACATCATCGAATATACCTCGGACCATATGCCGAAGTTCAACTCGATCTCGATCTCGGGCTACCACATGCAGGAGGCCGGAGCGAACCTCGTGCAGGAGTTGGCCTTTACCATCGCGGACGGGCGCGAATATGTGCGTACGGCGATTGCGGCGGGCATGGACGTGGACCGCTTTGCGCCGCGCCTGTCGTTCTTTTTCGCCATCGGCATGAACTTCTTCATGGAAGCCGCCAAGCTACGCGCTGCGCGGCTGCTCTGGTCGCGGGTGATGGAGGAATTTGAGCCGAAGAACCCCAAGTCCTCGATGCTGCGCACCCATTGCCAGACCTCCGGCGTGAGCTTGGCCGAGCAGGACCCCTATAACAACGTTGTGCGCACCGCCTACGAGGCGCTCTCTGCGGTCTTGGGCGGCACGCAGTCGCTGCACACGAACTCGCTGGACGAAGCAATTGGCCTGCCGACCGAGCATTCGGCCCGCATCGCCCGCAACACCCAGCTGATCCTGCAAGAAGAGACCGGCATCACCAATGTCGTCGATCCGCTCGCCGGCAGCTACTACGTCGAGAAGCTGACCGCTGATCTGGCCGAGGCCGCGTGGAAGTTGATCGAAGAAGTCGAAGAGATGGGCGGCATGACCAAGGCCGTGGCCTCAGGCATGCCGAAACTGCGCATTGAAGAGGCGGCGGCACAGCGTCAGGCGGGCATTGACCGGGGCACCGAGGTGATCGTCGGCGTGAATAAGTATCGCCGCGACAAGGAAGAGCCGATCGACATCTTGGACGTCGACAACGTCAAGGTCCGCGCCGGTCAGGTCGCGCGGCTGGAACGTATCCGGGCCGAGCGGGACGAGGACGCCTGCACCGCCGCCTTGGCCGAACTGACACGGCGGTCCGCCGAGGGCGGCAATCTGCTCGACGCGGCGGTGGAAGCCGCCCGCGCGCGCGCCACAGTGGGAGAGATCAGCATGGCGATGGAGAAAGAATTCGGGCGGCACCGGGCCGAGGTCAAGACGCTCTCGGGCGTCTATGGCGCGGCCTATGAGGGCGACGCGGGCTTTGCCGATATACAAAAATCGGTCGATGAGTTCGCCGAGGCCGAGGGCCGCCGCCCGCGCATGCTGGTGGTCAAAATGGGCCAAGATGGGCACGACCGCGGGGCCAAGGTGATCGCCACGGCTTTTGCCGACATCGGCTTTGACGTGGACGTTGGCCCGCTGTTCCAGACCCCCGCCGAAGCGGCGCAGGACGCGGTGGACAACGACGTGCATGTTGTCGGCATCTCTAGCCAAGCGGCGGGGCACAAGACATTGGCACCGCAGCTTATTCAGGCGCTCAAGGATGCGGGGGCAGAGGATATTCTGGTGATCTGTGGCGGTGTCATTCCGCAACAGGATTACAAGTTCTTGGAGATCGCGGGCGTCAAGGCGATCTTTGGCCCGGGGACGAATATCCCGACGGCTGCGCAGGATATCCTCAAGCTGATCCGCGAGACCCGGAAGTGATGCAGGCTGAAACGGGCGCGGTCCAAACGGGCCGCGCGATCCGCCCCGCAGAGCGGCGCGATGCGGCTGCCGTGGCGGGCCTATGGAACGGCATGATCCGCGACAGCCTGTCGACATTTACCACCGATGAAAAGACGCCAGAGGATATCACCGCGCTGATCGTCACCCGCGCCGACGCTTTTTGGGTGGCCGAAGACGCAGGGCAAGTCATGGGTTTTGTCACCTATGGCAGCTTTCGCGGCGGGCCGGGCTACGGCGCGACGGTCGAGCATAGCATCGTGCTGGCGGCCGCGGCACAGGGGCAGGGGCTGGGCCGCGGCCTGATGACGCGGGCGGTCGAGGCGGCAGCGGCGCAGGGCCATCACGTCATGGTTGCCGCGATCAGCAGCGCCAATCCGGGTGCTGTGATTTTCCATAAAAAACTGGGCTTTGCACAGGTGGGCCGGATGCCCGAAGTCGGGCGCAAACATGGGCGATGGCTGGATCTGATCTTGATGCAAAAAACCCTGTCAGCATCCTGACTTCCCCGGTGCCAGCGGTTAAGCTGGGAGCCGAATACCAAAGGGTCAGCCCATGTCGATCTGGACGCGCATCTCCGAAGCTTTGTCAGCCCTCACCGCGGGCGAGGGGCTGTCGGCTGTCTTTGACCGTCTGCGCAGCCCGCCTGAACGCTCGGTCGCCTTTACCATCGCAGTCATCGCCTTGGGCGCGAAAATGGCCAAGGCCGATGGGCTGGTGACCCGCGATGAGGTGACGGCCTTTCGCGAGGTCTTCCAGATTGCCGAAGGGGATCAGGACGGGGCGGCGCGGGTCTTTAACCTTGCGCGGCAGGATGTCACCGGGTTTGAGGAATACGCCAAACGCATCGCCAGCATGTTCAACGACCAGCCCGAGATGCTGCATGATCTGATGGAGGGGCTGTTTCACATTGCCATGGCCGATGGCGTCTATCACCCGAATGAAAACGCCTTTCTCGAAGATGTCGCCGCGATCTTTGGCATGGGAGAGGAGGCCTTTGCCTCGCTCAAAGCGCGGTTCGTGCCCGACAGCTCGCCCTTGCCGCGCACGGTTCTGGGCATCGGCCCCCATGCCACGCTCGAAGAAGCCCGCAAGGCGTGGCGGCGGCTGGTGCGGGAGAACCATCCCGATGCGTTGGTGGCGCGTGGCTTGCCGCAAGAGGCCATCAAAATGGCCGAGAAACGCATGATCGACATCAACCGCGCGTGGGAAACGATCTCGGGCAAACACGCTTGATGCGCATCGCGACCTACAATGTTGAGTGGTTCGCGAGCCTTTTTGACGATGACAATCAGCTCTACGACGACGGTGAATGGTCTTCGCGCTATCAGGTGACCCGTGCGCAGCAAACGGCGGCTTTGGGGCTGGTTTTCGGCGCGCTGGATGCCGATGCGGTGATGGTGATTGAAGCGCCGAACCACGGGCGGCGGCAGTCCACCGTGGCAGCGTTAAAGCATTTCGCCGCTCGGTTTTCCCTGCGCGCGCGCGAGGCCGTCATGGGGTTTTCCAACGATACAGAGCAAGAGATTGCGCTGCTTTATGACCCCGATAAGCTCACCGCCCGCCATGTGCCGCAGTCGGCAGCAGGTGCCCCGCGCTTTGACCAGACGTTGCGGATTGATCTTGACGTAGACGCGACTGAGGATGCCGTGGTCTTCTCCAAACCGCCGCTTGAGCTGGAGGTGACCACGAAGACCGGCTTTGCCTTTCAGATGATCGGCGCGCACCTGAAATCCAAAGCGCCCCATGGGGCCAAGTCGGAGGCCGATGTGCTGCGCATAGCCATCGCCAACCGGCGCAAGCAATTGGCGCAAGCGATCTGGCTCAGGCGGCGGATCGATACGCATCTGGCGGCAGATCGGCCCGTGATGGTGATGGGTGATTTGAACGACGGGCCGGGGCTGGATGAATTTGAAAGCCTGTTTGGGCGCTCGTCGGTCGAGATTGTGCTGGGGGAGGGGGCGGCGGCGCTCTTTGACCCGCATGCCAAACTGGCGCTTAGCCGACGGTTGGGGGCCGCGCCTACCAGTGCGCGGTTTTGGATCGCTCCGGAGGAACGCTACCTTCAGGCGCTGTTGGATTACATCATGGTCAGCCCGCAACTCTGTGCTCGCGATGCCCGCTGGCGCATTTGGCACCCGATGGATGACCCCGCCTGCTGGCAAAACGTGGCCCTGCGCGATGCGCTTCTTGCGGCGTCGGATCACTTCCCGGTCACGCTGGATGTCGACCTTTAGGCGGGCTTGTGCCCGTGCATCGGCAGAAGACTAGAAATCCCGAACGCGCCGCCTACATCAATTGCATGACACGTTTCATGCCCCTTATCGCCCTTTGCACGATGTTGCCGCTTGTGGCCCATGCGCAAGAGGACACCGAAGAACGCGGCCTCGGCTTGATGGAGCGCGGCGCGCAGATGTTCATGGACGGGATCATGGATGAGATGGGCCCGGTCATGGAAGGTTTCGAGGGCTTCATCGAAGCCATGCGCCCCGCGCTGCGCGATTTCGCGCGGGAGATGGGACCGAAGCTGACGGAACTGCTGGACGACGTTGAGGATTGGAGCGCATATCAAGCGCCCGAGATGCAGCCCAACGGCGATATCATCATTCGCCGCAAGCCGGATCATCCGATGATGCCACCAGACACGCCGACCGAGCCTGTCCCCCAGATCGACCTGTAACGCGGCCTATTTCGGAGGCCGTTTGCCGGTACGCACATGGACTTCGGCGTCAAGCGATTTGGCGAGCGAGTTCAGCCGCGCCTCTGCGACCTCACCGAAAAGCGGCACCATGTCGGGGGTGAGCCACAGCTCCAACTGCTTTTTCTTGGGGAACCAGCGCAATTCGCCGCGCTGTTCGCCCTTGTCCATCCACAGCATCGCACCAAAGCGCATGGCCTTGCCGAGTATCTCCGCCTCCAACCGGGTCTTCTCGTCGACCATCTCATAGAGGTCTTCGAACCGGGTGTTTTCCCGTTTGTTGGAGTATCGGTGCAGCAGTGCCAGCCCCAGATAAATCCGCTCAGCGTGTTTGAGCCCGCCAAGGTTGGCGCGGGTGGCGTTGTCAAAACAGGTCTCGGCCCGGTAGTCGGGATGCGCGCGCCAGCTGACGTCATGCAGGAGGCAGGCCGCTTTGACCAACCGCCTGCGCGCATGCGGGGCAGAGCGGTAGAGCGGCAGGATGAAGTTATAAAGCACTTTACCAAAGCCGGGCATCCGCGCGTCTTTGGCTTCGGCGAAATAGCAAGCCTCAATCAGCGGATCACGGTCGCGCAGGCGCTGCGGCATCTGCTCATAGAGCATGCCTTCGCGGATGCCGTAGCTGGAAATGGCGATGTCTTTGGGACGGAAGGTTTTGACCAGACGGCTCAGCACCTCAGCGGCGTAGGGCACCAGCGACATCCGGCTCGACGACACGCCGCAGGCGTTGCGCAACTCTTCCAAATCAGAGGCTTGGATAAATTTCACCGTCTCTCGGACGGATGTCACGGTCATGCGGTATTCATGCAAAACATGCAGCGGATAGCCGCGGCGGTACATGTCGATCCGCGCGATGGCGCGCCATGAGCCGCCCACAAGAAACAGCCGGTCGCGTTGGTTGCCCATCTTGTCCTGAAGGCCGGTGATGACCTCTTTGATATGGGCATGCCGCCCTTTGGCCCCGCCCTTGAGATCGCGCAATTTCAGCGGCCCGAGTTGCGAGGTCACCCGCCGCCCGACGCGCCCACCGGAGATTTCCGCCAGTTCCATCGACGAGCCGCCGATGTCGCAGACAAGGCCGTAGGCACCAGGCCAGCCCAGCAACACCCCTTGGGCCGAAAGCCGGGCCTCTTCCTCGCCGTCGATCACCCAGATGCGCAGACCGGTTTCGCGCAGCACATCGGCGCAGAACTCGCGCCCATCGCTGGCATCGCGCACCGCTGCGGTGGCAACGACGGTGAGTTCCGACAAGCCCATGCCATCGGCCAGTTTGCTGAACCGGCGCAGCGCCGAGAGGGCACGGGCGCGGCCTTCGGGGGACAAGTGACCCGTCTCAGACATGCCAGCGCCCAAGGCGCACATGATCTTTTCGTTATAGAAATAGGCCGGAGAGCGCGCCGCGCCGTCGAACACCACAAGGCGGACAGAGTTCGAGCCCACATCCACAACGCCCACCCGCGCCAGTGCGCGCGCGCCCGGATCCTGAAACAAGGGTTTGGCGAAAAGGCCCAGTTCCGCCACGCCAGTCTCAGGGACGGGGGCGGCTCGGGAAGGGTCGGTCTGGTCTGCCATCAATGCTCCTGCGGGCCATCCGTTTGAAGGGATAATTGGCGCAGGGGCGCGGTGAGGTCAATTGCTAACGGACCTCTCCATAGGTCAATCCTCGGTATGGGTCAGCTTGGGCACATCCGACGCCCCCGCGCTGCCGCGCCCCGAAAGCGAGGGGTTTTCCATAAAGAAGCGGTGGCAGTTAAACGCGAAAGTTCCCTCCGGCACGGCGGGCCGGGTGAATTTGCCATCCGGCCCCATGACCCAGCTTTGCGCCACGTCAGCCAGATTGGCGGCCATGATCTGGCTGGTGATCTGTGCCTTGACGGTCGGGGTCTCGATCTCGACCAAAGTCTCGACCCGGCGGTTCAGGTTGCGGCCCATCCAATCGGCGGAAGACATGAAAACCCGCGCTTTTTTATGTGGCAGCCCGTGGCCGTTGCCGACGCAGACAATGCGGCTGTGTTCCAGAAAACGGCCTATGATGGATTTGACGCGAATGTTGTCTGACAGCCCCTTAACGCCGGGCCGCAGCCCGCAGATGCCGCGAATGACAAGGCTGATTTCCACCCCGGCTTGGCTGGCATCATAAAGCGCGTCGATCACTTCGGCGTCGATCAGCGCGTTCATCTTGGCCCAGATCACGGCAGGCCGCCCGGCGCGGGCATGGTCAGCCTCGGTGGCGATCATCTCAAGCAGGCGCGGCTTGAGCGTGGTGGGGGAAATAGCGAGGTTTTCCAACTGCTCAGGCGGGGCATAGCCCGACAGGAAGTTGAAGACTTTCGTGGCATCGCGCCCAAGGCTCGAGTCGCAGGTGAAAAGCGACAGATCCGTGTAAATCCGCGCGGTGATCGGGTGATAGTTGCCGGTGCCGTAGTGGGTATAGGTCACCAGTTGATCGCCCTCGCGGCGTACCACGGTCGAGATCTTGGCGTGGGTCTTGAGGTCGAGAAAACCGTAAACCACATGCGCGCCCGCGCGTTCCAAACGGCGTGACTGGCGGATATTGGCGGCCTCATCAAAGCGGGCTTTCAGTTCGACCAAGGCGGTGACGGATTTACCATCCTCGGCGGCCTCGCAGAGCGCGCTGACGATCGGGCTGTCGCGCGAGGTGCGGTAGAGCGTCTGTTTGATTGCCACCACATCCGGGTCGCGCGCCGCTTGGGCAAGGAAGCGCACCACCATGTCAAAGGTCTCATACGGGTGGTGCAGCAGCATGTCTTTTTGCCGGATCGCGGCGAACATATCGCCATCGTGGTCGCTGACGCGCTCGGGCACGCGCGGTGTGAACTGCGGCCACAGAAGGTCGGGCCGGGCGTCGGTTACCAGTTTCGACAGATCGGCGATGCCCAACATGCCTTCGATTTCGATCACGTCTTGGGGCCGCACGCAAAGCTCGCGCATGACGACGGATTTCAGCTTTTCCGGGGCCCCTGCGGAATGGGTCAGGCGCACGACTTCACCGCGGCGGCGGCGTTTCAGGGCCACTTCGAACTCGCGCACGAGGTCTTCGGCCTCGTCTTCGACCTCAAGATCGCTATCGCGCAGTACGCGGAATTCGAAATGCGCCTTGAGTTTGTAGCCCGGAAAGAGGTTGGGGATGTTGATGATTAACAGGTCTTCGAGCGGCAGGTAGCGCAGGCAGCCGTCGGGCGCGGGCAGGGGCACGAAGCGGTCGATCTGGCCGGGGATCGGCAGCAGCGCTTGCAGGGGGCGTTTGTCGCGGCTGCGTTCCAGTTGCAGCGCCAGCGCATAGCCGGTGTTGGGGATGAAGGGGAAGGGGTGTGCCGGGTCGATCGCCAGCGGCGACAGCACGGCGAAGACTTGGTTGAGAAAGACCCCTTCGAGATGCTTGTGGTCCGCCTCGGTCAGGTCGGCGGCGCGCTCCAGCATGATGTTCTGCGCGTCCATCTCGGCCATGAGGTCAACCAGCACGCGCTGCTGGGACATCATCAGGTTGCGCGCGTCTTCGTTGATCAGCACCAGTTGCTCACCGGGGCTCAGCCCATCGGCGGCGGCGGTGGTGTTGCCCGCTTGGGCCAGTTCGCGCAGTCCCGCCACGCGCACGGTATAGAACTCATCCAGATTGGTGGCCGAGATCGATAGGAAGCGCAGCCGTTCCAGCAGCGGCACGCGCGGGTTCTCGGCCTCTTCCAGCACACGCCAGTTGAAGTCGAGCCAGCTCAGCTCACGGTTAAAGAAACGGCCCGGCCCGGCTGTATCAAGCTCGGGCAGATCGGTGGCGGGCGGAAAGGGCGCTTGCAGGAAATCAGCTTGGGTCATGCGGGCCTCATGACATTGGAATGTAACGGGTTTGCGAAGGCTTGCGTTAATTATTCCAGTATCACGCGCGGGGCGGGGCGATGTCCAGCACCTGCGCGGCCAGTGCGCGGGTCAAGGGGCGCTTCTGCGCGAGGCTGGCAGCATCCAGCCGGTCGACCAGCGCGATGGCGGCGGCAAAGGAACGGTCCATCCGGGTCATCAGATAGTTGATCAACTCCGGTTTCGGCGTCAACTGCCGGTCGGCCAGCAGCTTGACCAGCAGTGCGGAGAGTAGCGCGTCGTCGGGGGCTTCCATTTCGACCATCGTGGCGCCGCGCATCCGGCTGACCAGATCGGGCAGCGTCAGCCCCCAATGGGCCACCGGCCCGGTGCCGGTGAGCAAGAGCGCCTGACCCTCGGCCAGCACGAGGTTGTGCAGGTGAAACAGAGCCGTTTGCGCTTCGGCGTCCCCGGCGATCAGATGCACATCTTCGACGGCGAGGGGGCCGCGGGCGAGGGCGGGAATGTCGGCCTCCAGCAGGTCGGCGGCACTGATGATGCGGGCGCCCGACAGATCCGCCCAAACATGCGTCAGATGCGTTTTGCCCGAGCCTTGTGGCCCGGTCAGCGCCAGCTTTCCGCCCGCCCAACCGCGCCAGCCGTCGATCATCGCCATCGCCATGGCGTTGGAGGGGGCGACAAAGAAAGCGTCGCGGCCCAGAGCCGTCCGGCTGGGCAGGTTCAACCCGAGTTGGTGGGCCATGTTAGCGGATGTCCTCGTCGACGGTCGTTTCAGGCTCGCGGCCTTTGTAGAGCACGCTTTCACGGTAGCGCGCCGTGGCGAAACGCGCGATCACCCCGATGGCGGCGGCAACGGGCACCGCGACCAGCAGGCCAACGAAGCCAAAGAGCGTGCCAAAGACCGACAGCGCCAGCAGCAGCCAGACCGGGTGCAGGCCGACCGAGTTGCCGACCAGCTTCGGGGTCAGCAGATTGCCCTCGACGATCTGGCCCAGCACAAAGATGCCCGCCACGAGCCCGATGGACACCCAATCGCCCCAGAATTGGAACAGCGCCAGCCCGATTGCCAGCGCCCCGCCGATCAATGCGCCAAGGTAGGGAATAAAGGTGACCAAACCGGCCACGAATCCGACGACGAGGCCGAACTGCAACCCCACCAGCATCAGTGCCACGGCGTAATAGGTGCCAAGGATCAGGCAGACCGTGCCCATGCCACGCACGAAGGAGGCGAGCGTTGCGTCGATCTCCCGCGCCAATTGCCGGATCGTCGGCGCATGGTCGCGCGGCAGCAGCCGGTCAATGGCGGCAACCATGCGGTCCCAGTCGAGCAGCAGATAGACGGCGACCACGGGGACGATGACGAACAAGAGCAGGATGTTGATCAGCGAGGCAAAGGAGGCCAGTGCGGTTTGGAACAGCTCACCACCGCGTTCTTGGATCGTGGTGCCTAAGGTGGTCAGCGAGGTGCGCAGCGTCGAATCGTCGTCCAGCAGCGAGGGAAAGCGCTCGGTGATGAAATCGGTGAAATTGCGAGTGACCTTGGGCGCGGTCTCGATCAGGTTGACGGTTTGGTTCACCAGCGTCGGGATGACCAAAAGCGCCATCAGCACGAAGATCAGAAGGGCCGCCACGGTGATCAGCGCGGTGGCCATCACACGGCTCAGCCCCAGTCGCTCGAGCCGGTCGGCCACTGGATCGAGGAAATAGGCAATCGCCCCGCCCAGCAGGAAGGGCAGCAGCACGTCGCCCATGAACCACAACGCCACCATGAACACCGCCGCAGCGATGCCCCAGTATTTCAATTGGTCTCGGATTGGCAGGGCCATGATGCTCTCCGGCAGGGAATGGTCTCACATCGCCCATGTGGCGTTTCGTTTCAAGTCTTGGCTGCTTGACTGGGGGGAGATCGGGGGACCATCGCAGCAGCACGCTGTCCGTTGTGCACAGGCCGCTTGAGAGATGGGCGCTGTGCGCCGCGGGCGGCCAAGCTCTCGCGCTGCCGTGCGATGTGATTGTCTCGCCCTTTGACATGCACTAGTCAGGGGGCAATTCGCTCAATGAGGAAACACCATGCGTCTGTCCCAATATTTTCTGCCCGTGCTGAAGGAAAACCCTGCCGAGGCGCAGATTGTCAGCCACCGGTTGATGCTGCGGGCGGGGATGATCAAGCAATCCAGCGCGGGGATCTACTCCTGGCTGCCGCTGGGTTACAAAGTGCTGCGCAAGGTCGAAGAGATCGTGCATCAAGAGCAACAGCGCGTGGGCCATATTCCGATGCTGATGCCGACGCTGCAATCGGCGGATCTGTGGAAAGAATCGGGCCGCTATGACGCCTACGGCCCCGAGATGCTGCGCATCCGCGACAGGCAGGATCGCGACATGCTCTACGGTCCCACCAACGAAGAGATGATCACCGACATCTTCCGCAGCCATGTCGGGTCTTACAAAGACCTGCCGCTGACGCTCTATCACATCCAATGGAAGTTCCGCGACGAGATCCGTCCGCGTTTCGGCGTGATGCGGGGCCGCGAGTTCCTGATGAAAGATGGCTATAACTTCGACCTCACGAAAGAAGACGCGCTGCACGCTTACAACCGCCATTTGGTCAGCTACCTGCGCACCTATGAGCGGATGGGCCTGCAGGCGATCCCGATGCGCGCCGACTCTGGCCCCATTGGCGGCGATGACACGCATGAATTCCTCGTGCTGGCCGAGACGGGCGAGTCGGAGGTCTTCTATGACAGCGAGATCACCGATCTGACCTTTGGCGACCGAGAGATTGATCCCAGCGATCACGACGCCTGCCGCGCCGTGTTGGATGAATTCACCTCGCGCTACGCCCGCACCGATGAAACCCACGACCCGGAGCTTTTTGCCAAGGTGCCCGAAGAACGCCAGCGCACCGCGCGCGGCATCGAAGTGGGGCAGATTTTCTACTTCGGCACCAAATATTCCGATGCAATGAACGCGAAGGTCCAAGGCCCGGACGGCAAACAGGTGCCGGTCCATATGGGCAGCCACGGCATTGGCGTCAGCCGCCTGCTGGGCGCGATCATTGAGGCGAGCCATGACGACAAGGGCATCATCTGGCCTGAGGGCGTGACGCCCTTCCACGCCGGGATCGTGAACCTCAAGCAAGGCGATGAAGAGGCCGATGCAGCCTGCGACGCGCTTTATAAGAGCCTCAAGGCGCTAGGCCTCGATCCGCTTTATGACGACCGCAAAGGCGGGGCGGGCATGAAATTTGCGACGATGGACCTGATCGGCCTGCCGTGGCGCATTACTGTCGGTCCGCGCGGGTTGAAAAACGGCGTGGTCGAACTCACCAGCCGCCGCACAGGCGAAAGCGCAGAGCTGCCGCCAGAGCAGGCGGTCGAAAAGCTGGCGAAAATCTACGCCGGTATTGCCTGAGGTCGCCGATGATCCTGCGGGCGCTGACATTGGCCGGTGGGATCATAGGGGCATGGATGGCCGCGCAAGGCCCGGGGTTCACCCGGGCCTATGTGTTTGAGCTAGAAGCCGCAGAGCGCAGGCTTTCGCAGGTGGTGGCGGATTTCGACCGGGCGGCAGATAGTGTCGGGCTAGACCGAAAGGCCGCTCTGGTGCGGCTGGGTGGCTCGGCCCTTTTGAAGCGTCGCCGCATTGACCTAATGCGCAATATTAAGCGTCACGCGAGACTGGAGGCGGAATTGCCGCCCCTTCGCGCAGCAGGCCCGTTCTTGCGCAGCTATTATCTGCTGCGGGCGCCGGATGCCGACGCCCTGCGCGAAACCGCGCGTGCCTTTTCGCCTTCCGCCCCGCGCAGCCGTGCGGAATTTATCTTTGCCGTTTTGGGGTTCATCGGAGGGGCCGTTCTCAGCCGGTTCCTTTTGTGGCTGCCCACATGGCCCGCGCGCTTCCGCCGCCGCCGGGCATTGCGTTCTTGACCCTTCTGGGGCAAAGCCTCAGGTTGCGCGCACCTCAGACCGGAGCCCTCCCGCATGGCCAGCAAACCCACACGCACCGCCCCATTCGCGGCCTTTGAATGGATGATCGCTTGGCGCTACCTCCGCGCCCGCCGCGCCGAGGGCGGGGTGAGCGTGATGACATGGATCAGCCTGATCGGCATCACGCTCGCGGTCTTTGCGCTGATCGCCACGCTGTCGGTCCGCTCTGGCTTTCGGGCTGAATTCGTCGACACGATCCTTGGCGCCAATGCCCATGTGACGGTCTACACGATGGGCGAGGTTCAAGAGACCGGCCAGATCGACCGCACCATCGCCAACTATACCGAAATGGCCGCCGAGGTTGCGAAAGTGCCCGGCGTGACCCGCGTGGCCCCTCTGGTGCGCCAGCAGGTCATGGCGAACCGGCGGCAATCCAACGCAGGCGTTGAGGTCTTTGGCATCGCGTCTGATGATCTGATGACCATCCCCGGCATCCAGCCTTCCGAGCGCTCTTTCGGTGACATTGGCCAGTTTGAAGAAGGCATCGCCATCGGCAGCGGCGTGGCGCAGAGCTTGGGCGTGCAGGTTGGTGACACGATCAAGCTAATCTCGCCCAATGGGGTGAAAACCGCCTTTGGCACCAGCCCGCGGGTGAACGGCTATGAGGTCGTCTATATCTTCTCTGCCGGGCGCTATGACATTGATAAGACACGCGTCTATCTACCGATCTCCGAGGCGCAGAGCTTTTTCAACCGCGAGGGCGTCGCGGATGAGTTGGAGGTTATGGTCGAAGACCCCGAGAGCGTTGACGCTATGGCGCCGGCGCTGATGCAGGCGGCGGGCGATCGGGCGCAGGTCTGGACATGGCGCGATGCGTCCGGCTCGTTCCTATCGGCGCTGGATATCGAGGACCGGGTGATGTTCGTGATCCTCTCGGTGCTGGTGTTGATCGCCGCGATGAACATCGTCTCGGGGCTGATCATGCTGGTCAAGAACAAGGGCCGCGACATTGGCATTCTGCGCACCATGGGGCTTTCTGAGGGCTCGGTGCTGCGGGTGTTCTTTATCTGCGGCGCGTTCACGGGCATTATCGGCACCGCCGCAGGCGTGGTGCTGGGCGTGCTATTTGCGATCTACGTCGACCAGATTTTCGCCTTCGTGAACTACCTCAGCGGCGGCAATGCTTGGGATGCGTCGATCCGCGGCATCTATTTCCTGCCCGCGAAACTGCAACTGGGCGATGTGCTCTCTGCCGTGGGGCTGTCGCTCGGGCTGAGCTTTGTCGTGACGATTTTCCCCGCCCGCCGCGCGGCGCGGATGAACCCTGTGGAGGCCCTGCGCTATGAATGATCCCGTCCTGCGCCTGAGCGGCATTTCAAAGGCCTACAACCCCGGCAAGCCCAACGAGGTGCAGGTGCTACGCGGCATAGACTTGACGGTCGCCCCCGGTGAAGTCGTGGCACTGGTCGCCCCTTCGGGGGCGGGCAAGTCGACGCTGCTGCACATCGCGGGGCTGCTGGACACGGCTGACAGCGGCACGGTTGAGATCGCAGGCGATGACCTCACGGGGCAGAGCGACCGCAAGCGCACCGGGGTGCGCCGGGCGGATGTGGGATTTATCTATCAATTCCACCACCTACTGCCCGAATTCACCGCGCTGGAAAACATCGTGCTGCCGCAGCTTGCCAATGGCGTGGCCCGCAAGGTGGCCGAGGCGCGGGCGCGTGATCTTTTGGCGCAGGTCGGCATCGCCGAGCGGGGCGACCACCGCCCCGCTGCCATGTCGGGCGGTGAGCAGCAGCGGGTGGCCTTTTGCCGCGCGCTGGCCAACGCGCCGCGTCTGCTGCTGGCGGACGAGCCCACGGGCAACCTCGACCCGTCGACCTCGGATCAGGTGTTTGCGGCGCTGATGGCGCTGGTGCGCGGCACGGGGCTGTCGGCGGTGATTGCCACGCATAACCTCGAACTGGCCGCCCGCATGGACCGGCAGATCCGGCTTGAGGCGGGGCAGCTTGTGCCGGTCTGAGCCGGGCCTGAACTAGCCGCAGATATTGTCCAGCTCGACCCCGTCCCAAGGCAGACGCACATCATGGGCGCGACTTTGGGGCAGGGGGGCGACGGGCATGGCTTCGGACAGCATCGCGTGCAACCGTTTGGTGCGCGGCGCCTGCGGGTCGAGCGCGCGACAGCAGACGAATTCCTCAACGATTGATCCCTGCTGCTCATAGCCGAAATCAAGGAAGCGCGGCTGCGTGTCGACCTCGAAAAGATAGGGATCGGGGCTGGTGAACTGCTCTGAGGCCGCGCGCAGTGGTGAGTAGCCGGTGAGCTTGCGGTTCTGCCATTGCCAGACATGGGTGACCTCATGCGCGAGCAGCATCGCGGCGATCAGCCCGATGCGGTCGGGGTGATCGGGGAGGTAGTCTTCGAGGTACCAATCCTTGTCGAAAAGCAGGTTGTTCCACAGGGCCACGGCGGCGGGTTTGGAGGTCACGGTGTCACCTTCCTGCGGCGGCAGGATGCGCTCGCGGCAGGTGGTGCGCGGGCGCGGCTTGCGGGTGAAGGTCACGGCGCGGGTCGGGGCACCGTCGTGTAGACGCACGCGGTCGTAGTCGACGGAACTGCCGTGGATGGTGGAGAGATAGGCGCGCTCGTTCTCCGTCAGCGGACGACCGCAGGCGGTGAGGAGGAGGAGAAGGAGGAGCGCGCGGATCATGGGGGGAGTTAGGACCGGTGTGGGCGGCGGATCAAGGGGGAAGTTTGGACAACCGCGAAACAGTAGGGCCGCGTCCGACCTCGGGCCGGAGGGCTACTTGGAAAAGGTCCAGTGGACCTTTTTAGCCCGAAGGGCGGCGCAAGCCGCGGGGGGGGGCACGCATGTGCGCCTTCCCCGTGGGGGAGGGAGGGCGCAGTCCGGGACAGGGTCCCGGGTGGGGTTAAGCCTTTCTTGGCAGATACCAAGCTTGTGGGGACCGCATGGCGTAGTTTGGGCGGAAGACACGACCGTCTGGGCCTATAGCTAGCGCCGTATGGCAATTTCGCATTTGAATGTTCTTGAAGGTTCCGCCACCCATGCGGTTTTGAGCTTCAGATAGCGAGATTAGGTTCCCCCCTAGTTGTAGCTCTCCGTCGATTTCAACCTCCTCCCCTCGGAAGTCGATCGTCAAAAATACGTTTCCTTTGGCACGGCGAAACTTAACCCAATTTGTCTTGAATTCGATGTCCCAGAACTGACCGATACTAGCAGCCATGATGTTTTGCTTTATCTCGACCTCAGGCCAAAATTCTTCGTCAGGTATGAAAACGTTTAGTCTGAACTCTCCGTCTATCTGTTGATATCCGATTATCGAGTTTCCCCCATAGTCTATTGCTGAGACGCAATCTTCTACAATCATTGAGCCTAACCTAAGAACTCTTTGTTCTCGATTTCCGCCGAGGTAACCGCTTATTTTGCCTTTGCGGATATTAATTGGATTGGCTTTGGCTGAGTAGGATTTAGTTTTGGGGAGTTTTCCATATTCTGTGTGATGGCTCGGGCAAAGGGCAACCATATGTTCTGGTTTGAAGTGCTTTTCTTCACGCCATTCAATAATATGATGGTATTCAATAATTGGACAGCCGCAGACGGCGCATCCAAATCCAGCTTCTTGACGAAGCTGCCGTGCGATCGCTGCAGGTGGCGTCCTACCCCTCAAACATCCAACTCCTCCACAAACTGCGCGTTTTGCTGAATATACGCAAACCGCATCTCCGGCTTCTTCCCCATCAGCCGCTCCACCAGATCCCCGGTCTCGCCCGGCACATCCTCGTCCACGGTCACGCGGATCAGCTTGCGGGTTGCAGGGTCCATCGTGGTCTCTTTCAGGTCCTTCGCGTCCATCTCGCCCAGACCCTTAAAGCGGCTCACGTCGATCTTGCCTTTGCCGCCGAGACCCTTCTCCAACCACATGTTTTTCTCTGCCTCATCAAGGCAATAGATCCGTTTCGCCCCCTGCGTCAGGCGGAACAGCGGCGGGCAGGCGAGGTACAGATGCCCCGCGTCGATCAGCGGGCGCATTTGGGTAAAGAAAAACGTCATCAACAGCGACGCGATATGCGCGCCGTCGACGTCGGCGTCGGTCATGATGATGATCTTGTCATAGCGCAGATCGTCGAGGTTGAATTTCGTGCCCATCCCAACGCCAAGCGCCTCGCAAAGGTCGTTGATCTCGGCGTTGGTGGTGAGCTTGCTCGAGGCCGCGCCCAGCACGTTCAGGATCTTACCCTTGAGCGGCAGCAGCGCCTGCGTATTCCGGTTGCGCGCGCCCTTGCCAGAGCCACCCGCCGAGTCGCCCTCGACGATGAACAACTCGGTGCCTTCGCGGGTCTTGTTGGTGCAGTCGGTCAGCTTGCCGGGCAGACGCAGCTTCTTGGTGGCGGATTTACGGGCGGTTTCCTTTTCCTGCTTGCGGCGCATCCGCTCCTCGGCGCGCAGGACGAGGAAATCGAGGATCGCACCGGCGGATTTCGTGTCCGCAGCTAGCCAGTTGTCAAAGTGGTCGCGCACGGCGTTCTCAACCAGACGCGCGGCCTCGGTTGTGGCCAGACGGTCCTTGGTCTGGCCGACGAATTCTGGCTCGCGAATAAAGCAGGATACCAGCGCGCAGCCCCCGGTGATCAGGTCGTCGCGGGTGATGTCCTTGGCCTTGCGGTTGTTCGCCAGCTCGCCATAGGCCCGGATGCCCTTGAGGATCGCAGCCCAAAAGCCGCCCTCATGGGTGCCGCCTTCGGGCGTGGGGACGGTGTTACAGTAGGACTGGATGAAGCCGTCGCGGGCAGGGGTCCAGTTGATCGCCCATTCGACCTTGCCCGGCACGCCAAAGCGTTCTTGGAACTCGACCGTTCCGGCAAAGGGGTTTTCGGCATAGGTGGTTGATTTGCCAAGTGTTTCGCGCAGGTAATCAGCCAGACCGCCGGGGAAGTGAAAGGTCGCCTCCATCGGCGTGTCGCCGTCTTCAATCTCAGATTTCCAGCGGATTTCTACGCCGGAGAACAGATAGGCTTTGGACCGGACCATCTTGAGCAAGCGGGCGGGTTTGAAACGGTGGGCGCCGAAAATCTGCTCGTCTGCGTGGAAAGTCACTGTGGTGCCGCGCCGGTTGGGCGCCGCGCCGATCTTCTCCACCGGGCCTTGCGGGATCCCGCGGGAGAAGCGTTGTTCGAACAGTTCGCGGTTGCGCGCGACCTGCACCACCATCGAATCCGACAGCGCGTTAACCACGGATGCACCAACCCCGTGCAGACCGCCCGAGGTCTGATAGGCTTTGCCCGAGAACTTGCCGCCCGCGTGCAGCGTGCAGAGGATTACTTCAAGCGCGGATTTGTCGGGAAACTTCGGGTGCGGGTCAATCGGGATGCCGCGGCCGTTGTCGCGAATGGTGACCGAATAATCGGCATTCAGCTCCACCTCGATCCGGTTGGCATGGCCCGCCACCGCTTCGTCCATCGAGTTGTCAAGCACTTCGGCCACAAGGTGGTGCAGGGCGCGTTCATCTGTGCCGCCGATATACATGCCGGGGCGCTTGCGGACAGGCTCCAGCCCCTCCAGCACTTCGATGGAGGAGGCATCGTATTCGGTGGGTTCCTGGCCGGAAAGAAGATCGGTCATGCGGGCCTGCTCTTTGTTTGTGGGTGGGGGCCATTTTGACAGCCCCGCGCGCCGGGGGCAATCGCGGGTTTGTCTTGTTGGGTGGATTTAACCGGGTCAGCTGGCTTTGGCGCGCAGCCAATCGGCAAGGGTCTCTTCGTCGATGCGTCCTTGGGCCACTTCGCGGATCAGGTCGCCTGCCTCGACGGTGTCGTGGTCAAGTTGCACCCCATTGAGATCAAGACAGATATCGAGAACGAGATGCGCGGTTCGCTTGTTCGCGTCGTTAAAGACATGCCCAGTGGCAACCGCCACGCAATAAGCCGCAGCGAGGTCAAAGACATCTTCGATCATGCCGTAGACCAGTCTGTTGTCGACCCGTGCCAGCGCTCCTTCGAGTGATTTGTCCAAGGCCATGCCGGCTAGCTCACCGGGGTTTAACGCGGAAT
The DNA here is from genome assembly GCF_040148765.1 of Sulfitobacter sp. NFXS29. Classification (NCBI taxonomy): domain Bacteria; kingdom Pseudomonadati; phylum Pseudomonadota; class Alphaproteobacteria; order Rhodobacterales; family Roseobacteraceae; genus Sulfitobacter; species Sulfitobacter sp. NFXS29. Next base: position 452,409 of record NZ_JAGDED010000001.1, read on the forward strand.
CATGGATCCTGACGACGAGGTCAGGTGAAAGCAGCACATAGGTCATTTATCTTTGAGATAGTCCAGAACCGGCTGATTGATGTGCTTTCTGCGGGCAATGCTCTCCATCACCTCATCCAGCGTGGCCACGCGCGGCTCCTCCTGCAGGGTCGCCTCAGCCGGTACGAAATACCCCACACAGCGTGAGTTCTTCATCACCGCCACGGGTTTGCCACCGGAGCGTTCCAATACCTTATGCGGTTCGCGCATTTCGGTCATGGTGGCGATGTGGTTGGTATGGATGCGGGTCATGGCGTGGCTCCTGAATGCATATCTCAATATACATTTGGTTGCGCATTTTACAAGGGCCGCGCCCCGCACCAATCAAGGATCGCCTTTGCCGCAAACGACGGTTTTTGGTGGTGCAACCAGTGGTCCGCGCCTTCTATCTCAACCCGAGTAAGGTCTGGCGCGAAGGTTTCCAGCCCCGCGGTGGCTTCGGGCAAAAGGGCGGTATCCTCCGCCCCCCAGATCAGCAGATGCGGGCAGTTCACGCGCAAACGTTCAACTGGGAATTCTGGCAGGTCGCGCAGGGGCGTGCCGGGGGCCGCGACTTGCAGGGGAGAGGCGCGATACCAATTAATCATCGCCCTCAGCCGCCCCGGACGCCCCCATTCCGCGCGGTAATCCTCAAGCCGCTCTGTGGTCAGCCAACCCAGGTCCATATGCGCCGAAAAGAGCTTTAGCAGCCCGGCGAAATCGTCTTTGGCCAGCCTCACCGCGCTGCCTTCGGCGCGCAGCGCGTTAATATATTGCGAGGCGCGCGACTGCGCACCGCCTGCGGCCATGGCACGTTGAAAAGGCACGGGATGCACGCCGTTGAGAATGATTAGCCGGGCCACCAATTCGGGTCGGAACATCGCCAGTGCGTAGCCCACCGAAGCGCCCCAGTCATGCGCCAACACCGTCACCGGCCTGTCCCCGATCAACGCGGCCATATCGGCCATAAGATGCGCCATCGCGTAGGGTTCGATCCCTTCGGGCGCACTGCTTTGGCCATAGCCGCGCTGGTCGGGGGCGATGCAGTGAAAGTGCTGGCAAAGCAGCGGGGCCAGATCGCGCCATGCGCCGCCATATTCGGGAAAGCCATGGAGCATGAGCAGCGGCGGAAGGCTTTCATCGCCCCAATGGCGTATGAAAATCTCCTGACCGTTCACGGGGCGGGTTTCGGTCCGTGTTGGTTCCATCGCGCTCCCTCCTGCCATCAGCTTTGCCGCTTAGGGCCGCAGACGCAAGGAATTCGTGGCAAAATCAGGGCAGCAAAGCCCCGCAACCCTATGACAGAGCGCAAAAACCGGACTTTCCCTTTGCAGCGGCCCGGCGTAAGGCTGGCCCATGACCAAAGTAATGACCAACCGCAATCACGTCCGGGCGATCCTGACGCTTGGCCTGCCGCTGATCGGCGGACATCTGGCACAGATGGCCATCGGGGTGACCGATACGGTCATGCTAGGCTGGTATTCGGTCGAGGCGCTGGCGGCGGTGGTGCTGGGCAGTACCTATTTCTTCGTGCTGTTCATCTTCGGTTCGGGCTTTGCCATGGCGGTGATGCCGCTGGTGGCCGCCTATGACGCCGAGGATGACGAGATTGGCCTGCGCCGCGCCACGCGCATGGGGCTGTGGCTGTCGGTGGGTTTTGCGATGATCGCGCTGCCCGCGATGATCTGGTCGCCTGCGGTGCTGGACCTGTTGGGGCAGGGGCCGAACCTTGCCGATACGGCGGGCGATTACCTCAAAGTCGCGGGCTGGGGGATTGTGCCCGCGCTGCTGGTCATGGTGCTGAAATCCTACCTTGCCGCTTTGGAACGGACGCAGGTCGTGCTGTGGATCACCCTGCTGGCTGCCGTGATCAATGCGATGGCGAACTACGCGCTGATTTTCGGCAACTGGGGCGCGCCGGAGCTTGGCGTGATGGGCGCGGCGGTGGCCTCGGTCACGACGCAATGCGTTTCGCTTATCGGGGTGGTGATCTATGTGCTGATCGCCCTGCCGCAACACAGTCTGTTCGTGCGGCTCTGGCGGGTCGATACGCAGATGCTGGTGCGGGTCTTTACGCTGGGGCTGCCGATTGGTCTGACCACGCTAAGCGAAGTCGGTCTGTTTGCGGCCTCTTCGTTGATGATGGGCTGGCTCGGAACGATCCCGCTGGCGGCGCATGGGATTGCGATCCAGCTCGCCTCTCTGACCTTCATGGTGCATCTGGGGCTGAGCAACGTCGCCACGATCCGCGCGGGCAATGCCTATGGCCGCCGCGACGTGCCGCATATGAAGCGCGGCGCGGTGATTGTCACGGTCCTGTCGCTGGTCTTTGCGCTGATCACCATGGTCGGTTTCGTGGGTTGGCCCGAGCCGCTGATCTCGGTTTTCATGCAGGAGGATGAGCCTGCGCGGGTTGAGATACTTGCTATTGGCACCGGCCTTCTGGTCATGGCCGCGCTGTTTCAACTGGTCGACGGGGCGCAGGTCGTGGCGCTTGGCCTGCTGCGCGGGGTGCAGGATACCAAAATCCCGATGGTGATGGCCGCGATCAGCTATTGGGTGGTCGGGATGCCCTGCTCCTATTTCCTTGGCTTCACGCTGGGGTTTGGGGCCATGGGCATTTGGGCCGGTCTGGTGGCGGGGCTGGGCGTCGCGGGGCTGCTGCTCAACGCGCGGTTCTGGGGCGTCACGGTTAAATCACTGGCCGGGTAACTCTCAGCCCCGATCCATCCGATCCGCCTTTTTGCGCACCAGCGTGCTGCGCAGATCATGCATTGCCAGCAACAGGTCATCGGTCACGGCGTCAAGCTCGGCATCCGTGGCACGCGATTGCACCCATTGCGTGGTGAGGTTCAGATGCTCCACCGCGCGGCGGATGTCGTCAATTTCTCGCGCGGCGAGGGTTTCGCGGCGCGCCTTTGTCCAGCGGGCGATCTCGGACTTATCGGCTTCGGTCAGATGGTGCTGCCCATGGGGCTTTACCTCACCGTTGCGGATGTTGACGACGGCGATCTGCTCCATCTCGATACGGCGCTGGCGGTTTTCGGCATCCAGCCGAAACACCGCCGCGCCATTCTCGCGGACCCTGAAATAATAGTCGGGAAGATCGCCTGCCATGGTTCGCCTTTACGTCAGCCCGGCACAGAAGGTTTGGATGCGGGTGCATGCCTCTTTCAGCGCCTCGTCAGACGTAGCGTAGCTGACGCGGAAATTCGGCGAAAGACCGAAGGCCGCGCCAAAGACGACCGCCACGCCGGTTTCCTCAAGCAGCGCGGTGGCAAAGGTCTCATCATCCGAGATCTTGGTGCCCGCCGCCGAGGTCTTGCCGATCAGCCCCGCGATGGAAGGGTAGACGTAGAACGCCCCCTCGGGCGTCGGACAGGTGATGCCCTCAATGGCCGAGAGCATGTCGACCACCAGATTGCGGCGGCGCACGAACATCTCGTTGTTCTCAGCGATGTAATCCTGTGTGCCGTTCAGTGCCTCAACCGCAGCCCACTGGCTGACCGAGCAGGGGTTCGACGTGCTTTGCGACTGGATTTTGCGCATCGCGCCGATCAGCTTTTCCGGGCCTGCGGCATAGCCGATGCGCCAGCCGGTCATGGCATAGGCTTTGGACACGCCGTTGACCGTCAGCGTGCGGTCGTAAAGCGCGGGTTCTACCTCAGCCGGGGTGCAGAACGCGAAGCCGTCATAGGCGAGGTGCTCATACATATCGTCGCTCATCACCCAGACATGCGGGTGGCGCATCAGCACATCGGTCAGCGCCTTCAACTCGTCGCGGCTATAGCCCGCGCCGGTGGGGTTTGAGGGCGAGTTGAAGATGAACCATTTGGTCTTCGGCGTGATCGCCTCTTCCAGCGCCTCGGGGGTCAGTTTGAAATTATTCTCAAGCGTGGCGGGGGCAATCACTGGGGTGCCGCCTGCGAGCAGCACCATATCGGGATAGCTGACCCAATAGGGCGCGGGGATCACGACCTCTTCGCCGGGGTTCATCGTGGCCATCAGCGCGTTATAGAGGACCTGCTTGCCGCCCGTGCCAACGCTGACCTGCGCGGGCGTGTAATCCAGCCCGTTGTCGCGCTTGAACTTGGCGCAGATCGCCTGTTTCAACTCGGGGATGCCATCCACGGGAGTGTATTTCGTCTTGCCCGCGTTGATTGCGGCCACGGCTGCGTCCTTGATGTTCTGCGGCGTGTCGAAATCCGGCTCGCCCGCGCCAAGCGCGATGATGTCGCGCCCCGCGGCCTTGAGTTCTGCGGCCTTGGTGGTGACGGCGATGGTGGGCGACGGTTTGACCCGATCAAGGGTCGCGGACAGCAGTTCCATTTCAGCCTCGGGTTGCTTATGAATATCCCCACGTTCATAGGGGGCGGCCCCGCACCCGGCAAGGGTGTCTGGCAGGAGATAAAGCATGACCGACGAGATTGACTGGTACGGCCCCGAGGCCGCCACCTTTGGCGACCGGGTCGCGGCGGCCCGCGAACAGACCGGCATGACACAGGCGATGCTGGCCAAACGGCTGGGCGTGCGTCTGTCCACCCTGCGCGGCTGGGAGGACGACCTGTCTGAGCCGCGCGCCAACCGACTTTCGATGCTGGCGGGGCTTTTGAATGTCTCGATGATGTGGTTGATCAATGGCGAAGGCGAGGGGGTGGACGCCCCCGAAGCGGGCGAAACCGCGCGCCGCGTCGATCTGGAGGAAGTGCTGGCCGACATGCGCGCTCTGCGTACCGACCTGCTGAAAAAGGCCGAGACTGTCGGCAAAATGGAAAAGCGCATTCGGCGCCTGATGACGGAGCCCGCGGATGCCTGAGATCCATGAACACCGGTTGAAACGCCTGCAAATGCGCTCCATGCGCCGGGGCATCAAGGAAATGGACCTGATCCTATCGGCCTATGCCGAGGCGCGGCTGCCGCAGATGGATGACGCGGGGCTCACGCTCTATGATCAGATGCTCAATGAGAATGACCACGACCTCTATCTTTGGGTCAGCGGACAGGCCGACGCCCCCGCCAAATATGCGGCATTGGTCACGGATATCCGCGGCCAATTGGCCGAGGCGCGGAGCTGATGCAAAAAACCCGAAAGGGTTTAACGAATTATTCTGATTTTTCAGCGAGTTTCCGGTTCGAACAAGGTGAACCGGAGATTTCGCATGAGCATTCAAGACCCCGCTGCGCAGCCGATGGCCATAAAGGGTTTCATGGCAGGCTACCTTGAGTCCCTGTCCTTGGTCGAGCGGTTGCACCGCTTGCTGCTGGACGTGATCAAGGATGAATTCGAACGTGTCGGCGTGTTAGAGATCAACGCCGTGCAGGCGCTGCTTTTGTTCAACATCGGCGACAACGAGGTGACCGCAGGCGAGCTGAAAAGCCGCGGCTACTATCAGGGCAGCAACGTCAGCTACAACCTCAAGAAACTGGTCGAAATGGGCTATATGCACCACCAGCGCTGCGAGATTGACCGCCGATCTGTCCGCGTTCGGCTGACCGAAAAGGGGCGCTATATCCGCGATGTGGTGGCCGAGCTTTTCTCGCGCCATGCCGATGGAATGGAAAACAAGGGCGTGCTGGGCGATGCAGGGATCGAGGATATCACCCGCTCTCTCAAACGGATGGAACGGTATTGGACGGATCAGATCCGCTATATCTACTGATCGCGGGCAGGGGGGATGAGGTGCGAGTAGACCCTCCCCTCCACTTCCCGCAGGAGCTTTTGGATCATGGCGCGGGCGTAGTCCTCAAAACCCTCTGCCATCTCAACGAATGCGCCGGAGCCGAACATGACTTCGGCCCGGTAGTATGACGCCAACGCGCCGATCTCGGCCTGCCGACTGTCGCCAGGGGCTGGGTCTTCCGCGCCGATCACCAAACCGTTGATGGTCAGTTCCTGCGGCCCAAGGGGCTGGGCGTGCAACCTGTCGCGTATATCCCGGGGCCGCGGCCCGAAGTTCGAGATGCCGTCGCCCGAGATATCCAGCGTGTGTTTCTGGCAGGCGGCGCGCGTCGCCAACTGGCGCGCGCCAAACTGCATCGCATCCCCCAATGCCGTGCCGGGAGACGCCTCACGCCGCTCGGTGCTGCGCAAAAGTGCGATGGCCCCCTCAAGCGCCGCCGCGTCGCCCAACGGGGTCCAGGGCAAGATCACCGTCTGGTCACTGGACCCGCTCCATTCATAGATCATCAGGTCGACGCCATGCTCCGGCAGCGCCAGCAGGGCCTCCCGCACACGCGGATCGTTCAGCGCGTCGGCCAAACCGCCGATCTGCAACCGATACTCTCGCGCATCGACCGAACCAGAGACATCCAGCCCCAAGGCAAGCGCCTGCCGACAAGCGGCCTCGGCCGATGGGATGGCATTGATCGTGAGAAAAAGAGCGAGGGCCGCGCGGATCATCCCAGCGATCCGCTCAGCCTCGGCGGCCCCTCCTTGGGGGCGACCGAAGAGGGCACATCACGCACCGGACGCCGCGCGAGACGACAAAGGGCCGCCCGCGCTGCGCCCATGGGCGCAAGCATCAGCGCCATTAGGGCAGTGATGCAGAGCCTTACCAATGACCGGTGTTTTCCATGCTGGCCCAAGGGTCTTGCGCGGGCAGGGCGTCACCCTCTTGCAGCAGTTCGACCGAGATATTGTCGGGCGAGCGGACAAAGGCCATGCGCCCGTCACGCGGCGGGCGGTTGATGGTCACGCCGTTGTCTTGCAGGTGCTGGCAGGTCTCATAGATATTCTCAACCGTATAGGCGAGGTGGCCGAAATGGCGGCTATCGCTGGGCAGCGCGTCATCGCCATCCCAATTATAGGTCAGCTCCACATCCGCGTGGCCATCGTCCATGCCCGGCGGGCAGAGGAAAACCAGCGTGAAACGGCCCCCCTCGTTGTCGATCCGGCGCCGTTCCACAAGGCCCAGAAGTTTGTAAAATGCGATAGAGGCGTCCAGATCCTTCACGCGCACCATTGTGTGCAAGTATTTGATGGGCATCGGTTTTCCTTCAGTTGGGCCGCTTGGGGCAAGGTTGAAACACCCTGGTCGGGCCGAAAATTAGTCGTGAAAAAGTCGTCACAAAACGGGAAGCGGCAAAATATGCCCGCCGCGCTTTGATAGAGAGTTTAGGCGCGAAATCACCGGTGTCAAAGGCGGCGACGGCATTGCCGGGCGAATGCGCCCACACAGCCGCCTTGAGGCGCGCGGCGCGGAAGGGTATGCAAAGACAAATGCCACGGATAACGGGGGGTGCCTGCGTGAAACAGTACCATGATGCGCTGCGCGAAGTGCTGGAGCAGGGGGTGACCTCGACCGACCGCACGGGAACGGGGACGATCTCTCATTTCGGGATGCAACAGCGCTACCGGATGGCCGATGGCTTCCCGCTGGTGACGACGAAGAAGCTGCATCTGAAATCCATCGTGCATGAGCTTTTGTGGTTCCTATCTGGCGACACGAACATCGGCTACCTCAAGAAAAATGGCGTCCGCATCTGGGACGAATGGGCCGATGAGAACGGTGACCTCGGCCCGGTCTATGGCCATCAATGGCGGCGTTTTCCGATGGTGGGTGAGCCGATGCCGCAGCCCGATGGGACGGTGCTGCATCAGGCCGGTCAGGTCGATCAAATCGCCAAGTTGGTCGAGGCAATCGGCAAGACCCCCGACAGCCGCCGGCTGATCGTTTCGGCGTGGAACCCCGGCGAGGTAGATCAGATGGCGCTGCCGCCTTGCCATACGCTGTGGCAGGTACGCATCGCGGGCGGCAAGCTGCATTTGCAGCTTTACCAACGCTCGGCGGATATGTTCCTTGGCGTGCCGTTCAACATCGCCTCCTACGCGCTGCTGCTGGAGATGCTGGCCCATGTCACCGGCTACGTGCCGGGCGATTTCGTGCATTCGATGGGCGACGCGCATATCTATTCCAACCATCTGGAACAGGTGCAGACCCAACTTGCGCGCACCCCCAAGCCGCTGCCAAAGCTGCGGATCAACCGCGAGGTGAGCTCGATCTTTGATTTCCGCTATGAGGATTTCACCTTCGAAGGCTATGACCCCGACCCCGCAATCAAAGCGCCGGTGGCCGTCTGATGCTGAGCCTGATCGTCGCCCGTGCCCGCAATGGTGCTATTGGCAAAGACGGGGATATCCCTTGGTCGTTGCCCGAAGACCTGAAATTCTTTCAGCGCGAAACCACCGGCGGTGCCATCATCATGGGGCGCCGCACATGGGAAAGCCTGCCGTTCAAGCCTTTGAAAAGCCGCCTGAATTGCGTGGTCTCCAGCACCGATATTGAGGGCGTCCATGTGGCGCGCGACCCGGAGGCGGCCTTGGGCCATTGCGCGGCTGAGGGGTATCGTCGGGTCTACGGCATCGGCGGCGAAGGCATCTATCGCGCGCTTTTGCCCTTGGCGGATCGGCTCTTGGTGACCGAAGTCGACGTGGAAATCGACGCGGCAGACGCATTTTTCCCCGAGTTTGACCCCGAAGAATGGATCGAGCTTGGCAATCTTTGCCTGCGCGCGACGGGCCCGCGCGCCATCGCACGGGAGTGGCTGCGCCGCCGCTGACAGCCATTGACATGGGCCGCGCGCCGCGCATCACTGCGGCCTATGTTTGATCTGTCCGCACCGCCTGAGGGGTTTGTCGAAAACCCATTCCCCCATTACGACCGCCTGCTCCGCGAGGCCCCGGTGCTGCGCCAGCCCGATGGCTCTGTGTTGATCTGCCGCCACGCGGACCTGAACGCGATTTACCGCGACACCAGGCTTTATATCTCGGACAAAAAGCAGGCCTTCGCGCCGAAATTCGGTCCCGGCAGCCCTCTGTTTGAGCACCACACCACGAGCCTCGTGTTCAATGACCCACCGTTGCACACCCGCGTGCGGCGGATCATGACATCGGCTCTGACGCCTAAGGCGCTGGCACGGATGGAGCCGGGGTTGATCGACACGGTAGACCGTCTGCTGGAAGGGCTGGGCCCCACGCCGGACCTGATCGAGGACTATGCCAGTTGCATTCCGGTGCAGATTATCGGCAACCTGCTGGACGTGCCGATGGAAGAACGCGGCCCCCTTCGGGACTGGTCACTGGCGATCCTCGGCGCGCTGGAGCCTACCTTGAGCGAAGCGGAGCTGGAGGCGGGCCATACTGCTGTGCGCGCGTTCAAAGCCTATCTGCAAGACCTCATCGCCCGGCGCCGGGCTGAGCCGGGGGATCCTGAAACCGACGTGCTGACGCGGCTCATTGCCGGAGATGACGGCGGGCAGTTGACCGAGATCGAGTTGATTCAAAACTGCATTTTTATTCTCAACGCAGGCCATGAGACGACAACCAACCTGATCGGCAGCGCCCTCGCGCTGCTGCATGACCACCCGGATCAAAAGGCGCGATTGCTGGCGGAACCCGCGCTGATCGGCCCCTGTATCGAAGAGGTGCTGCGCTTCCGCTCGCCCAACCAGTTCGGCAACCGCGAAACCACGGCCCCCGTCACCATAGGCGGGGGGGAGATTGCCGCGGGGACCAACCTGCATCTTTGCATCGGAGCGGCCAACCGCGACCCGGAAGTCTTTGAGGATCCGATGAAATTCGATATCGGGCGCAAACCCAATCGGCATCTGGCCTTTGCCGGCGGACCGCATGTCTGCGTGGGGCTGACCTTGGCACGGATGGAAGGGAAAATCGCCCTCCAACGCTTTCTGAACCGTTACCCGGACTATGAAATCAGCGCGGCGCGTCAGGGCGGCGGGCGCATCCGTTTTCACGGCTATGCGACGCTTCCGGCGCGGTTGAGTTAAAGGCGCACTGCCATAAAAGACTGGACTTGATGTAGGCGCCCCGGCAATCTTCGTTAATATTGTATATAATTGCGAGGATTATCATGCGTCTAACGACAGCTATTGCAGCGGCGATAGGGCTGCTTTCTGCGGGCTTGGCCGGTCAGGTCTCGGCCGAGCCAAAGGTCTATGCCTATCCTAGCAGCGCGAATTATTGCCCGGCTGGATTGCAGCCGGTGACGCTTGGCGGCGCTATTGGCTGCGGGACACCGAACCAGCCCATGACCTATGCAGAGGTCAAGGCGCATCCGGTGGTCCACCGTCACCGCCATCGCCACTCGCACCGCACGGTGACACTGCGCCGTTCAGCCCGTGTGCCTTGCCCGGTCGGGGCAAAGGGCTGTTCGTATCAGTGAGCTCTCAAGCAACGCCCGGCGCGGGACGCCGGGTGTTCTTTTGCGATTTTATGGCTAGAGCAGGGCGAGATCGGTGGCCATCTGCCGACCGTCGCGGCCTTCGGTCAGCTCGTAGCTGACCTTTTGATCGTCCGCCAAGCCGGTCAGGCCAGAGCGTTCGACCGCCGAAATATGAACAAATACATCGTTCCCGCCGCTCTCGGGGGCGATGAACCCGTAGCCTTTGGTGGTGTTAAACCATTTCACGGTGCCCGTTGGCATAATCTCCGCGCCTCCTTTGTCTTTGCGTCTCTGCGTCGAGCAGAATGGCGAAAGCGATTGAATTGCGACCCGCCATAAGAGAAAGATCGCGCGGACTTGGAAAAAATCAAGCGATCAGGTGCGAAACCCGCAATTGGGGGCGCGATCGCGTGGCTGAGGGAGACGGATGTGCTAATTTATGGGCTAAAAAACTGTGACAGCTGTCGCAAGGCGAAAAAGGCGCTGCCAGAGGCGGAGTTGGTCGATGTTCGGGAGGCGGGCGTGCCGGGGGCGGTTTTGGCGCAGGCCCATGAGCAATTTGGCGCGGCCTTGCTCAACACCCGCTCCACCACTTGGCGGGGGCTGGATGAAGAGGCGCGCAAGCAGGCCCCGCTCGCCCTGATAGAAGCTCATCCAGCGCTGATGAAACGGCCTCTGATCTCGGTGGGTGACAAGCTATTTCTCGGTTGGAACAAGGAGATAGAGGTCGACGTTCATGCGATGCTTTAACCTCGGCCTGTAATCAGCCGGTCCAGTGACAATGGTCCGGCCCCTTTGACGACCAGCACCAACAGCAAGAACACCCAGAGCGCCCGCTGGTCAAGGATATGGGCATCGGGAAAGCGGTCGAACCACGCGCCAAGCGCGCTGCCATGGCCGTAAAGATCGGTGAGGGATTGCACCACGACAAAGCCCACCATCGCCAGTGCCGCCAGTCGGGTCAGCAGGCCAAAGACGATGAGCAGCGGCAAGATAAATTCCGCCACCGTTCCGGCGACGACGACGAGCCAATGGAACACTCCAAGCGCGTCGCTGTCATAGCCCACGGCCTCAAACACGCGAGGGAAGATTTGCGCATAGGCTCCGGTGGATGGGGTAAAGATGCCCAAGGGGCCGGGCCCGAGTTTGGTCAGCCCGGCATTCAGGAAATAGACCAGCAACACTGCGGCAAAGAGGAACCGGGCGAGGGTCGGAAGCAGCCAGTCGGCCCGCTCCAGACGGTCGGCGGCGTTGCGGTATAGGGTAAGAAGCCGGGTCATTTGCTGTCCTCCACTGAAATTGCGCTGAAGACACCGTGGCTCAGGGCGAGGGTTAGTGCGGCTGCGAGGTCAAACGCGGGCTGGGCGCCCACCGTGGCGTCATGGGCCGCCCCGAAGGGCAAGCCGTCGGCAAGGTGGGATAGCCATAGCGCCGCACCGGGCGGCAGCAGATGCGGCGCGGGATCATAGGCGGGGCGGGTGATTACAACATCCTGCGCTGCGCTGCGGGGCTTGGGCGCGTCCTCGGTGAAGTTATAGCGCCAGATGTCAGAAAGCGGCCAGTCTGACCGCAAGACGCGGGTCGCGGGCGCGATGGTGAGCCTTGCCCCCATCAATGCGTCGGGACCAAGCGTTTCGAAGAACTTCGGGTCAAGCGGAGCCGCGTCAGCCGCGTGGTAAGAGGCACGCAGCGCGAGGTCGAGCCGTGCCGCATCGGTGAGGTAGCCAATCTTGGCCAAAGGGGCGAAAGCCGCGATAAAGGCGGGGAATTCCGTGCCGTAGTGCATCATCATCGGAGATGTCGGTGGATGCGCGCGGACGTAAAGCGGGGCCAGTTCGGCAAAGTTGCGGGCGCCGATCAGCTTGCGCACAAGGGGAAAGGCCACTTCGAGCGCGGCGATCAGGGAATGCGTGACGTTGTTGCGATAAACGCCATAGCGCGCACCCGCCGGTTGCCCCCGGCCATCGCGCAGCCCAGCGGGTGCGGGCCGTGACGGATCAAGCAGGGCCGCGCGAAAGCTGTGTTGGCCGGTCACACCAGCACCTCAGCGGCGCGAGTGGCTTCGGCCCGTAGGATGGGCCAGTCCGGCACGTCATTGTCCCACTCGACCAGCACCGGCTTTGGCCCGGTTTGGGCCAGCGTGTAGCTTAGCAATTCCCAAACAGGATCGACGACCGGTTTGCCATGGCTGTCGATCAAAAGCGGCGCGCCGTGATCGTCGGTGTCATTATCATGACCGCCCACATGAATCTCGCCCACATGGTCAGTCGGGAAGGCGTCGATGTAGCCCTGTGCCGACAGCCCGAGATTGGTGGCCGAAATGAAGACATTGTTGACATCCAGCAAGAGACCGCAGGAGGTACGCGCTATAATCTCGGCCAAAAAGTCCGTTTCAGACAAGTCAGATTCCGCGAACGCGAGGTAGCTGGAGGGGTTTTCCAGCAGCATTTGCCGACCCAAGACGTCTTGGACTTGGTTAATATGTGACGCCACGCGGGTCAGCGTTTTCTCGGTGTAGGGCAGCGGGAGGAGATCGTTGAGATACTCCATCCCATGGGTCGACCACGCCAGATGTTCGGAGAAGGACGCGGGCTGCGTCCGGTCACAGAGGGTTTTGAGCCGTGCGAGATGGGCCGCGTCCAGCGGCCCTTCGCCACCGATCGACAGGCCGACGCCATGGACCGACAGGGCGAAACGGTCCTGCAAGGCGCGCAGCTGCGCATGGGGGCGGCCACCGTCGCCCATGTAGTTTTCCGCATGCACCTCGATCCAGCGGACCGGGCCAGGATCGGCCATCAAGCCATCGAAATGTCGAGATTTAAATCCGACGCCGGGGGCATTGGGCAGCGTTGTAACAGGGGGGGTATCGTCGCGCATATCGGCCTCCGGCATGTTGCGGGGCGGGGTTCCGGGCGGGGATGCCGCCCGGAACGCTATAGATTAAGCGGGCAGGTCGCGGTCGAGCGCTTCCAAAGAGCCGGTCCGCTCGGTCCCGTCTGCCATGTCGGGCAGGTCGATCTCGGCGCAGGTGCCTGCGTCGACAAGGGACCATGCGTTGCCTTGGTAATCCGTAACGGATGTGCCGGCGCAGGTGGTGCCGGGTCCGGCGGCGCAATCGTTCTCACCGGCCAGCGACACGCCGTAGCATTTCTCTTGCGAGGCGGCTGTGGCGGTGGTGGCGTGGCTGCCGAGTGCGGCAGCGACGGCCCCTGCGATGGCGGCGGTTTTAAGTGTGTTGGACATTGTGGTTTCCTTCCTGATGTTTGGACAGGCTTACTAGAGCAGCCCGTTCCCTCACAAGCCAGTCACGAGCGAGTGTGTCACAGTCCCGTCAGAAAATACGCCGAAAACCAGTGAAAATTGCAACCATCCCGCGCAGGAAGGCGCGAATTGTTACAAAAACGCTCCCGCGGGCAGAGGGCAAATTACCCAAAAGGCCGCCGGAGCGCAGTTTTGTTACAGGCTGTTAGCGCAGGTCAGGCGGGGTCGCGTCCTGCGCCAGTTCGGCGGTGAGCGCATCGAGGGGCTGAACCGACGTTTGCTTTTGCCCCAGACGGCGCACGGAAACGGTACGCTCTTCAACTTCGCGCGCGCCCACGGCGAGGATCACCGGCACCTTGCCCAGCGAATGCTCGCGGACCTTGTAGTTGATCTTCTCGTTGCGCATATCCGCTTCGGCGCGGACGCCAGCGGCCTTAAGGGTCTCGACGACCTCGGCGACATAGTCATCCGCTTCGGAGGTGATGGAGGCGACGACGACTTGCCGCGGAGCGAGCCAGAAGGGCAGTTTGCCAGCGTGTTCCTCGATCAGAATACCGATGAAACGCTCGAAGCTGCCCAAAGTGGCGCGGTGCAGCATCACAGGGCGGTGCTTGTTGCCGTCCTGCCCGATGTAGCTGGCCTCCAGCCGCTCGGGCAGGTTGGCATCAACCTGTAGGGTGCCGCACTGCCAGTTGCGGCCGATGGCATCGGTCAGGGTGAATTCGAGCTTCGGCCCGTAGAAGGCGCCTTCGCCCTCCAGCACCTCAAAGTCATAGCCCGCGGCCTTGCAGGCATCGCCAAGCGCCTGCTCCATGTTGTCCCATGTCTCATCGGAACCGATCCGCTTTTCGGGGCGGGTGGAGAGCTTGATGGTCCAGTTCTCAAACCCGAGGTCGGCATAGACCTTCGACAGAAAGGCGATGAACTTGGCGGTTTCCGAGGTGATTTGATCCTCGGCGCAGAAGATATGCCCATCGTCTTGGGTAAAGCCGCGCACCCGCATGATGCCATGCAGCGCCCCCGAAGGCTCATAGCGCGCGCAGGAACCGAACTCGGCCATCCTGAGCGGCAGGTCGCGGTAGGATTTCAGGCCCTGGTTGAAGACCTGCACGTGGCAGGGGCAGTTCATCGGCTTGAGCGCGTTCACCGCTTTTTCGCGGGCATGTTCCTCGTCGACTTCAACGATGAACATGTTCTCTTGGTATTTGTCCCAGTGGCCGGATTTTTCCCACAGTTTGCGGTCGACGACCTGGGGAGTGTTCACCTCGACATAGCCGTCGCGGTCCTGCATGCGGCGCATGTAGTCTTGCAAGGTGGTGTAGATGCGCCAGCCGTTGGGGTGCCAGAAGACTTGGCCGGGCGCCTCTTCCTGCATGTGGAACAGGCCCATCTCTTTGCCCAGCTTGCGGTGGTCACGCTTGGCGGCTTCTTCGAGCATGTTGAGATGCGCGCGCAGCTTTTCCTTGCCGGTGAAGGCCACGCCGTAGATCCGTTGCAGCATGGCACGGTCGCTGTCACCGCGCCAATAGGCACCGGCGATGGACATCAGCTTGAACGCGTCGCCCGGCACTTGGCCAGTGTGTTGCAGGTGCGGGCCACGGCAGAGGTCTTGCCAGTCGCCGTGCCAATACATCCGCAGCGGCTCATCGCCGGGGATCGAGTTAATCAGCTCGACTTTGTAAGGCTCGCCGTTGTTCTCATAATGCTTGATCGCACGGTCGCGGTCCCAAACCTCGGTCCGGACGGCGTCGCGTTTGTTGATGATCTCTTTCATCTTCTTTTCGATCGCACCGAGGTCTTCGGGGGTGAAGGGCTCTTTGCGGTCAAAGTCGTAGTACCAGCCGTCTTTGATCACCGGGCCGATGGTCACTTTGGTGTCGGGCCAGATTTCCTGCACGGCGCGGGCCATGATATGCGCGAGATCGTGGCGCACCAGTTCATTGGCCTGTTCTTCGTCGGCCATGGTGTGGATCGCAATGTCGGCGTCCGCTTCGATCGGCCACGCCAGATCGAAATGCGCACCGTTGACGGTGGCGCTGATGGCCTTTTTGCCCAAGGATTTTGAGATGTCGGCGGCCACTTCGCCAGCGGTGATACCGGCGTCATATTGGCGGCTATTGCCATCGGGAAGGGTGAGGGAGATTTGGGCCATCTTGGGCGCTCCTCGTCGGTTTGGCGCCTACGAGACGCCCGGTTGCGGGTTATGTGTTGCGCCTATGTGGCGGGGCGGGGGCGTCTTGTCAATGCAAGCAGAGCTTGTGCGGGGAAGTTGCGGCCCTGCGGCGGCGCGCTATGTCAGGCGGGCAACAACAAGGATGGGTCACATGCAAGACGACACGGCGCAGCGCGCTTTCGAGACGATTTCGGGGGCGGATGACCCGGCACCGGGGTTGGACGACAAGGCGCAGCGGGCCGAGGCGCGCAATGGGCTGCGCCATATCCTGTCGTTGTCGATGACCAAAGTGGCCGATGGGCTGATCGATCCCAAGCTGGTGTTGGCGTGGCTGCTGAGTGCCCTCGGCGCGCCTGCGGTTTTCGCGGGCGCCCTGGTGCCGATCCGTGAGGCCGGATCGCTTTTGCCGCAGATCGCGCTGGCGGGCGTGGTGCAGCGCATGGCGCGGCGCAAATGGGCTTGGGTCTGGGGCTCGGTCGGGCAGGGAGCGGCGGCGGCGCTGATCGCCCTTGCCGCGCTGAGCCTTGAAGGGGCCACGGCGGGCTATGCCATCTGCGCCGCCCTCGCGCTGTTGGCCGTTTGCCGCGCCGCCTGTTCGGTGTCGTTCAAGGAAATTCTGGGCAAGACCGTGGGTAAAACCCGGCGTGGATCGGTGACCGGTCTGGCGGGGTCCGTGTCCTCGGTCGGGGTGGTGATCTTTGCCGGGCTCTTGATGTCGGGTCTGTTTCAAAGCCGCGGTGTCGTCGTGGTGGCGATTGCGCTGGCAGCGGGGCTTTGGGTCGCGGCGGCGCTGCTCTTCTCGACGATTGAAGAGACGCCGAGCGAGACCGAAAAAAACAATGGCGTGGATTTCAAACTGCTGCGCGGCAATCGCGACCTGTGGCTGTTCATTCTGGTGCGCGGGCTTTTGGTGTCGACCGCCCTTGCGCCGCCCTATCTGGTGGTGCTGGCCGGATCGTCGGAGAGCGGGCAGTTGGGGCAGTTGGGCGCTTTGGTGCTGGCCTCGGCATTGGCGTCCTTGGTCAGCTCCTATGTCTGGGGGCGGCTGTCAGATATGTCGAGCCGCCGGGTGCTGATGCTGACAGGCATCGTCGGCGCACTGGCGATGGCGCTGGCGGTGGGGCTGTGGTTTCTTGGCATGGCGCAGGCGGTCTGGGCGATGCCCGGCGTGCTGTTTATCCTGATGATCGCCTATCACGGCGTACGGCAGGGGCGCTCGACCTACCTGGTCGACATGGCCCCGAAAGACCAGCGCGCCGCCTATGCCGCCGTGAGCAATACGGTGATCGGGCTGCTTTTGCTGCTGGCCGGGGTGCTGGGCGGTGGTGCTGCGCTGATCGGGGCGCAGGCGACGCTGATGCTCTTTGCCGTGATGGCGGTCGCCGCCGCGGTTCTGGCCCATTGGCTGCCGGAGGTTGAGCATCTTTCCGAGGACTGACTTGCCCTCATCCGCGGCGATGCCCATGATTGGGCCAAAGACGGAGGCAGCATGTCAGACAGCAAATTCATCGACACCCCAGAGGGGCGGCGCATCGCCTATTACAAGACCGAAGGGGCGGAGCCCTGCGTGGTTTTCCTCGGCGGGCTGAAGTCCGACATGATGGGGACCAAGGCGGTCTATCTCGAAGACTGGGCGCGGGCCGAGGGGCGGGCGTTTCTGCGGTACGACTACTCCGGTCACGGGGAATCCTCGGGCAGCTTTACCGAAGGCTGCATCGGCGATTGGCACGAAGATACGCTGGCCGCAGTCGCAGCACTGACCGAGGGACCGCTGGTCGTCGTAGGGTCGTCTATGGGCGGCTGGCAGGCGCTGCTTTTGGCCCGGCACCTGCCAGAGCGCATTGCCGGGCTGGTCGGCATCGCCGCTGCACCTGATTTTACCGAAGACGGATACTGGGCGAATTTCACCGAGGCGCAGAAACAGACGTTGGCAGAGGTCGGGCAGGTCGAACTGCCGTCGGACTATATGGAGCCCTATGTCATCACCCGCCGCATGATCGAGGATGGGCGCAAGCGGCTGGTGCTGCGGGAGGCGCTCGAATTGCCGTTCCCCGTGCGGCTGCTGCAGGGCACGGCCGATACGGCCGTCAGTACGGCCACGGCGGTGCGGCTGCTGGAGCACGCGCAGAGCCCCGATATGCAACTGACGCTGGTCAAAGGCGCCGATCACCGCTTCTCAGACGCGCGCTGTCTGGCGATGATCGTCGCGGCGATAAACGAGGTTTCCGGCAAAGAGGGCTGACCCGAGGCGCGGGCATGGAACCGCCGATAAGGTTGCGCCCCCGATGCCACCCCAAACCACCCATGCTAAGAGACCGCCAAACCCAAGGGGGACGGCATGAAACCACGTCATTTCAACCGCATACCGCAGCGGAGCCTGCGCAATGGCTGAGCCGCTTGTTCTGCTGCCCGGCATGATGTGCGACGCCCGTGTCTTTACGCCACAGGTCCGAGCACTTTCCCCGCGCAGCACGGTGGTGCTGGCTCCGATCACCCAAGGGGAACGGATCGAAGAGATCGCCTCGGGCCTTTTGGATCAACTGCCACCGCGTTTCGCGCTGGTGGGGCAGGGCATGGGCGGTGTGGTGGCGCTGGAGCTTTTGCGTCGCGCCCCCGACCGGATCAGCCGCATTGCCTTGTTGGCGACGCAGGTGCTGGCCGAACTGCCCGCCATCGCCGCGGACCGGGAGCCGCAGATCATCATGGCGCAATCCGGCAAGCTGGGGGAAGCGATGCAGGCGCGGATGGCCTCGGGCTTTCTCGCCCCCGGCAAGGGGCGGGGCGAGGTGCTGACCCGCGCGATGGAGATGGCCGAGACGCTAGGCGGCGATACCTTTGTGCGCCAGTCCCGTGCTCTGCAACGGCGGCGGGACCAGCAAGCGGTGCTGCGCAAATGCAAGGTGCCGGCACTGGTGCTTTGTGGGGAGCATGACATGCTCTGCCCGGTCAAACGCCACGCCTTTATGGCCGAGATGATCCCCTATGCCAAGCTGACGGTGCTGGAGGATGCAGGCCATTGGCCCAGCCTAGAGGCACCAGAGGCCACAACCGCCGCGCTGCGCGACTGGCTGCATCAACCTCTGGTGCTGCAGTAGGGCGGCGGCTCAGGCCACTGCCGGTTTGTCGGTCTTCTTGGGCGCGGATTTCTGAGACTCGGGCGTTTTCGGCTCGGCCTGGCCATTGTTGGCATCGATAAAGTCCAGCACCAAGGGCCGGATATTATTGCGCCAGCTTGCGCCCGCGAAGATCCCGTAGTGGCCCGCCCCATCTTCGAGATGGCTGGCCTTTTTGGAATCCGGCAGACCGGTCAGCAGATCAAGCGCCGCGATGCATTGGCCGGGGGCAGAGATGTCATCCTTGCTGCCCTCAACCGTCTTGACCGCCACCGTGGTAATCTTGCCGATATCGACCTGACGGCCCGCCACGGTAAAGACGTTCCGCGCGATCTCGCGTTCCTTAAACACGCGCTGCACGGTTGAGAGGTAGAACTCCGCCGGCATGTCCATCACGGCGAGGTATTCGTCGTAGAACTTGTTGTGCTTGTCATGCTCATGCGCCGCTTTTTGCGCCACGCGGGTGATTTGATTGGTAAAGGCATCGCGGTGGGTGTCGTTGTTCATCGAAATGAACGACGCCAGTTGCAACAGCCCCGGATAGACCTTGCGGCCCACGCCCGCGTATTTAAAGCCGACTTGCTGGATCATCAACTGCTCAAGCTGGCCCATGGTGACACTATGACCAAAGTCGGTCACATCGGTAGGCGCGGCATCCGGGTCAATTGGGCCGCCAATCAACGTCAGCGAGCGGGGCTGCGCTTCGGGCGCTTCTTCGGCCAGATAGGCGGTGGCGGCAAGCGTCAGGGGCGCCGGCTGACACACGGCGATCACATGGGTGTCGGGGCCAAGGTGGTGCATGAAATCAACGAGGTAGAGCGTATAATCCTCGATGTCGAACTTGCCCGCACTAACTGGAATATCACGCGCATTGTGCCAGTCTGTCACATAGACGTCGCAATCAGGCAGCAGGGAGATCACAGTGGACCTCAGGAGCGTGGCATAATGACCGGACATCGGCGCGACCAGCAGAACCTTGCGGCCCGTCTCTTTGCGGCCTTGGACCGAGAATTTCAGCAGATCGCCAAAGGGGCGTTCCATCACCGGCTCGATGCTGACCAGACAATCTTGGCCTGTGGGACCGACCACCGGGGGGATGTCCCAATCGGGCTTCACGACCATGCGGGCGAAACTACGCTCCGTCACTTCGCCCCATGCGGCGAGCCATTCCATCGCAGGGTTTGGAAACAGAGAGAAAGCCGGGTAGGATGCCATAGCAAGCGCCGAAGCGCCGAGCCATTGATTGGTATTCCGGATGGACTCCATCATGTCGTAGGTGGCCATATAGCGCATGTGGGGGCTCCTTTATGCTGCACCTGCAAAGATAGGAGGTAAGGGTTAAGATGACAACAGAATCCGAAAATCCCGAGATCACTGAGCCTCAAGCCCTGTCTCGAATGGCGCAAAACCTGAAAAAGGTTGAAGAATTAAGTAAGCGCCTGACCCGCGTGATGTCGCAGCGCGAGGGCCATCAGCCCGCGTTGGACGGGCCGAACCAACAGCTTTTCGCAAAAGCAGCACAGTCTTACTGGGCCGAGGCGATGACAAATCCGGCCCGTTTGATGGAGCATCAGATGGGCTATTGGACCAAATCGGTCGCCCATTTCGTCGAGGCGCAGCAGGCGCTGGCCAAGGGCGGGCTGGCCCCGGTCGAGGGGGAGGCGCCCACCGACAAACGTTTTGCCAATCCGCTGTGGCAGACCCACCCCTATTTCAACTTCATCAAACAGCAGTATCTGATCAACGCCGAAGCGCTGCGCCAAGCGGTCGAAGACGCCCAAGACATGGACCCGGCCGAGAAGAAGCGGCTGGTCTATTTCAGCCAGCAGATCATTGCGATGATGTCGCCGACCAATTTCCTTGCCACCAACCCCGATGTTTTGGAGCGCGCGGTAGAGACCGAGGGCGAGAGCCTTGTGAAGGGGCTGGAAAACCTGATCGCTGATCTGGAGGCCAACAACGGTGAGTTGGTCGTTAAACTGGCCGATGACAGCGCCTTCGAGTTGGGCCGTAACATCGCCACCACGCCCGGCAAGGTGGTGTTTCGCAACCGCATGTTCGAGCTGATCCAATACACGCCCAGCACCGAAGAGGTGCACAAGACCCCGCTGCTGATCTTCCCGCCATGGATCAACAAGTTCTACATCCTCGACCTCAAGGCGCAGAACAGCCTTGTCAAATGGCTCGTCGATCAGGGGCACACGCTGTTCGTCGTCTCATGGGTGAACCCTGATGTGAGCTATGCCCAGATCGGCATGGAGGATTACGTCGAAGAGGGCTACCTCGCCGCGATTGAAGAGGTGAAGGCGATCACGGGTGAAAAGCGCGTGAATGTCGTCGGCTATTGTATTGCAGGCACCACGCTGGCGCTGACGCTCTCGCTGTTGAAAAAACGCAGCGACACGTCGATCAAATCCGCGACCTTCTTCACCGCGCTCACCGATTTCTCGGATCAGGGCGAATTCCAGCCCTTCCTCACCAATGACTTCATCGACGGGATCGAGGCCGAGACGGCGGATAAGGGCATTCTGCCCTCTGTGGTCATGGCGCGGACCTTCTCTTTTCTGCGCTCCAACGATCTGGTCTATGGCCCCGCCGTGCGCAGCTATATGATGGGCGAGACCCCACCGGCCTTTGATCTGCTCTATTGGAACGGGGACGGGGCCAATCTGCCGGGGCAGATGGCGGTGCAATATCTGCGCGGCCTGTGCCAACGGAATGAATTGGCCGAGGGCGGGTATAAACTGCTGGGCGAGCGGCTGACCCTCGACGATATCGAGGTGCCACTCTGCGCAGTGGCCTGCGAGACCGACCATATCGCGCCGTGGAAAGACTGCTACCGTGGCGTGCAGCAGATGGGTTCAAAGGACAAGACCTTTATCATGGCGCAATCGGGCCATATCGCGGGCATCGTGAACCCGCCCAGCCGCAACAAATACGGCCACTATGTGAACGGTGATCTTAGTCAAGATTACGCAGCCTGGCGCGAGGCCGCAACTTATCACGAGGGGTCATGGTGGCCGCGGTGGGGCAAGTGGCTGGTCAAACGTGCAGGCGCTATGATTCCCGCGCGCTTTCCCGGCGATGATGGCCGCGAGGTTCTCGGCGACGCGCCGGGCGCCTATGTGGCCCGCAAGGCAAATGACTGATTACCTTACGTAATCTTAGCGCGCTAGGCAGCTTATGCTGCAATGCAGAAAAAACCTTGAAATGCTGCGCTGCGGCATCTATATTGTGGTCAGACGCGAAACGGACGGGTCTTCCCGCTCCCTTGCCACAGCAGCAGTAAAAGGATTGAGACATGACCAAGACACCTGACATGACCGCGATGTTCAAAGACATTATGGGCGCTTTCCCCGTGGATAACGCCGCCATGCAAGACGCATTCAAAAACACCGCCTCCCTGAACGAGAAACTCTCGGGCGTTGCTTTTGACGCGGCTGAAAAATCGGCTGACATCTCCACCGCCTGGACCAAAGAAACTCTGTCCCGCCTGACCGAGATGACCAAAGTCAAAGCCGAGCCCACAGACTACGCCAAAGCGATGACCGATTTCGCTTCCGCCTCCGCTGAATCCGCGGCCGAGCATATGGCCGCCTTCGCCGAGATCGCGAAAAAAGTGCAGTTGGACACTGTTGAGCTGATGATGTCGGCTGGCAAAGAATTCCAGAGCGACGCGACTGCCGCAGCGACCAAGACAGCCGAGAACGCTCAGGCTGCTGCCAAGAAATCCACCGTGAAGTAAACCGCCCGTCGGTTTTATCTTCTCGGCATGATGCCTAGAAAAAGGGCAGGTCCAATCGGGCCTGCCCTTTTGTCATGCGCTCTTTCTATTTGCCGATCCCTGTCCTAAGCTGCGATGCAGCACCACTGGTCGGGAGTAACATCATGGCGGACAAACCGAAGCCCTTGCTGATAAAACGCTATGCCAGCCGCAGGCTCTACAATACCGAAACAAGCGATTACGTCACCTTGGAGGATATCGCCGGTTTCATCCGCGATGGCCGTGAGGTTCAGATCGTCGACCTGAAGTCTGGCGATGACCTGACACGGCAATATCTGTTGCAAATCATCGCCGAACACGAAAGCCGGGGCGAAGCCGTCTTGCCGGTCGATGTGCTCACCGATTTGGTCCGCAGCTATATGTCGGGCAATGTTTCGGTGGTGCCGCAGTTCTTGCAGGCCTCTTTCGACATGCTCCGCGATGGGCAGAGCAAAGTGGTCGAAAACATGAGCGCGATGAACCCTATGGCCAAAATGCCCGGTATGGAAGCGATGCAGGCGCAGCAAGAAGCCTTCATGAAAGCGATGACAGGGGGCTGGGCCAAATCGACCGCGCCGGAACCACCCAAGCCGCAGGCCGAACAGGGCGACGATCTGGATGCGATCAAAAAGCAGTTGGCCGAATTGCAGGACAAACTGTCAAAGCTGAACTGACCCACCCCCGGAGAGGGAGCCCTGCGCTCCCTCCTTTCGGTGCACCCTATGCAGCCTGTGCATCCGCCACATCGGCCAGCGCCGCCAAGATCACATCCGCCACAGCGTCGATCTCATCCAGCGTCAACTGAACCGGCAGGCGCACGTCACAGGCACTCATCAGCATGGCGCGGGTGCGCGGCAGGTCAGGCAGGTCTTCGATGAATTGCCAGTTCCAAAAGGCCCGGGCGTTGTCGGTGCTCTGGCCAAAGACCTGCACCTTCACACCCGCTGCATCAGCCGCCGCGGCAAATGCCCGGATCGTTGCATCGGGCAGACCGACCACATTAAACTGGATAGAATCCGGCGCGCGGGTCTCTCCGGGCAGAGGGCTTGGCACCTCGATCAGCGGTGAGGTCGCCAGCCGCGCGGCCATGTGATCATGATTGCGCAGCCCATCCGCCACCCGGCGCGGCAGATGGGATATTTGCGGACGGATAATCGCTGCCGACAGGTTCGACATGCGCAGATTGTACAGCGGCAACCGGTTCTGCCATGTGGCAAAGCTGTCTTGCAGCGCTGCGTGTTTCCTCCAATTGTGCTCATAGGCGCCCGACATGATGATGGCACGGGCCACCAGATCGGCATCGTCGGTGATCAGGATGCCCCCTTCGCCCGCGTTAATCATCTTGTAGGACTGGAAGGAAAAACAGCCGATCTTGCCAATCGTGCCAATCTTTCGCCCCTGCCAAAGCGTACCCAGCGAATGGGCAGCGTCTTCGATCACCGGCACATCGGCGGCCTCGCAAAGCGCCGTGATCGCATCCATATCCGAAGTGTGCCCGCGCATATGGCTGATGATCACGGCCTGAACACCGGGCAATTTGGCGGCGAAATCCGCAAGATCGACGCGGTAATTCTCGCCCACCTCGCAAAGCACCGGCTTGCAGCCTGCGTGGATCACCGCAGAGGGCACGGCGGCGAAAGTAAACCCGGGGATCAGAATCGACGCCTTTTTCGGCAGGTCTAGGGCGAGCAAGGACAGAAACAGCGCGGCGGAGCATGAAGAAACGGCCAGGGCATATTCACTGCCCATCATCCGCGCGAATTCGACCTCCAGCAAGGAAACAGGCGCGTCCTTTGCCGCGGTGTAGCGAAAAAGATCACCGCTTTGCAAAAGCGCCGCAATGGCGGCCTCGGCTTCAGCGGGAATAGGTTCGGCGCGGTGCATGTCGGGCAAAGCCATATTTCAAAATCCTGAATAATGATTTCCAGAATTGTAAAACAACGCGCTGCTCGGGCCAAGAGAAGACCAGCCCAGCGCGTACCCCAGTTCTTCCTTCATTCTTTCTCAAATACCCGCGGGGGAATCGCGCCCCCGGCGCGATGGGGGCAGCGCCCCCGCTTTTCAAAAGCCCGCCCAAAACGAGCCGCCCGCCATTGCCGCTCACGCTGCCGAAGTCAAAGACCCAGCCGATCCCGCGTCGCATACCAAAGCATGGCCAGCATCAGCAGCGGACTGCGCAGAGAGGCACCGCCCGGAAATGCCTGCGTCGGGATCGCGGCCATCGTGTCGAAACCAGCAGCATCGCCCTCGATCGCCTTGGCCATTAGATAGCCCGCATGGGTCGCGGTGCCGACCCCGTGGCCAGAATAGCCCGATGCCGACAAGATGTTCGGCGCCAGCCGCGCGACATAGGGCAGGCGCTTCATCGTGATGCCCAGGGTGCCGCCCCAAGCATAGTCGATCTTCACATCCCTCAACTGCGGAAAGACCTGCGACATCGGTTTGCGCACCTTGGCGGCGATGTCCTGCGGGAACCGGTAGCCGTAGCTTTCGCCGCCCCCGAAAAGCAGCCGCCCGTCGTGCGACAGCCGAAAGTAATTCACCACGAACCGGCTGTCAGCCACGGCCACGTCGCGGGGCAGCACATCGTTTACGCGGTCGCCCAATGGTTCAGTCGCGGCAATGAAGTTGTTGATTGGCATGACCCGCGCGGCCACGTCGCCGTTAAGCTTGCCCAGATAGCCGTTGCAGGCCAGCACCACATGGTCGGCGGTGACGCTGCCGGTGGCGGTCTGCACAATCGCCTTGCTGCCTTCGACGATATTATCGGCGGGGCTTGTTTCATGGATACGCACCCCCGCGGCGCCGGCGGCGCTTGCAAGGCCGAGCGCATAGTTCAGCGGATGCAGATGCGCCGCGCCCATATCCAGCACACCGCCCTTGTAGTCGGGCGAGGGGCAGACCGATTGCAACGCGGCGTGATCCAACACCTCAATCTCATCATAGCCGTAGTTCTTTTGCAGATGCTCTGCATAGTCGTGCAGATGCCGCACGTCAGCGGCGGTTGATCCGGTCCATGCCACGCCGGGTTTCAGGTGGCAGTCGATCTCATGCTTTTCGATCAGCGATTTGACCAGCGCTTTGGCCTCTTGCCCCATCTCCCAGAGCTTGGTGGCATGCGCTTGGCCCAGCATTTTCTCAAGACCGTCCTGCTCAACCCGCTGACCGGAACCTAACTGCCCGCCGTTGCGGCCCGACGCACCAAAGCCCACGCGCTGCGCGTCCAACAGCACCACGTCATAACCCGCCTCGGCCAGATGCAGCGCGGCCGAAAGGCCGGTATAGCCCCCACCAACGACACAGACATCGGCTTTGGTGTCGCCTTGAAGCGGCGGGTGGGCCCTGTGCTTCGTGGCGGTGGCGGCGTACCAGCTTGTGGGGTACTGGCCGGGCGTGTCGTTGGCGTAAAGCAGGTTCATCGGGCCTCCGGGCGTTAGACGTTCATCAGCAGATGTTCACGTTCCCAAGGCGAGATGACCTGAAGGAACTCTTCGTATTCCGCCCGTTTCACGATGGAATAGACGCGGGCGAACTCCGGCCCCAAAGCCTCATGCAGCTCCGTGGCTTCTTCAAACAGATCAAGTGCTTGGCCCAGAACTTGGGGGATGTCCCCTTCGCCGACATAGGCGTCGCCCTTGAATTCGGGCAGCGGGTCTTTCTGCTGGATCAATCCCAGATAGCCGCAGGCGAGGCTGGCGGCGATGCCGAGGTAGGGGTTGCAATCCATCCCCGCAAGGCGGTTCTCAACCCGGCGCGATTTTGGCCCCGAGAGCGGCACGCGGATGCCGGTGGTCCGGTTGTCGCGACCCCACTCAAGGTTGATCGGCGCGGCGTGATCCTTGACGTAGCGGCGATAGGAATTGACGTAGGGCGCGATCACGGCCAGCGCCGAGGGCATGTGGTTTTGCAGCCCGGCGATGAAGTGCTTGAAGGGCGCAGTCTCTTCCCCATCCGCATCGACAAAGATGTTTTCGCCGGTTTTCACGTCCAGCACCGAGTGGTGGATATGCATCGCGCTGCCCGGCTCATCGGCAATCGGCTTGGCCATGAAGGTGGCATAGCACTCATGCCGCATTGCCGCTTCGCGGATCAGCCGTTTGAAGTAAAACACTTCGTCTGCCAAACGCACCGGGTCGCCGTGCTGCAGATTGATCTCAAGCTGGCCAGCGCCGCCTTCTTGGGTGATGCCGTCGATTTCAAAACCCTGTGCCTCGGCAAAGTCATAGATGTCGTCGATGACGGGGCCGAACTCATCCACGGCGGTCATCGAATAGGCCTGCCGCGCTGCTGCGGGGCGGCCCGAGCGGCCCATCATCGGTTGAATTTCCTTGGCCGGGTCGATGTTGCGGGCGACAAGGAAAAATTCCATTTCAGGGGCCACCACAGGCTCCCATCCCTTGTCGCGATAAAGCTGCACCACCCGCTTGAGCACATTGCGTGGCGAATAGGCCACCGGTTCATTGTTGCGGTCATAGGCGTCGTGGATGACCTGAAGCGTCCAGTCCCCGGTCCATGGGGCGGCGGTAGCCGTGTCCATATCCGGGCGCAGGATCATGTCTTTTTCGATGAACCCATCGTCGCCCGCCGCTTCGCCCCATTCACCGGTGATGGTCTGGTAAAAGATGCTGTCGGGCAGGTGAAAGTAATCCTGCCGCGCGAATTTCGACGCCGGGACGGCCTTGCCGCGGGCGATGCCGGGCAGGTCGGGGATGATACATTCCACTTCGTCCAGACGCCGGCCCTCAAGATAGGCACGCGCCGCTTCGGGTAGTGCTTCTGTCCAATCCTCGGCCATCAGGCCCTCTCTTTCCTGTTGTCTTTGAAGAATGCGGCCATTTGGTCCGCGATTTTTTGGTTATCAATGGGGCCACCAAGCGCGGCGGTGGCCTGTTCAAGCTGGTGGTCTGGCACCACGCCCTTGCCGCGGGTTTTGATCAGCCCGTCGATGAAATCATGGCCGAATTCGGGGTGAGGCTGAACCGTCCAGATGCGGTTGTCATAGGCCAGCGCAGCATAGGGGCAGAAATCAGATGAGGCGACGACCTTGGCACCTTCGGGCAGTTCGACAACCTGATCCTGATGCCATGCGTTGAGCGCCAGCTTGTCTCCGTCCATGTCGTATTCGGTGCGGCCAATGGACCAGCCGCCGGTGAACTTTTCGACCTTGCCGCCAAGCGCTTGGGCGATGACCTGATGGCCAAAACAGACGCCAATCATCGGGCGGCCATCGGCATAGGTCTCGCGGATGAAGTCTTCCAGCGGCGGGATCCAGTCGTGATCCTCGTAAGCACCGTGTTTGGACCCGGTGATGAGCCAGCCATCGGCCTCATCCACCCCTTCGGGCAAGACCCCATCGACAACCGACCAGATTTGAAAGTCAAACTCATGACCGTCCAGCAGCTTGGTGAACATTTCGCCATAGTCGCCCAGCTGTTCGCGGAAGTCATCGGGGGAGTGGCCGGTTTGCAGAATGCCGATTTTCATGTGTCACCTGTTACACAGTGTCGAGGTAGATCTCGACCTGTTCCTCTGGGGTCAATTCCTGCATGTAATGCAATTCTTGGCGTTTGGTCAGCACGAAGTTGCGGACCATCTCGGGGGCAAAGATCCGTGCGACTTGGGGGCAACTTTCAAACAAGTCGATGGCGGTTTTCCAATCGCTGGGCATGCGCGGCAGATCGGCGGCATAGGCATTGCCGGCGATCGGGGCGGGCGGCTCTGCTCCATCTTCGATCCCGTTGAGCGCCGCGCCCAAGACGGCCGCCAGCATCAGATAGGGGTTCACATCGCCCCCCGACACGCGGTGTTCGATCCGCCGCGCCTTGTGGCTGCCCGAAGGGATGCGGATCGCGGCGGTGCGGTTTTCATAGGCCCAGCAAACCCCGGTGGGCGCATGGGATTCCGGCACCATCCGGTCAAAGCTGTTGGCATGCGGACAGAACACCAGCGCCGAGCCCCGCATCGCGTTCATGCAGCCCGCCACGGCGTGGCGCAGCGTGTCGGTCCCCTTGGGCCCGCCATCGTCAAAAATGTTGTCGCCATTTCCATCCAGCACCGAGAAATGCGTGTGCAGTCCAGAACCGGAGTAATCCTCGTAAGGTTTCGCCATGAAGCTTGCGGCAAAGCCGTGCCGCCGCGCCAGCCCTTTGACCAGCATCTTGAACAGCCATGCGTCGTCGGCGGCGCGCAGCGCATCGTCGCAATGCATCAGGTTGATCTCGAACTGGCCCAGACCCGCTTCGGAAATGGCGGTGTCGGCGGGGATGTCCATCTCTTCGCAGGCGTCATAGAGATCGGTGAAGAACAGATCGAACTGGTCGAGCGCGCGGATCGACATGGTCTCAGCCGCCTTGCGCCGCTTGCCCGAGCGGGGCGAGATCGGCACCTGAAGGTTGCGGCCCGAATCGTCGATCAGGAAGAATTCCAACTCCACCGCGCAGACCGGTGTCAGCCCGCGCGCTTTGTAGCGGTCAAGCACGGCGCGCAGCGCGTGGCGCGGATCGCCGGGGTAGGGGCGGCCATCTTCGCGGAACATCCAGATCGGCAGCAGGGCCGAGGGCGCGTCAAGCCATGGCATTGGCATGAAGCCCCGCTCGGTCGGTTTCAGCACGCCGTCCGCATCGCCGGTCTCGAACACCAGCGGGCTGTCGTCGATATCCTCGCCCCAGATGTCGAGGTTCAGCACCGACACCGGAAAGCGGGTGCCTTCGGTGGTTACTTTATCCGCAAACCGCGACGGAATGCGTTTGCCGCGGGCTTGGCCGTTGAGATCGGCGGCGGCCACACGAATGGTGCGGACCTGAGGGTTTTTGCGAAGCCAGTTGTTCATACGTCACCTGCAAAGGCGGTGGGCATGTCACAAAGCGGTTCACCCGGGGGCAAAAGCGGTTGGCGCCCACGCGCCGCGTAATTTGATCAAATAATGGATACTACCGGATCAAATTAGGACGCAAGCGAATTTTACGGCGTTGGGCCTGTGGCAGGTGCCGGTTGAGGCGGGAATTGATCAAACCGAAGACGCCAATGATGCAGAGCGTTAGAAGGATGAAATAACCGGCAAGAATGGGATAGGGCACGAAGGGATTGAAGGTTTTGTCGGCAAAATAGCTGGCGTAATAGAGCGCATCTCCGCGCTGTTGCCATGCCGGGAAACCGCTGAAAAACACCAGTGTTGTAGCGTGAAACAGGAAAATCGCCTCGTTCGTATAGGCGGGCCAAGCGAGCCGCAGCGAGGTGGGCCAGATCACCCGGCGAAAGCGCGACCAGCCCGACAGACCATAGGCATCTGCGGCCTCCACATCGCCCTTGGGGATGGATTGCAGTGCGCCGTAAAAAATTTCGCCCGAATAAGCGGCAGTGTTGAGAAAGAGCACGATCAGCGCCCCCAACCATGCCGCGGTGAAGGGGGCGAAAAAGGCGTATTCGGACTTCAGCGACAGAAACAGGAAGTAGCCAAAGAAGAATTGGATGAAGAGCGGCGAGCCACGGAAGATGAAGATGAACCACTCCGCCGGTTTGCGGAACCAAGGGTTCGTGCTGGCCTTCCCAACGCCAAGCGCCGTGGCAAAGAAGAACCCGGTCAGCAGGGCGATGACGCCAAAGTAGATGTTCCACAGCATCCCTGAGCCGATCAGCGTGAACTGTTCGCAGAGCGTGAAACCCTCGCGCGGCAGCAGGCGTTCACCATAGCCAAGAGAGCGCAGACCGTAGTCCTGGATCGTTTGCAGACAGCTCATGCGTCGGCCCTCCGCTGGGCTTCGCCGCCGGTGGTGGCTTGGCCGCGTGTCAGTCGTTTCATCAGACGGTCCAACGAAATCTCGGAAATCCGGGTGAAGAGCAGGTAGAACACCAGCAGTCCGAGGAAGTACCACATGCGCCAGTCGGGGTGCGGGTAATCGGTAAAGCGCGGCGTCTTGGTGCCGCCCAACTCTCGCGCCCAATAGACGATATCCTCGACGCCCAAGAGAAACAGCAGCGGCGTGGCCTTGATCAGCACCATCCAAAGGTTGCTGAGACCGGGCAAGGCATAGACCCACATCTGCGGCACCAGCACCCTCCAGAAGGTCTGGCGGTGGTTCATGCCGTAGGCCTCGGCGGTTTCAAGCTGCGCCCGGGGCACGGCGCGCATGGCACCGAACAGGACGTTGGCCGCGAAAGCGCCGAAGACGATGGCAAAGGTGAAGACGGCAAGCCCGAAACCATAGGTCTCATGCACCCATTGCGCGGCATTGCCCAAAGGCATTTTGGCGGCCTGACAGACCACAAAATCACTGCCTTGGCGGATCGGCATGTCCCAATCGGAACAGAGCGCCTTGTGACGCAGGTATTCGATGCCCTGATCCAAGGCGATGACGAAAAACAGAAAGAAGGCGATATCCGGCACACCGCGCACCAGCGCGATATAGCCTTTGCCGACCCAACTCAGCGGCGCGAAACGCGCACGCGCCATCATGGCCCCGCCAAAGCCGAAGGCCAGCGCCACCGGCGCGGTCACGGCAAGTAGCATCAAGACCTTGAGGAAGGACATGTAGAACGACATATGAACGCCGGTTGTCAGGTAACAGGCGGTCCAGAACCAGTCGTTCAGGATCGATGGGTCAGAGCAGAAAGAAAACATGGGCCCCCATGGGCTGGTCCGCGCGAGGGTGCTGCGCGAGGGCTGATCCGCGCGAGAGTGCCGCGCAGGGAAGGTCAGGCGCGCCGCGAGGGGCGCGCCTGAGGTTGGATCACTCGTAGGTGTTGGTGTCGTCGCCGAACCACTTTTTGAGCATTTCGTTCAGCGAGCCGTCTTCCTTCATCTCGGTGATTACCGCGTCGAAGGTTTCCAGAAGTTCGCCGTCGGATTGGCGCAGCGCCATGCCGATGCCTTCGCCGAGCGGCACGTCATCGCCCACGAACATCAGCTCACCGCCGGATTCCTCGACGATCGGCACGAGGTAATCTTTGTCAGCGAAAACCGCGTCGGCTTCGCCGTTGCGCACGGCCGCGACGGTTTCTTCGGGGGTTGCGAATTCGATCAGCGTGGCGCCGCTTTCGGCAACATGCGCGGCCTGGATGGTGGCTGTCTGACCGGCAACAACCCCGCCTTCGATATCCGCACCTTCAGAAGCCGCGACATAGGCGGACGCGGTGGGCGGATAGTAGTCCTGCGTAAAGGCCACGACTTCGCGGCGCTCATCGGTGATGCTCATGCCGGCCATGATGTTGTCGTAGTTGCCCGACACGAGGTTGGGGATGATGCTGTCCCAGTCGTTTTTGACCCATTCGCAGGTCAGCTCGGCGCGTTTGCACAGCTCGTCGCCCAGTTCACGCTCGAAACCGTCGACTTCGCCCGCATCGTTGATGAAGTTGTAGGGGGGGTAGGCGCCCTCGGTGCCCATGCGGATGGTTTTGCCATGGGCTTCGGCCATCGCGAAACCAGCAGTCATGCTGAGCGCGGCGCTTGCCAGTAGGATCTTTTTCATTTGGTAACTCCCTTTGGTTTTTGTTTACGCAGGCTGGGTTGCCGAAAGGAACCCACGCAGACGTTCCGATTTGGGCGCGCCGAAGACTTCTTCGGGCGTCCCTTGTTCTTCAATCAGACCTTTGTGCAGGAAGACGACATGATCGCTGACGTCAGCCGCCAGTTTCATGTCATGGGTCACGATCACCATCGTGCGCCCCTCTGCGGCCAGATCCTTGATAACTTTGACGACTTCCTGCTCCAGCTCGGGGTCGAGCGCGCTCGTCGGCTCATCAAAGAGCAGCGCCTCGGGCTCCATGCAGAGTGCACGGGCGATGGCGGCGCGCTGTTGCTGGCCGCCGGACAGTTGCGCGGGGTAAACATCGCATTTGTCGCCGATGCCGACCTTTTCGAGATAGCCGCGCGCGGCGCGCTCCACCTCTGCCCGGTCGCGGCCCAGCACGGTCAGCGGGGCTTCCATGACGTTTTGCAGGATCGACATATGCGCCCAGAGGTTAAACTGCTGGAACACCATCGACAGGTTGGTGCGAATGCGCAGCACCTGTTTGGCGTCCGCCGGGCAGCGGTGGTGGCCGTTGCCTTTCCACCGCACCGGTTCGCCTTTGAAAATCACCTCGCCCTGTTGGCTGTCTTCCAACAGGTTGCAGCAGCGCAAAAGGGTGGACTTGCCAGAGCCCGATGAGCCGATCAGCGAGATCACATGGCCGCGCGGGGCGGTTAGATCGACCCCTTTGAGAACCTCCAGTGAGCCATAGGCTTTGTGAAGGTTCTTGATCTGGATAACCGGGGTATCTGTCGTCACGGAAACTGTCGCCAATCTGTCATTTCAGTGCGCTATAAAGCGACGAATCGACGGAAATTGCAACGCAGAGTTTGGCCCGCGTTGCACCACAGCACCGGTGCTGACGCTAGGTCAGCTTTCCTTGGCGACACGCTGGCGCGCCATGGCGCTGTCAGTATCGGTGACGCCCAATAGGTTCGACACCAACCGCAGCAGCGCGTCTTCTTCGTCAGAGCGGCTGCCATCGGCCAAAACCACCTGCCAAAGCGCCTCGATCACCTCTAGCCGACGCTCATAGGGCACCGCGTCTTTGATCGCGCGGGTAAAGCGCACAGTGTCGGGGGCTTGGGCCTCAAGCGCCTCGGCTTCCTCGCGCAGGGCGGTGGCGTCGGCCTCATTCAGGCCGTAGCGTTCAGCCGCGATCCGGTCGATCAAGCGCCGTTCGCTCATTGCGTAGTCATTGTCGGACCGGGCGATGCGGACCAAAAGCGCGGTCAGCGCGAGGCGGGCATCGTTGTCGGCCAATGGGTCGGGTTCGGGCTGGGTCAGCCGTTTGAGAAAGTCACCAAACATAAGTGCGTTATCATCCTGCTGCGGAAAGGGGCCGGCAAGCCTCTCCCCGGTGTGAAAGGGATTTTCAGAGTGTATTCAAGGCGTTGGCACGGGCTGCGGCCATATCCTCATCCGATAGGCCAAGCGCGGTTTCGATGGCGACAAGTTGGATTTCCTCATCATCATTGCGCGCGCCATCCGACAGAGCCACCTGCCACATCGCCTCACCCAGTGCTTTGCGGTCGGCATAGTCGACCTCTTCGCGCAGGATGCGGGTGAACTCAGGCGTGCCGGGTGCGTCACGCTCCAGCGCCTCGCACGTGGCGCGCAGCTTGGCGGCCTCAATGGGTTTCAACCCAAAGGTCCGCGCCAGAATCTGGTCGATCTGGCCGATTTCAGAGGCGCGGTAGTTACGATCCGCAAAGGCCACGCGCACCAAAAGCGCGCCCAGTGCCAGTTGGGCATTGGGCTGCGGCAGAGGTTTCGGCTGTGCCTTACGGCGGGGGAACAGTCGGTTCAGCATGGGGCTCACTTATCGCAGGAAACAGGGTCGCCATAGAGGAAACTGCGCGCGGGGCGCGCTGGTTCCTGCAATGGTCCGCATGGATTTAGCTGTCATAGCCTTCGACGATCACCAAAGACCCATCGGCCACGTTCAGGCGGATGTCTTTGGCGCGTTGGTAGCCGGGGCTTTCGTAGCAGGCGACCGCGTCGGCATAGCTGTCGAATTCCAAGACAACAGTGCGGGCGCGCATCTGGCCTTCGCGGACCTGTTGGGTGCCGCCGCGCACGAGGAAACGCGCGCCATAATCCGCAAACGGTTTGGCATTGGCGGCGCGGTATTTATCATAAATCGCAGTGTCGTGGATATCCATTGTGGCGATCCAATAGCCCTTTGGCATCTGTTATCTCTCCTGTTGGGTCAAAGTGGCGAAACGGGCGGTGAGGTTCTGCGCCTCAGTTGCCAGCCCGTAGGGGGGACTGATCACGAACATGCCCGAGCCGACCATGCCATGACCGGGGCGCGCAGGCGGGAAGCGCACTTCGTGGCGCAGCGCATCTGGGTGGTTGGCGGTGAGCGTGTCGAGCATCGGTATATGCGCGCGGTTGGTCAGGATCGGATACCACAGGGCGATGATTCCAACATTCCATGCGCGATGCAGCTTGGCGATCTGGCGCGGGATGGTCTCGTAATCCGTCTTGATCTCATAGCTAGGATCAATCAGCATCATCCCCCGGCGCGGCGTCGGTGGGGTGAGGGCAAAGGCCATCTCGAACCCATCGCTGAGGTGGCATTTCGCCGGGTAGGGCGACATCGCCAGATCAAGGGCGCTGTGCTCTTGGGGGTGCAACTCGGCCAGATGGATGCGGTCATCGGGACGCAGCAGTTTTGCAGCCAGCAGAGGAGAGCCGGGATAGGCGCGGGGGCCGTGGGTCTCGCGCAGGTCTTGCAAGACTTGGGAATAAGGGTGATCGGGGGCGAACCAATCGGCCACCTTGTCGATGCCCTGCCGCGCCTCGCCGGTCTTTTCTGCCGCCGCGTCCGACAGGTCATAGAGCGCCCGGCCTGCGTGGGTTTCCAGATAGGTGAGCGGTTTGTCCTTGCGGGTGAGATACGACAGCATCCACGCCAAAAGCGCGTGTTTCTGCACGTCTGCAAGGTTTCCGGCGTGGTAGATGTGTTGATAGCTCAGCATGGCCTAGCTGTAGCGGAGTGGTCGGCGGGTGCAACGCGAAAGAGCGGAGAGGGCCATCGCCTGGCCCGTCGCACCGCAGGTGCGACGAACGAACGATGGCACGCCTACGGCGCGGCGGGCGGGCAGGCGATGGCCCAGCACCTGCGGCTTGTTTTCGGGCCCTTTGATGGCTGCCAGACAGAAAAAAGGCCCGGCGTTTAACGCTCGGGCCTTCGATCTTATACCAACCGCGACACATCCTTCGCGGCGCGCACGAAATCCTTGAAAAGGGGATGCGGATCAAACGGCTTTGACTTCAGCTCAGGGTGGAACTGCACCCCGATGAACCACGGGTGATCCGACCATTCCACGATCTCTGGCAGCTTGCCATCCGGCGACATGCCCGAGAATTTCAGCCCAGCCTTCTCAAGCTGTTCCTTATAGGCGATGTCGACCTCATAACGGTGGCGGTGGCGTTCGTCGATCGTGGTGGTGCCATAGGCTTCGGCCACGCGCGAGCCTTCGGCCAGCGTCGCGTCATAGGCGCCCAAACGCATGGTGCCGCCTTTGTCGTCATCGACCTTCCGCGCCACCTTGTGGTTGCCCTGAACCCATTCTTTCAGGTGGTAAACCACCGGCTCAAAACGCTTTTTTCCTGCCTCATGGTCAAACTCTTCCGACCCCGCAGATTTCAGCCCGGCCACGTTTCGCGCGGCTTCGATCACCGCCATCTGCATGCCAAGGCATATACCGAGGTAGGGGACCTTGTGCTCGCGGGCATATTGCGCGGCCTTAATCTTGCCTTCGGTGCCACGCTCGCCAAAGCCGCCGGGGACGAGGATCGCGTGAAAACCTTCAAGATGCGGCGCGGGGTCTTCGCTGTCGAAAATCTCGGCGTCGACCCATTCCACGTTAACCTTGACCCGATTGGCCATGCCGCCATGGGTCAGCGCCTCGGCGATGGATTTATAGGCGTCTTCAAGCTGGGTGTATTTGCCGACAATGGCGACTTTGACT
This sequence comes from Sulfitobacter sp. NFXS29, assembly GCF_040148765.1. Taxonomy (NCBI): domain Bacteria; kingdom Pseudomonadati; phylum Pseudomonadota; class Alphaproteobacteria; order Rhodobacterales; family Roseobacteraceae; genus Sulfitobacter; species Sulfitobacter sp. NFXS29. Next base: position 488,407 of record NZ_JAGDED010000001.1, read on the forward strand.
TCGCCTTCGGGGTTGTAGATGCGGTCGGCCACGTCTTCCCAACGGCGCAGGTTCGGCTTGGGGGCAGGGGTGATCTGGAAGGCATCCAGAACCGCCTGATCCAGCCCCTCGCGGTGGTAGGCCAAGGGCGCTTCGTAGATCGATTTAAGGTCTTGCGCGGCGATCACCGAATCCGGGCGTACGTTGCAGAAGAGCGCCAGTTTCTCGCGTTCTTTCGCGGGGATCGGGCCCTCGGACCGGCAGACCAGAATGTCGGGCGCGATGCCGATTGAGCGCAGCTCTTTGACCGAGTGCTGCGTCGGCTTGGTCTTCAATTCGCCGCTGGCTTTGACGTAGGGCAGCAGCGTGAGGTGCATGAAGATACACTGCCCGCGCGGCTTGTCCTGGCTGAACTGGCGGATCGCTTCAAAGAAGGGCAGACCTTCGATATCGCCCACGGTGCCGCCGATTTCGCAGAGCATGAAGTCGACCTCATCATCGCCGATATCGATGAAGTCTTTGATTTCATTAGTGACGTGGGGGATAACCTGAATGGTCTTGCCCAGATAATCGCCGCGGCGTTCTTTCTCCAGCACGGTGGAATAGACCCGGCCCGAACTGATGCTGTCGGTCTTGCGCGCGGCCACGCCGGTGAAGCGCTCATAGTGCCCAAGATCAAGATCGGTTTCCGCGCCATCATCGGTGACGAAGACTTCGCCATGCTCAAATGGCGACATCGTGCCGGGGTCGACGTTCAGGTAGGGGTCCAGCTTGCGCAGACGAACCGAAAAACCGCGTGCCTGAAGCAAGGCGCCCAAGGCCGCCGAGGCCAGACCCTTGCCCAGCGACGAGACCACACCGCCTGTGATGAAGATATAGCGTGCCATGTGATCGGAGACCCCCGTGAAATCAAAGTTTGTTGCAGGCAAAAACCAGCCAAACGCGCTGCGGAAAACCGCAGCACCACGGGATTTAAGCCTTACAGGATTCGTGCGTGTGAGGCAAGGCCTGCCGCAACATGCAGTTGCGGAACAAGGCCGTGCCTCAAGGTTTTGTGTTCGTTAGCTTAATCGGCCGCAGGGACCAGCGGTGAGTTGCCATCCGCGGAAGGCGGCAGCAGATCGTCGCCCGCAGGCAGGGCAGGGCTGCCATCTTGGTTCTGGGCGGGCGGTGTCGCGCTCAGCCGGTCGATGACCGACGAGCCTGCGGATTTTTCCGCCGCGATGATGGTCAGCGTGATCGAGGTGGCGATGAAACCAGCGGCAAGGATCCATGTCACCTTGCCCAGTGCCGTCGCGGCAGAGCGGCCCGAAACGGCACCACCGCCGCCGCCACCCATGCCAAGGCCACCGCCCTCAGACCGTTGCAGCAGTACCACGGCGATCAGGCCGAGGGCCAGAATCAGGTGAATGATCAGAACGACATTTTCCATGGGTACGACAGCTTTCGGTTTTGGTTGGCGGGTATCTATTCGTCTTTGCCCATGGGGGCAAGGGTGGATTGCCGCCGAGCAGCGATCGGACCGGGGTGAAAAGCGGGGAGGGGGCACCAGACGGATGAAAGGCACGAGCAAAGACCGCCGCATGGGGGCGACGGTCTTTTGAAGCAGTACTCAACCACAATATGTAAGAGGGTTATCCTGGAATTAAGGTGGTGCAGACTCGCTTCGTAGGAATACTATAGCATGAAATGCGGGCAAATTCGCCCATTTTCTTTGCAGAGAAATGAAGGGATTGCCCGTGATCGGCGATGGACAGCCGATCCCCTCTGGGGCAGTCTGCCGCCATGCCTCATGATCATCCAGACCACGATCACCCCCATGCCCTGCTGCCGCCCGAGCCTGCGCTCAGGGTCAAGGCGCTGGAAACGCTGCTGACGGCCAAGGGGCTGATTGACCCCGCTGCATTGGATGAGATCATCGACACCTATGAGAACCGCATCGGCCCGCGCAACGGGGCCGAGGTTATCGCCCGCGCGTGGAGCGATCCTGATTTTCGCGCGGCGCTGCTTGAGGATGCGACTGCGGTGGTGGCCGAGATGGGGTTCTTCGGGCGGCAGGGCGAACATATGGTCGCGGTCGAGAATACGGATGAGGTGCATAACATCGTCGTCTGCACGCTGTGCTCCTGCTACCCTTGGCCGCTTCTGGGCATTCCGCCAGGTTGGTATAAATCCGACGCCTACCGCGCCCGCGTGGTGCGCGAACCGCGCAAGGTGCTTGCTGAATTCGGGGTCGAACTGCCCGCAGACACCGCCGTTCGGGTCTGGGATTCAACGGCAGAGGTGCGCTATCTCGTAATCCCGCAGCGCCCTGCGGGGAGCGAGGGCATGAATGTCGCAGCGCTGGCCGATCTTGTCACCCGCGACAGTATGATCGGCACCGGATTGGCCAAAGCGCCATGACCCGCGTGCATGATATGGGCGGGCGCTTCGGCGATGGCCCGGTGACGCCCGAGGGCGAAGACGTGATCTTTCACGCCGAGTGGCACCGCCGCGCGCTGGCGCTGACCTTGGCCACCGGCACCTTGGGCAAATGGAACATCGACGTCTCGCGCCATGCTCGCGAATGTCTCGCCCCCACCGATTACATGCGGTTCAGCTATTATGAAAAGTGGCTCGCCGGGGTGGCCGATATGTTGGTCGCCCGCGGGGTGGTCAGCCGTGAGGAACTGGCGGGCAAGGCCGATCCTGCGCCCAGCCCGCTGGCGGAAAAGGCGACGAAAGCGCCGCAGGTGGCCGGGGTGCTGGCCCGTGGCGGCCCGGCGGATCGTCCCTCAGCCATCGCGGCGATCTTTGCGCCCGGCGATGCGGTCGTCACCCGCAAGCAGCCTGAAAACACCATTGTTCCCGGCGGGCACACCCGGCTGCCTGCCTATGCCGCGGGCGCGCAGGGCCGGGTGCTGCGGCTGCATGGCACACATGTCTTGCCCGACAGCAACGCCCATGATCTGGGCGAAGCCCCCGAGCCGCTTTACGCCGTAGCCTTTCCGGCCTCTGAACTTTGGGCGCATCCCGAACACCCCCGCGATGAGGTCGTGCTCGACCTGTGGCAAAGCTATCTGGAGGCCCCATGAGCGCCCCGGAACCCGTCTTTGAGGCGCCATGGCACGCGCAGGTTTTCGCGCTGACGGTGCATCTGAACGAGAGCGGCCTTTTCGATTGGCCCTTTTGGGCCGACCGCTTTGGCGCGACGCTCGCCCGGCATGGGCTGGCGCGCGCGTTGAACGGCGGAGAGGACTATTTCAACGCTTGGCTGGAAACCCTCGAAACCCTGTTGATCGACGCAGGCCATGCCCGCCCCGGTGATCTGCGCAGCCTGCGCGACGGGTGGGAGGCCGCCTATCTCAGCACGCCGCATGGCGATCCGGTGCATCTGAAGGCGGGGCCGAGCGTCTAAATCCCCTCCCGCGTTTTTTCGAGTTTCACACGCCTGCCACTGTCGCTATACGGGCGCGGGACATCGCAAAGGAATATATCATGGCCAATGTCGTCGTTGTCGGCGCCCAATGGGGTGACGAGGGAAAAGGCAAGATCGTTGACTGGCTCAGCGAACGCGCAGATGTGATCGCACGCTTTCAGGGCGGGCATAACGCGGGCCACACTTTGGTCATCGACGGCAAGGTTTATAAGCTGCACGCGCTGCCTTCGGGCGTGGTGCGCGGCGGCAAGCTGTCTGTCATCGGCAATGGCGTGGTGCTGGACCCGTGGCACCTGCTGAAAGAGATTGAGACAATCGAAGGTCAGGGCGTTGTGATTAACCCCGAGAACCTGATGATCGCGGAGAACACGCCGCTGATCCTGCCGTTCCACGGCGAACTTGACCGCGCCCGCGAAGAAGCGGCGAGCAAGGGCACCAAGATCGGCACGACCGGTCGCGGCATCGGCCCTTGTTACGAAGACAAAGTCGGCCGCCGCGCCATCCGCGTTGCCGATCTGGCGGACCCCGCGACATTGGAAGCCCGCGTTGACCGTGCGCTGCAGCACCACGACCCGCTGCGCAAGGGCTTGGGCGTTGAAGCCATCGATCGTGATGCGCTGATTGCACAACTGCAAGAAATCGCTCCGAAAATTCTGCCTTTCGCCGCACCTGTTTGGAAAGTGCTGGCCGAAAAGCGCAAAGCGGGCAAGCGTATCCTCTTCGAAGGGGCGCAGGGCGCGCTTTTGGACATCGACTTTGGCACCTATCCTTTCGTCACGTCGTCGAACGTGATTGCAGGGCAGGCAGCGACCGGCGTGGGCCTTGGCCCCACCGCCATCGACTATGTGCTGGGCATCGTCAAAGCCTATACTACCCGCGTCGGCGAAGGCCCGTTCCCGACCGAGTTGGAAGACGCCGACGGCCAGCGTTTGGGTGAGCGGGGCCATGAGTTCGGCACCACCACCGGACGCAAGCGCCGCTGCGGCTGGTTCGACGCGGCCCTGCTGCGCCAGACCTGCGCCACCTCCGGCATCACCGGTATCTGCCTGACCAAGCTAGACGTGCTCGATGGGTTCGAGACGCTGAAGGTCTGCGTTGGTTATGATCTGGATGGTGAGCGGCTCGACTATCTGCCCACCGCCGCCGAACAGCAGGCGCGTTGCGTACCCGTCTACGAAGAGCTGCCGGGCTGGTCCGAATCGACCGAAGGCGCGCGCAGCTGGGCCGACCTGCCTGCCAATGCGATCAAATATGTGCGCCGGGTCGAAGAGTTGATCCAATGCCCTGTCGCGCTGGTCTCGACCTCGCCAGAGCGGGAGGACACCATTCTGGTGACCGACCCTTTCGCGGACTGATCTGATGGCGCTGAGCTACAAAGCACGTCGCCGCTGGGCGCTGGTGATCCTGCTGATCGGGCTGCCGAGCTATATCGCGGTGGCGGTCTGGACGGTGGCCCAATTCGACCGCCCGCCAGTGCTGCTTGAGCTTGGCATCTATGTCGCCCTTGGCATCGTCTGGGCACTGCCGTTCAAATTTGTCTTTAAGGGCATTGGACAGGCGGACCCGGATGCGGACGACGACCAGTAACACGCAATAAAAAAGCGCCCCGCGGGGCGCTTTTTTATATCAGCACTGTGGCCGGGGTTTACCCCACGGCGCGGTGGTCGGGGCGGTAGCCAATCTCATCCGACACCGTGAACCGCCCGCCTTTGATCTTTTCAATTTTGCCTGCGCGCAGCAGTTGACCGAAGGAGCGCAGCCCGTCTTCGCGGGTGAAATCCGGCAGCCCGATTGAGCGGACCTTGCCCATCAGCTGCGGGCGAGAGAATTGGTCGCGCCCCTCGACGAAGGACATGTAAGACGCCGCCGCTTCAAGAAGTTCGGGCAGTTTGGTGGCGCCCATGTCGGCGGCGAAATCGGCAAAGCTTTCGGCATCGGGGTTGGTTTTGACCGGCTCGACCACGGCCGCCACCCGGCGCGGACGCACAGGACCAGCGCTGCGCAGCTTGTCGACATCGATGCGCTGCTCGGCTACCAGTTTCAGCGGCGCGGAGCGGGCGTCGGCCTTGGGCCGCTCGGTCCGGGCCGAACGGCTCACGGGGCGGCGCGGACGGACCACATCGGCCAAGTCTTCGCGGTAGGCGTCATCCGAAGTCGCGGTGGTGGCGCGGCCACCCATCGCCTCATCGGCTTTCTTTGCGGCGACGGCGGCGCGCAGATGGGCAAAGGCATCGCGGCGCGTGGTGCTTTCGGCCTCGTCCATCTTGCTGTCGGTTTCCGCCATCAGACGCGACATGTCGGGGCCGGTGTCATCGTCGATGGTGGGCAGGCTGTGACGGGCCGCTTGCGCAGGCTCGGCGTGCTCTTCGATCGGTTCCGCTGCGGCTTCAACCTCTGCTGGTTCTGGCTCTGCGGCCTTAACCTCTTCGGGCTCTTCTACCGCAGGTTCGCCCTCAGCAGACGCGGCTTCCGGCTCGGTCATATCGACCGCGGGGGCGGGCGTTTCCTCGGCCTCTGCCAGGGTGGACGCGCCAAGTTCGGCCTCCAACGCGGCCAGTTCGCGGGCCAGCTCGTCTTCGTCCTCGGGCGACAGCGAAGAGCTGCGCGGTTCCTCGGCTTTAGCAGCGGGTGCCTCTTGCGGTGCCGGGTCAGAGACCTCTTCCAGATCGCCCCGTGCCACGGCCGCTTCGAGATCTGCGCGTTTGACCTTGATCACGCGGCCTTTGCGGGGCAGGTCGGCGGCGTCGATCTCCGGTGCGGCTTCCGATTTCGGTGCGGCTTTAGGTTCCTCTTCGTCCTCTGCGTCGAACAAGCTTTCGTCCGTCTCGGCAACTTCTGCTTCGTCTTCTTCTTCGGCCTCAAGACGGTTGAGGATGTCAGCGAGATCGTCGTCGTCCTCTTCCGTTTCGTCTTGCGCCATCTCTGTGGCTTCATCGGCGTCCAGCGCATCTTCGATGTCGCGACGGGCGGCGTCGATGGCAGATTGGCTCTCTTCGGATGCGACCTGGGTTTCGGCGGTGGCACGGGCCACTTGGGGCGCGGCTGCTTCTTCCTCGTCGTAGCTCGCGGCCTCATCCTCATCCTGCTGGGCGACCACGGCGCGGATGCGCTGCAATTTGGCGGCGATGCTGTCGGCGGGGGCGGCGCTTGCGGCGGGCATCTCTTCGACGCTGGCGGCCTGCGCTTCATCCTCGTAGTGGGACTGCGGCTGCGGGCTGGCGGCAAAGAACGCCTCGGCGTCGCTGGTGTCTTCTTCCTCTGCTTCGGCTGCCGGTGCAGGCTCGGCGGCAGGGGCGGGCTCGGCCTGTTCAACGGCCTCAGCGATCCGAGGTTCGGCTGCTGCTGGGGCTTCCACGGCGGCGGTGTCGGCGATCTCAGCCTTAAGGGGGGCTGGCGCTTCTTCTTTGACGGGCGCAGGCTCTGCCGCGGCGGGCGCTTGCGGCGCTGCGGCTTCGGCCTGAGCCGGAGCGGCCGCGGCCGCGGCGGGGGCTGCTGCAGCCGGGGGCGCTTGGGCCGGAGCCTCGGCGTTTTGGTTCTCCAGCGCACTCAGCACGATCTTGCCTTCCTGCTCACGGGCTTGCACCCGGCGGGAGACTTCGCGCTGCGCGATCCGGGTGAGCATCTCAGCATCCGGTTGTGGTGGCTCGGCACCGAAGTAACGGTCATCCGAGGCCAGATCGCGGAAATACTCGGCAATGGCCTTCATGGTGCCGAAGGAATCGTCGAAGCCTTCCAGCGTGCACGAAAAAGTGCCATAGGAGACCGTCAAGATTTTGTTGCTGTTCATCATCGGATGCTCGTCCTCTGCGGTGTTGCAGGTATCGTTTACCACGATGTCCAAGACCAAAGCGGCTCGAATCTGTGCCATTCAACGTATGATTTCAAGGCAAGATTAAGGCAGATTTCCAAAAGGGGCACTAATTGACCACTTCAGACCATATCGTGCGGGACCACAAACCAGTCACGCTGCTCGGCGGCGGAGAGGTCTTTGAAGGAGACATCGGCGCGGCACTGGCGATGGCACCCACCTGCGTTGCGGCCGACAGTGGCGCCGCGCTGGCTCTGGCGGCAGGGGTGGACCTGGCGGCGGTCATTGGCGATTTCGATTCCGCCCCGGCAGAGGTGTTGGCACGGATCCCATCAGAGCGGTGCCACCGGGTCGCCGAACAAGAGAGCACAGATTTCGGCAAGGCGCTGACTCGGATCGACGCGCCGCTGGTGCTGGGGGTTGGTTTTACCGGGGCGCGGCTGGACCATCAGCTTGCGGCTTTCAATACGCTCGCCGCCTATCCGGATCGGCCCTGTATCTTGTTGGGCGCGCATGAGATCGTGCTGCTCGCGCCGCCGCGCATCACCCTACCGACGAAGGCGGGGGATGTGGTCTCTCTCATGCCATTGGCACCGGTGACGGGGCGCAGCCGTGGATTGGAATGGCCGATTGACGGGCTTCAGTTTGCGCCCGGTGGCCGGGTTGGCACGTCGAACCGCGCTTTGGGGCCCGTCGCGCTTGAGATGGACGGCCCCGATATGCTGCTGATCTTGCCGCGTCGCCTTATGGCGTCACTGGCGGCGCAACTGCTGCGGCCAGATCACGCGCCGTGGCCCGCTCGCGCATGATCACGTAGAGACCCGCGCTGACGCTGATCAGGATGCCCAAACCTGCGAGTGGATTGGGCAGGTCGGAGAAGATGAGCAAACCAAGCAGCGTGGCGAAGGGGATTTCAAGATATTGCATCGGCGCCAATGTAGCCGATGGGGCAAAGCGCAAGGACCATGTCATCAGCAGATGCGCGATCGTACCGAGAACCCCGATGCCGAGCAGCAGGGTCCAGTCGAAGGCATCGGGTTGTATGATCTGCAAAGGCGCGAACTCCGTGATGGCGCCGAGCGCCAGCAACGGCAGGATCATCACCACCGCCATCACCCCGCTCACGGCTTGCAGGCTGATCGGGTCCGTCTCCTTGGCGATCTGGCGGGTAACCAGCATGAAGAAAGAAAAGACGACCGCCACAACGATCGGCAGCAGCGCGGGCCAGCCGACGTTCACGAAACTCGGCTGTACGATGAGAAGCGTACCGAGAAACCCAACGATGCTCGCGCCCAAACGCCTTGGGCCGACCTCTTCCTTCAAGATAAGTTTGCCGAGCAGCAACATGAAAAAAGGCATGACGAAAGCGATGGCAACGGCATCGGCGAGGGGCAGGTATTTCAACGCGGTGAACATGGCGGCGATGCCCGCCATATGCAGCAGTGTGCGCAGAAGGGTCAAACGAAACACCCGCCCGCGCATGCGCCAGACGCGGCCAGAGTACCACACGATGGGGATGAGGATCAGAGCCTGAAGGGCGAAGCGGAGCAGCACCACCTGGCCCAAGGGGACCGAAGCGCCCAGTAATTTGGCGACCGCATCGCCCACAGGCGCTACGATGCAGAAGCCCATCATGAGGGCTATTCCGATAAGGGGCCGATCCTGTTGCATTGCGTTACGCTAAGGAAGGTTTATATTTAATGCAATCTTTGGTTGAGGGTGTCTGATTTGTATCGCGTCCTTTTCGCAGACGCAGACGCAGACGCAGACGCAGACGCAGACGCAGACGCAGACGCAGACGCAGACGCAGACGCAGACGCAGACGCAGACGCAGACGCAGACGCAGAGGTCGGATGCGGGGGCGGGTGGTAGGCTGACAAAAGCCGCACACCGAAGGGAATTGCGATTGCCTGCTTACGAAGGTTCGGCGGAGGCCAGTGGTTTATCCAAATCGAATACCCCCAACAGGTCCTTCGCCTTGTCTCAAAAACAACCGGCGCCCCGAATGCGACCGACACTTGCGCGGCAAAAAGGCCTCCGACGTCTTTGGTCGTGGTCTTGATCTCGGCCTTAGATCATGCCGCGGGGCGGCTCAGGTTCACCCGGTTTCGACCGTGGGTTTTCGCCGCGTAGAGGGCCTGATCCGCCTGAGCCATCAACGCTTCCGAGGATAGCGGGCGGCCCTCTTCCTCCATCGGGCCGACGGAGAGGCCGATGCTGATGGTCACATGTATCGGCAGGGGGGTGCCGGGAACGACGAAGCCGCGATTGCCGATATCGGCACAGATCGCCGCCGCCGTTTTTTCGGCATCCGCAAGGTTGGTCCCCGGCATGACGATAAGAAATTCCTCCCCGCCAATCCGCGCGACAAGGTCCATGCCGCGCAGATTGTTGCGCAGACGTTCCGCCGTTTGCACCAGCACCGAATCCCCCGCGGCATGGCCATAGCGGTCGTTGATGCCTTTGAAATGATCCAGATCGGCGACCATCACCGAAAAGGGGCGGGCGGTTTCAAGGGCATGTTCCGCGATATGATCCAGATGGGGCAAGGCATAGCGGCGATTGTGCAGCCCCGTCAGAGGGTCGAAAACGGCAGCCTTCAGCCCTGTGCGTACCGTATCGCGAAGTTGGTCCGTCATCCGTTTGCGCCGCAAGATCGCATGAAGACGCAGGGCCATTTCCGCGGGATTGAAGCCTTCGGTCATCAGATCATCCGCCCCCAGATCAAGGGCCGTGGCGGCAAGTGCTGCATCGGGGGCCAGTTGCACCACCAGCAGCCCGGTGTGGCGGGTTTGCGCGTTGGCGCGCAGGGTCGAGATTAGGCGTAGGGCCGCCGTGGCAGGAACGGGATCTTGGGGCAGGACCAGTACGAAGGCGTCTGGCGGCCCGTTTGCGGCGGCGGCGCGAATGGCCTCCTCCGGGTTGGCGAGGGTGAGGCGCGCGCGCAGCTGGGGGCGGAGGTGTTTGGCCCAATTCACGCTCATCGCGCTGTCGGAATGGATGATCACACAGTGGCTGCGGGTAGTGAACTCCGCCGCGGGTTCCGCTAACCCAAGCGCACGTGACGTATCATCGCGCATTTCCCATTCGTCTGCCGCATTACGGGCGCGAATGAGGCTGCGCGCCCGGCCCAGCAACAGCGTGCAATCAAGCGGTTTGAGCAACACGTCGTTCGCCCCCGCTTCGAGCGCGGCAAATCTATCCACCGCTTGATCGCCGTTGCCGATGGCCAGCACCGGAAGCTGCGCGCTATCGCCAGAGGCTTTGAGCGCGCGGCATAGGTCCGCCGCCCCGCCACCCGGAAGGGTCAGGGCACAGATCACTAGATCCGGCGGGTTGTCCCGCACGCAGGTCAAAGCCTCTTCCATATTCTCTGCCTGCACGACGTGATAGTATGCCGCACAGAGCTTGACCTTGAGGGCGATCCGATTGGTTGCAATCGCATCTGCAATAAGGATGGTCCCTTGCACGACAGCTCCTTCACCGTACAAATCAGTTTGATGAGATTGTCTTTGCCCCTTAATGGTTAACAAAGGGTTTCCAACCTTCAGCAAAAGACGGTTTCCAATGTCCTATACCCAAGACTCCGCCGAAACTTTGGCGCTTCAGGCGCTGGGCTGGCTCGCGGCGAATGATGATCTGTTGCCGGTGTTTCTGGGCAGCACGGGCGCGTCCGAGGCGGACCTCACAAAACAGGCCAGCGACCCTATTTTTCTAGGCGCTGTGCTGGATTTTCTGATGATGGACGACGCCTGGGTCATCGGGTTTTCCGACCATCTGGCAATACCCTATGAACGGATCATGCAAGCCCGCGCGGCGCTGCCCGGTGGGGAGCAGGTGCATTGGACTTAAGAAACGTTAAGGGTCTGCTCTTTGACAAGGACGGCACCCTTTTTGACTTTGCCGCGACTTGGGAACCTTGGGCCGAAGCCTTCTTGCTGCGGGTCTGTGATGGGGGGCGTGAATTGGCCGCGCGGGTCGGGGCAGACATTGGATTTGACCTTGCCACCCGCCGCTTTGCCCCAGACAGTATCGCCATCGCTGGCACGCCGCAGCAGGTCGTCGATGCCTTGGCCCCGCATTTTCCTGAACGGCTGCCTTCGGACCTTCTAGAATTAATCAATGCCGAGGCGGCCCGCGCGCCGCAGCGCGAGGCGGTGCCGCTCAGGCCGTTTTTGCAGGGACTGCGCGACCGCGGTCTTTGGCTCGGCGTGGCGACCAATGATGCGGAACACCCCGCGCGGACACATTTGCTGACGGCGGGGGTGGTTGATATGTTCGACTTTATCGCAGGGTTCGACAGTGGGCATGGGGGCAAGCCTTCGCCGGGGCAGTTGCACGCCTTTGCGGCGCATGTGGGCCTGCCCGCCTCCTCGATCGCGATGGTCGGCGACAGCATTCATGATCTGGAAGCCGCGCGCGTGGCGGGCATGGGGCGGATCGCGGTGTTGACCGGACCGGCCACAGCGGAAGTTCTTGCCCCGCACGCCGATCTGGTCCTGCCGGATATCGGTCATTTGCCGGAGCGCCTGATTTAACGCCGGGTTAGCCCTTGATCGCCCGCGCGCCCTCGAGAATTCCCTCGTCGAGGGTATCCCCATGCAGGACCGAGATATCGCCCGTCGTCTCCAACACAACCGCACGCACGTCCGAAAAACGCAGCGCATTGGCCTCGCGCAGCTTGGCAATCAGATCGGCGCGCGCCACGCGGGTCTCGCTTAGGGCGGCGTCGAAAATTTCACCGTTCTGCATCAGGATCACAGGTTCGTTCTGCACCGCGTTTTCGAACCGGCCAGAGGCTTGCCGGATCCGCGCGATGACGAACTGCGCACCAAGCAGGGCGGAAATCGCCAAGGTCGGCTGCGCAAACTCCGGCCAAGTGGTGGCCTGACAGGCACCGGCAAGAAGCGAGCCTGTGGCGACCGTGGCGACAAAGTCAAAGGCGGTCATCTTTGAAAACGTGCGCAGCCCGATCACGCGGACCACAAAGATCACCCAGATTAGCGCAGTGGCAGAAAGCAAAAGTGCACGGGCGAGGATATCGAGCGGAACGTAGTCAAAAAACATCACCCGTGCCCCCCGTTCAATGCCTTGCCCCGTTGGATAAAGAACCGCCCCAAAAGCACCACCATGGCCATGGCGATCAGCCCCAGATAGCGCTCATAGATCCCGTCGATCCCGGTGGGCAGGAAGAAGAATGGCGGGGCGGAGACCAGCCACAAAAGCGAGATCACCTTGAGCGCCTTGGCAAGGAACGCAGAGATATCTGCGAAACCTTTCGACAGCAGCCACGGCACGGCGAGCATAATCAGCCCAAGCGCGTAGACCAGATAGATGTGGATCACCACGCCATCGGAATCGCGGTCCCCGTATTCGTTTCTTGCGCCGACTAGAAAGACGATGAGCCCCAGAAGGGCGAGGCCAATGGTGGCGATGCTCCACCAGCGATCGCCGAAATGCACATGGGCGCAAAGCAGGGCGCAGGCAATCAGCGCAGCGGAGAAGGCATAGATGCCGATGTCGACGATGAATTCATACCGCCCCGCGCCCAAATCGCTGATCGTGTCGGCGATCCAGTCATGATTCGGCACCACGAAATCCGCGATCAGGATCGAGACGGCGAATATCACACAGCCAAGGATGGCGACCCAGCCCAGACAAACCATAAACCCCGGCGCGCTATGCTGCCGGGGGGCTGTGACGTGATTGCTCATATTGCGACACCCTTCTTAGCCAGTTTCTTCATTTGAGGTCTGACATCGGGGTCAGACCCAAACCCTCAGTCCGATAGCCGCGAGCGTTCTTCGGCATTGGGGCTTCCTGCGGGCGCTTCGTCCAATGTGGCCTCAGGGCGGTGCAGGTCTTTCTGAGGCTTCTTGGGCGGTGTCTTGTCTTCGTCCTTCGGGTGTTTGGGATCATCGCTCATGTATACGCTCCTCACTGGATGGGGGGAGAGGCGGGGTGCCTCTTCTCTCCAATACCGAACGCGCGGAATGTGGTGGCGGTTCCGGGTGCGGTTCCGGTCTTTAAGCGGCCGGTGGGCAACGCAATTTCCTGACAACTGTATTCATCAGGCCAATCTTAACCAGTGCAACGGCAATCTGCTCTTGGGAAAAATGGGAATGAGGCAGTCATGCACGGGCTTATCAACCGCAGCATTCAGAACTACTTTTGTGCCAACTACGGGCAGAGACTTTGGGCCGAGGTGGCCTCTCGGGCCGGGTTGGACTTTACCGAATTCGAGGCGATGCTGACCTATTCGGATCACATCACTCCGGCCGTCCTTGAGGCGGTCTGCGACGTGCTGGACCGGCCCCGGGCCGAGGTGATGGAAGACGTCGGCACCTTTCTCGTGGCGCAACCGGGCTATGAGGCTGTGCGGCGTTTGCTGCGCTTTGGCGGGGTGAGCTTCAGTGACTTTTTGCAATCGCTCGACGATTTGCCGGACCGGACGCGTCTCGCCCTATCGGAACTGCATCTGCCTTGGGTCGAACTGCGCGAAGACCCCGATGGCCAGTATTCCTTGATCTGCGAAGCCCCGCTCGTTGGATATGGCTACCTTATGATGGGGGTCTTGCGGGCCATGGCCGATGACTATGCCGCGCTGGTGCTGCTGGAGCACTGCGGGCGATCGGATGGCATCGAGGTGCTGAAGATCATTCTGGTCGAAGCCGAATTCTCGGAAGGGCGCCGGTTTGAGCTTGGGGCGCGGGCATGAGCGTAGGGTGCCATGATCCGGCGGTTCTGGACAAGCTATGTCCGATGCATCTGCTGTTGTCCGCCAATGGCGAGATCCGCCACGCCGGGCCGACGATCCAAAAGCTGCGCCCGCAGTCCCCGCTGGCGGGGCGGCATTTTCTGGAAACCGTCACCGTTAAGCGGCCCCGCGGGATTGACGGGATGAAAGACCTGCACCGGGCCACGGGGGTAAAGCTGCACCTCGCCTTTCGCGACTCCCCCCGGACCGAGTTGAAGGGGCTGCTGGTGCCCTTGGGGGATCGGCGGCTGATCGTGAACCTCTCTTTCGGGATTTCGATTTTCGACGGGGTGCAGGACTATGCATTGACCAATGCTGATTTCGCCGCCACCGATCTGGCGATCGAGATGCTCTATCTGATGGAGGCGAAATCAGCCGCGATGGAAGCCTCCCGTCGCCTGAACCTGCGCCTGCAAGAGGCGCGGATCACGGCGGAGGAACAGGCCTTTACCGACACGCTGACGGGGCTGAAAAACCGCCGCGCGCTGAACGCGGTGCTGGAGCGGTTGATCACTGCCGGAGAGGGGTTCGCGGTGATGCATGTCGATCTCGATTACTTCAAGGCGGTGAATGACAGTCTGGGCCATGCCGCGGGCGATCATGTGCTGCAAGTCGTCGCCCGGATCATGCAACAAGAAACCCGAAGCTCTGACATGGTGGTGCGGTTGGGCGGGGATGAGTTCACCGTGGTTCTGCCCGATGTCCGGGGCGAGGGCATACTCCGGCGGATCGGCCAGCGGATCATCGACCGGCTGGAAGAGCCAATCCGCTACAAGGGCGAGGTCTGCAAGGTTTCCGCCAGCATCGGTACGGTCTGGATCCAGCGCGGCGACCGGCAACCGCGCGAGGTGGTTCTGGCCAATGCAGATGCCGCGCTCTATGCCTCGAAACACGCTGGCCGCGCGCGCCACACGTTCTTTGACCCCGCCCTGCGTGCGGTGGCCGGGCCCGCCGTCGCGCCCGGTCAAAACGGTGGCAGCTAATCGCTCGGGGCGTTGTCGCGCGGATCAGAAAGGCATGGCGGCAGTGGACCGCGCAGATTGCCTGTCGTATCACAACGGCATGAAATCGCCCCTGCACCTGCTCCGCCGCCTGCGCCAACGCCTGCACGACGCCCGCCGCCGGGCGCGCTTTGCCGCGTCTTTGCAGCATCTGCATGGGCCGAGCAAACTGGACGTGGCCCCGGGTGAGGTGGTGCTGATCGCCTTGGTGCGCGACGGCAGCTACTACCTCGATGCCTTCTTTCGCCATTACCGCGCGATGGGCGTGCAGCATTTCGTCTTCATCGACAACGGTTCGCGCGATGACACTATCGCCCGGATCAAAGCGCAGAAAGGCACGGTGATCGATCGCTGCACCCTGCCGCTGGCCGGGTACGAAGACCTGATCCGCCAGTATCCCGCGCAGACCTACGGCAAAAATCGCTGGTGTCTCTACGTTGATATGGATGAGATTTTCGATTTCGAAGGGCGCAGCCAGATTGGCATCAAGGGGCTAACCGCCTATCTCGACCGGCAGGGCTATACCGCCTTGGTGGCGCAGATGCTTGAGATGTTTCCCAAAACCAGCCTCGCTGCCGCGGCGGGGGTGCCCTATAAACAAGCGCTGCAATCCTTTCTTTATTACGACATCAGCGCGGTGCGCAAAACCGACTACCACAGCCCCGAGATTCCGTTCTCCGCGCTGCTGGCCGATAATGATCTTTCCAACGATGCGGTGAAGTTCGCCTTTGGCGGGGTGCGCGGCAAGGTCTTTGGAGAGAACTGTTGCCTGACGAAACATCCGCTGATCTTCAACGGGCCAGAGGTCACACCGGCGCCGCATCCGCATCTGTCCTGCGGGCTGCGCGTGGCGGATATGACGGCGGTGATCAAACACTACAAGTTCGCCAATGACGCCGCCGCCCGGGATGCCGAGACGCTGGGCGCGGGCAATTTGGCGCATGGAGAAGACGCACGCCGCATGGCGGTGATCGGGCAGAACCCCGATGTCTCGCTCTTCTCGCTGGACGCGCGGCGCTGGAACCGGGTCGAACTTCTGTACCGCGCGGGCTTTCTGGAGCCCTCCGACAGCTACAGCGCCCATGTCGCCGCTTGGCGTGATGAGCAAGCCGCATGAGCGTCGGCGCCGTTGTCATCGGACGCAACGAAGGCGCCCGGCTGGAGCGGTCCTTGCAGGCTTTGGTGGGGCAGGTGGCACAGATTGTCTATGTCGACAGCGGCTCGACCGATGGGTCCGTCGCTGCGGCGCGGGGGCTGGGCGCGGAAGTGGTCGAACTGGACATGCAGCAGCCCTTCACCGCCGCGCGAGCCCGCAATGCAGGCGTGGCGGCATTGGGCGAGGGGATCATGCTGGTGCAATTCCTCGATGGTGATTGCATCCTGCGGGACGGCTGGCTGGCGGCGGCTGAGGCCCAACTGAGCGCGCATCCTCAACTCGCCGTGGTCTGCGGCAGACGGCGCGAGGAACATCCCGAAACCTCGATTTACAACAGTCTGATCGACGCTGAATGGGACACGCCGCCGGGCGAGGCGCGCGCCTGTGGCGGTGATGCGCTGATGCGGCTGGAGGCGCTGCGCGCCGTGGGTGGCTACCGGGCAGAGATGATCGCCGGAGAAGAGCCGGAACTGTGCCAACGGCTGCGCCGGGCGGGTTGGCAGATATGGCGGCTCGACGCCGAGATGACATGGCATGACGCGCAGATCACCCGGTTCAGCCAATGGTGGCGGCGCAGCCTGCGTGCTGGTCACGCCTTTGCCGAAGGGGCGGCGCTGCATGGCGCTGGTCCCGATCGCCATTGGGTGGCCGAGACGCGCCGCGCCTTGCTTTGGGGCGCGCTTTTGCCTGCGGTGATTTTGCTGCTGGCGCTGTTGCTGCCGTGGGCCGCAGTCGGGCTGATGATGCTCTACCCACTGCAACTCTTGCGGTTGATCTGGCGCGGCGGGGCGGCTTGGGGCTTTTTCACCCTGCTGGGCAAGTTCCCCGAAGCCTTGGGCGTGCTGAAGTACCACATGCGCCGCGATGGGCGCATCATCGAATACCGCTGACGCCTAGCGCGCCCGCCAAGCCGCAAGCGTCAGGCGCGGCAGGATCGCGAAACAGCGCGCATAGCGCGGCACCATCCGCGCCGGGCTTTGCAGGGCACGCCAAAACCACTCCAAGGCCAGCATCCGCATCCATTTCGGCGCACGGCGCTGTCGCCCGGCCAAAAAGTCCAACCCCGCCCCGACAGAGGCGAACCCCACCCCCGGCGCAACCTCACGCCCGCGCGCGGCGAGCATCTCTTGTTTGGGCGCACCAAGCGCCAGAAAACACAGCCGCGCCCCGCTGTTGGCGATGGCGCGCAGGGCGGGAACCGCCTCGGCGCTTTCGGGGTCGAAGCCCATCGGCGGGGCGGCGATGTGGCAAATCTCCAGCCCCGGCACACGGGCCCGCAGGGCCGCTGCGGCTCCGTGAAGGGCTTCCTCATCACTGCCGAAGACCGCGATGGGCAGCGATTGCTCGGCGGCCATTTCGCAAAGCGGGATGATCAGATCAGAGCCGGGCATCAAGGCAACCGGTTGTTTGGCCAGTTGCGACAGCCAGACCACGGGGCGGCCATCGGCCACGATCAGATCCTGCGCGTGATAAGCGGCGGCGAAGCCCGCATCGCGGGGCAGTTTGGTCAGATGGTCGAGGTTGAGCGTGGCAAGCGCGAATCCTTGGCCCTTGGCAAAGCGCGCGCGCAGGGCCTGAAACAATGCGGCCCTTGTTGCCACATTAACCACCACCGCGGCATCGCCCTTGCCATACTTCATACCGCGCGCCTCGCCTTTGGGCTGCCACAGACAGGCGCAAGGGGGGAGGGTGCACGCTTTATGTAATTGATTTCACATGCCATCTATCAACCACGCCCGTGCCAGATTGAACCTGCCGCAAAACTAGCGGGATGACAGGGGCGGGGCCAGATGGTATTTTCGCCCCGCCCCATCCTGCCGCGCATTCGCTCGGCTTTTGCGAAGGACATCATGCCAAATCCCGTCGCCTATCTGATGCTGCTGATCTGGCCCTTCGTCTGTCTGGGTCTGTTTCGCAACCTGCCGCTGCAGCGGGCGCTGATCTGGTCGATCTTGGGGGGCTATCTTTTCCTGCCGCCGCTGGCCGAATTCAACCTGCCGCTGGTGCCGGGCCTCGACAAAGTGTCGATCCCGAACCTGAGCGTTTTGTTGATCATCTGGCTGGGCACGCAGGAGAAACTGCAGCTTTGGCCCGCCTCTCGTTTGGCGGGGTTCTTGGTGGTGGGGCTGGTCTTTTCCGCTGTGCCCACGGTGCTGACCAATGGCGATCCAATCCTGTTTCAGGCAATCCGAGGGTTTGAGCCGATCCTCTTTCCGGTGGACGCCCTGCCGGGTCTGTCGATCCGCGACATCGGGTCGGTCCTGATCGGCCAGATGCTGATGCTGGTGCCCTTCTTGCTGGCGCGACAGTTCCTTGCGGACGAAGAGGGCCTGCGCGAGTTGTTGCTGGCCTTCATGATCGGCGGCCTTATCTATTCCGTGCCCTCGCTCTTTGAAATTCGTTTTTCACCGCAGCTTAACACATGGATCTACGGCTTCTTTCAGCACTCCTTTGAGCAGATGATGCGCAATGGTGGCTTCCGACCCATCGTGTTTCTGCCGCATGCGCTGTGGCTGGCGATTTTCATGTGTATCGCGTTGTTGTCGGCGGTGGCGCTGGCGCGGCAGACCCCGGTGATCGACCGTTGGAAAATGCTGCTGTTGGCGGCTTATTTGGGCGTTGTTCTGCTGCTGTGCAAAAGCCTTGCTTCCATCGCCTATGCGCTGCTTTTGGTGCCGATGGTGCTGCTGACCCCGGCGCGCTGGCAGATCCGTCTGGCAGTGGTCTTTGCGGCGGTGGCAGTGATCTATCCGATGCTGCGCAAAGCCGGGTTGGTGCCGCTCGATGCCATCCTCGCACAAGCCGAGGCGATCAGCGCGGACCGGGCGCAGTCGCTTGGCTACCGGTTCATGAACGAAGAGCGACTGCTGGCGCGGGCCGCTGAAAAGCCGTGGTTCGGCTGGGGTGGATGGGGTCGCAACCTGATTCGGGATGCGACCAACGGCAATATCCTATCGATCCCGGACGGCCGCTGGATCATTGTTTTCGGCACTTTCGGCTGGGTCGGGTACCTTGGCGAAATGGGTCTTTTGGCGCTGCCGATCTTTCTGATGGGGCTACACCTTTACCGACAGGGGGATGCGGGCCTATCCCCTTGGATCGCGCCGCTGCTTTTGATCCTTGGCATTACCATGATGGACATGTTGCTTAATGCCACGCTGACGCCGCTTACTTGGCTCACGGCCGGGGCGATCCTCGGTCATGCCGAGGGGCTGGCGGCGGCGCACAGGGGGCAGACTGGACTTGATGCCAGCGCAAATCCCGCGCTGCAGGCAAAGCGGACGGTTTTCTGAACCGGGTTCTGCTCACTGTTCCGTGAAGTGATTTTGTCCGGAATAGACCCAAGTGCACATTCTGGGCTCATTTTTGACAGATTTTCCTGTTGTATGCTGCACCCGAAGCTTAAATTGAACCTTGAAGGCTCATCACTGTAATCGAACGGGCGATGGGACATGTGTCGCAATGAACAGCACAGACAAAATTCTTGCACGCGATGATATCGCGATTGTCGGCATGTCGGTGAACCTGCCGGGGGCCGAAGGTGTCGACGCTTATTGGGCGAACCTGCGCGATGGTGTGAGTGCGCTCAAACGGCGCGACGCGGCAGAGCTGCGCGCTGCCGGAGAGAGCGCCGAACGTCTGTCCCGGCCAAACTACGTGCCCGTCACCGCCGAAATGCCCGGTTACGACATGTTCGACGCCGAGTTCTTCGGCTTTTCCCCAAAAGACGCCGCCATCCTCGACCCGCAGCACCGCAAATTTCTTGAGGTCGCTTGGGAGGCGATGGAGCAGGCGGGGCATATGCCCGAAAGCCTCTCTGGCCCCGTCGGCGTCTATGCGGGCTGTGGCATGGGCAGCTATTTCTATTTCAACATCTGCTCGAACCCCGATCTGGTCGATGATGTCGGCATGTTCCTGCTCCGGCATACCGGCAATGACAAAGATTTCCTGTCGACCCGGGTCAGCCATGTGCTTGACCTCAAAGGCCCGTCGATCAACCTGCAAACCGCCTGTTCGACCTCGCTGGTGGCGATCCACTATGCCGCGCAGGCGCTGCGGGCGGGTGAAATCGACATGGCACTGGCGGGCGGGGTGACGATCGAACTGCCGCAGGGCAGGGGCTATGAATTCAAAGAGAACGAAATTCTCTCCCCCGATGGTGAATGCCACGCCTTCGACCACCGCGCGCAGGGCACCGTCTTTGGCTCTGGCGCAGGGGCGGTGGCGCTGCGGCGGTTGGAAGATGCCATTGCGGATGGGGATCCTATTTGGGCGGTCATCAAAGGCTCGGCAGTCAACAACGACGGCGCGGCCAAGGCGGGCTATCTGGCCCCTTCGGTTGATGGGCAGACGGCGGCCATTGCCCGCGCGCTCGACAATGCAGGCGTGGCGGCGCAGAGCATTGGCATGGTCGAATGCCACGGCACCGGCACCTATCTAGGCGATCCGATTGAGGTCGCCGCCCTGACCCAAGCCTACCGGGCCGAGACGCAGGCCGAAGATTTCTGCCGCATCGGGTCGGTCAAAACCAACATCGGCCATCTCGATACCGCGGCGGGCGTGGCGGGGCTGGCCAAGGCGACGCTGGCGTTGCACCACCGGAAAATCCCCCCCTCGCTGGGCTATGAAGCGCCGAACCCTGCGATCCCCTTCGAAGGCTCGCCCTTCCGCGTGAACGACCGGCTCTATGACTGGCCCGCCCAAGCCGCGCCCCGGCGTGCCGCGGTCAATGCGCTTGGCGTTGGCGGGACCAACGCGCATATGATCTTGGAAGAGGCGCCCGCCCGCGCGGCGTCGGAAGAAAGCGATTTCCCGTTCCATGTGCTCTGCCTCTCGGGCCGGAACAAAGCGGCGTTGGACGCCAACAGCGCCGCCCTCGCGGCCCATCTGCGCGCGCATCCCGAGCAACCCTTGGCGGATGTATCCTTCACCCTCAAAGAAGGCCGTCGCGGTTTTGACAAACGTCGCGTTTTGGTCGCCGAAACCCATGAGGAAGCCGCAGCCCTTTTGGAAGGCGGCGACAGCCGCCGTGTCTTTACCCATGACCACCTTGGCCCCGAGGCTGAGGTCGTTTTCATGTTCCCCGGCGGCGGCGCGCAATATGCCGATATGGCCCGCGACCTTTATGAAACCGAGCCGGTCTTTGCCGAATGGATGGACCGGGGGCTCGACCATCTCGCGCCGCAGCTTGAGTATGACATCCGCGCGATCTGGCTGCCGGACCCCAAAGACCGCGCGGCGGCAGAGGCCAAGCTGAAACGCCCTTCGGTGCAATTGCCGCTGATCATGATCGTGGAATACGCGCTGGCGCAGCTCTGGCTATCTTGGGGGCTGAAACCCGCGGCGATGGTAGGGCACTCCATGGGCGAAAATGTCGCCGCCTGCCTTGCCGGGGTGATGCGCTTTGAGGAATGCATCGACCTTGTCCTGCTGCGCGGACGGCTCTTTGATGAGGTGCCAGCAGGCGGGATGATCAGCATCTCCGCTCCGCTGGATCAGATCACGCCGCTTCTGGGAGAAGGGCTTGATATCGCCAGCGTCAACGGCCCGGAACTGATTGCGGTCTCTGGCCCGGACGACGCGCTAAAGGCGCTGCAAGCGCGGTTGGATGCAGCCGGTCTCGACCATCAGCGCATCGCCATCGACATCGCAGCCCACTCGCGGATGCTGGACCCGATCCTCGACCGATACCGCGCTTTCCTTGCCACGCTTGACCTGCGCGCGCCGCAAATGCCCTTCCTGTCGAACCGTACAGGCAAGAGGATCACTGCGCAGATGGCAACGGACCCCGACTATTGGGTTGAACATCTGCGCAACACGGTGAATTTCGCCGATTGTATCAGCACGTTGAGCGCCGACGCGCGGCGGGTCTTCCTAGAGGTCGGACCGGGCAAGGCGCTTTCCGCCTTGGCGCAGATGAACGCGGATGTGGCGCCGGGGCAGGTGATGTCTTCGCTGCGCCACCCCGAGCAAGAAATCGCGGATGATGCCTATTTCCTCAGCGTAATCGGGCGGCTTTGGGCCTCGGGGGTCGAAGCTGATTGGGCGCAGATTTGGGGCGAGGCACGGCGCAACCGCGTGGTGCTGCCGACCTATCAATTCCAACGTGCGCGTTATTTCATCGAACCGGGAGAGGCCGCGACCCGCCCCGCAGAGCAACCGCTGCAACGGCTGGACGACATCAGCGATTGGGGCGCGCTGCCGCATTGGCAACCGCGCTACGCCGAAGGGGATATGGCGCTCTCCGGCCCGGTGAACTGGCTTGTCTTCGCCGATACGGCGGGGCTGGGGGCCGAGGCCACCGCGCAGTTGCGGGCCAAAGGGCATCGCGTGGTGCAGGTCGCGGCGGGGGATGCCTTTGCCCGCGTCACCATGGATCACTTCACGCTGGCCCCCGAACAGGGACGGTCGGGTTATGACCAGTTGATCGCGGCGCTTCAGGCCGAAGGGCAAATGCCCGACCGGATCGCGCATTTCTGGCTGACCGATGATCAGGTCGCCCCGCGCCCCGGCTCCAGCAGGTTTGACCGCAATATCGAACAGGGGTTCTGGAGCCTGACGTGGCTCGCGCAGTCCTTGGCCGAGGCCGAGATTGACGCGCCTTTGCACCTTAACGTCTTCACCACCGGTGGGGCGCAGATCGCGGAAGAGGGGCTGGCATATCCCGAAAAGGCGCTGATCTCTGGCCCCGTTGGCGTCATGGCACGAGAGGTGCCGGGGCTAACGGCGAGCCAGATTGACCTGCCCGTCGCATTATCCGTGGCGCCGGCAAGATGGTTCGCGAAGCCAGCTGACCCCGCGCCGGTAATTGATCCCGGTGACCTGATCGAAGAGCTTTTGGCCAGCCCGGCCAACCTTCAGGTCGCCCATCGTGCTGGGCGCCGCTATGAACTGGGCTACCGCGCAGCCAGCCTACCGCCAAGCGATTTGCCGAGGTGGAAGCCGGAGGGACATTACCTCATCACCGGTGGTTTCGGGGGCATCGGCCTGACCCTTGCCGCCGACATTCTTGAGACGCCGGGCACCCGCGTCATCCTGCTGAGCCGCGCTGCGCTTCCGATGCGCCACGAATGGGACAGCTACCTTGCCAGTCACGGCCCTGCCGATGCCACGGCCCGCCGCCTGCGTGCCGTGCTGCGACTTGAGGCACAGGCGGCGCAGTCGGGCGGGGCGGTCGAAGTGGCCCGCGCGGATGTCACCAACCTTGCGCAGATGCGCCGGGTGATCGACGATCTAACCGCCCGCCACGGGGGGCTGACGGGGGTGATCCATGCCGCCGGGGTGCTGGACGATGCGCCGCTCTTGGCCAAATCCGACGCAGGCATCGACGCGGTGCTGGCCCCCAAGGTGCAGGGGCTGCGGATCTTGGACCAACTGCTGCCTGATGGCGCGCTTGACCTGATGGTGCTCTTTTCCTCGACCTCTACCGCCAGTCGCGCCGCGGGGCAGGTGGATTATGTGGCGGCGAATGCCTGGCTCAATGCCTTTGCGCAATCGCGGCGCGGCGCGAAGACCCGCGTGGTCGCAGTGAACTGGGGCGTCTGGGCCGATGTGGGCATGGCCGCTGACACGCTTGCGGGGGGCGGTGCCGTGGCGCTGCCTGCCCGCGCGATCAATGCGGCGCTGCTTGAAACCGCAGGGTCGGGCGACAGCGGCGCACCGGAATTCACCACCGAGATCGCCACCTCGCATTGGCTGCTCGACCAGCACCGCACCTTGGATGGCCGCGCCATCATGCCGGGGACAGGCTATATTGAGCTTTTGGCCGAGGCGGCGCAGGCTCAAGGGCTGCAGGGGTTCACGCTGCAAGACGTCTATTTCTTGCGTCCCCTGCCGCTGGTCGATGGGGCACGGCGCAAGATCAAGATCACCCTGACCCCCGAGGGAGCAGGTTTCGCCGCCGAGTTGCGTAGCGCCTGTGTGGTCAATGGCAGGCCCGCGTGGCAGTTGCATGTCCAAGCGCGATTGACCCCCACGGGGCGCACGGCCACCCCTCTCGATCTTGCTGCTCTCGCGGCCCGTTGCAAGGACGTGGCCGAGGCCGCGCCCGGGGGCCGTCTGCCCGCCGTTCAAGAGGCGCATCTGAAATTCGGCCCGCGCTGGCATGTGCTGCACCGCACCGCTCTGGGACAGGGTGAGGGGCTCGCCGCGCTACGACTGCCCGAAGCCGCGCAGGGCGATCTGACCGATGGCTATGTGCTGCACCCCGGTCTGATGGACATCGCCACCGGTTGGGCCATGGCGCTGATCCCCGGCTATGCCGCGCGTCACCTCTGGGTGCCGCTGTCTTATGGTGAGATCACGCTTCACGCGCCGCTGCCTGCCGAGGTCCGCTCGCACGTCCGGCTCGCCGAAGGATCGGCGGCGGAGGGCTTGGCCCGGTTCAATGTGACGATCACCGATGCGCAGGGAGCGGTCCTTGTCGATGTGCGCGATTTCGCGATGAAACGGCTCGAAGGGGCCTTTGCCGAGGTGCCGCCGCCCGACGCCCGCGAAGTGGTCTTTGAGGATGCCCAAAGCGCCGACAGCCTCAGCCCCGCCGAAGAGCGTTTGGCCCGTCTGGTGCGCCAAGGTATCCGCGCGCAGCAAGGGCCAGAGGCCCTGCGCCGTGCGCTGGCGCTGGATGCGCCACAGGTCATGGTGTCCTCGCTGCCCCTGCAGACATTGATTGCCCAAGCCGAGGCGCCGCTGACCGATGCCTCCGCTCAGGGGCAAAGCTTTGAGCGGCCCGATCTTGACGGTTCTTTCGTCGCCCCACGCAATGGGATCGAAGAAAAGCTGGCCGAGATTTGGTCGAACCTTTTGGGCGTTAGCCCGGTGGGGGTTGAGGATAGTTTCTTTGACCTCGGCGGGCATTCCCTGATCGCTGTCCGTCTGTTTGCGGCGGTCAAGCGCGAGTTCAAGGTGGAATTCCCGATCTCCGTTCTGTTCGAGGCTCCCACGATCGCCAAATGCGCAGCGCTCATCGCGGCGGAGCGCGGAGATTTGGCGCAGACGGAGGCGGCTGATACGGCAGCGGCGGCCCCGCAGCAGCGCTTTGACCACCTTGTACCGCTCAATCAATCGCCGCAGGATGCAACGCCGCTTTTCGTGGTGGCGGGGATGTTCGGCAATGTGCTGAACCTGCGCCACCTTGCCTTGCCCTTTAGCGGCGAACGGGCGGTCTATGGTGTGCAGGCCCGTGGGCTGATCGGTGACGCTGCCCCCCACGAAGAGGTGCAGGCCGCTGCGGCTGACTACATCGCCGAGATCCGTGCGTTGCAGCCCCAAGGGCCCTATCTGCTGGCCGGATACTCTGGCGGCGGGATCACGGCCTATGAGATGGCGCAGCAGTTGCAGGCGGCAGGGCAAGAGGTGGCCGTTCTGGCGATGCTCGACACGCCGCTGCCCGTCCGCCCGACGCTCAGCAAGATCGACAAGGCGCATATCAAATTGGCAGAGCTGCGGCGTAAGGGTCCAGCCTATCTGCTTGAATGGGCGCGCAACCGCTGGGCGTGGGAGCGCGCGCGCCGCCGGGGGCCTCAGGAGGCGGTCGGCGATGGCGAGGGGGGGGCTTCCTTTAACAGTCTGCGCATTCAGGCGGCATTCCTGCGCGCGATGGAGCGCTATGAAACGCCCCAGTGGGATGGGCCGATGACCCTGTTCCGCCCCCCGCTCGATCGGCATTGGGCGGTTTCTGCCGGGCAATATGTCACCGCGGAAAAAGAATATGTCTATGAGGACAACCAGTGGCGGCAATATGCGCCGCGCTTGCAGGTGATTGAAGTGCCGGGCGACCATGTGAGCATGGTTCTGGCGCCGAATGTGACCGTCTTGGCGCAGGAACTGGCCGAGGTGATCGCGGCGGCCCTGCCCAAAGGCGCAGGCCACGACCAGCCCGCTGATCAGCCTCAGGCCACGGCGGCGGAATAATGCAGCAACCGCCCCGCCTTTTGGTCATTATTCTCAACTACCGCACCGCAGAGATGACCCTGCGCGCGGCTGAGGCCGCTTCGGCCGATATGCCCCAGACCCATGCCGAATTGGTGATCGTTGACAACGACAGCGGCGACGGTTCTGCCGCGCTCTTGGCGCAGGAAATTGCCGCGCGGGGCTGGGGTGCGGGCAATCGGGTGCGGCTGATCACATCGCCCCGCAACGGTGGCTTCGGGGCGGGCAACAACCTTGCCATGCGGGCGGGGATGTCCGACGGGGCAGCGCCGGATTTCGTGCATGTGGTGAACTCGGATGCCTTCCTTGATCGGGGCTGTATCCAGACGCTGTTGGGCCACCTGCAGAACCACCCCCGCGCCGGGTTGGCCGGAAGCCATGTGCGCGGCGAGGATGATCTGCCCCATGCCACGGCCTTCCGTTTCCCTTCTGCCGTCGGAGAGTTGGAAGCCGCCGCGCGCTTTGGCCCGCTGACGCGCCTGCTGGCCGCCTCGGTCGTGGCCCCCCCCTTGCCGGAAGAGGCCGCAGAGGTCGATTGGGTGGCCGGTGCCAGTGTCATGATGCGGTGGGATATGCTGGCTGAGATCGGTCTCTTCGACGAAGCGTATTTCCTTTATTATGAGGAAACCGACCTTTGCCTGCGTGCCGCGCGGGCTGGGTGGGACTGCTGGTATGTGCCTCAGGCGCGCTGCGTTCACGTCGGCTCGGTCTCGACCGGGATGAAGGAATGGCGCCGGATGCCGCGCTATTGGTTCGACAGCCGCCACCGCTATTTCGCCAAGAACCATGGCCGCGCCTATGCCGCTTTGGCCACCTGTGCACGGCTTGCCGGGGGCGGACTGCACCGCCTGCGCTGCCTGCTGACCGGACGCCAGCCAGAAGACGCCCCCGGTTTCTACCGTGATCTCGCGGCCCATGCGCTCACCGCGAGGCGCGCGGCCCCCGCCGTCCAAGACCCAAGCCGTAGCCCCGCCACGGAGGACCGCTGATGACCGCCAGTTTCAAGACAGAACCGTTTTCCGCGCTCTTGATGGGCGACGAATCTCTGACCATCGCCTGCGGTGACATGCTGCTGGCGGGCGGTCATCGGATCGCCGCCGTGATCACCCGAGATGACGCAGTGCGCGCTTGGGCCGAAGGGCAGGGGCTGGTCCTCTGCCGCGATGCGGAAGATCTGCTGCCCATGGGTCTGGCCGTCGACTGGCTTTTGAGCATCGCCAACCTGCGGCTGATCCCTCAGACGGTTCTGGCCCTGCCCACACGTGGCGCGGTCAATTTCCACGATGGGCCCCTGCCGCGCTATGCTGGACTGAACACACCCGCTTGGGCAATCATCAACGGTGAGGCGCAGCATGGGGTCAGTTGGCATCTGATCGAGGCGGGCGTTGATACCGGCGACCTGTTGGCGCAGCGAGAGGTAGAGATCGCGCCCGATGAGACGGCCTTTAGCCTCAACTCCAAATGCTACGCCGCCGGGATGGAAAGCTTTGGCGCAGTGCTGGCCCAGTTGGAAAGCGGCAAGCTGCAGGGCACGGCACAGGACTTGAGCCAGCGCAGCTATTTCGCGAAGGACAAGCGGCCCGAGAACGGCGGGCTGATCGACTTTACCAAGACCGCAGGAGAGATCAGCGCGCTGGTCCGTGGCTTGGATTTCGGGGCCTATTGGAACCCCTTGACCACGGCAAAACTCGCAGGCGCGGCGGGCACGGCAGGCGCGGTGCTGGCCGTTTCCCGCTTGGAGGTGCTGGCGGGCCAAGGCGGCACCCCCGGCGAGGTTGTCGATGTCGACAGCACGCGGGTGGTCGTGGCGGGGCGCGATGCCCATATCGCCTTCTATGATCTGCGCGATATGGCGGGTGAGAGTATTGCTCCGGCCCAGTTCTTTGCCCCCGGTGATAGAGTGCCCCAAACGGCGGGCAGGGCTCCGGCCTCGGCTGAGGAGGCACATTGGCGGCGCGCTTTGACCGGGTTTGACGCGCTGCCGGTCCCCTTGGCCACCGCATCTGAAACGGCAGCGACATGGGCAGAGCGAGAGATCGCGCTGCCGCAGGGGAGTGACCTTTCGCAGCAGGCCGCAGCCGCAGCACTCGTCGCGCTACGCAGCGCCGGGGCAACAGAAGGCGGCATCGCCCTCAGCCGCGAAGGAAAACCCGCGCCGCTGATCGCCGATTGGCTGCCGATCACCATCGCGGCAGAGGCGGGTTTGCCTGTGGCGGAACTGATCGCACAGGTGGAACCACAACTTGCCCGCGCGAAGGGTGCGGCAGGTTTCGCGCGTGATCTGCCGCTGCGCGACCCGGCGATTGAAGCGCTTGGGACACCGGATTTTGCGTTGTCCTTTGACAGTGAACCGCTCGCGGGCGCGGCGCTGACCCTTTGCCTCGGGGCGGGGGGCGCGCGCCTCTTTGCCGACAGCACCCGGCTCTCTGAGGCCGCAATCGACCTCCTCGTCGCGCGGTTTGAGGCGGCTTTCGCCAAGATATCCGAGGCTACGGATTGCGGCACCCTCTGGGCCCTTCCAGAGACCGAGACGCAGCTTCTGACCCGCGTCAACGCGACGACGCGTGACTATGAACCGCTCACCATCCATGCCGCTTTTGAGGCGCAGGTGGCACGCACACCCGAGGCCCCCGCACTGGTGTTCGAGGGAGAGACGCTTAGCTATGCCGCGCTGAACGCCCGTGCCAACCAATTGGCGCATGTGCTGGGTGACATGGGGGCCGGGCCGGGGATGCCGGTGGCGCTCTCCGTTGCACGGGGGGTGGACCTGCTGGTGGGCACGCTTGGCATCCTGAAAGCTGGCGCCGCCTATGTGCCGCTTGATCCGGCCTATCCGGCGGACCGTCTGGCACATTACCTTTCAGACAGTGGCGCTGCGGTTGTGGTCACGCAATCGGCCCTTTCCGCCAGCCTGCCCGCGCAAGACGCGCAGGTGTTGGAGCTGGACCGCGACCCGCGCCTCGCCACGGCTTTGGACATGAACCCTGCCGCCAGCGTCGGGCCGGATGACCTCGCCTATCTGATCTATACCTCCGGCTCGACCGGGACCCCCAAGGGCGTGATGGTCAGCCACGGCAATGTGGCGAATTTCTTTGCCGGGATGGATGACCGGATCGATTATGAGGCGGGCGCTGTCTGGCTCGCTGTCACCAGCCTCAGTTTCGACATCTCGGTGCTGGAACTGTTCTGGACCCTCGCGCGGGGGTTCAAACTGGTGCTGGCGGGCGACGATAGCCGGGCGCTGATGTCGAACGGGCCGATTGCCACCAGCGACCGCAAGATCGACTTTAACCTGTTTTACTGGGGCAATGACGACGGGGTCGGCCCCAAGAAATACGAACTGCTGCTGGAAGGCGCGCGGTTCGCCGATGCCAACGGTTTCAACGCGGTCTGGACGCCCGAGCGGCATTTCCATGCCTTCGGCGGCCCCTATCCGAACCCCTCTGTCACAGGCGCTGCCGTGGCTGCGGTGACGCAGAACCTTGACGTGCGGGCCGGGTCTTGCGTCGCCCCGCTGCATCACCCCGCGCGGATCGCCGAGGAATGGGCGGTGATCGACAACCTGACAAACGGGCGCGTGGGACTGGCCATCGCCAGCGGATGGCAACCCGATGACTTCGTGCTGCGCCCGGAGAGCACGCCGCCCGAAAACAAACCTGCGATGTATGACGCCATCGACCAATTGCGCAAACTCTGGGCCGGGGAGCCGGTGGAATTCCCCCGTGCCGATGGCACGCCCCTCGCGGTGGTAACGCAGCCGCGCCCGGTCTCGAACAGGCTGCCGATCTGGGTCACCACGGCGGGCAATCCACAGACATGGAAAGAAGCCGGGGAAATCGGGGCCAATGTGCTGACCCACCTGCTCGGCCAATCGGTGGAAGAGGTGGCGGACAAGATCAAGATCTACCACGACGCCCTGCGCGGTGCGGGCCATGACCCGGCGGATCACCGGGTCACCGTCATGTTGCACAGCTATCTCGCCGAGACCCGCGCCGAGGCCGAGGAAATCGCCCGCGCGCCAATGAAGGACTACCTGCGCTCGGCGGCGGGGCTGATCAAACAATACGCTTGGGCCTTTCCGGCCTTCAAGAAACCGGCCGGCACGACGAACCCGTTTGAGATCGACCTCGAAGGGCTCTCGGCCGAGGAAATGGATGCGATCCTAGAGTTCGCCTTTCAACGCTATTTTAACGACAGTGGCATGTTTGGCACCGTGGCAGATGGGCTGGCGCGGGCCGAGCAACTCAAGCGGATCGGTGTGGATGAGATCGCCTGCCTGATCGACTACGGCATTCCCACCGACAAGGTGATGGCGGGGCTGAAGCCGCTGGCCGACGTACTGCGCCGCGCCAATGCGGGTGGGCAACCGGCAGAGGACGACCACTCCATCGCCGCGCAGATCGTGCGCCACGGCGTAACCCATCTGCAATGCACGCCCTCGATGGCGCAGATGATGGTGATGAACGATGAGGCGCGCGGCGCTTTGGCAAGGGTAAAGGCGCTGATGGTCGGGGGGGAGGCGTTGCCCGGCACGCTGTCGCGCGCCTTGCGTGCAGCGACGCCGGCACAGATCCAGAACATGTACGGCCCGACCGAGACGACGATCTGGTCAACCACCCATGTGCTGCAAGAAACCCACAGCACCACGGCCCCCATCGGCACACCGATTGCCAACACGCAGGTTCATGTCCTTGACGCCGCGCGGCAGGTGCTGCCGATCGGTGCGGCGGGTGAACTTTGGATCGGGGGCGCTGGCGTGACACAAGGTTATTGGCAACGGGCCGAGATGACCGCCGCGCGTTTCATCGACGATCCTTTCGCGGGACACGGTCGTCTCTATGGCACGGGCGATCTGGTGCGCATGGACACCGACGGCGTGCTGCATTTCGAAGGCCGCGCCGATGCACAGGTCAAGATACGCGGCCACCGGATTGAGCTTGGGGAAGTCGAAGCGCGGCTGGCCGATCTGCCGGGGGTGCGTCAGGCCGTGGCCCTGCTGCGCGATGATGCGGGGCCGGGTGGTGCGCAACTGGTCGGCTATGTGGTCACCGATGCGACGGTCGACAGCGACGCGGCGCGGCGGCAACTGGCCGCCCATCTGCCCGATATCATGGTGCCGCAGGCCATCGTAACGTTGCCCGCCATGCCCTTGACGCCCAACAAGAAAATTGACCGCAAAGCCTTGCCCGCCCCGGTCAAACGCAGTGCTGCACCTGCCACCGCGCCGCAGACGGCCACGCAAGACGGCAGCAGCCAAGCCGCCATCGCGCAGGTCTGGGGCGCGCTTTTGGGTATCGGGGACATTCGCGGCGGCGATAACTTCTTTGCTCTTGGGGGTCATTCGCTGCTGGCGGTGCAGGCGCATCGCGATATCAAGGCGGCCCTGGGGGCCAGCGCGCTGTCGATCACCGATATCTTCCGTTTCCCGACCCTTGCGGGATTGGCGGCGCATATTGATGGATTGGACGGCCAGAAAGCCGAGCCGCCCAAGGTGCCCCCAGTCGCCGAAGCGCCTGCCCGGTCCGAAACCATGTCGAAACGTCGCCTCATGCGGGCCGAGCGCGCCCGCGGGCGGGGTTGAGGTGACGACAGAGGCTGAGATCAAAACCGCAGTTCGCAGTCTGTTCGATCTGCCAGTCGCCGTTGCTGTAACACAGATCGACAGGTCCCATCCGCCATTGCTGGGGGATGAAGCCGCCATCATAGCACGTGCACGGCCCAAGCGCGTCGCCGAATTCACCGCCGGACGCCACGCCGCACGCGAGGCGATGCAGGCCCTTGGCCACCCGCCAGCGCCGGTGCTGGCCAGCCCCGACCGCGCGCCGGTTTGGCCGCAGGGCCTGACCGGTTCGATCAGCCATTCCGATGTGTGGTGCATCGCCGTGCTGGCGCGGTGCTCTGATGCGATGGCACTGGGCGTTGACATCGAAGAAGACAGCCCGCTGCCCGACGACCTGATTGCAGAAATCTGTCTTCCGTCCGAGATTACCCGCCTCGGGGGCGCTGATCTCGCCGTCGCCAAACGCATCTTCTGCGCCAAGGAGGCGGCCTATAAGGCGCAATATCCGCTCACCAAAACGCTCTTTGGCTTTGATCGGCTGGACGTCACCCTATCCACCGAAAACCCCGCTTTTGACGCGCAATTTACCCAAGACACTGAACGCTTTAAGCGCGGCGAGAAGCTGCCGGGGCGGATCGTTTCGGTGGCGGGCCACCTTGTCAGCGGGGTGGCGATTGGGCAGATTGATCGCAAAGGAGCTTGATCTCATGGTCGCACTCTCTCGCCGTGCCTTTCTGGGGGGCGCCGCTCTTGCCAGCCTCGGCGGCGGGACTTGGGCCTTACGCCGGGCGCAGGTGCAGGACAGCGCGGAACAACTCTATGCCGCGCCGCTGACCCCTCCGACGGGGCCGATGCAGGTCTACCATCTGGGGCATTCACTGGTGGGCCGAGACATGCCCGCGATGCTGGCGCAGATGGCGGGGGCGGGGCACAGCTATCACAGTCAGACCGGCTGGGGCAGTTCGCTGCGCGACCATTGGGAGCCGGATGTGCCGGTGAACGGGTTTGAGCGCTCTAATGACCATGCGCAGCACCGGCCCGCCCGGGCGGCGATCGGCTCGGGCGATTACGACGCTGTGGTATTGACCGAGATGGTCGAGATTGCCGACGCCATCCGCTACCACGACAGCCCCGACTACCTTGCCCGCTGGGCCGATCTGGCGCAGGCGGCCCGGCCCGACACCCACGTCTATCTTTATGAGACATGGCATCACACTGACGATAGCAAGGGCTGGCTGAACCGCATCGACCGTGACCTTGATCAATACTGGCGGCAGCAGGTGATCTACCCCGCGTTGCAGCAATCGGAGGTGCCCATTCATCTGATCCCCGCCGGGCAGGCCTTGGCGGCCTTTGCCCGCGCGGTCGATGCGGCCGGAGGGGTGGGCGGCATCAACAGCTTGCAGGACCTCTTTTCGCGCGATGAGCAGGGCCGCCGCGATACGATTCACTTCAACGATCAGGGGGCCTATCTTGTGGCGCTGACCCATTACGCAACGCTCTATCACCGCGACCCGGCGGGGCTGCCGCATCAGTTGACCCGTGCGGATGGTACCCCGGCTGACACACCAAGTGCAGAGGCCGCAGCACTGATGCAGCGCGTGGTCTGGGACGTGGTCCGCGCCCATCCCGACAGCGGGGTCGCGGCATGAGCGGTCTGGGCGGGCTGTTCTCGGTCTTGATGGTGGGCCACAGCCTTTTTGGGGCGGACGGGCCGGATATGTTGCAAGAGGCGCTGCGCGCCGGGGTGGGGCAGGGCGAGGTGCGCGCGCAGATCATCAACGGCGCGCCTCTGCGTTATAATTGGGACGAATCCGACCGGGCCGAGGGTGTCGATGCCCGCACGGTCTTGCCCGAAGGGCAGACCACCCATCTGATCCTGACCGAGGCGATCCCGCTGGCAAATCACACACGCTGGTCGGATACCGAAGTCTATGCGCAGGCTTTCTTTGGCCTTGCTGCGGCGGCCAATCCGACGGTGAAGGTCTATCTGCAAGAGACATGGCATTCGCTGAAAAGCGGCAGCGGAGAGGCAGTGGCCTATGACGACCACGCCCATATCCCTTGGCGCGAACGGTTGCAGAATGATCTGCCCGCATGGGAGGGGATCGCGGCGGCGGTGAGCGATGGGCGCAGCTCTGACTCGGCGACGATTGAGGTGATCCCCGCCGGGCAAGCGATGGCGCGGCTTTACGATGAAATCGCCGCCGAACGTGTGCCGGGGCTGAATGAGATCGACGCGCTTTTTGCCGATGACATCCACCTGAACGATCTGGGCCACTACTTTGTCGCCATGGTGCAATATGCCACGCTGACGGGCAAAGACCCCTTGGGCCTGCCGACGGATTTCAATGACCGTTGGGGCAAGGCGTTTGACACGCCCACCCCCGACCTCGCGCGGGAGCTTCAGCGTGTGGCGTGGGATGCGGTGCGAGAGTATCAGGGCAGTGCTGTGGTGCCGGTGCCGCCTGCCACGCGCCCTGCCGCCGCAAACAATGCACAGACCGCCCCGATTTCGCCCACCGGCCCGCCCGTGGTGCCTGAGCCTACGCCTGCCCGTGATGAGCCTACGCCTGCCCGCGATGAGCCAGCGCCCGCCCCAGATGAGCCCGAAGTGCCTGTCACGCCGGTTGCGAACACCCCGTTCAAGATCACACCGCCGCAGGATGCCGTCGCAGGCACCCGCGACATGGGCATCGGCCTTGCCGCTATCGCCGATTGGAGCGTGCAGGCCCCTTTCCTCGACCTGATGAAAACCGCCCGCCCGTGGCTTGGCCATCTGGCCGGGCGCTTTGGCGGGATGGAATATGCGCAACTGATTGAGGGTGGCTACCTTGATGCCGAAGGCTGGCCGGTGAAGATGCCCCGCGCCTTGGGCAGCATCGGCACATTGATCCTGACAGACATGCCGCCGCAGGCGACGACGCTCAAGGGCCGCTATCTGCTTCGCTTTGAGGGGCAGGGCGTGATCGAGGTCACGGGCCGGGCCGAGAATGTGCGCTATGGCAAGAACGAGGTGCGGTTCGACTATGCGCCGGGACCGGGCAGTGTCGACATTCGCATTCAGCGCATGCACCGCAGCGATCCGCCGCGCAACATCACCGTCGTGCGCGAAGACCGCGCCGTCGATTTCGACGCTGGCGCGCGGTTCAACCCCGATTGGACGCAGCATTTGACCGGGATGAAGGTGCTGCGCTTCATGGATTGGATGGGCACCAACGACAGCCCCATCGCCGCGTGGGAGGACCGCCCGCGCCCCGAGGATGTGACCTATGCCCTGCGCGGTGTCCCGGCAGAAATCATGGTCGCCTTGGCCAATGAGCTGGGGATCGACCCGTGGTTCAACATGCCGCATCTGGCGGATGATGGCTATGTGACCGCGTTCGCGACCTATGTCGAAGAGGCTCTGAACGAGGACCGCAAAGCCTATGTGGAATTCTCCAACGAGGTGTGGAATTGGCAATTCGCCCAGACCCAATGGGCGGATGAGATGGCGCAGGCCCGCTGGAATGAGGCCGAGAAGGGGATGCAGTTCTATGGCCTGCGCGCCGCCGAAGTGGCGCGCATCTGGACGGATGTCTTCGGCGGTGAGGCTGAGGCGCGGTTGCGCAATGTAATCGCGAGCCAGACCGGTTGGCTTGGGCTTGAGCGTGAGGCTTTGGAAGCCCCGCTTTACCAGGCTGAAAAAGCAGGAAACAGCGCGCCCGCCACCGCCTTTGATGCCTATGCGATCACCGGCTATTTTGGTGGGGTGCTGGGGCTGGAAGACAATGCCGAACTGGTCAAGGATTGGCTGTCGGAAAGCCTCGAATTGGCCCGCGCCGAGGGGGAGGCGGAAGGGTTAGGCGGCAGCGCTCTGGACGATTATATCAAGACCCACCGCTTTGACGCGGCCACTGCCCGTGCGGCGAAAGACCTGCGCAACGGTGGCATCAGCGGGCTTGAAAACGACACGCTTACCGACCTTATTGGCCGTGTCTGGCCCTATCATGCCGCCGTGGCGCGGGCGCATGACCTAGATCTGGTGATGTACGAAGGCGGCAGCCATGTGGTTGGCCTTGGGGCGCAGGTGAATGACGAAAGTCTGACCGCCTTCTTTCACCATCTCAATTACGCGCCTCAAATGGGTGCGCTCTATACCGATCTGATGACAGGCTGGCTGGCTGTCGGCGGGCAATTGTTCACCCATTATTCGGATGTCTATGCCCCGACGAAATGGGGGTCGTGGGGCGCGCTGCGCTATCTGGCGGATGAAAATCCGCGTTGGGACGCTTTGAACGCATGGAAGTAGCAGCAGGCGCGTTCCAAGGGGTGAGCGTGTTGATCCCCGCCCATAATGAGGCCGACTGGCTGCCCGCCTGCCTCGACGCGCTCTGCGCCGCTGACCCGGTGGCGGGGCCGGTGGAGGTGATCGTCGTGGCCAATGGCTGCACGGATGACACCGCAGAACTGGCCCGCAGAAAGGCCCCCGCGTTCGAGGCGCGAGGCTGGGCGTTGCGGGTGCTGGAACTGACCCAAGGCAGCAAGCTCGGTGCCTTGAATGCGGGCGAGGCTGCGGCGCGGGGGGAGGCGCTGGTCTATCTCGACGCCGATGTGCTGGTCTCACCGCCCTTGCTGGCGCAACTGGCCGAGGCACTGGCCGAGGATGCGCCGCGCTATGCCAGCGGGATGCCGCAGGTGACGACCTCAGGCGATTGGGTGACGCGCCATTACACGCGGTTTTGGCAGACCACCGGCTTCATGACCCATGGCGTGCCGGGGTTTGGTGTCTTTGCCATGAACCGCGCCGGGCGGGCGCGTTGGGGGGATTGGCCGGACATCATCTCGGATGACACTTTCGCGCGGCTGAACTTCCGCCCCGAGGAACGCATCGCGGTGCCT
Organism: Sulfitobacter sp. NFXS29; assembly: GCF_040148765.1. Taxonomy (NCBI): domain Bacteria; kingdom Pseudomonadati; phylum Pseudomonadota; class Alphaproteobacteria; order Rhodobacterales; family Roseobacteraceae; genus Sulfitobacter; species Sulfitobacter sp. NFXS29. Next base: position 524,897 of record NZ_JAGDED010000001.1, read on the forward strand.
GCCCACTATTATTGGCCCATGATCGAAGGCTTCGCGCCGCTGGTACGGGTGCGGCGGCGGCAAGACATTGGCGTGGCCGAGGTCGAGCAGCTTTTCCCCGACCTGATGCGCAATGATGACGCGCATGACCAGATGCGGCCCTTTTGGCGGCGCGCGCTGGCGGACCCTTTGGGGGCGCTGGTCTTTGTCGCCGTGCGGCTGACGATCCACGCACCGGTCTTTCGCAGCGCAAACCGCTGGGTGCGGGGGCGCTAGCGGGCGGCGTCTTGCATGTGGTCCGCGAGCTTGGCCGCCTCGCGGGACACATCATGGCGCGCGAAGACCCGCGCGCGGGCGTTCGCTCCCATCTCTTCCAGCGTCGAGAGCGGCGCGTCATGCAGGGCGGTCATCGCCTCGGCCAAGGCCGCCACATCGCCTGCGGGCACCAGCCAGCCGGTCTGGCCGGGCTGCACCAATTCCGGCGTGCCCGCGATATAGGTGGCGATCACCGGGCGGGCGGCGGCCATGGCCTCCATCACCACCATGGGCAGACCTTCGGCAAAACTGGGCATGACGAGCGCATGGGCAGCGCTGAGTTCGGAGGTGACGCGCGCCTCGTCGACCCAGCCGGTCAGGGTGATGCGATCCTGCAGGGTGTGACGGGCGATTTCCGCTTCAATCGCGCGGCGCAATGGGCCGTCGCCAATCAGCGTCAGATGCAGATCGGGGTGGCTGTCGCGCAGCCGGGCCATGGCGTCGATCAGGGCAAGCTGGCCTTTCTGCTCCACAAAACGCCCGATGGAGACGAGGCGCCGCGGGCCATCCGGCAGGGCGTCGGGGGCAGGGAATTTAGCGGGCTCAATGCCGCAATGCACAACTTTGATGCGCGGCCAATCGGCTAGGTCGGCCCATCGGCAAAGCTGACTGCGCCCGAACTGGCTGATCGCCACGGCAAATGCCGAATGATGGATTTTCGCGCCAAGTGACAGCGCACGGGGGCTGTCGAATTCCTCGGGCCCATGGGTGGTGAAACTATAGCGCGGCCCGCCAAGCAGGTGGCAAAGAATCGCGACCATCGTGGCGTTGGTGCCGAAATGAGCGTGCAGGTGCTCTGTGCCGCTGCCGTCAAGCTGCGCCTGCAGATAGCACGCCTCGGCCAGATAGATCAGATGGCGGGCCATCCCCGTCTCGGCCCGGCGTGCGGCCTGCCAGACTTGGCGCAGCGCTTTGCCGAACCGGCGGGGCGAACGCAGGAGGCTGCGCAGGCTGGCATGGGCAAGGGCGGCCCCGCCAGCGGCCAGAACATAGTGGGTGCGCGCCTCTTCGGCCTTGTCCTGCGCATCGACCAGCGGCACATCGGGGCCGCGCATGGCAAAGCGCAGAACCTCATGGCCTGCCGCCTCCAACGCCGCGATCTCGCGCCGGATGAAGGAATGCGAGGGCTGCGGGTAGGTGTTGAGGATATAGGCGATCTTCACGGGGGGCGCGGCCTTGGCTTGGGGCTGATAAACCTTGTTACCCGCCCGCTTGCCACTGGCACAAGGGCGGGCAAGCCTTTAGTCTCTCGCAAAGAATTGGCAAAGGCGCAGCAACGGGTGTTTTCACAGGTTTCCCAAGCGGTGACGGGCAATCGCCTGATGGCACGGGCGCTGCGCTCAACCTCATGGATCGTCTTGGGCTATGGCGGGTCGCAGGCGATCCGGCTGGCCTCGAACCTGATCCTGACGCGGCTGCTTTTCCCCGAAGCCTTTGGCCTGATGGCGCTGATACAGATGGTGATCGTCGGGTTGACGCTGTTTTCGGACGTTGGCATCGCCCCCTCCATCGCACAGAGCAAACGCGGAGACGATCGCGACTTTCTGGACACCGCCTGGACGATTCAAGCGATCCGGGGGCTGTGCCTCTGGCTGGCGGCCTGTGCGCTGACATGGCCAGTGGCGGCGTTTTACGATGAGCCTTCGCTGCTGACCTATCTGCCCATCGCGGCGCTGAGCCTTGTGGTCGCCGGGTTCAATCCCACGCGGATCGAGACGGCGCACCGGCACCTGCAAATGGGGCGGCTGACACTGCTGGATCTGGGGTCACAGGTGATCGGCATCGTGGTGATGATCGCGGGCGCGGTGCTCTATCAATCCGTGGCGGCGCTGGTGGTCGGTGGCGTGGTGGGGGCGCTGGCGAAACTGGCGCTGACCCATGCGTTCCTGCCGGGGCCGGGCAACCGCTTTCGCTGGGAACGGCCTGCGGTGCGAGAGCTGGTGCATTTCGGCAAATGGATTTTCCTGTCGACCATGTTTTGGTTCTTTGCCAGTCAGGGCGACAAGGCGATCTTGGGCAAGTTCCTCTCCCTCGAAGGTTTGGGGATCTACAATATCGGTTACTTCCTGGCGAGCTTTCCGCTGCTTTTGGGGCAGAACGTCACCGGGCGGGTGATGATCCCGATCTACCGCGAGGCCGGGGGCGGTGATCATCCCAAGCTGCGGCGGATGCGCTATGGGCTGAGCGGCGGGCTGCTGATGCTTTTGGCCGTGATGGCGCTGGCAGGGCCGTGGCTGGTCTCGGTGCTTTATGACCCACGCTATCTGCAAAGCGGCGCAATTCTGGTGATGCTGGCGCTGGCGCTGATGCCGCAGGTGATCGGGATGACCTATGACCAAGCGGCGCTTGCGGCGGGGGATTCGCGGCGTTTTTTCATCTCCTCGGCCTCGCGGGCCAGCTTGCAGATTGGGTTGCTGTTGGCGGGGGTGATCGCCGCCGGGCTGCCCGGTGCGTTGATTGGCCTAGGCGCGGCGATGGCGCTGTCGCATCTGGTGCTGATCTGGCTCGCGCGGGCGCATGGCGTCTGGGACGCGCGTCATGATTTGATCTTTGCCCTGCTGGGGATCGTGCTTGGCGCACTGGCGCTTTGGCTGCATTGGGACCGGGTACTGGGGCTCAGCGCCACGGTCTGAGCGGATCAGCTCTTTTGCTTGCGTGCCATACGCGCGGCGCGACCCTCTTTCCCTGCCTTCAAGCGTTCCTGCCATACTTTGCCCAAGGTGCGGCGCTTTTCGCGGGGGCTGAGGTCGGGGATCGACACGACGGGGATGAGCCCCGTCTCGCGCGTCATCTGTCGGGAAGAGCGGATCACCGGACGGCGCAGTTCCAGCAAGAAGGCCACGATCAGGGCAAGTGCGAAGCTGCCCATGCCGCCTATCGCCGCCCGCTTTTTGCGGCTGAGAGAGACGGGGTAATCCGGCAATTCGGCCTGCTCCAGCGTGATCAGTTTCTCACCCCGTTGATCGGATTCGAGTGAGAACCCCACCTCCGCTTCATTGCGGCGGGCGGTGATCACCTCCAACTGGTCTTGGAGCTGGGTCAGGCGACGATCAAACCGGGCCAGTTCACGCTCAACCTCAGGTGAGGTTTGCAGGCTGGCGGTCAGCGTTTCGCGCTGCTCTTGCAGCAAATCGCGCTGTGTGGTGAGGCTTTCCAACGTGGCGTCCAGTTCGGCCTGTTCGCGGGCGATGGTGGCGGCGCGGGCGTCGGGGTTGACCCGGTCGCGGGCCAGCCGGGTGGCGATGATCTCGCGGTCAAGCTCAAGAAGGGCGTCGTTCAGGCTGCTGATTTCACCGCGGCGAAACTCAAGACTGCCTTCGAGAGACAGATCATTCTCGGCCCGGTAATCGGCCAGTTCCGCCTCAAGTTCAGAGATGTCGCGGATCAGGTTCTGCTCTTGGCGCTGAAAGAACTCCAAGGTCTCTTGGGTCTGGCTTTGGCGTTGGGCCGCCGACATCTGGCGGGTGCGGTCGGCAAATTCGCGCGCCACGGCCTGCGCATCGGCGGGGTTGTCCATCTCGGCGGTGAAGGTCATGACAGAGATGGTGCCGTCATCGGCGAAGCCCTCGCGCGGGGCAGCGACGCCGGTGATGGTGACCGAACGGCGCAGCAGATCAACCTTTTCCGACATCCGCAGCGCGGTAAGATCGTCATAAAGATCAAAGCGTTGGATCATGTCTACAAGAGTGCCGCGGGCCATCAACTGCTGTTCGATCAACTGCAGACGACGCGCCGATGACCCCTCTACAGTAGAGGGGGCCAGATCATTGGCGATCTTGGGCTGTTCGATCTGAATGACTTCGGAAGATTGGTAAACATGCGGCGTCGACAGCGCCCAGTAGACCGAGGCGATGCAGCCCAGTAGCGTGATCAAAATGATCACGCCCGCCCGACGGCGGAGCATGTCGATGATGTCATCGAATGTATAGATCGGTCCCATGTGCCTCTTTCCAATCTGCCTAAAGCCCCCGACCGTTGCCCGGCGGAGTTTCCCTGCCTAGACCAGAAGACTTGGGCGATAATAGGGCGCTAGAGGGGGCAGCGACAGGGGGTGTCAGGCATATTTCGGCAGGCTGGACGCGCGCGCACGGTTCAGCACGATGCCCAAGAGCGGCACCTGGCCTTCGAGCATACGTTCGCATTCGCGCAGATGACGCGCCATGGTTTGCGTCCCGTCTGAGATCAGCAACACACCATCAAGTTGCGGCAGGAATGCCGACAGATCGTCATGCTCCAACATAGGCGGCATGTCGTAAAGAACGATTTCTGGCTGCAGCGAGGCGCGCAGGCGCAGCAGTGTTTCGGCGGTGGCGCTGTCTTGGAGGATTTCCGCGGCGTTCACCTCGGCCTGATCATTCAGGCCGAGGGCCAGCGTGTCACTGACCCGAAGCATCCCGTTGCCAAGATCGGCCCGCCCGCTGAGCAGGTCGCTCATTGCGCCGGGGGCTTGCAGGTCAAATGCGCGGGCCAGACCGGGGCTGCGCATATTCATGTCCATCAACACGGTGCGCGATCCCGGCACACGCGACAGGCTCAGCGCCAGATTGGTCGCCGAAAAGCTGTTGCCGCAGCCCGAGGTGGGGGCGGTGACGGCGATATTGACCCAGCGGTGCTCTAGCGTGGTTTGACGCAGGCGCGTGCGCAGCAGGTCAAAAGCTCGCGCAGCGGCGCTGTTGCGGTGATCGTCGACCAGCGGCATGTCCCCCCCGGGGCCGGGGGTGGCGATGGGCAGGTCTTGCCAACGCCGCGCGCGGTCGTCGCCGATATAGCGCGACACGGCCGGAGCGGCGGTGGGCAACGTCTCTTCAGACGCAAGATCGCCGTCGAACTCATCCTCATGGTCGATCACGGTGCGGCGCGGGCGGATGCTGTGCCGCATCCCCGGGCCGCCGAACTGCGCCGACACATCGCTGTTGTCCGCGCCAAGGGCGTCGGATGCGTAGAGATCTTTCATCGTCTTCCCTTTCGATTTTCTGAACATGAAGCGCTAATTTTCTCGTTGTTGCCGGGCGCGGCAAGCATCGCTCAGCACCCGGTCCGGCGCAAGACGACGCCAACGGTTTTGAACAGAATGGTCAAGTCCATCGGCAGCGACAGATTGCGGCGATAGGCGGCGTCGACCTCATTGCGGTAGGTAAAGCGGCTGTTGTTGCGCGCCGAGACCTGCCACAACCCGGTGATGCCGGGGCGCAGGGCGAAATAAGCTTTCGCTTCGCCGTACATCTCAAGCTGGTCGGGCATCATCGGACGCGGGCCGATCAGGCTCATGTCGCCTTTAAGCACGTTCCAAAGCTGCGGCAGCTCATCCAACGAGGTTGCCCGCAGGAAGGTGCCAACCCGTGTGATGCGCGGATCGTCCTTCAGCTTTTGCATCTCGTCCCATTCGGCCCGCATCGCCGGGTTCGCGGCAAGGTAGCTTTCCAACACGGCATCGGCATCACGGACCATGGTGCGCAGTTTCAGGATAGAGAAGCGTTTGCCCCCCCGCCCAAGCCGCTGCTGGGTATAGAAGGGCTGCCCGCTTTCAATCCAAAGCGCCAGCGCGCAAAGGGCGATGATCGGCAGCGCGATGGGCAGGGAGGCAAGGATCAGCAGCCGGTCGATAATCGGTTTCGCATAGCGCCCATAAAGGCCGGTAGGGCGCAGACGAAAGGCCGCCAAAGCGCGCGGCGCGGGCAGCGCGGCGGCACCCGCAGCAGCAGGCTGCGTGCGGCCCAACATCGGGCCGGCGAGGGCTTCCATCGAGCCATAGGCATGGCTGTGGGCGTCAAAATACTTCATTCCAAACCCCCCAGGGTTCATTCGCATTCAATCGGACCTGTCCGGCCCACGGCGCCTTCGCCCCGCTTTGTCTCAACGGCCTAGGCGGCCTATACGTTCAGGTAGGATATGTATCATTTGTTACCACCTTTTCGCCTTATTCGATCCATTTTCTCAGAAACAGACTGTTTCGCAGGAGAGGGGCTTGGCAGAAATTAGCGAGAGAACTGTAGGGGTTAGGCGGGGGTCTCGGGCGCGGACGATGCTAGGCATGCTGCGAAGAGAGGAGCGCTGATGAGTGGGAGTGGAACCTCAAGGGATTGATATTGCTTATAAATGTCTCTTATTTTAGGGCTGTGCCGCGATGCGCTCCGTGTACTGGCTGCTTGCATCTCCTACACTAAGGCACTTGTGGCGGGATAAGATATCGGGACGCCTGCGGTCGCCTGCCGCAGAACCCTCACAAAAATGTTAGGGCGATAAATGGGCGACAGTTGGGCGCAGGAAGTGGATGTCTGGGCGCGAACTCATCCAAATTGGCAGCAAAAGTTTCGGAGGATTCTTCGGTTGCTTGTGGGCCTTGGGTTGGTGCGGACCAAGGAAAATACTGAAGACCCAAGAACTACTGGGTTCAAACGAGAGACAGGGACACCTTGGATAAAGATGAGTTTGCCCCGCCACGCAGCTGAACGGCAGCCTCTTATTCCCACCGACGATAGGTCGGTGGCCGCGCCACACAGCCCAACGGAAGTCTATTCTCTGCTTCAGCTATCGCCGTTCACGACGCGTTTTCCGTCGGAACGCAGCAGGTCCTTGTCCGAAGGCGTCGGCCGGTCGAAGTCGTCGAAGATGACTGTATAGCCGTCCCGCCCATTCACCCGAGCGCGTCGAAATTTTTGTGCCGCGCCGGTATGTCGGGGCTTCGCCATAGGCTGGTCGATCAGACGGATACTGTGCTGGTCGATGTCCCAGTAGCCTCCGCGACCTTTGCCGCTGCGTTGACCAGTCAATGAGAGCACCCGAACCGGTGACCTGCGCTGTCCGCGTCAGTTTTTGGCATAGGGGCGCGCGTGGGCATTTAACGGCGTCGCCTACGGGCAAAGCAGTGTCACCGTTCTCGCTCGGCACGGGTCAGAGAGGTTTCCGGCCCAAAACCTTAAGTGTTACCGCCCGACCAAACCGCATAACCGGATAGACCGCCTTCGCCGCGCGGTCGGAACTTAACACCCCTCGCCGCCGCGACAGACGCGAGAGCAGGGCGACAGCTTTCGCGCCATGGAAAACCTCACCGTCAAGATCGACGATCATCCCATCGTTCAGATCCAGACCATAACTATTGGCCTTGGTACGATCGGTGCGCGCATTGATCAGTTCAACGGCATGGCCTTCCCGAAGTCGAAGCAGCGCGACATAGTTTGCGCAAAAAGGACATTCACCATCGTAGACGATCCGCAGAGGCGTCATGGTTCTTGCATCCTCTTTGTGAATTTTTGGACGGATTGCGGGTCCAACAACGCAAGGTATAGCAGCATCATGGTTGCTGAATAGGTGCTAACCGGGAGCAACAGGTAGAACGTGGAATGCATGCTTAACCCGATGAATATGGCCGTTGCGCGATGGCGCCGGGTAAGGATCGCATAGGCGAGGAAATATTCGACGACCAAGACGGCGCAGGACATCAACGCAAGGAGCCTGGGAGAAGCGAGAAGTATCTCAAGCGTGCGACCCGAATAGCTCCAAACGAAAATCTGTTCGAGCCTTTGTCCTGAAATGAAGGCTTGGTCTGACTTGTCCACCGCGGTCCAGAAATAGAGTGCCGACATTTGCAGGGCGATCAGGCGCTGCCCCCACAAGATGCCGTGTTCAGGTAGAACCCGATTTCCGCTTTGGATGGCCGTCCAACGGTCAAAGGAATAAGACCGGCCACAATCCGTAAACACGAGGAAAATACAAGAGATGCCAAGAAGATAGACATGGTGATGATTCCAACCCGCGGTTCCGAGGCCCGCTTGTCTCATCCCGTATAGAAGAAATATTGTCAGCCCAAGGAGACCGATTGACAGTCTGGCGCGGACGCCCAGCAAGGCTGCGATTGCAAAGACAAAGAAGACCAATCCCAGCAGCAGTTCGCTGAATGTCTCCGCCGCGAAGGGTGCGACTTCGGCACCGAAGCGGACAATTGCCATGGTTGCCAGCCCAATTCGCAAAAGCGCAACTGCCCGCGTTGGACCAGTGGCGTCCGGGCCCCAAGCGACGAAGTCGCGCAACATCACTCCAGCGTTCATGGTTTCTCTCCTTCGCTGGAGGTGCAGATATTTTCGATCTTTAAGGCTTGCCAGCCCTGACGGGTTCCGACCGCCCCTTCGAAACGAACCGTGCTTGTTTCCGGTACCGTTGCGCATAGGGGCGCGGCAAAATGAGCGAAATGCTCTGTCGCGAAAATGCGATTCTCGAAAAGGTAGTGCAAAATCAACGGGTATTGCTCGATATTTGCCGCTTCCAATGGGGTGTGCGTTGTTTCGACACCATCCTCATGTCGCACGACAAAGCGGCCATTGGGAATGCCCACCCCCACCCCGGAGAACATGACCCACTCGCGCAGCCATGGCGAATGGGAGCCGAAAATCTGTCCAGGAGCCGGGCCCAGATAGATCAATACAGCAAACAAACCGAAAGCAATGTGGCGCGCCAACATCGAATGTTTCCCACTCTCCGGGCGTGACACGGCTTCTGGTGTGGGTGCATGGGTCATTGCTGCGGTCTCTTTCACTGGTTGCGCCAGTATTTAGGTTTCGCACAACCATGTTAAGAAATCGGGACGAAAATTGGGCAAAATGTGAGCCATGGTTGGGAAACATAGAAATTGCATCGGTTTTGGGCAGTTGGGTGCTTGATAAGTCACTGGAAACTCAACAGTTTACGTTGGCAAACGGCGGGGATGATTTTCGGACGCAGTTGAATTTTCTCAGTGCTACTGTTGTGGCGGCCACTCCTCCTTTGCGTTCGTCCAAAGTGTACCGCTCTGCGCCCGCTCTGCCCCGTGCAGATAAAGAGCGTTCATATAGGTTGATGAAAACCGATCCGACGGATCATAGACGATCCCAGATTTCGGATCGATTGATGTTACCGAAAAGCGTAGCCCCCGTTCGCGCGCGTAAAGCTGTGTCGCGTTGACTTGCAGCAATGCGTTGGCTCGGCCTGTGGTCGTGAGTGCCTGTTGCGAAATGCTTAACGCGGATCTTCCTATTGTTTCAGGGGCCGGATTAAGCGTGTTGTTGATCAGGACGTAAATATGCCCGCCTTGCAGCCTGTGGTCAGGTATCGTGAACGCGAAGTTGGGGACCGCCAGAAACTGCATATGTACGCCCCCGTCGACATGCGTTTCCGCATAGGTTTTACCCCCCGCGGTGTATCGCAGATTTACCGGCGGAAAGAGCCCCGGCAGGGCGGCCGAGGCGCGCAAGATGCTGCGAAACAGCTCGTATTGCCCAGCGGCTGCGATGGCGCCCATGTCCCAGACCGAGGCCCGCGCACTATCAAGTTCCGAGGTGACAATGAGTAGGCTTTTTCCCGTTCTGTGCTTTTGCGCGATGGCACGAAGAAACGAGGGTGGGGTGTGCTTGGTGATCAACGCAGCCAGCGGCGCGGTGTCATATAGCGCGTCGCTGAAGACCGCCTGAAATGGCCGCATCCGCATGACGTCACCTGCGTCGCTTTCGGTGAAAACGCGCGTCAGAACATTATCGTAATCCTGTCCCATAAACGCGAATGGAGCGATGAGGGCACCGGTCGAAATGCCGGTCACCAAATCGAAATTGGGCCTGTCGCCGCGCTTGGACCAGCCTACAAGCGCGCCCGCCCCAAAAGCACCGTCCTCACCGCCGCCGGATAGGGCCAGCACGTTCGGCCCGGCAGAGGGGTCCGGTAAAGACGACGGGGGATGCAGGTGTTTGCGCCATTCATCCGGCCCATCATCGGCAAAGAGACGAAACCGCGATAGCGGGTCATTGTCCGTTTCGCCGCGCGTCGCCAAAGGCGTCTGAACGGGGCTCGTGCAGGCTGAAAGGGCGGTGGCTCCAAGGCCTATGAGAAACGAACGGCGACCCACAATGCCTCTGTTTGGTTTCGTGCAAAACATCTTAATTCCCTCAGAGGCACCGAGCGATTGGCCTTGCTCGGTAAGCTGTGTTTCAGTCCGATGGTTTTAGTGGTCGGGCGCCGTGATCTGATAGCGGGCGAATGCAGTGCCATCCTCAAGCGTAAAATTCACGGTCAGGGGACGCTCAGCGCTCGCAGTCGCGATCGGTTTGTCTATGTCGGAATGCACCAAAACCGCTCGAACGAGACTAAGTGAGGCGCGCATAAGCAAGCCCGTGCAAAGGTGGGGCGGAGGTTCAATTCAGCACATCCGTTTCTCTGCAAGACACGGAGAATACGGCAACCCTCTGAGGGTTGCCGCATCGCAATCGCGTGGTGAAGCGCGACCTAACCCTTCTTCGGCATATTGGCAGGGGCGCAAGCAAGTGGCACATCGGTTTTGGGGGACATACAGGTGCCCCGAACGGTGCTGCCATCACGGCCCGAGAACTCGCAGGCAGACTGTGGCTCGACATTCTCGCAAGCTTCAATAGCCTCGCGCGGCGGGCGGCCTGCGCGTTCTCTCTGACCGGAAGGCGCAGATTGCGCATAAACGGTACCTTGATCCGTTGCCGAAGCACTTTCAGCGCGCACGGCGGAAATATTAAGCGCGCCCAGAACCACAGCGGCGAAGGTGATCGCGAGGATGATGCTTTGGTTGTCTTTGATGCGGGGTACTGTGGGCCGGTAAAGTGGGATCTTTCGTTGGGCCGCAGCCTGTTCGCGTTGTGCTCTAAGTTTATCCATGAACATCGTAGGTTCTCCTGTTGTGGCGTTAAGCCGCCATTCACAGGGCCTTTTTCCATGTTCTTTAAGCAGTGAGTTTGCAGCAATTATGCAGCGAGAATGCAGATCGTGAAAAAATGCACTCTGTAGCTTTTCCGGCTCAATTCTCGAAAGGTTGGGGGAGGGGCGGCCCCTTTTAGCCATCGTAGGCGTATCCCACCCCATAGACAGAGCGGATCGGGTCCCAAGTGCTGACCGATGCGATTTTGCGGCGAATGTTTCGAATGTGACTATCGACGGTTCGGTCAAAAACTTCTGTGTCGTCGGGAAAGGCCAGTCCAAGCAGTTGATCGCGCGAGAAAACGCGGCCTGGCCGGGAAGCAAGCGCCTGCAGCACCGAGAATTCCCGTCGTGTGAGGTCAAGGGGGCTGCCATCCAGTGTTGCCTGCCACCGGTCGCCGTCGATGATAAGGCGGTCGTTCGTGGCAGGGCTTTGTGCGGGCTGACCCATAGGGCGTCTGCGTAAAACCGCCCTGACCCGCGCGACAAGCTCACGCGGGGAGAAGGGTTTGCACAGGTAATCATCTGCCCCCAGTTCAAGACCCAGAAGACGGTCGATTTCTTCTACTTTCGCGGTTGTCATGATGATCGGCACATCGGATGTTTTGCGCAATTCTCGACAAATCGTCAGGCCATCCACCTCGGGCAGCATCAGATCCAGAATGACCAGATCATGCTGATTTGTCTGGGCAAGCGCGATGGCCCCCGCGCCCGTACCCAACATTTCGACGCTCATACCGTCAGCAATCAGGTAGTCCCGCACGACTTCTGCCAGCGCTATTTCGTCTTCTACGATCAGGATACGCGCCATGGTCACACTGCTTGTTTTGGCAATCGTATGACAATTTGTACTCCGCCCAATTCGGATCGGCCAGCAGAGATGGTGCCGCCATGTGCCTCTACGATGGCCCTACAGATGGAGAGCCCCAACCCAGCCCCCCCATGCGCGCGAGACCGCGAAGCCTCCACGCGGTAGAAACGGTCAAACAGCTTGTCCACATCGCCTTCAGGCGCGGCTGGCGGCGTGTCGTCTACAGTCAGCTGCGCGAAACCCTCGCCGTCTTGCAGATTAACGCGTATCTGGCCGGGCCCCTCGGTATATCGAAAGGCGTTCTCAAGCAGGTTATCCATGACTTGGCCAATCTGCCCTCGGTCACAGGGAACCCACATCTGCGTCGGCAGATTAAGCTCCAACTTTATCCCTTTAGCGCTGAGCTTTGAACGCATCGTTTCAGCCGCCTGCCTCACGAGGGACGGGAGGTCTTCTTGTTCAAGTGACGATGTCAGCTCGGCTTCGCGGCCATAGGACAGTGTTTTGAGGTCCTGTACGAGACGCGACAGTCGCATGAGCGCTGCATGCATTTCGGTTAGCGTTTTGTCGTCGGGCTGGCGGATCCCGTCCTGTAGCGCCTCAATCTGGGCGCGTAGCACCGCAAGCGGCGTTTGCAATTCGTGGCTGGTGTTGGAAATCCATTCACGCTCGGCCTTGGCGGTTTGTTCAAGTGTCGCCGCCAAGGTGTTATAGTGGCCGATCAACTGCCCCAATTCGTCACTTCTGTCCTGTTTGATCCGGGCCGTGTAATTGCCCGCCGCCATCGTTTTCGCCCCGGCTTCCAACCGCCGAATGGGCTCAAGCAACTGGCGCGCGATGATAAACGCAGCCGCAGCCGAGAGGGCGATGGCGATCAGCGCAGCAAGAGCAAGAGAGGCATATTGCCCGCGCAGAAAGAATGTGTCGCTCGCATCTCGCTGCTCCATCGGCGCGTTTAATCCGATATAGCCAAGAAGGTTCGTGCCCGCACAGGTGTTGTTCGCGCATACGGGGCGTCGTTCAAATAGCGCCGAGCGTTCAATATGGCCTGCGATCTGAATGCCATCGCGGTCAAGCAGCACGATACGTTTTTCCAGCCTCATATTGTCATCGCCTAATGTAAACGGCGGTGGGTTGTCTGGCCTTGGTGGGGGGGGGGCTTCAGGTGGAAATCTCGGGGACCGGCTTGGGCGAGGGGCATGTTCATGTACAAAAGCAGCCCACAGTTGCGGGTCTTCATCAAACTCGGCCCAACTGTTCTGCCCACGCTCAGCCAAGGATGTTGCGAGCTCGTCGAACCGTGCCAGTTCTCCACTAAGCAGGTAGCGCGCAAAACCCTCGCGCATCCACAGGGCGACCATCAGTGCCATTACCAATACGATAAGAACGGAAATCGCTGCGACGGCAGTGAAAATCTTGGCAAACAATGACTTCCGGATTGGGTTCATATGTTAGGTCTACCACCAAAATGTGCAGTTAGTTTGCAGGGACACCAATGGTTCAACGCTCCAACAGTGGCCTGCCGATCACTACCAGACGGTATCAATCCTCAATACCCACAAGACAAAGAACGCCGCCGCAAGCCAAGGGCCAAAGGCCAGTTGGTCCGTTCGTCCACGTTGGGTGATAACCGCAAAGCCCAAGGCCCCGAGCGCCGCCAACAGCACGACCATCGGCAAGACGCTAATCCCCAGCCACGCGCCAGCGGCGGCCAGAAGCTTCGCATCGCCGAGCCCAAGCCCTTCTTGCCCTCGCAGTCTGAAAAACAAACTGCCGAGCCCCCAGAAGGTCACATAGCCGACAATCGCCCCCCAAATCTCGCCCACCGGTAATGTGCCCCTAGCATAAGCATTTAGCGAAAGCCCCAGAACGATGAGCGGCAAGGTATACCGGTCCGGCAGGCGCTTCTCGCGCAGGTCGATCCGTACCAGCAGACCCAAAAATACAGTCAAAATGGCCGTGCTCGCAAGGAATAGGGCAGGCGACATATCCGCGTTCAAAGGCATTCCGTTGGCCTACAAATCATCCCGTCCTTCGGCAACAAAACTTTTTTCAAGAAGGATGAAACCTTTTCTTAACGAACCACGTGACTGCGTTAATGCGGGTACTGAGTTGCATTTTTTTCAGCGTTCGCAGGGAGAGTTGAACCAACGATTACATCAGAAAAATGCCAACTTGGGAGAGACAAATGACTATTTCTGTTCGTACCCTGCTACGAGGGAGCTGCGCCAGCGCATTGTGCCTGACAGCGACCCTTGCATCAGCGTCGTCACACCGCGAAGCGCCCGGTATCACCGAGCAGCCAAAGATCGACGCCACCGATTTCTACATGTTCAAAAGCTATGAGGCAGGGCGCGGCGACTATGTGACCTTGATCGCCAACTACCAGCCTTTGCAGGCCCCTTATGGCGGTCCGAACTATTTCACCATGGATCCCGATGCGATCTATGAGATCCACGTCAGCAACGATGCCGACGCCGAGGAAGAGATCACCTTCCAGTTCAAATTCGACAACAACCTGACGGGCGGCACCGGTATCCAGCTTGATATCGGCGGTGAGACCGTGGGCATCCCGCTGCGCGCGGCTGGCCAGATCACCGCCAGCAACCCCACAGCCGCCTTGGGCGAGACCGAAAGCTACGGTGTCACCATGATCACCGGCGACCGCCGTAGCGGCGATCGTGCCGAACTGACCCACTCGGGCGGTACAACCTTCGCCAAGCCCCTCGACAATGTCGGCAACAAGACACTGCCCGACTACGAGGCCTATGCCGACGCCTATATCTACGACAATGTCGAGATTCCGGGCTGTGGCACCGGCCGTGTCTTTGCCGGTCAGCGCGAAGAAGCTTTTGCCGTGAACCTTGGCGAGATCTTCGACTTGGTGAACCTTGTGCCCGTGCAAGGCCCTGATAACCCGATGTGGCCGCAGTACAATGACCCGGATTTCAATGCGAACGGCATCGTGCAGGACCGCGCCAATGACGATCTGATCGGCAAGGCCAATGTCACTACGCTGGCACTTGAAGTCCCGATTGACTGCCTGACCCAAGGCGATGAAGCTGTGATCGGTGCCTGGACCACCGCGAGCCTGCCGCAGGGTGAGCTTGAAGATCCGTCGCCGACCTATGAGCAGACTTCGCTCTTTGGCGGTGCTTGGGTGCAGCAGTCGCGTCTGTCGAACCCGCTGGTGAACGAAGTCGTCATCGGTTTGGCCGACAAGGATCTCTTCAACGCTGCCGAGCCGGTCATCGACGAAGCCCTCGCGGTCTATGTCACCAACCCGACCCTGCCAGCCTTGCTGGACATCCTGTTCCGCGACGCGCTTGGTGCCTCGGGCGACATCGCGCCGTCGAACTTCCCGCGCAATGATCTTGTGACGGCCTTCCTCTCGGGTTTCCCGGGTGTGAACCAGCCTGCAGGTTTCGATGCTTCGACCGACCTGTCGGAAATGCTGCGTCTGAACACCGCCTTCCCGGCGACACCGCGTGATGATCAGCACACCTTTGGCCTGCTGGCCGAAGATCTGGGTGGTTTCCCGAACGGCCGTCGCCCCGGCGATGACACGGTCGACCTTGCCCTGCGTGTGATGATGGGCCGTCTGTGCCACAACGTGCCGCTGGGTCAGGAAGTCAGCGGTGATCCAAGTGCCGAAGACAGCATCAACCTCGGCCTTTGTGGCGATGGTGACCCTGATGACACAGCACCCGCCGGCGAAGTTCCCTTCACCGATGGTGCACCGTTGCGGGCCACCGAACTGCGGGCGTCCTTCCCCTATCTGAATACGCCGATCGCCGGTTCGCCGAACAACTAAACCCAAAGGAATAGGAGAATTCCAATGTTAAAGAATATCTCGATTCTTGTGCTTCTGGGCGGTGTTTTGGTCGCCTGCGGCGGCGGGAGCGGGCTCAATGGGATCGCCTCGCTGGGGTCGGACTTTGCCCGTGCCTTTGCGCAGGATCGCAATGATGAGCCGATATCCCTCGCCGGGGTGTCGTTGCCCCAGTTCCCGACACGGGAGCCGTTTAACCCGTAAGGGTACGGCAAGCGCCTGATTGGCGTGAGTGACCCGAAACGCGGCCTCCCCTCCCGGGAGGCCGCGTTTTTCTTGGCGTCTGTGTTTTTTAGGGGCGAAAGGGCGGCGGGTCGGGCAGGGGGGCTGCATCTGCCCCTTGGGGCGAGAAACTGCGCGCGATGACGCGCACTTCCTTTTGGCCCAGCACCGTGCGGCGCAGCAACCGCGAACTCAGCGTGACCGTGAGACCGTCGACCTCGGCCCGGCTTTCGACATCAAAGACCGCTGAGGTGAAGCCAATCCCGTTCAGCGTCACAATCCCCGCGTCGGTGAGGTCGCCCTTGGTAAGAAAGCCCGTCGCCGCGCGCCGTTTGACAAGCTGTCGCGCCGCACTGGGCGAGCCCAGCATCACGGCCATCACCGTCTCATTGGCCGTGTTCAAATTCACATTTCCGGACTGCGGCAGCAGGCTGACATGGGGTGCCAGCGCGGCGCGGGTCTGGGCATCCAACGCTTGGATTTCCGCCAAGTCCCGCACTGGGCCGCGCCGGATCAGATGGCCATTGATATCGAGCGCCACTTGGTCCGGCAGTTCCAGCGCGGTGATCAGTCGCGCCAATGTCTGCTGCTGCGCAAGCCGGCCCGCCGCCAAGGCATTGAGGTCAAACCGCGCCTGCGCGTCATTCACGGTGATCGAGAAGCTGCCGGTTTCCAGTTCAACTTCCTCCTGCGCGGCCAGCGCCCAAGGCTCGGCCATATGATCGGTCTCGGGGGCCACTTCCATGTCGCGGCGCAGGGCGGCGACCAGTGATGCCTCCGCGCCAAGCGCCAGCGCTTCGGCCTGCGTGGCCGCCGCAGCCCGGCGGGTGCGGTCCATCAGGTTTTCCTGCGAGGTGAACATCAACACGACAATGGCCGCGCCAAGCGCCAGTGCCACCAGCACGTTGATCAGGATCACCCCAGCCTCACGCGCCCTCATTTCGGCACCACTTGGCTTAATGGCACCAGCCGCCGCAGCGTGCCTGCTCCGGTGATCTCAAGGCGCAGGTCCACGGCAGACGCCGGAGTGTCGCTGGCGGGGTCAGGCCAGGTGTCATGCCAAATGCCCCCGCCGTCGAGCACCCGAAAGGTCAGGCTCTCGACCTCTGGCACAAGGGTCTGCGTCAAATCGGGGTCAGCGTTTTGCGGGCCCGACTGACGGTGCAATTCCCCCTCGGCACGCAGGTAGCGGCGCAGGGTGCGCCCGTCTTGCAGCGGGGCCGAGAGTACGCCCGCCTCCAACGTGACGGCCTGCGGATCGGCTTCGATCAGATCGCGGCCAAAGATCATGAGCGCGCGGTCAAGCCGGGCCAGATGCTCCAGCCGCCCATCGGTCTGCGCGCGCACCCGCAGGATCGTGTCCAAGGTGGTAAAGGCGGCAAGACCGACCATGGCAAAAAGGCTCAGCGCCACCAGCATTTCGACCAATGTCACCCCGGCCATGCCGTCGCGCCGAGGGGTCATGCGCCGGTCGAGCCGATCAGGTTGTTGGCGCCATTGGTCACACTAAGGATCGCCAGGCCGCGGCTGCATTGCCCGTCTTTCTGAAACCGGTAGGGGCCGACAACACCGTCAAAGCCCGCCTCACGCAGCAGTCCCTTGCGGTCTTGCTGGGCAATCCGGCCAAGGATGCGGGCCATCTCCACGGCGTCGAATGCCAGCCCTGCCAGCACGCCGGGGTCGGCCTCGCTGACCTCGGCAAAGGCGGTGGCGAAGGCTTCGAAACCCACCGGGTCGGGGGCGGCGAACCACCCGTCTTGCAGCGCCGCGATCCGGTAGGGGGTGATCGAGGCCCATTGCTCGGAGCCCAGCAGTTGCACCCCGCTGGATTTGAGGGCAGCGGCCTGTTCCTCGAAGGGGCCGCCGACCACGGGCAGATAGACCGCATCGGGCAGCGCGCCGCCGTTGGCCGCGCGGATCTGATCCATCAGTCCGGCGGCTGAGGCCGCAACAACGGGGGCGGGCATTTGGATACCGACGCTGGCCGCCATTGCCTGTGCCGCCGTCGCTGACAGCGCGCCGAAGGCGCCCGGCGGGACCACAGTAACAACGCTGCGTTTGCCGCGCGTGGCAGCAAACCCAAGGATCGACTTGGCCGATTGCTGCGGGGTAATGCCAAAGACAAACAGGTTGCCGCCCGCGATTGAGCTGTCGTTCGACAAGGACACAACCGGCACATCAACGGCTGCCGCCACGGCGCGGCTTTGCCCTGAAAACAGCGGTCCGAGGAACATCCGCGCGCCGCCCGCCTGCGCCGCTTTGGCCGCCGCAACCGCCGAGGCGTCGCTGTCGCCCGCGTCGACCACCGCCACCTCTGCGCCCGCTGCTGTGGAATTGCCGCCAAGGCTTGCAGCGGCCAGCATGATCTGACCTAATGAGGCACGCGGCCCGCTGAGCGGCGCCAGCAGAACCGCCTGACCCACCGCATTCGCGGGCGGCAGCTTGTCGCCCCCCGTCAGAGACAGCCCGCCGCAACCCGACAGACCAAAGAGCGCCGATGACCCACCAAGACCCATCAACAGACGCCGCCGTGTCAGAGCCACACCGGCCCCGCAAATCGCGGTTTCGGTCGCTTGTTTCGCTCGTGCTTTTGGCATCTTTTGCGTTCCTTATTTATCTGGCTGCATTGATCGTCACCCTGCCGGCCACCGCGCTGCACCGCGTTGCGGTAGTCCCTGCACAGATTACTGACCTGTATGGCAGCCTGTGGAAAGGCCGCGCGGTGCTTAGCGGTGGATATTCGCTGGATTGGGAGGTCCGGGGGCGGTCATTGCTGTTGGCACGCGGCGTGGTCGATTGGACACTGCAAGGCAACGACACCCAATTGACCGGGGTCGCAAGTGCCACGCCTTGGGCGCTTGAAGCCCGAACGGTCGTGGGCCGTGCCGGGCCGGGACTTTTGGCCCTTGTCCCTGAGTTTGCACTGAAGAACTGCACCTCCCGCGCGGTGGTCGATGTGCAGACCCTGCGCTGGCAAGAGGGCCGTGCGGCGGCAGCAGGGGTTGTCTCAGTCGAAGCCGGCAGCTGCGAGGATTTGCTTGGCAGCGCAGCGACGATCCCGCAGATGACGCTTGATCTGACCACCCAAGGCAGTGACGCCCGCGGCCAGTTGCGTGATCGTGACAGCGTGTTGGCCGAATTCACCGTGACCGGCGACCGCCGCCTGATTGCTCGGGTCGAACCCGAAGGGGCGGTCTTGGTGCCTGGCATGCCAACAGGCGGCCCGATCATCATCGAATATCCCTTCTAGTTTACCAGATTGTTCAGGTTCACGATCGGCAACAGGATCGACAGCACCAAAAGCATCACGATCCCGCCCATGATCAGCAGTACCGCAGGCTCGACCAGCGCCACCAATGCTGCGACCAGCGCATTGAGGTCGCGCTCTTGGTCATCGGCAGCGCGGGTCAGGGTAGCCCCCAACACGCCGCCCGCCTCGCCGCTGGCGACCATGGCAATGAGCATGGGTGGGAAAACCTTGGCCTCTTCAAGCGCCTGAGACAGGGCCACACCTTCGCGCACCCGGGCCGTGGCTTGCGTGACCTTGGCGCGAATATGTAGGTTCGGCACCGTCTGGGCCGCCGCAGCCAGTGCATCGACCAAAGGTACGCGGCTTACCGTTAGGGTCGCCAAGGTGCCGGCAAACTGCACCGCATTGGTCTTGAGCGAAAACCCTCGCGTTAGCATCGAGCGTGAGAGAAAGCGATGCCAGCGCAGCCGGATCGCCGGTTGCCGCAGAAGGCTGGCAGCCCCAATCCCAATAGCCACGAGCCCACCAAATACCACAAGCCCCCAAGCATTGATAAAATCGCTGACAGAGATCAGCGACCGGGTCAGGAACGGCAGTTCCGCCCCGCGCGAGGTGAAGACGCGCACGATGTCGGGCACAACGAAAGTCAGCAAGGCCACGATCACCGCAAGCGACACCACCGCGAGGATCGCGGGATAAAGCAGCGCCAATTGCACCGTCTGGCGGTTCTTGGCGCGGGTTTCCACAAAGCCTGAGAGATGCTCCATCACCTGACCCAATTGGCCCGAGGTCTCTCCCGCCGCCACTGAGGCGCGGTAGAAATCGCCAAAGACATTCGGGTAATCGCCAAGCGCTTGGGCAAAGCTGCGGCCCTCGAGGACAGAGGCGCGCAGGTTGAGCAGCAGCGAGGTCACCGCCGGTTTGCCGCTTTGATCCGCCACGGTTTTCAGCGCCTGTTCGACCCCGATGCCCGACCCGACAAGCGTGGCCAATTGCCGTGTCAGCAGCGTCAGCGCCCGGCGCGGGATGCGCGGCTCGCCAAAGCCCGATTGCTTGGCGGTCTTGCTCTGTTTTGTCGGCTCGACAGAGAGCGGCGCGAGGTTGCGCTGGCGCAGATTGCTGCGGGCGGCGGCGGCGCTAGCGGCCTCGATGATCCCCTTGGTCGATTTGCCCGCGGGGGTCAGGGCTTCATAGGCAAAGGCGGGCATCAGTCAGCCTCCGGTGCGGGCGCGGCATCGGGGGCAGGCGGGGGGAGAACCGTGCCCTCATGGATTGCGCGGGCGACCTCTTGCGCTGTGGTCATGCCTGCGCGCATCTTGGCGATGCCGTCTTCCAGAATGCCCGGACCGCGCGCCCGGGCTGCCGCGATCAGGCTGGCTTCGGATTGGCCTTCGTGCATCATCCGCTCAAGATCACCATCGACTTCGATGATCTCGTACAGTGGCAGGCGCCCGCGATGCCCGCTGTTTTGGCAGTTGTCGCAGCCCATGCCTTTCTGAACGATCTCTCCGGGTTTGACCTTGCCCGCCAGAAGATCGCTTTCGGTCTGGGTGACGGTGTGATCCGCTAAACAATCCGGACAATTGCGCCGCACCAGGCGCTGGGCGATCAGCCCGCGCAGCATTGGTGCCAGCAGGAACCGCTCAACCCCCATTTCCACCAAGCGCGAGACCGCGCCGACGGCCGTATTTGTGTGTAGGGTCGAAATCACCAAATGCCCGGTCATCGCCGATTCCACCGCAATCTGCGCGGTTTCACGGTCGCGGATCTCGCCCACCATGATGACATCGGGGTCTTGGCGCAGGATGGCGCGCAGCCCGCGGGCAAAGCTGAGGTCGGTCTTGGCATTGACCTGCATCTGGCCCACCCCGTCCATCGTGTATTCGATCGGGTCCTCGACCGTCATGATATTACGCTGCCGGTCGTTGAGCATGTCGAGCCCGGCATAGAGCGTTGTGGTCTTGCCCGAGCCGGTGGGGCCGGTCACCAGCACCATGCCGTCGGGCAGGGCGAGGATGCGTTTCAATACGGTGTTGTCGCGGGGCGACAGGCCCAGATGGTCGATGCCGCGCAGGGTCTGGCCACGGTCCAAGAGACGCAGCACCACCCGCTCGCCGAACTGCGACGGAATGGTCGAGATCCGCACGTCGAGGTCATAGCCCCCGACCCGCAGCGACACCCGTCCGTCCTGCGGCAGGCGCTTTTCGGCGATGTCGAGCTTGCCCATGACCTTGATCCGGCTCACCAGCAAGGGCGCGAGCGCGCGTTTCGGGCTGATCACTTCGCGCAGGATGCCGTCGACGCGGAAACGCACCAGCAGGCGGCGCTCTTCGGTTTCAATATGCACATCCGACGCGCCTTCCTTGACTGCTTCGAGCAGCAGCGCGTTGATCAACCGCACTACCGGGGCATCGTCGTTCTGCGCCAGAAGGTCGTCGATAGAGGCCGCCGTATCGGCAAGCGTGACCAGATCGTCATCGGCATCGGCGGCCACCTGCGCGGCCTCGGACGCGGAATCGCGATACAGCGTGCCAAGCGCGGCCTCGAATTCCGTGGTACCGACTTCTTCGAAGGTCAATGTCGTGCCGCAGAACCGCTGCGCTTCGATCAGCGCCTCCAGCGGCGCATCGCTGCGATACTGGCACAGCGGACCCTCGCCGCCGGGCGTCACGATGACGCCATGGCTTTGGGCAAAGCCGTAGGCGAGGCGGGGCAGGAGGCTTGGTTCAGGCATCACAGGGCTCCCAGCAACAGACGGGCCGAAATCACACCGGGCGCCGGGCGGCGGTCGATTTCGAGCGCTTCAAGGGTCACGTCATGCTGTTCTTCGAGATCGGCAAGCCAGAGCAGCAGGGTGGCAAAGGGCGTGTCGTCCAAGGTCACGCGGATGCCGTCGTTTTCGGGCTCGATGCGGCGCAGGGTCAGCTGCGCCGCGCTGGCGGAACTGGTGATCCGGGTGGCAAGCGGGGTGTCATTGATCGGCGCCGTGGGCGCGATCTCGGTCTGGGCGGCCAGTGCTGCGGTGTCCTGCACAAGGCGGTACGCCGCGATGTCGGCGCGCGCTTGCGCTTCACCCGCTTGCAGCGGCATCCATGCAAAACGGTAAAGCGCCACCAAAAGGGCCAGCGGGATCACTAGGGCGATAAGCAGTTTTTCGCGTCTGCTGAGCCGATCAAAACCGGTCATCCGCCCGCCCCTTTGGTGATGCGCATCTCAACTTCCGCGCCGCCATTTCCAGCGGTGGCCGCCCCGCTGCGCACGGCAAAGCCAGCGGTTTCAAGTTCCTGCTCAATGCGTTGCAGATCTTCCAGCCCGGGGCTTTGCATCAGCACCACCAGCGTATTGTCGCGCCGCCCCCAAGACAGGCGGCGGAACCCGACGCTGGCAGGCTCCGAGGCCAATGTGCCCGCGACCTCGTTCAGCAGCGGCAAAAAGGGGCCGCGCCCCTCGTCACTGGGGGCCGGGGTGAGCCGGGCGAGGATCGGCCCGACATCGCCGGTCAGCGGGATCCCGGGCAGTATGTCTGCAATGGCGGCTTCGGCTGCGAGGCGTTCCTGTTGCGCGAGACGTTTGAGGGCGGCGGTGTCAAAGGCCGTGAGGCCAAGATGGATTAACAGCGCCGCACCTGCGGCCATCGCGGCCCATCGCCATGCCGCAAACCCTTCGGCCCCTGCTGTGCGCTGGCGCGCAAAGCTAAAAGCAAGGTCGCGCGGGTCCGGTGGCGGCGGCGCGGCAGAGAGGTCTTCGGCTGGCAAAGCGTCACCCAGCGGTTCGGCGAGCACATAGAGCTTGGGGTGTCCCAAGCGGCTCCAGAACAGCGGCAGCATCTCGGTCCGCAGGGCAAATCCGGTGCCGTCCGAGCAGCGTACCACCGCCCTGTCGCCCTCGCGCCAGACCGACCACGCCGGGCCGCCCCCGGCGTCGGGGCGCGGGATCATCAGAAACTCCGGCAGATAGGGGGCCTCGGCGGCGGCGATCTCAGCCATGATCTCTTGCGACAGGACAAAGGCCAGCAGTTGACGCGGATCGGCGTTCTCAAGTGGGCCTTGGATCACCTGCACCGACTGGATCGGAGCGGCGATACGGTCTTCGACGGCAAAGGTCAGCAAAGCGCGCCGTTGGCGGGCAGTGGCGCGGGGCACATCGACCAGAAAGCTGCCGACTTGCTCGGCGGCCACAAGCCTTGCGGATAGGCCATTTTCTTTCGGGCAATAGGCATCGGCGCGGGCCAGTAGACCGGCCGTGGCAGGAGACAGCAAGGGTTTCAAAGTATTTTCATCGCGCAGGTCTATGGGGCGCTCAGAGGCGTCCAGTTCTGACGTAATACTTTGATTACTCACGTAAAATTGCCTTTTCAATCATCCTGTTTTTACCATAGTATAGCCAAAGCCACGCGACAGATAGGGGAACAGTTTCATGGGCCATCGGAAAAACTTGCGTCAAGCGTGCCCGCGCACTCATCCAGCGCGCAAAGGCGCGCGTAACCCCGAGGCCGGGGTGACCCTGATCGAGATGATGGTGGTGCTGGTGATCATCGCGCTGGTGGCCGCGATCATCGTGCCCAACGTCATTGGCCGCCCCGATGAGGCGCGGGCCACGGTGGCGCAATCGGACATCCGCGCGGTCAGTTCGGCGCTGGAACTTTACCGCCTAGATAACCGCACCTATCCCACGACCACACAGGGGTTGGAGGCGCTGGCCGTGCGCCCGACCTCCCCGCCCGAGCCGCGCAACTGGGTGGCAGGGGGCTATCTGACCGCCGTGCCGATTGACCCTTGGGGCAATGATTACCTCTATGCCTCGCCGGGGCAGACTGGCGGCTTTGACCTGATGTCGTTGGGCGCGGATGGCGCGCCGGGGGGCGAGGGTGCCAATGCAGACATCACACATGGGCAGTTGCAGGCCAACAGGTGACCCAAATCCCCGCCACACCCACATCCACATCCACATCGCCGGGCCGACACCGGCTGCCCGATGCTGGCGTGACACTGGTGGAGGTGCTTGTCGTTCTCGCACTGATCGGCATTCTGGCCGGAGTGGTGGGGCTGAGTTTTGGCTCTGGTCCGCGTGGCGATGTGGCAGGGCAAGAGGCGGACCTGCTGGTGGCGCGGCTGAACCGAGCGGCGGATGAGGTGATCTTGACCGGGGTGCCGTTGGGGTTTGTCTGGGCGGCTGAAGGCTATCGTTTTGATTTATATGATGGCGACAGATGGCAGGCGCATGACCTGCCGATCCTCGCCACGCCGCATCTATTTGACGGCGGCACCCGGATCGCCGATGCGGCGGGCAGCTTGATCCTGTCGCGCGACATGGACCCCGGTGTGTCCGGGCCATTGACGCTTGAGTTGCGGTCGGGCGCGGGCGCTTCGGAAGTAATCCGTTTTGACGGTCTCAACGCCGCGCGGTTGGAGGGGGCGCAATGAGGCGGCAGGCGGATGCAGGGTTTACCTTGATCGAAGCTTTGGTGGCAATGGCGGTGCTGGCGCTTGGTGCGGTCTCTTTGCTCTCTGCCAGCGAGGGGCACACCCGCCGCATCACCGATCTGTCGGACCGCGTCGCCGCCCGCTGGGCCGCCGAATACCGCCTGTCGGAACTGCGCGCCGGGCTGCCAGCGGCGACCTCAGCGCTGGAAATCTATGGCATCGACTTTGACATCACCGTGACCCGCCGATCCACTGAAGACCCGGCGGTCGAGGCCGTGACCCTGCGCAGCGCGATCGCGGGCAGCGACCAGCCGCTCTACGTGTTGGATGGGTATCTCGATATTGGAGCGCCGTCATGATCCCGATTGCACCCCTTGGCAGATGGCTGCGGCTTGCCGTGATCCTTGGCGCATTGGGCAGCGTCGCCGTGGCCGGAGCGGATGTGACATGGCGGGTGATGGGCCATGACCGGGTTATGCCGCCCGTCGCTGTGCTGCGCGCGCTGGTCGAAGCGCAAACCGCCCCCACCGATCTCGGCCCCGCTTTGGCGCTGGCGCCTTTTGGCGCCGCCGAGGTGCCGGTAGCCGAGGTCGAAGCCGTCGAGGCGCCGCTCAATTTGGTCCTTCTGGGTGTGATCGTGCGCGATGATCCTAGCCGTTCGCTGGCCCTGCTGCGCTCGGACCAATCGGAGGGCAACTACCGCATTGACGAGGAGGTGGCACCGGGCACCACGCTCACCGCCATCGCGCAGGACCGCGTGACACTCCACAAGAATGGCGCTGAAATTGTGCTCTATTTTGCAGGTGCCGAGGCCACCCCGGACGCCGAGGCCGTGCCGACCGGCGCAGAGCGGCTGATGGCGCTAATCACCTCGGGGCAGGGCGGGTCGATCAGCGAACAGGTGGATGCCGCGTCCCGGGCAGAGCCTGTCACCACACAGGATTATATCGACATGTGGCGTAAGCGCATCATCGCCAATCCGGCTCAGGTGCTCGACACGATTGGTTTGGTGCCGGGGGAAAAAGGCTATACCATCGCAGAAAAGCACGACGTGGGTGTAAACCGCGCTGGTTTGAGGGCAGGAGACATCGTGACAAGTGTGAACGGGCAGAGTGTCGGCAACGTGGATAAAGATCGCGCGCTTTATGACGTGATTGCCGAATCCGGCCTTGCCCGCATCGAAGTGGAAAGGGATGGCCGCACGATCGTGATGTCATTCCCGCTGCAGTGACCCGTCCGCTCACTCTCCTTGCCGCCCTGATGCTGGGGCTGCTGACCCTGTTGCCTGCCCCGTCGCGGGCACAAGAGACCTTTGTCATCAATCTGCGCGATGCAGACATCTCACTCTTGGTCGAGCAGATCTCCGAGATCACTGGCCGGACCTTGGTGCTGGACCCGGGCCTCGTGGGTGAGGTCACGGTGGTCTCTGCCGAGGCGCTGGATGCCGAAGGCGTCTGGTCTCTGTTCCAGTCTATTCTGCGGGTGCGCGGCTTCGTCGCCGTTCAGGCGGGATCAATCTGGCAGGTGGTGCCTGAGGCCGAGGCCCGCACCGCGAGCGGCCCGAATCTGGGCGAGGCCGACGACGCGGGCAGTCAGGACTTCGTGACCGAGATGCTGCGTCTCAATCGCTTGCCCTCGGCAGAGGCCGTCCGAGTGCTGCGCCCGCTGGTGGCTGAATCGGGCTATATCGAAGCGGTCGAAGACCCCAACGGCGTGGTCATCACCGATACCCGCGCCAATGTGGATCGGATCATGGCAATCGCCCGCAGCTTTGACGGTGACGCGCTGGTGCGCTCCGAAGTGCTGCGCTTTCGCAGTGCCGATGCGGCGACCGTGGGCAATGCCATTCTTGAGGTGCTGGGCCCGGCAGGCACCGGCGCGCGGCTCTCCGTCGATCCCGGCTCGAACCTTTTGCTCGTGCGGGGCACGCCCGAAGACATTTCCGAGATCCGCAACCTTGCCATCGCGATGGACGTGGCCCCACGCCGTGATCCACGCGAGGCCGTGGCCACCACGGTCTTCAACCTGCAGTACGGCGATGCTCAGGTGATTGCAGACATCATCAAGGGCACCGTGGGCGAAGCCACCGACATCACCAATGTCGTGGCCGCCGATGTCGGTGCTGCGGCTGAGGCCGAGGAGGGCGCGGAGGGCGCCTTTGTCCCCCTGAGCCGCGTTGTGGCCCCGGATGCCGTCAATATCACGGCCTCAGTCGCAACCAATTCCATCATTGTGCGTGGCACCGCCGCGCAGGTTCAAGAGATCGGCCAACTGGTTCATGCGCTCGACGTGCGCCGCCCGCAGGTGATGATCGAAGCGGCCATTGTCGAGGTCTCGGGCGAGGTTGCCGAACGGCTTGGCGCGCAGCTGGGGCTGGGTCCGAACATTCCTAATGGCGCCATCGCTGCGACCAATTTTTCCAATGGCGGCGGGGTCTCGCTCGGCTCCGTTCTGTCGGCTGTCGGCGTGCCTGCGGGGTCCGCGCTCTCGACCGGGCTGACACTGGGCGCAGGGGGCAACGATTTTGGCATCCTCGTGCAGGCGTTGTCACAATCGACCAGCGCGCGGCTCTTGTCCACGCCTTCGGTCACCACGCTCGACAACGAACCGGCGACCATCGTCGTTGGCCAGAACGTGCCTTTCCGCACCGGCAGCTTTGCCACAGACGGCAATACCGCCACGCCTTTCACCACGATTGAGCGGCGTGACGTCGGCATCACCATGAACGTGGTGCCGCGGATCACTGCGGGCGGGGTGGTGCAACTGGTGATCGAACAGGAAATTTCGAGCCTCACCAACGCCAATGTCGAAGGCGCGGCTGACCTCGTGACCAACCGCCGGGTTATCAACACCACCGTCATGGCCGACAACCGCGGCACCGTGGTGCTGGGCGGGCTGATCACCGACGACCGGATCAACGGCAGCAGCAAGGTGCCGGGTTTGGGCGATCTGCCGGTGGTCGGCGAGCTGTTCAAGACCCGCAACGGCCGCAACACACAACGCACACTTTTCGTCTTCCTGCGCCCCACCATCCTGCGCAGCCGCGAAGATATCTCGGCCGCCTCGGCCAACCGCTACAACAAGCTGCGATCAGCAGACTCGACGCCCCAGCCAAAGACCGTGCTGAAACAGCAGCAGGTGAAGCAACTGCCACTGGAAATTCAGGGGCTGTATTGAGGTAGGGTCACGCGGGTGACGTCTACGGTCAAATTATGGAACGGTGACGTTGCGATGAATGATCCGTAGGATTGGCGCTTAGAGCCGATACGTGCTGCATAGCCGCCTCTCCCCGAAGAACTGGCGTGGGGGATTAGCATGATGCTACTCTTGCCGTCAGTAAGCTCTGTAGCCCATCTATGGCGCGTGCCGGGCGGTTTGACATGTGCTGTGAAAGTTATTGGGGAAAGCCAGGAAGCGCAAATCGAACTGCGCTTCCTGTTGCAGCATGGCGTTCGCAAAGCGCGCCCCCCCAAAAAAGAGACTTGGTCCAATCTGGTGCCAACCTGTGCGAGATCGCTGCCCACCTTATTCACTCCGACTATAAGGAGTCTCCTCAATATGTTCAGGAGCCTGATCGTGAGGGGCTTGCCGGGTCATGCTTCGACTGGCTCGAGAAGGCCCGTTTATCGCAGAGTGACCCGCAACCAGAACCTCATGGGCAGAGTGGTCGTCGTAGCATTAATTTTGAGAAGAAAAGTGGCAGCCCGTAGGGGAACGCGGGTGAGTTTTCTTATCAATGACTTGGCTTGGCTAACCCACCGCAAAGTGCTGTTGAAATCATTCCATCAATTAAGGCTTTGGCTAACCCTCTCAAAAGTAGGCTAGTCTATCCGGGGTAGTGATGGAGACTTCTTGTAGTGGCTAATTTTGCAGACAGGTTCACAGATGAGCAGCGAGTTGAACGCGCGAAGCAAGTAACTGACAAACTCGTCGACCATGTTCTTGGTCTGATAGCACTAGCTGAGAATAACGCCGTAGTACTTTACTCAGACACGATATCAAGTCAGGTTCCGAGGTCCAATGCAGCCCACGCGTTTAACGAGATGCAGAGGAGTATGCACTTCTACTTTTTGGTTCGCTTGAGCGCGGTATGGGACAAACCATCGAAGGACCGCGAGAGTATACCGACAGTGTTGGCGCTGCTAGATAAGGAGGGAGTGAGGGGGCATTTTGCTGAGGAGACTTATGCCTATCACTCAATTACCCTGGAACCCAGCAGACTAAACCCAACTGCCGATAGTGATGAGCAACGTATGCTTGCCGAGTACTGGAGAAGGCAAAGAACTGAACGAGCGGAGAGAGAAAGTCGGAAGGTGAGAAGGTGGCTACTGTTCGTAAAGCAGTGTGCACCTAAGGTAGAGGAAACATATGTCACAAGCAGTCTGAGGCCGTTTCGAGATAGCTATCTCGCACACAACTTAGAGGCATCAATATTCAATGAGAGCAATCCGGTTCAGTTCCGATACGGTGATGAGGCCAAGTTGCTAAAGCTGACTATTCGGATAGTGGATCGGCTACACCGATCCGTAAACGGTGCGGGCTTTGATTGGGATGGGGCTCAAGATCACGCACGGAGGAATGCCAACGAATTTTGGTCCTCGTGCCGTTTTGACATACCATCGCTATAAGGTGAAAGCCCGCTTTGAGCTGCCACTCTATGATCAAGGAAAGGTGGCAAAAATAGGTTAGCCATCGCTAGGTTAGCCAGTTAGCCAACTATTAACCTTTATTTACAACGTACTATGATGAGGTGGCAGCCCGTAGGGGAATCGAACCCCTCTTTCCAGGTTGAAAACCTGGCGTCCTAACCGATAGACGAACGGGCCACTCTTTGTCAGGTCAGTGCAGCGTTTCGTGTGTTGCTGCTCTGTCTGTGAGCGGACGTTTAAGTAATACTGCGGGGGGCTGCAAGCAGAAAAATGAACTTTTTCTAGAAAAAGTTTTCAGGCCCGCGCGGCGTCCTCCAGACGCAGTTGAACGGTCCGCCGACCGCGGAAATTATTGATGTCGAGACGCCCGGCGAGGTGGAAACGCGCGCCGCCGTGGTTTTCAAGCGCGGGGCCGAGGGGGCCGTCGTAGGCACCGAAAGAAATCGCTTCGAGGTTCGCGCCCAGACCGTCGCCAAAGCTGACTTTGAGGTGGTTCTCGCCCACCCGTTTGGCAAAGCGGATTTGCATGTCGGCGAAGGCATAGCGCGGGGCAGGGGCGCCCGCGCCGAAGGGGCCGGCTTGGTCAACCATCTCGGCCAGCTCCACGGTGGCCGCGCCGGGCATCATCATGCCGCAGAGGTTGAGGTCAGCGGGGCCAGCCAGATGCGCGCCCTGTTTGGTGAGCAATTCGCCAAGCCGTTCCATCGCCGCGTCGATCTTGTCTTCTGCCACCGTCAGGCCTGCCGCCATCTTGTGGCCGCCGCCCTTGATCAGCAGCCCTTCGGCAGCAAGGCGCTGGATCGGCGCGCCAAGGTCGATGCCACTGATTGAGCGGCCTGAGCCTTTGCCGATGCCGTCTTCGACGCCGATGACGATGGAGGGGCGGTTGGCGGCTTCTTTCAGGCGCGAGGCAACGATGCCCACCACGCCGGGGTGCCACCCGGGGCCAGCGGCCCATGCCAGCGGCCCGTCAAAGCCGCGCTCTTCGGCCTGTGCCATGGCGCTGGCGCGCACGGCGGCCTCGACCTCGCGGCGGTCGGTGTTGAGCTGGTCCAGCCGCTCGGCCAAGGCTGCGGCCTCATGCGGGTCGGCGGTGGCCAAAAGCCGCGCGCCAAGGTCGGCCTGCCCGATGCGCCCGCCCGCGTTGATGCGGGGGCCAAGCAGAAAACCGAGGTGATAGGCCGTGGGGGCCGTGTCCATCCGTGCCACATCGGCAAGGGCGGCCAAACCGGGGCGCGCGCGGCGGGCCATGACTTTCAGACCCTGACGCACAAAGGCGCGGTTGACGCCGATCAGCGGGGCCACATCGGCCACGGTGGCCAGCCCCACGAGGTCTAGCATCCCCATGAGGTCCGGCCCCTTCTGGCCCGCCTCACGCAGCTGGCGGCCTGCTTCGACGAGCATCAGGAACACCACCGCAGCGGCGCAGAGATGCGCCAGCGTGCCGTCTTCGTCCTGTCTGTTGGGGTTCACTACGGCCAGCGCATCCGGCAGCGTCTCTCCGCCCAAGTGGTGATCGAGCACGATGACATGCGCGCCCTTGGCCGCAGCGATCGGCCCGTGAGAGAGTGTGCCGCAGTCGACGCAGATGATCAGGTCATGGTCGGCGGCCAGTGCCGACATGGCCTCGTCGTTGGGGCCATAGCCTTCGTCGATACGGTCAGGGATATAAAGCGTCGCGCGGTGGCCCATGTCGCGCAGCCAGACGAGCAACAACGCAGCGGAAGAGCCGCCATCCACGTCATAGTCAGCGAAAATCGCGATGCGTTCACGTTTTTGGAGGGCCGAGAGAAACCGCGTCGCCGCGGCCTCCATATCGCGCAAGCTGCGCGGGTCGGGCAGCAGGTCGCGCAGGGCGGGGGCCAGAAAGCCCGCCGCCTCGGTGTCGACCACGCCGCGCCGGGCCAGCACTTGGCACACCGGGTCGGGCAGGCCCGCGCGCTGCACCAGCAGTTCCGCCGCGCGGGTCAGTTCCACGTCAGGGCCGATCCAGCGCCGCCCGCTCAAAGATGTTTCGACACCGAGAAAGCTCATGCGGACCTCATTTGGCCGTTATGGAAGGGAGTGGAGTAAGGGTCGATCTGGCCCTCACTCTGCCGGGGTGCGGTAGTTGATGCGGCGGACCGAGCCGGTGCGCGAGCGCATGATCAGCGTCTCGGTGGTCAGCCAGCCCGGCTCGCGTTTCACGCCCGGTAGGATGTTGCCGCCGGTGACGCCCGTGGCGGCAAAAATCACGTCTTGGGTGACCATCTCGTCGCGCGAATAGATGCGGTCAAATTCGGTGATCCCGGCCTTGGCGGCACGGCCTTTTTCGTCTTCGTTGTGGAACAACAGGCGGCCATACATCTGCCCGCCCATGCATTTCAGTGCGGCAGCGGCCAGCACGCCTTCGGGCGCGCCACCTTGGCCCATATACATGTCGATGCCGGTCTCGGGGTCAGCGCAGTGCATCACACCTGCCACATCGCCGTCGGTGATCAGGCGGATGGCGGCACCGGTGGCGCGCACCTCGGCGATCATATCCGCATGGCGGGGACGCTCGAGGATGCAAACGGTGATGTCGGACGCCGCACAGCCTTTGGCGCGGGCCAGCGCTTCGACGCGCTCACCGGGGGTCATGTCGAGGGTGACGACATCGGTCTCAAAGCCCGGACCGATGGCGAGTTTGTCCATATAGGTGTCAGGCGCGTGCAACATGGAGCCGCGCGGCCCCATGGCGATCACGGTGAGCGCGTTGGGCATGTCCTTGGCGGTCAGCGTGGTGCCTTCAAGCGGGTCAAGCGCGATGTCCACGCCGGGGCCATTGCCGGTGCCGACCTCTTCGCCGATATAAAGCATGGGGGCTTCGTCACGCTCGCCTTCGCCGATGACCACGACGCCTGCGATGTCGAGCATGTTGAGCTGTTCGCGCATGGCGTTCACGGCAGCTTGGTCGGCGGCCTTCTCGTCACCCTTGCCGATCAGCTTGGCCGAGGCCAATGCGGCGGCTTCGGAAACACGGGCGAGGCCCAGTGAGAGCATGCGGTCTTGGAATTCGGCAGAAGCGGTCATGAGGTGTCCTTGGGTGCAATGGGTTTTCTGTCCTGTACCCTCGCGCGGGCCTCGGGGCAAGTTTTGGGTTGGGCGCAGGTAGCACTTGGCCGGGAATCAAGTCGCAGGCGCCGGGCCTTCACGCCAAAGGCGTGCCGTATTTAAGGGCGAACCTTTGGTGCGACCGGGTAGGCGATTTAGTGAGGCTGGGTGCTACGTTGCGAAGGTACATCATGGCTGCACCATAAAGTGGCAATATTCGCGGTCAGATCGCCGACCCGCGGGCAGGCGATGGCCCTCAACGCAAACCTTCAGACCTCTTCGATCCGCAACGCGACCGGCTCACCCGCCAGCACGCCGGTCTTGTCCATATTCGCCAGCGCCTCAACCAGCGCATCGCGGCTGGTCTTATGCGTCACGATCAGAACCGGGGCAGAAGTGTCGGAATGTTCATACTGGCGCATCCGGTAGATGCTCACGCCCGCTTCGCCCAGCACGGTGGCGATTTTCGCCAGCGCGCCCGGTTTGTCGACCAGCGCCATGCGCAGATAATAGGGGGCAGGGGTCTGGCTGCTGGCGGGGGTGGTTTGCTCTAGTGTCTCGGCGGGCTGGCCAAAGACCGGCCCGCAGAGCCCGCGCGCAATATCGCAGACATCGGCCATCACCGCGCTCGCAGTCGGACCTTCGCCCGCGCCTGCACCGCGCAGCACGATCTGACCCACCGCGTCGCCTTCGATCACCACCATATTGGTGCCGCCGTCGAGTTGTCCCAGGGGCGAGGTCTGCGGCACGAGGCATGGCATCATCCGCTGCTCCAGCCCGCGTCCGGTCTTTTGCGTGACGCCCAGCAGTTTGATCTTGTAACCCATGTCGGCGGCAGCGCGGATGTCTTCGATGGCAACCCGCTCGATCCCCTCTAGTTGAATGCCGTCGAAGTCGATCTTGGTGCCAAAGGCGATCGACGACAGGATCGCCAGCTTATGCGCCGCGTCGATGCCGCCCACATCCAATTGCGGATCGGCTTCGAGATAGCCCAGCCCATCGGCCTCGGCGAAAATCTCTTGATAGGTTTTGCCCGAGTCTTCCATCCGGGTGAGGATGTAATTGCACGAGCCGTTCATCACCCCCATGATGCGGGTGATCTCATTGCCAGAAAGCCCTTCCATCAGTGTCTTGATGACCGGGATGCCGCCCGCCACAGCGGCCTCATAGCGCAGCGCCACGCCTGCGCTTTCGGCCTGTTCGGCCAGCGCTTGGCCGTGCATCGCCAGCATCGCCTTGTTCGCGGTGACCACATGTTTGCCCGCCGCCAGTGCGGCTTCGGTCGCGGCCTTGGCGGGGCCGTCCGCGCCGCCCATCAGTTCGACGAAAACATCCACGTCATCGCGGGTCGCCAGTTTGACGGGGTCATCTTCCCAATCATAGGAAGAGAGCGACAGCCCGCGATCCTTGTTGCGGGTGCGGGCCGAGACTGCAGAAACCGTCATCGCGCAGCCTGTGCGGGCCTCTAACAGGGCGGCCTGCTGGCGCAGAATGCGCAGCACACCCACGCCCACGGTTCCCAATCCGGCAATCCCGAGGCGAAGCGGCTTAGACATGGCGGTGGTCCTTCTGGTCTGATCCGAAAGGCCCGGCAGGCTTGGCCGGGCATAGCCGCGATGTAGCGGGTTCGGCGTCTGCGTGCAACGCGCATACGCATCTCAGACATGCCTGTTTATTCAGCTTCTGCACTGGTTTCGGCGGCCTGACGTGCGCGCCGCAACTCAGCGGCCTTTGCCCGCAGCCGCGCCACCCGCGTCGCGGTCGTGGCATTGGTGCTTGTCGTCCCGATCCGTCTGGCGCGGGCTTCAAGCTGTGCGGAACGGCCCGAAAGTTCGGCTTCGGTCCGAACGGGGTCGATGCGCCCGGCGGTGGCCTTGGCCAAAAGCGGGTCAATCGGCACCAGATCGGGGTAGGGCGCTGCCTCAAGCTCTGGGGTAATCGTGCGGTCGAGTTCGGGAAACTGCGTGCAGCCCGCAATCAGCGAGACACCCAAAAACAGGGCGGTGATCGAAAGGGGGCGGGGCGTACGCATGAGGGTCATGCCTCGTTCTGCCCCAGCCGTGATCTTCGCGCAAGCGGGGTTTGCTTTTGAACGCTTGTTCATTAAATTGCCGCCATGGCAAGAACTACAGGCTCACACTCTGACATCACCGGCCCGCGCGTGCGCGCGGCTGCACTGCGGCTTTTTGCACGGGGCGGCTATGCAGCCGTGTCGATGCGCGCGATTGCTGCTGAGGTCGGCGTTCAAGCCGGGGCGCTTTATAATTACACGCCCGACAAGCAGAGCCTGCTGTTTGACCTGATGCAGGCGCATATGACTGACCTGTTGGCCGAAACGCCCAGCGATGCAGACCGCTCCGAACTGCAGCAGTTGCAGGACTTCGTCGCCTTCCACATCCGTTTTCACGCGGATCGGCCTGATGAGGTTTTCATCGCCTATATGGAATTGCGTAATCTAACGGAGGAGAATTTTGCCGTGATCGAGCGCCTGCGCCGTGACTATGAGGACCGGTTGGAGACGATCCTGCGCGCCGGGGTGGCCAGCGGCGATTTCTCCGTCGCCGATACCAAGATCGTGACGCTGGCGATTATTGCCATGCTGACGGGTGTAAACACCTGGTACCGCGCGGGCGGGCGGCTGTCGCTGGATGAGGTCGTTGCGCAATATTGGGATATGGTGCGCAAGGCCGTGACCGCCTAAGCGGCCACGGCCCTTCATTCAACGTGCAGGGCGGATGAAGGTCCCGTTGTTCAGATCCCGCATTGCCTGCTGCAATTCGGCGCGGGTGTTCATCACGATTGGCCCATGCCACGCGACGGGCTCTTCAATCGGCGCACCTGAGATCAGCAGGAATCGTACACCTTCCTCGCCAGCCTGAACCGTCACCTCATCCCCGGTGCCAAAGCGGATCAGCGTCCGGTCACCCGACATGTCGCGGATGTTGACCTCTTCGCCGCCGACCTCTTTCTCAAGCAACACGCCCGAGGGGGCAGAGGCATCCGCGAACGCACCCGCGCCTTGAAAAACATAGGCAAAGGCCCGGCGGTAGGTGTCGATCTTAAAGGTCTTCTTGACGCCTGCGGGCACGAAAACATCCAGATACTGCGGGTCAGCCGCGATGCCATCGACGGGGCCGCGTTTGCCCCAGAACTCGCCGGTGATGACTTTTACCCGCGTGCCGTCGTCGTCGGTCACCACCGGGATATCGCTGGATTTCATATCCTGATAGCGCGGCGCGGTCATCTTTTGCCCCGATGGCAGGTTCCCCCAAAGCTGGAAACCATGCATCTGCCCGGCGGCATTCCCGCGCGGCATTTCTTGGTGCAAGATGCCCGAACCTGCGGTCATCCACTGCACGTCGCCCGCGTTCAGATCGCCGGTGTTGCCCAACGAATCCGCGTGTTCCACGGTGCCTTCGAGCACATAGGTGATCGTCTCGATCCCGCGGTGCGGGTGCCAAGGGAAGCCCTTTTCAAAGTCTTCAGGCCGGTCGTTGCGGAAGTCGTCGAACAGCAGAAAGGGGTCCAGCTCCGACGGGTCGTGGAAGCCGAAGGCGCGGTGCAATTTGACGCCTGCGCCTTCCATTGTGGGCGTGGCGCGGCGGGTTTCCAATGTGGGTCTGAGGGACATGATGCTCTCCTTTGCGGTTGCTTAGAAGATAGGCGGTGGCGGTGTCCTCAACAATTGGCCACGGCGAACGGAGGCTGTGCAAATTTGCGCAGCTTCAACAATTTGGCACGTTCACCGCCAGCCCGCCGAGTGAGGTTTCCTTGTACTTCTCGCTCATGTCCGCGCCGGTTTGGCGCATGGTCTCGATACAGGCGTCCAGCGGCACCAGATGCGTGCCATCGCCGCGCAGCGCCAATGAGGCCGCCGAAACCGCCTTGATCGCGCCCAGCCCGTTACGTTCAATACAAGGCACCTGAACCAGCCCCTTGACGGGGTCGCAGGTCATGCCGAGGTGATGCTCCAGGGCGATTTCGGCGGCATTCTCGATCTGCTGCGGCGTGCCGCCCATCACGGCGCAGAGCCCGGCGGCGGACATGGCAGCGGCGCTGCCAACTTCGGCCTGACAGCCGGCTTCGGCCCCCGAAATCGAGGCGTTGTATTTCACCAGCCCACCAATCGCGGCGGCGGTGAGCAGGAAGTCTTCGATATGCGCCTCAGACGCGCCGGGCACATGGTCGAGGTAATAGCGCAGTGTCGCGGGCATCACGCCTGCGGCGCCGTTCGTGGGCGCGGTGACGACTTGGCCGCCCGCCGCGTTTTCTTCATTCACCGCCATGGCATAGACGCTCATCCAGTCGTTGATCGTATGCGGCGCGGATTGGTTCTGCCCACGCTCGGCGATCAGCGCGTCATGGATGCCCTTGGCGCGGCGTTTCACCTGAAGGCCGCCGGGCAGGGTGCCATCGGTCGTAAGCCCCCGGTCGATACAATCGCGCATCACCTGCCAAAGCCGTTTGCTGCCCGCGCGCAGGTTCTCGGCCCCGCCACGCGCCTCTTCGTTGGCGCGTTTCATGCCCGCGATGGTCTTGCCGGATTTCGTCGACATCTCAAGCATTTCTGCGGCGGACTTAAAGGGGAAGGGCACCGGCGCGCCCTCATCCGTGTCCTTGCCTGCAGCGAGCTCCTTTTCGGTCATCACGAAGCCGCCACCGATGGAGTAGTAGGTTTCGCGCAAGGCAACGTCGCCTTGGGCGTCGGTGGCCATCAGCACCATGCCATTGGCATGGCCTGCAAGCTTGGTGTCGTAGTCGAAGATCATGTCGCGCTCAGGGTCGAAGCGCAGTTCGGGCAGCCCCTCGACGCTGATGCGCCGGGTCTGCTTGATCTTGTCCAGCGTCTTCTCGGCGGCTTCGGCGTCATAGTCTTCGGGCGTGAACCCGGCGAGGCCGAGGATCGTGGCGCGGTCGGTGGCATGGCCCACCCCGGTAAAGGCCAGACTGCCGTGGAGCGACGCGCGCAGCCCGGCAAATTGGAAGGGCGAGGCGCGCATCTGGTCAAGGAAACGGCCCGCTGCCACCATCGGCCCCATGGTATGCGAAGACGAAGGGCCGATGCCCACTTTGAACATGTCGAAGACGGAAAGAAACATCAGGGGGCGGACCCTTTTATGGTTGCGGGTGTCGGGGCGCGGTGGAACGGGTATCGCCCAGACCTTTGGCGCATTGCAAGCGGTGTGGCCGATCCAACCATTTCCTGCCGCCGCTTGGCGCGCTGAAAGCGACAGGGCGCGCGCTCTGGCCGTCCTGTCGCATTGCCGTGCGTCCAAAAACCGCCGACTTGCCCCTCGCACCCTATGCCAATTCGCCCTATAACGCGGCAAACGCCTGAGAGGGAGCACCCGATGTCCGGAGACCTATCACCGATCGACAAGGCCAAATTCGTGGCCGCGAAACGGGCTTGTGAGTTCGTGGAAGATGGGATGCGCGTGGGCCTTGGCACCGGATCGACGGCGGCGTGGCTGGTGCGCTGTCTGGGCGAGCTGGTGCGCGACGATGGGCTGCGGATCAAAGGCGTGCCGACCTCCTCGCGCACGGCGCAACTGGCGCGGGAGGTGGGGATCGAGGTGATCTCGCTCGATGAGGCGAAATGGCTCGACCTGACGATTGACGGCGCGGATGAGTTCGACGCAGAGCTGAACCTCATCAAAGGCGGCGGCGGCGCGTTGCTGCAAGAAAAGATAGTGGCGACTGCCAGCGACCAGATGGTGGTGATCGCCGATATCGGCAAAGAGGTGCATCATCTGGGGGCATTCCCCCTGCCAATCGAGGTGATTCCCTTTGGCTGGCAGACCACGCAGGCGTTGGTCGAAGAGACGCTGATCTCTATGGATGTGCTGGGCCAAAGCTCGACCCTGCGGATGAACGGCGAGGTGCCTTTCATCACCGATGAGGGGAACTATATTCTAGACCTGCGGCTGGGGCGCATCGGCAATGCACGGCAACTCGCGCTGGTGTTGAACCAGATGCCCGGCGTGGTGGAAAACGGCCTGTTCATAGATATCTGTGACGCGGTTGTGATCGGCTACGGGGATGGCAGGGTCGAGGTGCGCGACATAAATGAAGGCACTGTGGCGACCGACCGGTTAGAATTCGTCGAGACCGACAACCTGTTTTCCGACCTCAGCGATTAACGCCCAAAAGCGAGACACGCGCGATCCCGCGCAAGACCTAAAACGACTAAGAGAGGCGCCAAATGGCCAAGAATGAATTCGACTACGACCTGTTTGTCATCGGTGGCGGCTCGGGCGGTGTGCGCGCGGCGCGCGTCGCGGCGGGCGAACATGACGCCAAGGTCGGACTGGCCGAAGAAGACCGCTATGGCGGCACCTGTGTGATCCGGGGCTGTGTGCCCAAAAAGCTGATGGTCTTTGCCTCGGGCTATGCCGATGTGGTGGATGAGGCGAAATGCTTTGGCTGGGATCTCAAGGCCGGGCCCTTCGATTGGCATGACTTCAAAAGCCGCCTGAACACAGAGTTGGACCGCCTTGAAGGCGTCTATCGCAAGCTCTTGAAGAACTCTGGCGTCGACACCTTCGACGCCCGCGCGCGGATTAAAGACGCCCATACAGTGGCGCTTTCCGACGGGACCGAGAAGACCGCCAAACATATCCTCATCGCCAGCGGCGGTCGCCCTGTGCGCCCCGAGCTTGATAATGCGGAATTGGGTCTGGTCTCCGACGATCTGTTCCACCTTGAGAAGCTGCCGAAGTCGATCCTGATCATCGGCGGCGGCTATATCGCCTGTGAATTCGCCTGTATCCTCAACGGCTTGGGTGTCGAGGTGACGCAATACTACCGCGGTGCGCAGATCCTGCGCGGCTTTGACGACGAAGCCCGCGGCATGGTGGCCGAGATGATGCAGGAAAAAGGGATCGACCTGCATCTTGGCACCAACATTCTGGAAATGTCGCCCAGTCACGAAGGCGGCAGCGGCCCGATGAAGGTCAAGCCGACCAACGGCACCGAAAAGATGTTCGACCAAGTGCTCTTTGCCACGGGCCGCCGCCCCAACAGCGATGACATGGGGCTGGAAGAACTGGGTGTGAAACTGGGCCGCAGCGGCGAGATCGAGGTGGATGAGTACAGCCAGACCGCCGTGCCCTCGGTCTATGCCATCGGCGACGTGACCAACCGGATCAACCTTACGCCCGTGGCGATCCGCGAAGGCATGGCCTTTGTCGAAACCGTCTTTGGCGGCAACCCGACGCCGGTCGATCATGATCTGGTGCCCTCCGCGATCTTTACCCAGCCTGAAATGGGCACCGTGGGGCTGAGCGAGGAAGACGCCCGCGACAAAGGACCGATTGAGGTCTATGCGACCTCCTTCAAACCGATGCAGGGGGCCTTTGCGGGTAAGGCCGACCGGGTGCTGATGAAGCTCATCGTCTGCGCCGATACGCGGGTCGTGCTGGGCTGTCATATCGTCGCACCAAATGCGGGCGAGTTGATCCAGATGGTCGGCATCGCGGTCAAAATGGGGGCCACGAAAGAGCAATTTGATGCCACCTGCGCGGTACACCCAACCATGTCCGAAGAGCTGGTGACGATGCGTAATCCGACCCGCACGGCTTGAATATCGCGCGAAAGCGTACAATTTTTGGAACGATAGGCCGCATGGGCGGCCGAG
The DNA here is from genome assembly GCF_040148765.1 of Sulfitobacter sp. NFXS29. Classification (NCBI taxonomy): domain Bacteria; kingdom Pseudomonadati; phylum Pseudomonadota; class Alphaproteobacteria; order Rhodobacterales; family Roseobacteraceae; genus Sulfitobacter; species Sulfitobacter sp. NFXS29. Next base: position 564,769 of record NZ_JAGDED010000001.1, read on the forward strand.
AGGGGAACATATCAATGGCAGGAAATTCGCAAGGCCCCTGGGGGGGCGGCGGAGGCGGCAACCGGGGCAACGGCGGAGACCGGGGCACCAATGGTGACCGCGGCAACGGGGGACGCAACGACGGGCCGCAGGGTCCACGCGGGCAGGGCGGTGACCGCCCCCAGATGCCCGAGATCGACGATCTGGTGCGTAAGGGCCAAGAGCAGCTGCGCGTCCTGATGGGCGGCCGTGGTGGCGACCGGGGCAATGGCACTGGCGGCGGCGGCCGCGGCTCAGGCGGGCCGGGGGTGACCCGTTCGACCATTGGTATTGCCCTTTTGGCCGGCGTGGCGCTTTGGGGTTTTGCCAGCTTTTATACCGTGCGGCCCGAACAGCAGTCGATTGAACTGTTCTTGGGCGAATTTTCCGGCATTGGCACCGAGGGTCTGAACTTTGCCCCATGGCCGCTGGTCACGGCAGAGGTTTTTGACGTCACCACCAACCGCACCGAAGAACTTGGCGTGCGGCGCGGCACGGGCGGCAACGAGGGCCTGATGCTGACCACCGATGAAAACATCGTCGACATCGACTTTCAGGTGGTCTGGAACATCAAGAATGCGCGCGATTTCAAATTCTCGCTGCGCGATCCCGAAGCCTCCGTGCGTGCGATTTCCGAATCCGCAATGCGCGAAGTCATCGCCCAGTCCGAACTCGCACCGATCCTCAACCGGGACCGTGGTGCCGTTGCAGACCGGGTGAAAGAGTTGATCCAAACCACGCTTGATAACCGCAAAACCGGCATCAACGTGCTGCGTGTCAACGTGAACAAGGTCGACCCGCCCAGCCAGACCGTGCAGGTCACCGATGCCAATGGCAACACGACCACACAGTCGGTCGTCGACGCCTTCCGCGACGTGCAAGCGGCGGAGCAGGAGCGTGACCGGGTAGAGCGTCAGGCCGATGCCTATGCCAACCGCCGCACCGCCGAAGCCCGCGGTGAGTCCGCGCAGCTTTTGGAAGCTTCCGAAGGCTATCGCGCCCGTGTGGTGAACGACGCTGTGGGTGAAGCCAGCCGTTTTGAGGCCGTCTTGAAAGAATACCGCAACGCGCCCGACGTGACGCGCAAGCGTCTGTATCTCGAGACCATGGAAAAGGTGCTGGGCGACGTGGATAAAATCATCCTCGAAAACGGCAGCGGCCAAGGCGGGCAGGGCGTCGTTCCCTATCTGCCACTCAATGAATTGCGGCGCGGCGGAGGGTCGAACTGATGCGGAAAACAAGTCTTATCATTCCCATCTTGGTGATCGCCATCGTGGGTGTCCTTTCGGCTGTATTCGTCGTGGACGAGCGCGAAAAAGCGCTGGTGCTGCGTTTTGGCCAGATCAAACAGGTGCGCAACGAGCCGGGCATCGGCTTCAAAGTGCCCTTCTTGGATGAGGTCGTGCGCTACGAAGACCGGATCCTGTCGCTGGAAACCCCGGTGATCGAAGTTACCCCCGCCGATGACCGTCGTCTGGAAATCGATGCCTTCGTGCTCTACCGGATCGACGACATGGTCCAGTATCGGCAAGCTTTGGGTGCGGGCGGTGAACGTCAGGCCGAAAGCGAAATGGGCGGCATCATGGAAAGCCAAATCCGTGCCGTGCTCGGTTCGCAGGGCGTGACCTCCAACACGATCCTGTCGCCCGAGCGGTCGGACCTGATGGAGCAAATTCGTGTCCGCGCCGATGCCCGTGCACAGGCGCTTGGCCTCAAAGTCGTCGATGTGCGTCTGCGTCAGACCAACCTGCCCGAGCAGAACTTTGACGCGACCCTGCAACGGATGATCGCCGAACGTGAGCGTGAAGCCACCGATGAACGCGCCCGTGGCCGCGAGGCGGCGCAGCGTGTGATCGCCCTTGCTGACCGGACCTATGAAGAGATCCTGTCGGAGGCGCGTCGGGACGCACGGATCATCGAAGGTGAGGCGGACGCTCAGCGAAACAACATCTTCGCGCAGTCTTACGGTCAGGATCAGGAGTTCTTTGAATTCTACCGGTCGTTGACCGCCTATGAGCAGGCCCTGCGGGGCGAAAACTCGACCATGGTGATGTCGCCGGACAGTGAGTTCTTCAACTACCTGCGCTCGGACCGCAATCCCTCGACCACTGTCGATGCGAACGCACCGCCGCAGACAGCGGCAGATGCTCAGGCCGAGACGCCAGCCGAGGCACCACAAACCGATGCGCCGGCGGCGGAACCTGCGCCAACGGACGATAGCGCTGCTGCCGACGACACGCAGGAGGAGGCCGCCCCTGCGGCCCCCACCACGCCTGCACCTGTCGCGCCGGACGCGGAGGCCGACCAGCCAGCCGCGGTCGACGAATGAGCCTAGTTCTACTGGCTCTAGGGTCGGTTCTGATATTCGAGGGGCTGGTGTACGCACTGGCCCCTTCGTTTTTGGAGCAGATGCTGGAAATGCTCCGCCGCATCCCTGAGGCGGCGCTGCGCCAAGTCGGCGCACTGGTGGTGGTCGCCGGATTGATACTTGTCTGGCTGGCGTTTCAATTGGGCGTCTGAAGGCCGGATTAGGGGCGGAAGGACGTTCGGTTTCGCCGCGCATTCTGCCAAGGCACAGGGGCCCGAGCCGTAAATCATCAGTCGCGTGCCCGTTGAAATGCCCGTGATCGGCCCCATCTTTGCTGTTGCAGCGCGTCCTTTGGGAATGCACTCTGCCCACGTTGGCAACAACAGGAACAATCAGGAGACGATGAATGCAGGCCAAGGCGGTTTCCCTGTCCAAAACAGCACAACACACCCAATGGATGCGAGCGATGGCAATGGGGGTGATGGCGCTGACCCTCTTGATCCTGCAAGCCAGCATGGCGCTGGCCAAACCTGAAAGCCTCGCCCCGCTTGCGGAAAAGATCAGCCCCTCGGTGGTGAATATCACCACGTCTACCACGGTTGAGGGCCGCACCGGGCCGCAGGGCATCGTTCCCGAAGGCTCGCCTTTCGAAGACTTCTTTCGCGAGTTTCAGGACCGCAACAACGACGGCGAGGGCAACCGCCCGCGCCGTTCCTCGGCGCTTGGCTCGGGCTTTGTGATTTCCGAAGATGGCTATGTGGTGACCAACAACCACGTGATCGAAAGCGCCGATGAGATCACGATCGAATTTTTCTCGGGCGAGGAACTGGTCGCCAAAGTGATCGGCACCGACCCCAAGACCGACATTGCGCTGCTGAAGGTCGAAGCCAGCCAGCCGTTGCCCTTCGTTTCTTTCGGCGACAGCAACGCCGCGCGTGTGGGGGACTGGGTGATCGCCATGGGCAACCCGCTGGGGCAGGGCTTTTCAGTCTCTGCGGGCATCGTCTCGGCCCGCAACCGGGCACTCTCGGGCACCTATGACGACTACATTCAGACTGATGCTGCGATCAACCGGGGCAACTCGGGCGGTCCGCTGTTCAACATGGATGGCGAGGTGATCGGCGTGAACACCGCGATCCTGTCACCCAATGGTGGTTCCATTGGCATTGGTTTCTCGATGGCCTCGAACGTGGTCACCCGCGTGATCGACCAGTTGCAGGAATACGGTGAGACCCGCCGCGGCTGGCTGGGTGTGCGCATTCAGGACGTAACCGACGATGTAGCCGACGCCATGGGCCTCAAGAAAGCCGTTGGGGCCTTGATCACAGACGTGCCGGAAGGCCCGGCGCGGGAAGCAGGGCTCAAGACCGGTGACGTGATCAAATCCTTCGATGGCGTCGAAGTCGTCGATACCCGCGGTCTGGTGCGTCAGGTGGGCAACAGCCCCGTGGGCGCGACGGTTCGCGTGACCGTGCTGCGCGATGGCAAGACCCAGACCATCAAAGTTGTTCTGGGCCGCCGCGAAGAGGCCGATGGCGCTGTGCCTGCCGATATGGACGAAAACGCCGATGACGGCACCGAGGCAGAGCCGCAGTCGACCATGCTGATGGGCCTGACCCTGACGCCGTTGACCGACGATCTGCGCGCCGAACTGGGGGCCGATGACGATATGAGCGGTCTTGCCGTGACGGATGTGGATCAAACGTCGGAGGCCTTTGAGAAGGGCCTGCGCATGGGGGACATCATCACCGAAGCGGGGCAGGAACAGGTGACGAGCATCGCTGAACTGGAAGCGCGGATTGCCGCAGCGAAAGAGGCTGGCCGGAAGTCTCTGCTGCTGCTGGTGCGCCGTGGCGGCGACCCGCGATTTGTCGCGCTGTCGCTAGCAGAGTGATCCGCTACCGTGGTTTGGAAAGGGCGCCTCCGGGCGCCCTTTTTCGTTGGGGGATCAGCCGCCCTGTCGGGGCACCGCGACAAGCCCAAGCGCACGGGCGGTGGTGAGTGACAGCACTTCGCTGTTCGGCCCCTGTTTGGCCTGATACCGCCGCACGGCGAGCCGTGTCGCCCTGTCCATCTCACCGGTGATCGGCCCGACGTAAAACCCGCGTGCCTGCAGCGCCCGTTGCAGGGTGCTGTTGAACTCTGGCGTCAGCACATCCGGGCAGGGGGTCTCGAACCAGTTGTCGACCCGTGCGCGCACGATCTCTTGGCGGGTCTCTGTCTTGTAGACGGGCGGTTTGGCGATGCTGCCATCGGGGTTCATCTTGGCCGGAGTGACTTCGACCTGTTCGGTCACCGTCTCTATCACCGCCGGGCTGACTGTGCGGCCCCAGCAACTTCCCTCCGGGGCGCCTGCGGGGCCGTTGCGGGTGGCTTCCAGTACCCCCGGCTCAGGGCGCGAGGTGGCCGGCGCCGCCGTCTCGCAGCCCGCGATACCGGCGACGAGCAGCAGCAAGGCCGCGCGCTGTAATGTGGATCGGAGGGGAGGGGGCTGTGTCATGCCGGAATCGCGGGGCTCGCCTGTTGTTTCCGCGCAGACTAGCGGGATGCGCGGACCTTGCCCACCGCAATGTCATGGGCGGAGGCATGCGCGAACGCCCCCACGAAAAGGGGGCTGGAACCGGCTGCCATAGCCCGCTAAACAAGGCCGAACTTTTAGGACGAAAGGGCATCATCATGGCCAAAATCACCTATGTCGAACATTCCGGCACCGAACATGTGGTCGAGGTGGCCAATGGTCTCACGGTCATGGAAGGCGCGCGGGACAATAACATTCCCGGCATCGAAGCCGACTGTGGCGGGGCCTGCGCCTGTTCCACCTGCCACGTTTATGTCGATCCGGCCTGGACAGAGAAACTGACCCCGATGGACGACATGGAAGAAGACATGCTCGACTTCGCGTTCGAGCCTGATCCCGCGCGGTCGCGTCTGACCTGCCAGATCAAAGTCACCGATGCGCTGGACGGTCTGCGCGTGCAGATGCCGGAAAAGCAAATCTGATGCGGGCGGTCGGCGCGGCCTTGCTTGCGCTGATCGCATCCAGCGCCGCGGCGGAAACGATCACCGCCGCGCGCTATATCTCGCCCACCGGGCGCTATGCCCATGGCATTCTGGGCGACGCGCTGGAATGGGGCGGGCTACAGGTCTCTTTGGCAGACGGAAACGCGCGGCGTTTCGTTCTGCCCCGTGACCATGTTTTCGAAGATATTGCCCCCCGGCTGGTCGATGTAACCGGCGATGGCGCGCCCGAAGTGCTAGTGATTGAGACCGACATGAACCGCGGCGCGGCGCTGGCAATCTACGGCTCCAAGGGCAAGATTACTGAGACCCCGCATATCGGCCGGAGCAACCGTTGGCTGGCGCCTTTGGGGGCGGCCGATCTTGATAGCGACGGTATGGTTGAGATCGCCTATGTCGACCGCCCGCATCTGGCGCGGGTGCTGCGGGTCTGGCGTTTTGCGGATGGGGACCTGAGCGAAGTGGCTCAGATGCCGGGGCTGACCAATCATCGAATCGGTGAACCCTACATCTCGGGCGGTCTGCGCGATTGCGGTGCTGGGCCAGAGATGGTGCTGGCAGATGCCGATTGGCGGCGCGTTGTGGGGGTGACCCTGAAGGACGGGAAACTTGCACAGCGCGACATCGGCCCCTTTGCGGGGGCCGACAGATTTGCCGCAGCGCTTGCCTGTGAGTGAGGGTGCGGGCGCGGCCTAGGCCGCCGCCTGTTAGCTCAGCGCGCGCCAGCCAATGTCACGGCGGCAGAAACCTTCGGGCCAATCGATCCCGTCAACCATCGCATAGGCACGCTCTTGTGCCTCGGCCAGCGTGGCGCCCCGCGCGGTGATGTTCAGCACGCGGCCGCCGTTTGCCAAGATCGCCCCGTCCTTTGCCACGGTGCCCGCGTGGAACACCATATTGGCGCTGTCTTCGGGTAGGTCTTTCAGCCCTTTGATCTCGCTGCCCTTTTCATAGGCACCAGGATAGCCATTCGCCGCCATCACCACGGTCAGCGCGTGGTCTTCGGCCCAGTTCACCTGCATATCGGCCAGCGTGCCTTTGGCGGTGGCCTGCATCAGATCAAAGGCCTGCGCACCAAGGCGCATCATCAGCACTTGGCATTCAGGATCGCCAAAGCGCACGTTGTATTCCACCAGACGCGGCGCGCCGTCTTTGATCATCAACCCGGCATAAAGCACGCCTTGATAGGGCATCCCGCGTTTCGCCATTTCGGCCATGCAGGGGCGGATGATCTCTTCCAGCGCGCGTTCGGCAATCGCATCGCTCAGCACCGGGGCGGGGGAATAGGCCCCCATGCCGCCGGTGTTGGGCCCGCTGTCGCCGTCGCCGACGCGCTTATGGTCTTGGGCCGTGCCGATGGGCAGCACAGTCTCCCCGTCGCAAAGCACGAAGAAGGACGCCTCTTCGCCCTCCATGAACTCTTCGATCACGACTTCCGTGCCCGCATCGCCAAAGGCACCGTCGAACATCTCATCCACGGCGGCCAAGGCTTCGGCGTCGGTCATGGCGATGATGACACCTTTGCCCGCTGCCAGACCGTCGGCCTTGATGACGATCGGCGCGCCTTGCTTTTCGACATAGGCGCGGGCGCTGGCGGCATCGGTGAAGTGGCCATAGGCCGCCGTGGGCGCATTGCAGGCGTCGCAGATTTCCTTGGTGAAGGCTTTGGAGGCTTCCAGCGCCGCCGCTGCTTTGGAGGGGCCGAACACATCAAAACCCGCTGTGCGCAGGTCATCGCCCACGCCCGCTGCCAAGGGCGCTTCGGGGCCGATGATCACGAAGTCGATGTTGTTGCCCTCGCAAAAGGCCACCACTGCCGCGCCGTCCATGATGTCCAGCTTGGCGCATTGCGCGATGGCCGCGATGCCCGCATTACCCGGCGCCACGATCAGCTTGTCGCATTTGGGGTTCTGCATCACCGCCCAGGCAAGTGAATGTTCGCGGCCACCGCTGCCGAGGATCAGGATATTCATGCCGCGCACTCCCTTGGACTTCTTTGCCCCGCGTTCTAAGCTGGGGTGCCCACAGACACAAGGTGCCCAGATGGATCTGTTCGACGACCCCGCCCCCGGTGCAAACAGCCCCGAATTTACCGTCACCGAGCTTTCTGGCGCGATCAAACGGGTGATTGAGGGTGAGTTTGCCCATGTCCGGATTCGGGGTGAGGTGGGCCGCGTGAGCCGCCCGCGTTCGGGGCATGTCTATCTTGATCTGAAGGACGACCGTTCGGTGATATCGGGCGTGATCTGGAAAGGTGTCACCGCGCGGCTTGAGACCCAGCCCGAAGAGGGGATGGAGGTCATCGCCACCGGGCGCATCACCACCTTTGGCGGACAGTCGAAATACCAGATCGTTATCGAGGATATCAAACCGGCGGGCATGGGCGCGCTGATGGCGCTGTTGGAGAAACGCAAAGCAGCGCTCGCGGCGGAGGGCCTGTTCGCGCCCGAACGCAAGCGCCCGCTGCCGTATCTGCCTGATATCATCGGCGTTGTGACCTCGCCTTCAGGGGCTGTGATCCGCGACATCCTGCACCGGCTGCGCGACCGGTTCCCGCGCAAGGTGCTGATCTGGCCGGTCGCCGTGCAAGGGGCGAAATGCGCCCCCGAGGTGGTGCGCGCCATTGAAGGGTTCAACCGGCTGACCCCCGGTGGCGCATTGCCCCGGCCTGAGCTGCTGATTGTCGCGCGGGGTGGTGGCTCGGTCGAAGACCTTTGGGGCTTTAACGAGGAAAGCGTGGCCCGCGCGGCGGCAGCCTCGGAGATCCCGCTGATCTCTGCCGTGGGGCATGAGACCGACACGACGTTGATCGACTTCGTTTCTGACAAACGCGCGCCGACGCCGACCGCAGCGGCGGAATTGGCGGTGCCCGTGCGGCATGAACTTGCAGCATGGCTCGAAGGGCAAGGCGCAAGGATGCGTCAGGCTCTGAGCCAAGGGTTGACCCGGCGCGGCCAGCGGATGCGGGATCTGGCGCGGGCCTTGCCGCGGGCGGAGACCTTGCTGGAAGGGCCGCGCCAAAGGCTCGACCGGGGAGGGGAGAAACTCGCCCCCGCGCTCATTGCAGGCGTCCAAGGCCGCCGCGTGAAACTGGCCGATATGTCCGGCGCGTTGCGCCCCGGCACCCTGCGCCGCCATCTTGATGCCGACCGGCAGCGATTGGCGCAGCTCTCGGCGCGGCTTGATCCGGCGTGGCAGCGCAATCTGAAGGGGCGAAGCGACTTTCTAAAAACCCGCCTTGATCGGTTCCACCCCGAAGTGCTGCAGCGCCAAATTCTGCGCCGCCGAGAGCGGCTTGCTGATCGTACGCAGAATTTCCGCCCAGAGGTGTTGTCGCGTGATCTTGCCCGGCAGGATCAGCGGTTGACGGAAGTGTTGGCCCGGCTGGCGCGCGCGGGGCAGGCCGCGCAGGACCGCCGCCGACGGCAGATCGACGCGCTTGGCCGGACCTTGGGCACACTTGGCTACCGCGAGACCCTCGCGCGCGGTTTTGCCGTGGTGCGCGGCGATGGCAATGTGGTGACCAGCGCCGAGGCCGCTAAATCCGCCAAGCGTTTGGAAATCGAATTCGCGGATGACCGGTTGGAGGTTCTGCGCAGAGAGGATGCCCCCAGCTAAGGCGCGCTACACCCCCACTTCGGGCCCAAGGCAAAGCAATGGGTCGTCTTGCTCTTCTGCCTCATAAAGCTCGGTCTGGGAGGGGTCGTTCTCGAACCGTGCCACCAATCCGCGCGGGCCTTTGCTAAAGCTCCAGCATTGGGGGGTGAGGTTGTCTTCGTACGCAAAACAGATCAGCCCATCTGCCTCATACCAGCGACCGTCCTTGCAGCGCCCATCTAGAAACGACCACTGCACGCGCTGGTTCTCGTGATAAACCTCGGCCCCGTAGGGCGCGCCGGATTTGCCGTAATAAAGTGTTTTACCTTTGGTATAGGTATTGAATTCCGTCGCCGACATCTCGGCCAAGGCGGACAAAGGCAGAAGGGTGCAGATCAGGGCGAGGACATGTTTCATAATGCCAGCCTGCCAGAAGCCCGCGTGCCGCGCCAGTGAGATTAGCCACGGCCCCAGCGTGCGACGCGGGCGTCCATAACACGGCGCCAGAGCGGTGGCACAAGGGCGATCACCGCCATGATGGGCAGGGAATAAGGCAGTTTCGGCATCTCATCGGTCACTTCCAGCGCCGGAAAGGCGCGGGCGGGCCGCATGTGGTGGTCCGAATGGCGCGGCGCGTTTAGCATCATGGCCGCGGAATACCATTTCGGGGCGTTCCAACTGTGTTGCGGGCCGATCGGCTCGAACCGGCCATCGGGGCGTTGCTGCCGCCGCAAGCCGTAATGCTGCACATAGTCCGACACCAACAGCTGCATCTGTGCATAGGCGGCAAGGCCAAGATAGGCGAACAGCCCGGTAATGCCGCCGAAAAACAACGCGGTGAGCAGGGCCACTGCGGCACCGCCGAGGTAGATCGCATAGGGGTGCAGCCCCATCGCCCCCGTCTTGCGCGCCCGCTGCGCGTTGTCGGCCTGCCACCCGGCGCGAAACTCCCCCCAACTTGCGCTGAGAAGAAACCGCCAGAACCCCATGCCCTTGGGCGCGGAATTGGGATCGGCGGCGGTGGCGGCGGCGGGATGATGCACCCGCAGATGGGCCGAGACGTGATGTCCGTGCAGCAAAGAGATATAGACCGCCGTGCCGATCCGTCGGGGCAGGCGGCGGGATGCGTGGATCAACTCATGCGCGTTGGAATTGCTGATCTGACCCAGAAACAGGCCAAGGGCGGCAAAAATCAGCGCACGGTCCAGCCCCTCAAGATGCGGGGCCACGCCAATCGCCCAGACACCGAACGGCAGCAGCATGAAATGCACAGCAGCCAATGTCAGCGTCAGCGCCCGACCGGACCTGTCGGAGAGGGTCAGCGCACGGCCCAATCGGTCCATAAAGGCGACATGAACCGTGATCGACAAAAGCGCCAGCACAGGCCAGACCCCGCCCCAAAAGGCGGCGGCGGCGATAAACACCGCTGGCGTCAAACTGGCGATCACATACCACAGCACGTGTTTTCCCTTAATTATGGCCCGCCTTGCGGCGCATCCGGGCCATTCTGCCCGCCGCGCAGCCTGCGCACAACGCAAACACCCGCGCGATTGTCGCTTTTTGATCGCCGGGCGGCCTTTGAATTTGCTACCAAGGCCGAAAGCAAGGCGGGGGAGCGATATGGCACTGGACGATCACGGGAAAACGACAGGGCAGGAACCGCAAAAGGGCGTCTGGAAATCCGGCAAGGGCAAGGGGCGGCATCACCCTAAGGGGCGGCAGGTGCAGGACGCGGCATGGGAGGACGTTCGCGCGCTTTTGGGCGACCGCCCGCGCCACCGCGATCTGCTGATCGAGTTCTTGCATCTGGTCCAAGACCGCTATGGACACCTCTCTGCCGCGCATCTGCGCGCCTTGGCCGAAGAGATGCGCCTGTCGATGGCCGAAGTCTATGAGGTAGCCAGTTTCTACGCGCATTTCGACGTGGTGAAAGAGGGCGAAACCGCACCGCCCGCGCTGACCATCCGTGTCTGCGATTCGCTGTCTTGTGAACTGGCCGGGGCGCAGGCGTTGAAGTCCGCGCTAGAGGAGGGGCTGGACCCCGCAGAGGTCCGCGTGCTGCGCGCGCCCTGCATGGGCCGCTGCGACACCGCGCCGGTGCTGGAACTGGGGCACAACCATATCGACCTCGCAACGCCTGAAAAGGTGCAAGCGGCCCTTGGGGCTGGAGATACCCATGCGCGTCTGCCTGACTATGAAACCTACGAAACCTATGCCGCATCAGGCGGTTACGAGGCACTGTTGAACCTGCGTGTTGGTGGCAATTGGGAAACGGTACAAGAGCAATTACTAGAGGCCGGGCTGCGCGGGCTTGGCGGGGCGGGCTTCCCTTCGGGCAAGAAATGGGGCTTTGTGCGGGCCAATCCGGGTCTGCGTTATCTGGCGGTAAATGGCGATGAGGGCGAGCCGGGCACTTTTAAGGATCGCTGGTATCTTGAGCGCAGGCCTCACTTTTTCCTTGAAGGTATGTTGATTGCCGCATGGGCGGTCGAGGCGAAAAAAGTATTTCTCTACATGCGTGACGAATACCCGGCGGTGCTGGAAATTCTGCGGCGCGAGATTGCGGCGCTGGAGAATGCAGGCGTGATCGCCCCCGGTTATGTCGATCTACGTCGCGGCGCGGGCGCCTATATCTGCGGTGAAGAAAGCGCCATGATTGAAAGCATCGAAGGCAAGCGCGGCCTGCCGCGTCACCGCCCGCCCTATGTGGCGCAGGTGGGGGTCTTTGGCCGTCCGACATTGGTGCATAACGTGGAAACCCTGCACTGGATCGCCCGCATTTGCCGCGAAGGGCCGCAGGTGTTGAACGCGACCGAAAAGAATGGCCGCAAGGGGCTGCGCAGCTACTCGGTCTCGGGCCGTGTGGCGGAGCCAGGGATGTACCTGCTGCCCGCAGGCTCCACCATCACCGATATCATCGCGGCGGCGGGTGGCATGGCCGAGGGGCATGTGCTGAAGGCGTATCAGCCGGGCGGGCCGTCCTCTGGCCTGCTGCCTGCTTCGATGGATGACGTGCCGCTCGATTTCGACACGCTGCAACCGCATGGGTCGTTTATTGGCTCGGCGGCGGTTGTTGTCCTCTCGGAACATGACAGCGCCCGCGCCGCCGCGCTCAACATGCTGCGGTTCTTTGAGGATGAAAGCTGCGGGCAATGTACGCCCTGCCGGGTGGGCTGCGAAAAGGCGGTCAAGCTGATGCAAGAGGACCGCTGGGATCAGGGGCTGCTGGAGGAGCTTTCGACCGCGATGGTCGATGCCTCAATCTGCGGGCTGGGGCAGGCCGCGCCGAACCCGATCCGGCTGGTGATGAAGCATTTTCCTGACGAAATCTAACCGCGGCCCTTCTCGGTTGCCTTGATCTGCCCTTGGCGCTCTTCCATCTGCGCGGGCAAGCCTATAGATCAAGACGAAACTGCATGGGAGACGCCGATGGCCTTCTTCACGAAGCTCAAGGACCGCTTGTTCAAATCCTCGTCCAAGATCGACGAGGGGCTAGAGGCGATTGTCAGCGATGGCGGCGAAACGGAGGCCGAAGCGGCTCCCGTAGACGCGGTGATGGACCAGCCCGGTGTGGCGTCAGATGTGATGCCCGACGGGCAAGATGACAGCGGCCCGATGCTGGCAGCTGAGCAGGAGGAGCAGGCACCCGAACCCGCCCCAACCCCTGAGCCGGCCCCAGTACCAGAGCCAATCCCTGCGCCTGAGCCGGTAACCATACCCGATCCCGAACCTGCTCCAACGCCGGAACCTGAGCCGCAGCCAAGGCCCACGCCTGAACCCGAACCAACGCCTGAGCCCGAACAGGTGCCGCCCGCCGTTGATCCCGAACCCGCTCCTGCCCCTTCAGAAGTTCCCCGCGTCGACCTGCGCCAAGCGATGACCCCGGTTGCGCCTGCGCTGGACGAAACCCCTGCCGATGCCGCCCCCGCCAAGCCGGGTATTTTGGGCCGCCTGATGGGCCGCAGCGCAGCGCAGCCCGTTGTGCGCCGCGCGCTGGATGATGAGATGCTCGAACAGCTCGAAGAGTTGTTGATCAGTGCGGACATGGGCGTCGATACGGCCCTACGGGTCACCGCGAATATGGCCGAAGGGCGCTTTGGCAAGAAACTGTCGGTGGCAGAGATCAAACAACTGCTCGCCAGCGAAGTCAGCCGCATCATGGAGCCTGTGGCGCGGCCCCTGCCGATCTATTCCAAGACCCCGCAGGTGGTGCTGGTGGTCGGCGTGAACGGCTCGGGCAAGACCACGACCATCGGCAAGCTTGCCTCGCAATTCCGTGCGGCGGGCAAGAAGGTCGTGATCGCCGCAGGCGACACCTTCCGCGCTGCTGCGGTGGAGCAATTGCAGGTCTGGGGCGATCGTGCGGGCGTGCCGGTCTTGACCGCAGCCCATGGCAGCGATCCGGCCAGCCTTGCATTCGACGCCATGGGCCGCGCGCAAGAGGAAGGCGCCGACCTGCTGCTGATCGACACCGCAGGCCGTTTGCAAAACCGGGGCGACCTGATGGAGGAATTGGCCAAGATCGTCCGTGTCATCCGCAAAAAGGACGAGACCGCGCCGCATAACACCCTATTGGTGCTGGATGCGACGACCGGGCAGAACGCACTGAACCAAGTGAAGGTTTTTCAAGAGATTTCCGACGTCAGCGGTCTGGTTATGACCAAGTTGGATGGCACCGCCAAGGGCGGCGTGCTGGTGGCCCTGGCGGATCGTTTCGGCCTGCCGATCCATGCCGTGGGCGTGGGGGAGCAAATCGATGATCTGTCGCCCTTTGACCCGGATGAATTTGCCGCCGCTTTGGTGGGCACGGATGGCTAACGCACTCTTGGCCGCCGCGCTCGGCGGCCCGGCTCAATCATGGGTGCCGAGCAGTTTTTCGATCTGGCGCAACACGGTGAGTACGGCAACGACGATCCCCGCCGTGAGGCAGGCCAGCAGGATTTGCCCCGCGCCGCAGGACAGCCCAATGGCCCCCGCCAGCCACATCGACGCGCCGGTGGTGATGTTTCGCACCTCGCCGTTGGAGGTGAAAATGATCCCCGCGGCAAGGAAGGCGACACCCGCAGTGACCGCTTCGATCAAGCGCAGCGGGTCAAAGCGCATCTGGTCGCCTTTGCCAAACTCCAGACTGCCCAACTCTTGCCCGATGATGATGAACAAACAGGCCGCGATGGCGACCATGATATGGGTGCGCAGCCCCGCGGGCTTGTCCCTTCGCTCGCGCTCAAACCCCACAACGCCTGCCAGAAACGCGGCCATCAGCAGCCGCGCCGCCGCGACAGTGACGGGCACTTTGGAAAAACTGTTGGTCAGATCGGCGAGCAGGCTTTCAAACATGGAATTTCCGTTGGTGATAAAGGCTTTGAGGAATAAACCTCTCGCCGCTGTGGTGGTTCCGCGATGACCGAGTGGATCCTGTCGATCGAAGGGACGCCCGCGGGCCATACTGCAGCGCTTTGGTTGGCGCTTTCAGCGGCCTTTTTGCATGCCGTCTTTGGCGCGTTGCAAAAGGGGCGGCATGATCCGTGGCTGACGCGCGGGGCGATTGATGTCTCCTATGGCGTGATGGCCACGCCCTTTGCGCTGTTCGTCGTGCCATGGCCCGAGCCGCATATGTGGCTGATTTTCCTCGGCGCCTTCGTGATCCATGTGATCTACAAGCTGTTGCAAGCCTGGGCCTATACCAAGGGGGCTTACACAGTCGTTTATCCAGTGGTGCGCGGCACGGGGCCGCTTTTTGCCGTGGTGGGGGCCTATCTGATCTTTGGCGAGCGGTTCAACGCGGTGCAGTGGCTCGGCGTGGCTGTGCTGCTGAGCGGTATCTTCGGGCTGGCGGTTTATAACCTGCGCAATCTGGTCGCGGCGCGCGATACGTTGCACGCGGCCTTGGGGCTTGCGGTGCTGACGGGCTTGTTCGTGGCGCTTTACACCACATATGACGCTTACGGCATTCGCGCCACGGCGGACCCGTTCACCTTTCTCGCGTGGTTTTTCATGATCGACGGGCTGGTGATGCCGGTAATCGCTTGGCGGCGCTGGCATAGAATGGAGAACCCGCCCGACGTTGCTCCGCTGATGCTGCGCGGCGTGATCGGCGGGTTCATCGCATTTGCGAGCTTTGGGTCGGTCATGCTGGCCACGCGGCTAGATAAAGTGGGCGAGGCGGCAGTGCTGCGCGAGACGTCCACCGTCTTCGCCGCGCTGATCGGGGTGCTGGTGCTGAAAGAAACCGTCGGCCCGCGCCGCATTGCGCTGATGTCGCTGATCGCGGCCGGGGCGGTGATTGTTGAAATGGGCGGCTAAAGGAACAGGCATGTCAGAACCAAGAGAGATCAACCCAATGCTGCGTGCAGGCTTGGAATACGGGCCGGTGTTGGCCTTCCTCGTCGCCTATCTGTGGCTCAAGGATAACACCTATACCTTCGGCGGCACGGAGTACGACGGATTCATCGTCGTCACCGCGATGTTCGTGCCTTTGCTAGTGCTGTCGACCGGGGCGCTTTGGGCGCTGACGGGCAAGCTTAGCCGGATGCAGGTCGCCACCGTGGTGCTGGTGGTGATCTTTGGCGGGCTGTCGGTCTGGCTGAATGATGACCGCTTCTTCAAAATGAAGCCAACGCTCATCTATGTGCTTTTCGGCGGTCTGCTGGCCATCGGCCTGCTGCGCAGGCAATCCTACCTGAAATACGTCATGGAAGAGATGATGCCCCTGCGCGATGAGGGCTGGATGCAGCTGACCAAACGGCTGATGTTTTTCTTCTTCGGGCTGGCGCTGGCGAATGAGCTGATCTGGCGGTTCTTCTCGACGGACACATGGGTCTACTTCAAAACCTTCGGCCTGACGGCGGCGATTTTCGTTTTCTTCATGGCGCAGGGCAAGCTGTTCGAAGCCTACGGCGAGAAGAAAGATCAAAGCTGATCCGAATTTAAACCATGCTCCGCGCGAGACTGTTGACCTGCAGCGTCGCGCGGCGTAATCCACCCCACGTGGCGATTTGTTACCGGATTGTGGGCCACGTTAAACATGCCGCTAAAAGGTCAGGATGAAAGACCCCTTTCGCTTGGCCGCGTCTGGGGTTTTTTTATGCCCGCTAGGTCGGGTCGGAAGGATGAGATACATGAGCGATGACCGTCACCCACGCACTCAAGCGATCCACGCAGGCACCCGCCGCAGCCAATACGGCGAGGTGAGCGAGGCGATCTACCTCACCCAAGGGTTCGTTTACGACAGCGCCGAACAGGCGGAGGCGCGGTTTGAGGAGATCGGCCCGGATGAGTTCATCTATGCCCGCTATGGCAACCCCACGGTGGCGATGTTCGAAGACCGTATTGCCACGCTGGAAGGGGCCGAAGATGCCTTTGCCACGGCCAGCGGCATGGCGGCAGTTTCGGGTGCGCTGATCTCGATGCTGAGGGCGGGCGATCATGTGGTATCCGCGCGGGCGCTTTTCGGCTCCTGTATCTATGTGCTCGAAGAAATCCTTGGCCGCTATGGCGTTGAGGTCACCTTCGTCGACGGCAGCGATCTGAGCGCATGGGAGGCCGCGATCCGCGAGGACACCTGCGCGGTGTTCTTTGAGTCCGTTGCCAACCCCACGCTTGAGGTGATCGACATCGAATCCGTCGCCCGGCTGGCCCATGCCAAGGGCGCGCTGGTGGTGGTCGATAACGTCTTTGCCACGCCGGTCTTTTCGCGCGCGATCTCGCAGGGGGCGGATGTGGTGGTCTATTCGGCCACCAAACATATCGACGGGCAGGGCCGCGCGCTTGGCGGTGTGGTGCTGGGCAGCCGCGATTTCATCCGTGGCACGCTTGAGCCCTATATGAAACACACCGGCGGCTCGATGAGCCCTTTCACCGCGTGGATCATGCTCAAGGGGTTGGAAACCATCGACCTGCGGGTGCGGGCACAGGCGGCCAGCGCACAGGAATTGGCAGAAGCGCTGGAAGGCCACGCCGAACTGGCGCGGGTGCTTTACCCCGGCCTCTCCGCCCATCCGCAAAACGCGCTTGCGATGCAGCAGATGGGGGCAGGGGGCACCGTGCTGTCCATTGACCTCAAGGGCGGCAAGGCGGCAGCTTTCGCTTTCCTGAATGCGTTGCAGGTGGGGGTGATCTCTAACAACCTCGGCGATGCAAAGACCATCGTAACCCACCCGGCCACCACGACGCACCAGCGCCTGCCGCAGGAAACCAAAGACCTTTTGGGCATTACGCCGGGCCTCGTGCGGGTCAGCGTGGGGCTGGAATATACCGGCGATCTCAAGGCCGATCTGTTGCAAGCCTTGGACGCGGCGGCGCAAGCCTGACCTGATGTGTCGCAGCCGCGGTGGCATTTTTGCCCCGCGCATCATACATTGAGGATGACAGACCGGAGGGCCGCGCAATGAACATCGTGACTGAGATGTCCGAAACACCGGATCGAAGCGCGGCGAAGGCTGCGCTCGCCACCCTGCGCGCTTGGGCCGAAACGGCCACCCCGGCAGAGATTGCAGCCCTTGACCCAGCGATGGCGCGGATGCTCGCGCCCGCCGACTACCCGGCGCTGAGCCGTGCCTACCCCGAAGATTTCACGGCAGGCGACAATTACCGCGCCAGCCTGCCGGATCTGCAAAACGGCCCCTCCAGCCTAATTCGGGGCGCGCAGCAGTTGATCCAGCACGTCGGCATCTCGAACTTTCGCCTGCCGATCCGCTATCGCAGCCGTGAGGGCGGGGATATGCGATTGGAAACATCGGTGACCGGTTCGGTGTCGCTTGATGCGGAAAAGAAGGGCATCAACATGTCCCGCATCATGCGCAGCTTTTACCGCCATGCAGAGGCGACCTTTAGCTTTGAGGTGATCGAAGCGGCGCTGGATGATTATAAGACCGATCTCGAAAGCTTGGACGCGCGGATCCAGATGCGATTCTCCTTTCCGATGAAGATTGCCAGTCTCCGCTCTGGCCTGACGGGCTATCAATACTACGACATCGCGCTAGAGCTGGTTGAGCAGGACGGAGAGCGCAAAAAGATCGTGCATCTAGACTATGTCTATTCCAGCACTTGCCCCTGCTCGCTGGAACTAAGTGAACATGCACGGGAAACGCGCGGGCAATTGGCCACGCCGCATTCGCAGCGTTCCGTGGCACGCATTTCGGTTGAGACGCAGGACGAGGGCGATTGTCTGTGGTTCGAAGACCTCATCGAGATTTGCCGCCGCGCCGTGCCGACAGAGACGCAGGTCATGGTCAAGCGCGAGGATGAACAGGCTTTCGCCGAACTTAACGCCGCCAATCCGATCTTTGTCGAGGATGCCGCGCGGCTGTTTTGTGAACAGCTTTTGGCTGATGGACGGGTGGGGGATTTCCGCATCGTCGCCAGCCATCAAGAAAGCCTGCACAGCCATGATGCGATCAGCGTGCTGACCCAAGGCGAGACCTTTGCCGCGCAAAGCATCGACCCCAAGCTGTTCAACACCCTCTTTCACGTCGGCTGATCCGGCGCAGCGGCAATCGCGCAGTGGTTGTCCGAACCACGCGCAGCACCCCTTTGAGGGGCAATCCGCATGTCTTAGCGCAAAAATGCCGAATGTCGTCCTGCCAGCCCTGCAAGTCCCGACCAGCGGCTATGCGAAAACGTCGGTTCTGCTGCGGCGCAGCATTGCCTATCTAACGTTCATCGAAATACTGGAAATTGCAAAGGCAATCAGATGACCTACCAGAGCACTGCTCATCCCGCCCACTCCGTCTCTCCCTTTGAAGGGCTGCGGCGCGCCGGCGCCGGTCTGCGCCGCTTTTTCGCGGGGATCGGCCATGGCATCATGATGGGCTCCACCGCCCACCGCCGTTTTGAGCAGGTCCAAGCCCTGCAAGCGAAAAGCGACGAAGAACTGGCCGCCATGGGCATCAAACGTGACGACATCGTTCACCACGTTTTCAAAGACCTCTACTACATCTAAGACGACACGGACCGGGGCCAAATCGCGCCCCGGTCCCGTCTCGGCTTGACAGCGACGAGCGGCCAAGCCAACGCTGCGCCCATGTTGGATATACGACCTGTCGGATATGTCGTGGGCCTTTTGGTGGCCGTGCTTGGCCTTGCCATGATCATCCCGATCTTGGTCGATCTGGCCGAGGGCCGGGGCCAATGGTGGGTCTTCGTCGAAAGCGCGCTGATCACCACGTTGGGCGGCGGTATGATCGCCCTTGCCAGCGCCAATGGGGTCCGCGAAGGGCTCACCATCCAACAGACATTCATGCTCACCACCGGCGTCTGGCTGATGCTGCCGCTGTTCGGAGCCTTGCCCTTCGTGCTGGGCGCGACCGATGCCAGCGTCACCGACGCGATGTTTGAGGCGATGTCGGGGCTGACGACCACCGGGGCCACGGTGCTGACCGGGTTGGAAGACTTGCCCAAGGGCCTCCTGATCTGGCGCGGTATTCTGCAATGGCTGGGCGGCATCGGTATCGTTGTGGTCGCCATGGTGTTCCTGCCCGAGTTGCGGGTCGGTGGTATGCAGATCTTCAAATCCGAATCCTTTGACACCTTTGGGAAAATCCTGCCCCGCGCGGGGCAGATCGCGACGCAGATTTCGGTGATTTACCTCTGGCTGACGCTGGCCTGTATGCTGAGCTATCTCGCCCTCGGGATGAGCACATTTGACGCGACGGTTCACGCGCTGACCACGGTGTCGACCGGGGGGTTCTCTAACTACGATGCCTCGTTTAGCACCTTCTCTGGCCCCGCCGAATATGTCGCGGCGATCTTTATGATCCTCGCGGCCCTGCCTTTCGTGCGCTACGTGCAGCTTATCAACGGCAACCCCGTGGCCTTGCACCGCGACCCGCAGGTGCGCGGCTTTTTCATGACCTTGACCTTTCTGGTGGTGATTGTCTTTTTCGTCCTGCGCAGCGGCACGACCTACGAGTCCGAGCGGATCTTGCGGGAAGCGATCTTTAACATCACCTCCATCATCTCGGGCACCGGCTATGCGTCGGCGGATTATATGAAATGGGGCAGCTTCGCCGTGGCGCTGTTCTTTTTCATCGGCCTGATCGGCGGCTGCGCGGGCTCGACAACCTGTTCGATCAAGATCTTCCGCTATCAATTGCTCTTTGCCTCGATCCGCGCGCAGTTGCGCCGGATCCGCTCGCCCCATGGTGTCTTTACCCCGCGCTACGATGGCCGCCCGGTGGGGGCGGACGTGCTAAGCTCGGTGATGTCGTTCTTCATGTTCTTCGTCGTATCGCTCGGCCTGATCTCGGTCGCGCTGAGCCTGACGGGGTTGGATTTCGTCACCTCCGTTTCAGGCGCGGCGGCGGCGCTGGCGAACATTGGCCCGGGGTTGGGAGAGATCATCGGCCCGGCGGGGAATTTCAGCAGCCTCAACGACACGGCGAAATGGATTTTGATCATCGCCATGTGGATCGGGCGGCTGGAATTGCTGGCGGTCTATGTCATGTTCACCGCCAAGTTCTGGCGCGCTTGAAACGCGAAAGGGCGGCGCCGATGGCACCGCCCTTTGCTTTTGTCGCTTGAGGCTGAGCCCCCCGCGTTACTCCCAGCAGCTTACCAAGACGGTCATCCCCTGCGCACGCAGCGTCAGATCGCGCGGCGCGATCGGGCCCGTGGCCCCCTGCGCCAGCTTGCTGCCCAGCCCTGCGTCTTGCGCCGCCTTGAGGATCACACTTCCATCAAGGGCAAAGCTTACGTCTTCGGGCAGTTTGCGGTCCGCCTCGGTCTGGGGCAGCAACATGCCCACCACATGGCCATTCTCGTCAAAGACCGGTCCCCCGGCATCACCGGGCTGGGCGTTGACCGACAGGCGTTTGAGGTTTTCATCCCCGTTCAGTCCTTTGAGGTCCGACAGCGCGCCAAAGGTCAGGGTCGCGGCACTCAGCACCCCTTCGTAGGAGTAACCCGCGACGGAGATTTCCGATTGCAGGCGCGGCGCACCGTTGCTGAATTCGGCCACGGCCAGCGGGGCGAGGCGGCTTTCGGGTTTGAGCAGCGCAAGCCCGCGCGCCTCATCGGTGGCGATCACAGTGGCATCGGTATCCGCGTCCAGCGTTACCCGGGAGCAGGAGGCGACAACCTCGCTCGTGGTGACAACCGCACCATTGCCGTCGATGAAAAAGCCGCTGCGGGCGATCTTGGGCTGGCGGATTTGCAGACCCGCGACCAGATCAATCGCCTGCGCGTCGCTGTTGCCTGCGGCGGCGTCCAACACGCCGGGCAGGCGGGTCAGGCTTTTGGACATCTCAGCCACCACGCGGCGGCGGCGGTCTTCGTCCCCGGCGGGCCAAATCAGGGTGAACCCCTTGATTTGGCCATTTTCCAGCGAGACCTGCGTCTGGCTGATGATGCTGCCGTTTTCACCGATCAACTCAAAGGAGTTGCGCTTGCGTTCGCGCGGGCCATCCAAGGGGACGATCTCAAGCGTTTGCAAGATGTCATAGAGACCGTAGAGCGTGTCTTGGTTGCCCGGCTGGCTGATCAACAGCACACGTGCGCCGATGTTGCCGTTGGTGTCGTAATGGGCGAAGGGCGGCTCGTAGCGGGCGAATTCGACCTCGGCCGTGGGCATCATAATCTCGATCCCGGCTTTCTCATCGCGCACCATTTGCAGGCCCAGCCCATCGAGCACGGCATTATACTGCGCGATGAGCGCGGCACGCTGCCGGGTGGTCAGCACGCCGGTCTCGTCATATCCATTCGCCGTCTGCCATGCCCCCATAGAGGCACGGGTGCCCCGGCCAAAGGCACCATCAATCGCGGCGTCGTAAAAACCGGCCCATTGCAGGGCGATTTGCAGGTCTTTGCGCTCTTGCGCCGAGAGGGCGCGTTCCGAACGGCGCGCCTCTGCCGGGGTCTCATCCGGCTCTGGCGGGGTGGGGGCCGGAGCGGTTTCGGCCTCTGCCTCTGCCTCAGCGCCTTCAGTCTCGCCTTCGGTCGTTGTCGTGTCGAGCGGGGTTGTGGTGACATCGGGGGTGGTGCTGCCTGCTGCGGCTTCCTCTGGCTCACCGGTTTCAACGCCTGCGGGGGCATCGATCACGCCGGTTTCCAGAACGTTGTCGCCCACGGGCCAGAACTGCTGCTGGAAACGGCTGGACTGCTGGATGAAGCTGTCTCGCGGCACCAGACCGTCGCGCACATAGCTGCGCAGCACCAGTTCCGCATCTTCGCGCCGGTAGGGGCCGACGGCGATGCCGTACCAACCGCCGCCCAAGGAAAAGCCATTCACGTCATCCAACAGGGTCTCATAGGCGCGCGCGCGGTCGGTGGCTTCGGCCAACGAGGGCTGCGCCTCGATCTGGACCCAAACGATATCCTCCGCCGATTGCGCCCGCGCAAGGCTGGCCCAAGACAGGCTCAGGGCCAAGAAGATCGCCACCGGGGCACGTAGAATTCGCTTCATCGTCACTCAACTCTCGCAAAACCAAATCCGAGCCAGATTACGCCGGAAAGCAGCGCAAATGCCATGGCAAAGGGGGCGAATTTCTCACAAAGCTGCGATTGACCCCCATGGATTGCAGACGTAGGAAAGGCGCGCATCATAAAGGGGCAATCACCATGTCTGACGCGGCGCAGAAACCACGCTCTTTTCAAGAGATCATCCTTGCATTGCAGAGCTATTGGGCGCGGCAGGGCTGCGCGATCTTGCAACCCTATGACATGGAAGTGGGCGCGGGCACCTTTCACCCGGCCACCACGCTGCGCAGCCTCGGCACGCAGCCATGGGCCGCGGCTTACGTTCAGCCCTCGCGCCGCCCCACCGATGGTCGATATGGTGAGAACCCCAACCGCCTGCAGCATTATTACCAATACCAGGTGCTGATCAAACCCAGCCCGCCCAATCTGCAAGATCTGTACCTCGGTTCGCTCGAAGCCATTGGCATCGACATGGCGCTGCATGACATCCGTTTTGTTGAGGACGATTGGGAAAGCCCGACGCTGGGCGCTTGGGGTCTGGGCTGGGAAGTCTGGTGTGACGGCATGGAAGTCAGCCAGTTCACCTATTTCCAGCAGGTCGGCGGCCATGACTGCCACCCCGTCTCGGGTGAGCTGACCTATGGGTTGGAGCGTTTGGCGATGTATGTGCTGGGCGTCGAACACGTGATGGACATGCCCTTCAACAGCCCCGACGCGCCGATTCCGCTGACCTATGGCGATGTGTTCAAACAAACCGAAGAAGAATTTGCGCGCTGGAACTTTGACACCGCCAATACCGAGGTGCTGCTGGATCAGTTCAACGAGGCCGAAGCGCATTGCCAGTTCATTCTTGAGCAGCCCGCCGAGGACCCCAAGACCGGGAAACGGATCGTCATGGCGCATCCGGCCTATGACCAGTGCATCAAGGCGAGCCACATTTTCAACCTGCTCGACGCGCGCGGCGTGATTTCAGTCACCGAGCGGCAGGCCTATATCGGGCGGGTGCGGGCCTTGGCGAAACAATGTGCCGATGCCTTCGTGCAGACCCGCGCGGGCGGCTGGACGCCCGAGGCGGACAGCGCGGCATGAGCGGCAAGATTGTCGGTATCGTGATCCTTGTCTCTGCATTGATCGCCGGGGCTGCACTCTATTATTTGCAGATCTATGGTTTTTATCACGAAGTGCCTGAGGCCAAGGTCGAACTGGTATCGCTTACCTTGCAAGAGCCGGAAGAGATCGCGGCAGAGAACCTTCAGGCCATCGACGCCGACAGTTCTCCGATCCGGTTCCGTGCCTGTTTTGAGCATGACATGAGCCTCGCCATGGCGACCGAGACCTATGAGATGACCGACCCCACCGATCCGCGCAACGCCCCGGGCTGGTTCGATTGTTTCGACGCTCCGGCCATCGGGGCCGAGATTGAGGCTGGCACCGCGCTGACCTTCCTTGGCGGCAAGAACGTGCATTACGGCGTCGACCGGATCGTCGCGCTGACCGACGATGGGCGTGGCTACATCTGGCATGAGCTGAACGACTGCGGGGAGAAGTCCTATGACGGCACCGTGGTAGGAGAGGCTTGCCCAGAGCGTCCCGCCGACTGACCTTAAACGCGGTCGCCGCCTATTTGCGCGGAACCTTTTGGCGCTGCCGAACGCTTGTCCCCACATAGAACGGGGGCGAAAATGTCAGAAAAAACACATGAGGGACTAAAATGGGTGATGCGCGCGGGCTACGGCGCGCGCGGGGTGATCTATACGATCATCGGGGGGCTGGCCCTATTGGCCGCCGTCAAAAGCACCCAAGCCTCGGGCACGAAAGACGCCCTCGCGGCGCTGCGGGATGAGCCTTACGGTATCCCGGCACTCTTTGCCATCGGCATCGGGCTGCTTGCCTATCTGGTCTGGCGCGTGGCTGCGGGCGTGAAAGATGTCGAGGATCACGGGACCGACGCCAAGGGGCTGATCGCGCGGCTGGGGCAGATCACAACCGGGCTGATCCACGGCGGTATCGGCGTTTCCGTTCTGGCCTTGGCGATGAGCGGCAAGAATTCCGGCGGGAGTTCCGCGCAGGACTGGACGCAAAAGTTGATGGCAATGACCGCCGGGCGCTATATCGTGGCCGCTGGCGCGCTGATCTTGTTGGGCGCAGGCATCTACTACGCCTACAAAGGCTGGAGCGGGAAATACAAAGGCCATCTGGCGCGCACCCATCTCACCGAAAGCATCGACCCTGTCGTGAAGATTGGCCTGATTATCTATGGCGGTATTCTGGGGCTGGTTGCCTTTTCGCTGGGCTATGCGGCGCTGACGGCCAATCCCGAACAGGCGGGCGGTCTGGGCGAGGCGTTGCAAAGCCTGCGCGGCATGGCTTTTGGGCGGTTCCTCTTGGGCGGTGCCGGGTTGGGGCTGATCGGCTTTGCGGTCTATAACTTCGTCGAAGCGGGCTACCGGGTGGTGCCGAAATTCTCCGACCCCGATATCCGCACCTTGTTGGATTAAACGCAGGGCGGGGGGCTAGACCCTCCGCCTAGCACTCGTTATCCAAGCCCCCGATGAGACGCCGCCGTCGCGGCAAGAATTGGGGGCCGCCCGTGCCAGATCTGCTGATTGAACTTTTCTCCGAAGAAATCCCTGCGCGGATGCAGAAACGCGCGGGCGAAGACCTGCAAAAGCTGGTGACCAACGGTCTGGTCGAAGCGGGCCTCACCTATGGTTCCGCCGCCGTTTTCACCACACCGCGCCGTCTGACGCTGGCGCTTGGCGATATGCTTGCCGCCAGCCCGCGGCAGGTCGAAGAACGCAAAGGCCCGAAAGCCGACGCGCCCGAGAAAGCCATCGAAGGTTTTTTACGCGGTGCCGGTCTGACCCGTGATCAACTGGAAGAACGCGACACGCCCAAAGGCAAAGTGTTCTTTGCCAAGATCGAAAAGCCGGGCCGCCCTGCGGCTGAGATCGTGGCCAAGGTGCTGGAACAGACCATCCGCAACTTCCCATGGCCGAAGGCGATGCGGTGGGGCACGGGGAGCCTCAAATGGGTCCGCCCGCTTCATTCGATCCTTTGCGTCATCAGCGATGAGGCCGGGGCCGAGGTGGTACCGCTGACCATCGACGGCATCGCCGCTGGCAACATCACGCGTGGGCACCGTTTCCTTGCACCGGCTGAGATCGAAGTCTCGGGGTTCGAGGATTATCAAGACAAACTCTCGCGCGCCTTCGTCGTGCTCGACCCCGCCGCGCGGGCCGACACGATTTGGCATTACGCGACCAACATGGCCTTCGCCGCAGGGTTGGAAGTGGTTGAAGACGCAGGGCTTCTGGCCGAAGTTGCGGGCCTTGTGGAGTATCCCGTGGTGCTGATGGGCCGCATTGGCGACGATTTCCTAGGTCTGCCGCCCGAAGTGCTGCAAACCTCGATGAAAGAACATCAAAAGTTCTTCTCCGTCCGCAATCCAAAGTCGGGCCAGATCGAGCGCTTTGTCACCGTGGCCAACCGCACCACCGCCGACGATGGCGCGACGATCCTTGCGGGCAACGAAAAAGTGCTCGGCGCGCGGCTGTCGGATGCGAAATTCTTCTGGGACAACGACCTGCGCACCGTGACCTCGGGCGCGGGCATGGAGACTTGGGTCAAGGCGCTCGGAAACGTCACCTTCCACAACAAGCTCGGCACACAGGCCGAGTTGATCGACCGCATGGCGACCCTCTCGCGTGAGCTTGCCCCGCTGGTCGCCGCCGACGCCGATGAGGCCGAGCAGGCCGCGCGGGTGGCTAAGGCCGATTTGAGCTCTGAGATGGTCTATGAATTCCCCGAATTGCAGGGCCTGATGGGCAGCTACTACGCGCGCAAGGCTGGGCTGTCGGATGCCGTGGCCGATGCGGCCAAGGACCACTACGCGCCGCTGGGGCCGTCCGATGACGTGCCGACTGCGCCGGTGTCGATTGCTGTGGCGCTGGCTGAAAAGATCGACAAGCTGACGGGCTTCTGGGCGATTGATGAGAAGCCGACCGGGAGCAAGGATCCCTTTGCGCTGCGCCGTGCGGCGTTGGGGGTTATTCGGATTTTGGTTGAGAATGATGTCTCGTTGACGCTGAACGACGTGCTGAACAAAAGCGCCGAGATCGTGGGTGACCGCGATGCACGCCGGGCCGATACCGGTGACATTCTCTCCTTCATCCACGACCGCCTCAAAGTCTACCTGCGCGATCAAGGCATCCGTCATGACATCATCGACGCCTGCATCGCCATGGACGGCAGCGACGATCTGACCCTTTTGGTCAAACGCGCCCGCGCCCTGTCGGAGACGCTCAAAACCGACGACGGCGAGAATCTGATCCAAGGTTTCAAACGCGCCAACAACATCCTCAGCCAAGCTGAAGAGGCCGATGGCGTGGAATACTCCTTCGGCGCCGATCCGAAGTTTGCCGAGACGGAGGCCGAGAAAGACCTTTTCGCCGCGCTCGACAAAGCCGAGGCCAAGATCACCCCGGCGATGGCGGCGCAGGATTTTTCGACCGCGATGGCGGCCATGGCGGAACTGCGCGGGCCGATTGATGCGTTTTTCGAGGCGGTTCAGGTCAATGCAGACAATCCTACAGTGCGGCGCAACCGTCTCAATCTGCTGAGCCGCATTCGCACGATCTGTAGCGCCGTGGCGGACTTGACCAAACTGGATGGCTGACCGCTGAGGGGGCAAGATCCCTTGCCCCTTCTGCCTCAACCCCTATGCTGCACCGGAACGATTAAGGTGCCGCAGTGCAGAACGATCCCCATACCACGCTGGTGACCCCCACCGCGCCAATTGCCAATGACACCCACGGCGGGCGGGCGAAATGCTTGCAGCGCCTTGTGCGCCTTGAGTTGCCGGTGCCCTCTACTGTGGCGGTTTCTTTCAACGCGGTGCAACAGATCGCGCGCGGGCAGTTGCCTGATATCCAAGCGGTGGTCGATCAATTCCCCAAAGGCGCGCTGCTTTGTGTGCGCCCCTCTAGCCAAGACCCTGATTGGGGCGGGCCGGGGGCGGTGCTGAACATTGGCATCAACGACGCGCTGTTTGAACATTACGCCAAGACCATCGGCGAAGGCCCGGCGGCAGCGCTTTATTCGCGGTTCGTGCAGTCCTATGCAGTCAATGTTGCCCGGCTGGATCCGGATATGTTCGACGATGTGAACGGCGATGGCCGCGCGGCGCTGATGGAATCACTACGCGCCTATGAGGCCGAGACCGAAGAGCGTTTCCCCCAAGACCCGGCGACCCAGCTGGCTGCGGTGTTGCGGTCCATGGCGCGGGCGTGGAACGGCACCTCGGCGCGATTGTTGCGGCAAGCCAAGGGGGCACCTGCGGATGCGGGGCTGGGGTTGATCGTGCAGGAAATGGCCTTTGGCGTGGGGCAGGGGCAATGCGGTTCGGGCGTGTTGCAGCTGGTCGATAGCGATACTGGCCTGCCGCAGATCACCGGGCGCTATCTGAGCCAAAGCCAGGGCCGTGATGCGCTCGAAGGCGATGCGGCGGCGATGTATCTCACCCGCGATCCGCGCGGGCCGTCGCTGGAAGAGCTGGTGCCCGATGCCTTTGCCGAGTTGAAGGACCACGCGGCGCTGATGCGCAAACGGCTCCGGGCCGAGATGCAGGTCGAGTTCGTGATCGATCAAGGCAAGCTGCATATCCTTGACGGGGTGAAGGTCGCGCGGTCCTCCCGTGCGGCGGTGCGGATCGCTGTGGCGCTGGCTGACGAAGGGATCATCAGCCGCGAGGAAGCTCTCATGCGGGTGCAGCCGCGCACACTGTCGGAACTGCTTCACCGTCAGGTTGACCCAAGCGCCAAACGCGACATGATCGGGCGCGGCATCGCCGCCAGCCCCGGGGCGGCCACCGGGCGGATCGTCTTTTCGGCCAGCGACGCACAGGCCAGCGCCGCGCGGGGGGAGCCTTGCATCCTCGTCCGGCGCGAGACGTCACCAGAGGATATTCGCGGCATGCATGCCGCCGCTGCCGTTTTGACAGAGCGCGGCGGCATCACCAGCCATGCGGCGGTGATCGGGCGCGGCATGGGGCTTCCTTGTGTTGTCGGTGCGTCGAACATGCGCTTTATCGTGACCCAGCGGCAGATCATCGCCCCCGATGGGCGGGTCTTTGTCGAGGGGGATCAGGTCACCGTCGATGGCTCGACCGGGCAGGTCTTGGCGGGGGCGGCCAAGATGCAAGAGGCCGCGCTGGACGATACGTTCACACGGCTGATGGGCTGGGCCGAGGATGTGGCCGACATCGGCATTCGCGCCAATGCCGACACGCCTGCCGATGCGCAGACCGCGCGCAATTTCAACGCCCATGGCATCGGGCTGTGCCGCACCGAACATATGTTTTTCGAGCCCGGTCGCCTCACTGTGATGCGCGAAATGATCTTTGCCGAAAGCGGCGAAGACCGCCGTGCCGTGCTGGAACGTCTGCTGCCCATGCAGCGCGAGGATTTCACCCAGTTGTTCCGCATCATGCAGGGGCAGCCGGTGTGCATTCGCCTGTTCGATCCGCCTTTGCATGAATTCTTGCCCTCAGACAAAGCCGGGCAGCGCGAATTGGCCGAGGCGCTTGGCCTTCAGATGTCGGATGTGACGCGGCGCGTGGCAGCGATGACAGAGTATAACCCGATGCTGGGCCTGCGCGGCGTGCGGCTGGGGGTGACGGTGCCGGAAATTTACGAAATGCAGGCCCGCGCGATCTTTGAGGCCACAATCGAAGCCAGCCGCGATGGCGAGCCGGTGGTGCCCGAGATCATGATCCCGCTGGTCAGCGCCCGGCGCGAGGTGGAACTGGTCAAAGCCAGCGTCGATGCCGTGGCCGCCGCCGTGCGCAGTGAGCGGGACGCAAGCTTCACCTACCGCCTTGGCGTGATGGTGGAGACCCCGCGCGCCTGTCTGCGTGCCGATGATATCGCGCCGCATTGTGCCTTTCTCAGTTTCGGGACCAACGACCTGACGCAGATGACCTATGGCCTCTCGCGCGACGACGCGGGGCGCTTCATGTCGAATTACGTCCAGCAAGGGGTCTACCCTGAGGATCCCTTCCATGTGCTCGACACCGATGGGGTCGGCGAATTGCTGCAACTTGGCGCGGAAAGGGGGCGCAAAGCCCAGCCCGGAATCACTCTTTCCATCTGTGGGGAGCATGGCGGGAACCCCGAATCCATCGCATTTTGCCGCGAATCGGGCTTTGATTATGTTTCCTGCTCGCCATTTCGCGTACCGGTTGCACGTTTGGCGGCGGCACAGCTCGCCATTGCCCACAAGATCGGGTAGGGACGGCGGGCTCTAGCCCAACTTATACCATAATTCGGCAAGTTTCTGCACATAATGCCCGGTTGGGTTTACCGCCCGGAACCTTTTGGCTATCCGCCCCGCAGCCCTAACAATGATGCGAGGCGCATGATGCGTTTTATCCGGTCGATCTCTTTTGCTCTTTCCATGGCGCTGTGCAGCAGCCCGCTGGCTGTTCAAGCAAGCTCCGAAAGCGCGAGCGATCTTGCGCAGATTGAAATTCAAGGTCTGAAATCCGCCGGTGCCGCGCGGCTTCAGGAGATGGTCGCTCAGCCCGCGTCGGCCAGCGAGACAGATGTGAAATTCTCGACCGCTTGGGTCGACAGCCAGCCCAAAGCCGAAGGCAACGCCGAGTTGCAGTGCCTTGCCGAAGCGCTTTATTTCGAGGCGCGCGGTGAGACGGTCAAAGGCCAGTTCGCCGTGGCCGAAGTGATCATGAACCGGGTGAAATCGGCCCGTTTTCCCGGCACGCTTTGCGGCGTCATCAATCAGGGGACGGGGCGCAAGTATCAGTGCCAGTTCACCTATACCTGCGACGGCTACAAAGAAGTCATCAATGAGCCGCGCGCCTTTGCCCGTGTTTCCAAAGTGGCGCGTGCGATCATCGACGGCTCCGCGCCCAAGCTGACCAATGGCGCGACCCACTACCACACCACCGCCGTGAACCCCAACTGGGCGCATGTCTATACCAAGACCGCGCGGATCGGTCAGCATCTCTTCTACCGCCACACGTGGAAAACCGCCTCGAATTAAGAGTTTGGGGGCGGATGTGCCTTCGGGTGCTGGCCTGCCGTCGGTGGGCCTGCTAAATGTGCATCGAAGCGCCCCCGACGGGGCCCGATACCCTGATCCGATAGGCGCTGCCGATGTCCGACGACGAAATTCGACTTGCCTTTGCCCACCCTTCTGAGCGGGCAGAGACCATGGCCGGCCCTGAGCCGCGCGACCGCATTTCCCTGCGCGATCATATCGTTGAGGTAGAGATCGGCGCCTTTCAAGCCGAGCGTGACGTGACGCAACGGGTCTGTTTCAACGTGGTGGTCGAGGTGGCCCACCTGTCGGGCGTGGTCGATGACGACGTGGACCGCATCCTGTCCTATGACCGCGTGACCGAGGCCATCGCCGCCGAGCTCGCCGCCGAGCGGCTCAACCTTTTGGAAACGCTGGCCGAACGGGTGGCGGACCGGATTTTGATCGAACCGCAGGCGATGCGGGTTTTTGTGCGGATCGAAAAGCTTGACCGTGGCCCCGGTGCGCTTGGGGTTGAGATCGTGCGGGCGCGGGAGGGCGGTGCCAAAGCGCAGGATGCCGCCCAAGAAGCACCGCAGCCGCGCGTGGTTTACCTGTCAAATGCGGCGATTGCCTCTGACCGTTTGACCGGATGGCTTGACCAATTGGAAGCCTCCGCCCAGCCCGTGATCCTTTGCGTTGGCCCCGCGGACATCGCGGCCCCACGGGCCGCAGACGAGAAAGCGCAGCGCCACATCGACCTTTTGGCGATCGAACAGAACGCTTGGATGCTCTGGGCGCGCGATCCCCGCTGCGCGGTGGTGGGCAGCCGGACAGAGTTGGACTGGGCGATGAAAAACGGCCAGATCAGCATCTGGGCGCCCGCGCGGATCGTGCTTGATGCGGTGGACGGCCCCGCCGCCCCGCCAAGCGCGGCACCGGCCTTGGCTGCGTGGTTCGCAGAGACCTCTGCCGCCAGCGAATTGGTGTTGATCGGCGCAGACCGGCCCGAGGGCGCGGCACTGCCGATGCGGGTGCTCGATATCGACACTGCGGAGATCGCCTGATGTCCGATTACCACCGCCCCTTGGTTCAGGTCGGTCCCGCGCGGCCCGACGGCGCGCTGACCCTTGCGGGCGGCTGGGGCTGGTTTACCCATGTTGAGGTATTGGCGCGGGGGCAGGCGCCGCATGTGATCACGGCAGACGCGCTCCCCCCCACGGCGCGGGCGGCGTTGACCGCGCCGCGCCCGGCCATCGCAGGGCTGACTTTCGACCGCCCCCGCGTGATGGGGATTCTCAATGCCACGCCCGACAGTTTCTCAGATGGCGGTCGCCATGCCGATCCACAGATCGCGGTCGCGGCGGGGGCGGCGATGCGGGCGGCGGGGGTCGACATGCTGGATATCGGCGGCGAATCGACCCGTCCGGGGGCCGAGACGGTGCCCGAGCACGAAGAGATCGCGCGCGTTCGGCCCGTGATCGAAGGGCTGCGCGCCGCTGGAACCGGAGCGATCAGCATCGACACCCGCAAAGCCGCCGTGGCCGAAGCCGCTGTCGCGGCGGGAGCGGATTTGGTCAATGACGTGGCCGGGCTGACCTTTGACCCGGCGCTCGCGCCCTTTTGCGCGGCGCGGAACCTGCCGGTCTGCGTGATGCACGCCCAAGGCGACCCGGCCTCGATGCAACGTGACCCGCAGTATGAAAACGTCCTGCTCGACGTCTATGATTATCTGGCGGGGCGGATCACCGCGTTGGAGGCCGAGGGCATCGCGCGGCACAACATCATCGCCGATCCCGGCATCGGCTTTGGCAAGACGCTTGAGCATAACCTCACGCTGCTTGCAAATCTCAGCCTGTTCCACAGCCTCGGCGTGCCGATCTTGCTGGGCGCATCGCGCAAACGCTTCATCGGCACCATAGGCGGCGGCGCGGCTGGGGAAGATCGCGCACCGGGGTCCATCGCGGTCGCGCTGGCGGCACTGAGCCACGGTGTTCAGGTCTTGCGCGTCCACGACTTGGCGCAAACCATCCAGTCCATTTCACTTTACCGCGCGGCACTGACAGGAAAGCAGCTATGACAAAACTCTTTGGTACAGATGGCGTGCGCGGCACCGCCAATATTCACCCCATGACCGCCGAAATGGCGCTGCGCATCGGTGCCGCCGTGGGGCGCTATTTCCGGCGTGAGAAAGACACCGTGCACCGTGTGGTCATCGGCAAGGACACGCGGCTGTCGGGCTATATGTTCGAAAACGCGCTGACGGCGGGCCTTACCAGCACGGGGATGAACGTCCTGTTGCTGGGGCCGGTGCCGACGCCTGCGGTAGGCCTGCTGACGCGGTCGATGCGGGCTGATCTGGGGGTCATGATTTCGGCCAGTCACAACCCGGCCAGCGACAATGGCATCAAATTCTTTGGGCCGGATGGTTTCAAGCTTTCCGATCAGGTCGAACAGGAAATTGAAGCACTGGTCGCCGAAGGGGTCGCGCCTTCGGAGCCGGATCAGATCGGCCGGGCCAAACGGATCGACGACAGCCGCTATCGCTATATCGAACGGGTCAAATCCTCTTTCCCGCGGCAGATGCGTCTTGATGGGCTGAAAGTGGTGATCGATTGCGCCCATGGCGCGGCCTACCACGTGGCGCCCATGGCGCTGTGGGAATTGGGTGCAACCGTGATCCCCGTGGGCGTGGCTCCCAATGGGTTCAACATCAACGATGGCTGCGGCTCGACCCAGCCGCAATCCGCAGCAGAGGCCGTGGTGGCAAATGGTGCCGATGTGGGTATCTGCCTTGATGGCGATGCCGACCGGGTGATCTTGATCGATCAGAATGGCCGCATCGGGGACGGCGACCAGTTCATGGCGCTGATGGCCGCCCGTTGGGCCGAGGAAGAGCGGCTTGCGGGCAAGGCGCTTGTGGCCACGGTGATGAGCAACCTCGGGCTGGAGCGTTTCCTCGACGACCGCGGTCTGCGTTTGGAGCGCACGAGCGTGGGCGACCGCTATGTGGTGGAACGGATGCGCGAAGGAGGCTTTAACCTTGGCGGGGAGCAGTCGGGTCATATCGTGATGACCGACCACGCGACCACGGGCGACGGCCTTATGGCCGGGATGCAGTTTCTGGCTGAGATGGTCCGCTCGGGCAAACCTGCCTCGGAGCTGCTGTACCAATTCGACCCGGTGCCCCAACTGCTGAAAAACGTCCGGTTCTCCGCTGGGCAGACCCCGTTGGAGGAGGCGCAGGTCAAAGCCGCCATCGCGCAGGCCGAGGCCGATCTGGCGCAAGGCGGGCGGTTGTTGATCCGCAAATCGGGCACCGAGCCGCTGGTCCGTGTCATGGCCGAACATGAAGACGCGGCACTGATGGAGCGTGCCGTGGACAGCGTGGTTGACGCGGTGAATGCGGCGGTGGGCAGCTAGGCTGTCCTACCCGCGCTGGAACAGCCGTTTCAGCGCGCCGTATTGGCTGAGCCCGACCCCCGCAAGGATCAGCGCCATCGCATAGAGCAGCGACATCGGCAGCGGCTCTGACAGAACCAGCGCCCCCAAGAGGACCGACCAGACCGGCACTTGGTAATTGACCAAGGACATAAAGACCGGCCCGGCGGTGCGCACAACATAGACCCGCAAAAAGGCCGCGCCTGCGGTGGGAATCAGGCCCAGAAAGGCCAAGACGGCCACGATCTTGGGGCTGGGCAGGGGCGGCGGGCCTTCGCTGATAAAAGCGGCAGGCAACATAATGCCTGCACCGATCAGCATAAGGATTGTGGCCAGCCCGATCGGGTCTACCGACGGCAAGCGGCGCATGAGGATCGAGCTGATGGCATAGCACGATGCCGCGCCGACGCAGGCGATACGCCCTGCAGTCTCCATCGCGGCACCGGTGCTTTCAAATGCCTGCCCGCCGATCAATACCACCACGCCGATAAAGCCAATGACAAAACCGCCAACCTTGCGTGGGGTCATGCGCTCTCCCGGCAGTAGGAAATGCGCCATGGGCAGGACGATCAGCGCGACCGAGGCCATGGTCACCCCGGCAAAACCAGAGGTCACATATTGCTGACCCCAAGCCAGCAGTGAAAACGGCACGGCTGAGCTGATAATGCCGATGGTGGTCAGTGTCGCGATCACGCCCCGCGTCGGGCGGTCGGCGAATAGCGCGAAACCGCGCCCGGCCCATAGCGCCAGCATCACCACCGAGGCAAACCCGATCCGAGAGGCGGCGAGCCAGAAGGGCGTGATGCCCGTCAGCGCAATTTCGATGGCCAGAAAGGTGCCACCCCAGACAAAGCCCAGAATGGCGATCAGCAGCCAACTGGTGCGGGTGATCTGAGGCGTGGTGTTCATCGGGGCTCCGGCGTAAAGGCAAAGACCCCGGCGCAAGGCCGGGGTCGATGTCGTCTCATCTTGAAGGGGAGATGGCTCAGTTCTTGGCCTTGTCCACCATCTTGCCTGCGGAAATCCACGGCATCATCTCACGCAGCTTTGCGCCGACCTGTTCGATGCGGTGCTCGTCGTTGATGCGACGTGTGGCTTTGAACGAAGGCTGGCCGACAGCGTTTTCCTGCATGAAGTCACGCACGAACTTGCCATTCTGGATGTCCGTCAGCACGTCTTTCATGCGCTTCTTGGTCTCGTCGTAGGGCAGGATGCGCGGGCCGGAGACATATTCGCCGTATTCCGCGGTGTTCGAGATCGAGTAGTTCATGTTGGCGATGCCGCCTTCATAGATCAGGTCGACGATCAGCTTCACTTCGTGCAAGCATTCGAAATAAGCCATCTCAGGGGCGTAGCCCGCCTCGACCAGTGTCTCAAAGCCCATGCGGATCAGCTCGACCAAGCCACCGCAGAGCACGGCCTGCTCGCCGAAGA
Organism: Sulfitobacter sp. NFXS29; assembly: GCF_040148765.1. NCBI lineage: Bacteria > Pseudomonadati > Pseudomonadota > Alphaproteobacteria > Rhodobacterales > Roseobacteraceae > Sulfitobacter > Sulfitobacter sp. NFXS29. Next base: position 600,035 of record NZ_JAGDED010000001.1, read on the forward strand.
GGTCGGTTTCGCATTCTTCACGGAAGTTGGTCTCAATGATGCCCGAACGGCCGCCACCGATGGCGGAGCAATAGGACAGACCGATTTCCAGCGCCTTGCCGGATGCGTCTTTGTCGACAGCCACGAGGCAGGGAACGCCGCCGCCTTTGGTGTATTCGCCGCGTACGGTGTGGCCGGGGCCCTTGGGCGCCATCATGATGACGTCGACGCCTTCTTTGGGCTCGATCAGGCCGAAGTGGACGTTCAGACCGTGGGCGAATGCAATGGCGGCACCCTCGCGGATGTTGTCATGCACGTATTTCTTGTAGGTCTCGGCCTGCAGTTCATCGGGCATGGTGAACATGATCAGGTCGGCCCAAGCAGCCGCTTCGGCGATGCCCATGACCTTGAGGCCTTCGCCCTCGGCTTTGGCGGCAGAGGCGGAGCCTTCGCGCAGGGCGACGACGAGGTTCTTGGCACCCGAATCGCGCAGGTTCAGCGCGTGGGCGTGGCCTTGGGAACCGTAGCCGAGGATCGCTACTTTCTTGTCCTTGATGAGGTTCACGTCGCAATCGCGGTCGTAGTAAACGCGCATGATCTTATCCTTTGGTTGATCTCTATCTGGGGTTCACCATAGCGATGTTGCGTCTCGTGGCCATTGTCATCGCAAAGGTATTTGTGAAAGAATGAAGATAGTTATTCGTCGTTTCACTGGAAAACGGAAAATTCATGCTTGATGATCTGGATCGCCGTATTTTGCGCTATTGGCAGGCGGAGCCGAGCCTTAGCCCCGGCGAGTTGGCGGAGCGGTGTAGTATCACCTCTGGCAAGGCGGCGCGGCGGATTGCGCGTTTGCAAGATCAGGGGATCGTGCAGGGCAGTGGTGTGGTGATTGACTGGACAGCCCTTGGATATGCGTTGGAGGTGTCCTTGCGGGTAACACTGGACAAGACGCAGCCCAATGCCTTCGACATCTTTATGGCAGAGGCGCGGCAGGTGCCTGAGGTGATCGAGCTTCAGACGTTTTTGGGCCGGGTCGATCTGCGGCTGTCGATCATCGCGCGGGATATGGGGCATTACCAGCAGATCTATCGCAGTCGTATCCTCACCCTGCCGCATATCGCCGAGATCGAGGCGTTGATGCATGTGGCGCGGATCAAGACCCAGGAGGGGCTGCCGTTGTGATTGAGCTTGATGAGATTGACCGGTCGCTGCTGCGCGCTTTGGCGCGGGATGCCACGCAGAGTGCGAGCGCATTGGGGCGGCGGTTGGGTCTGTCGCAGCCTGCGACATGGCGGCGGATCAGGCGGTTGGAAGAGGGCGGCGCGATTACGGGGAGACGGTTGCGGTTGAATGCCGAGGCTTTGGGCTTTGGCGTGACCGTTTTTCTGGGCATCAAACTGGCCACGCGGGGCCGGGTGAGTTTGGAGGATTTTGAGCGGGCGGTGAGTGCGATTCCCGAGGTGCAGACGGTGGAGCATGTTTTGGGACTTTTCGACTATCGCTTAAGGGTCGTGGCACGGGACCTGCCTGACTTCGAGCGTGTGCTGAGGCGGCGGATCATGACGCTGCCCGGCGCGGGGGAGGTGGAGGCCAATGTGCTCTTGAGCGAGGAGCGCCTTCCGGGGCCGCTTTAGCCGCGAATTGCCTTTTGCGGCGGCGGGCCATATGCCTTTGATCGAAAGATGGAGGAAGAACGATGGCATTGCTCGACACGGTAGACCCCACGGGGCTTGATGAATTCAGCGTGGTCTTTACCGACCGTTCGCTCAACCACATGTCAGCAGAGTTTCAGCAGGTCATGCGCGACCTCTCGGGCTGGCTGGGCGAAGTGTACAACGCCGACGCTGTGGCGCTGGTGCCCGGTGGCGGCACCTATGCGATGGAAGCCGTGGCCCGGCAATTCGCGCGCGGCCAAGACGTGTTGGTGGTGCGCAACGGGTGGTTTTCCTACCGTTGGAGCCAGATCATTGAGAGCGCCGATCTGACCAAGAGTGCCGGGGTGATGAAGGCGCGGATGCAGGGTAACGCCAGCCCCGCGCCCTTTGCGCCCGCGCCGATTGACGAGGTTACTGCGGCTATTCGCGCGCAGAAACCGCAGGTCGTGTTTGCCCCGCATGTGGAGACAAGCTCGGGCATGATCCTGCCGGATGACTACATCAAAGAAATGGCTGCGGCGGCGCATGAAGTGGGCGCGCTGATGGTGCTTGATTGCATCGCCTCGGGCTGTGTCTGGGTGGATATGAAGGCGCTTGGCGTCGATTTGCTGATCTCGGCCCCCCAAAAGGGGTGGAGCGCGTCGCCTTCCGCTGGGCTTGTGATGATGTCCGCGCGGGCAGAGGCGCGGTTGAATGAGACCACATCGGATAGTTTCGCCATCGACCTGCGCAAGTGGCGCGACATCATGAAAGCCTATGAGGCGGGGGGGCATGCCTATCATGCGACCATGCCGACGGATGCGCTGCGGCTGTTCCGTGATACGGTGAACGAGACCCGTGATTATGGGTTTGACCGGTTGAAAGAAGCGCAGTGGCGTTTGGGGGAAGCGGTGCGGCAGGTGCTGGCCGCACGGGGGGTGACTTCGGTAGCGGCTGACGGGTTTGCCGCGCCGGGTGTGGTGGTTGGCTACACCGCCGATCCGGATGTGCAAAACGGCAAGGCGTTTGCCGCTCAAGGCATGCAGATTGCTGCCGGGGTGCCGTTGCAGGTGGGAGAGCCGGATGATTTCCGTACATTCCGTCTGGGGCTGTTCGGGTTGGATAAGCTCTATGACGTTGACGCTACCGTAGCGCGGCTAACGGCTGTGCTCGACGAGGTTTTGTAAGACAGCCTGCGCCGCGACTTAGCGGCGCAGGCCCAGCCCCATTTGCATCAGCATTTTGCGCACTTGGGGCAGGGCGTAGAGCGCATTAAGCGCCGCCGCCCGCGCATCGCGGGCCAGTGGGCTGCTGGCTTGGCTAGCCCGGTTCAGCAGGTCAATGCCCCGGACGCGCAGGCTGATGTCGGCGTGGCGGGCCTTGTGATAGGCCTCTAGCATCTCGGCATCGCCGAGCTTTTCAGGCGATTTGCGGGACAGTTCCAACAACGTCACCAGATCGGTTAGTGACATGTTCAGCCCCTGCGCGCCGATGGGGGGCAGCACATGGGCGGCCTCAGCCACCAATGCCACCCGTTCGGCGGAGAGGCGCTTGGCCTCTTGGCTGATGATCGGCCAAAGCGCGCGGGGGCTGGCGAGGGTCAGCGGCCCGAAAAGATTGGCTGAGCGCGCCGTCGCCTCGGCCTCAAAGGCGGCGGTATCCAACATGGCGCGGGCTTGGGTCGCCGGGCCATCGTCCATCCAAACCACGGCGGAACAGGGCATGCCGTCGCGGTCGGGCAGGGGGACGAGGGTGAAGGGGCCGCCGGAGCGGTGCACTTCGGTAGAAACATTCTCATGCGGGATGGGGTGTGTCACGCAAAAGGCCAGGGCCTTTTGGCCATAGCGACGGGTGGTGACCTCGATCCCGGCGGCATCGCGCATCGGGCTGTTGCGCCCATCGGCGGCGATCACCAGTCGCGTTTTGATGCGGCTGCCGTCGCTGAGACCGACACGGGCCTCGGAGCTGCGGGTGAAGAGCGTGGTGGTGCCGGGGCCGGGGCGAAAATCGACATTGGGCAGCGCGTTCAGGCGGGCCAGAATCTCGCGGCGCAGCAGCCAGTTGGGGAAGTTCCAGCCGAAGGGCGCATCTGAGATATCGGCGGCATCGAACTCGCGGGTAACGCGGGGGCTCGAGTCTTCGCCGCCCGCATCGACGACCCGCATGATCTGCAAAGGGGCGGCATGGGGGGCGAGGCGGTCCCAGAGGCCGGCGTCTTCCAGCAGCAAGCGCGCCGGTTGCAGCAGCGCGGTAGAGCGCATGTCGGCGCCCTCGGCCGCGCCGTCGGTGACGGGCGGTGTGGGATCGACGCAGATCACGTCGAAACCCGCCGCGCCAAAAGCGGCGGCGGCGGTCAACCCGGCGATGCCGCCACCGGAAATCAGGATATCGCAATCAAAGGTCATCAGCCCGCCACCCGTGTCAGAAAATCGCAGAGGTTTTGCGTATGGTAGTGGATGTGGTCGCCTTCGCCACGTGTGGGCGCCACATGCACCGTGCGCATCCCCAAGGCGTGCGGGGCCGCAAGGTTGCGTGGATCATCCTCAAACATCGCGGCGGCTGCGGTTTGGAAACCGTCAATCGCAAAGACTTTGTCATAGGCGGCGGCTTCGGGTTTGGGCAGGAAATCCGCATGTTCGACGCCGTAGACCGCATCGAATAGCCCGGTAAGCCCGCGCGCCTCAAGGACCCGCTCGGCGTAAGGAGCGCAGCCGTTGGTGTAGACGATGCGCCGCCCCGGCAGAACGCGGATCGCTTGAGCGAGCAGCGGATCAGGGGTCAGCCGGTCCATCGGGATGTCATGCACTTCCGTGAGGTAAGGGCCGGGATCGACACCATGTTCGCGCATCAGCCCCGCCAGCGTGGTGCCATAGGTCTGCCAATAGTGCTGGCGCAGGTGGTTGGCCTCGGCCCGGTCGACCTTGATGGCGCGCATCACCCAATCGACCATACGCGCTTCGATCAGATCGAAAAGCCGCGCCTCGGGCGGGTAGAGCGTCTGATCAAGGTCGAAGACCCAAGTGGTGACATGAGAGAAAGCATCGCGCGGCATGGCGCAGAGGTAGGCCGAGACGGGCAGCCGCGCAAGCCCTCCCGGGTTGCGCATATGGTCGCGGTGAGTAAGGTGGCGCAACTTTCAAGGACTGATAGCTCATGCCCGACGCCAAAACTGGCCCGACCGACGCCTATTCGATGATTCTAGAGGCCATCGACATCGGCACTTATCGCCCCGGTGACCGGCTGGTGGAAAGCGAGTTGGCCGAGCGTTTCGGCGTGTCGCGCACCCCGATCCGTGAGGCTTTACAACGGCTTGAGACCCAATCGCTGCTGATGCGCGATGGGCGCAGCCTGATAGTGGCTTCGCTGGATCACAACCAAATGGCCGAGCTCTACGTCGTGCGGGGGGAGTTGGAAGGCTTGGCCGCGCGTCTGGCCGCGCGCCATGCCACGGCTGAGGAAGTGCGCGTGCTGCGCGAGATGGTGGATGCCGACAACGCGCTGGCGGGCAATCCCAATGCGCTGGCGCGGGCGAATAAGCGGTTTCACAAGCAGATCCATTTGGCGTCGCACAACCGCTATCTGGTGCAACAGCTTGACCTTGTACACCGCTCCATGGCCTTGATGGCGACCTCTTCACTTGCGGTGGAGGGGCGCGGGGAGATCGCGCAGGCCGAACATAACCGCATTGTGGAGATGATCGAAGCGCGCGATGAGGATGGCGCGGACGAGGCGCTGCGGACGCATATTTCCGTCGCGTTCATGACCCGATTGAAGCAGGAAGCGGCCCGGCGCGAGGAAGATTTTTAAGCTTCTTTTTCTGCGGCCTTACGTAGCGGGGCAAGGTCTGACCATGGGCGGTTTTGTCCCAAAAGTGGGGGCTGCGATAGAGTTCATAAAGTGCCTTGGCAGCGGCTACGGCCCCCAGGGCAAAATAGAGCGGGAGGGTGATGACCCATGGCAGCAGGTGGCGCTGCCCACGGTTTGAGACCGCAATCACAGAGGCGCAGAGGTTTAGCAGTTCGGATAGGATGAATAGCGCGAATACCGCCGTCATGACGGGTGGGGCAAGCCAATCAGTGACGGGGTGGTACAGCCCAAAGAAGCTTAACCAGAGCGACCAGAGCAGCGGGGCGAGGGCGAATTGCGAGGCCGTTGCAATAAAGATCGCCTGCACGCCGATGAACCGCCGCAGCCCGAGGTCTTGCAGCAGGGCGCGCGGCCTCTGCATATGGACCGCCCATGTGATGAGATAGCCCTTCAGCCACCGCGATCGTTGCCGCACCCAAGGCCAAGGGCGGCAGTTGGCCTCCTCAAAAGTGGTGGTGGGCATCAGTTCGGTCACATAGCCGCGCCGCGCCAGTCGAAGACCCAGATCGGCATCCTCGGTCACGTTGTGGGCGTCCCAAGCGCCGAGCCGTTCAAGGATATCGCGGCGGAAGAACAGGGTTGTACCACCCAAGGGGACAACCAGCCCCAGTCGGGCCACACCGGGTAGGATCACCCGCCACCACGTGGCATATTCGATGGCGAAACAGCGCGCCATCCAATTGCTGCGGCTGTTGTAAAAGTCCAGAACCCCCTGCAAACAGGCGACATTCTCGGGCGCGTTTTGAAAACGGGTTACGATCTGTTCAATCTGGTCCGGCTCTGGCGCATCCTCGGCGTCCCACACGCCGATGATACTGCCCCGGCAGAAGTCGAGCGCATAGTTCAGCGCGCGGGGCTTGGTTTTGAGCGCCCCGGCGTAGGGCACTTCGATCACGCTGAACCACGGCGGTAAAGGGGTGCGGGCGATGGTCTTTCGGGTGAGGCTGTCACTTGCTTCAAGGACCAAGACCACCTCCAGCAGTGATTTGGGGTAGGTCAGCCAAGACAGCCGCGCGATAAGCGCCTGCGCGATCTCTTCCTCATGCAGCAACGGCACGAGGATAGAGACGCGGGGCAGGCGGAACCCCTTGATATCACTGGCCTCTGGCAGTGCCCGCGGTGGGGCGGGCCGGATGAGAGACGCCCAAAGCGCCGCCGCCTTGAGACCACTGGTCAAAAGCAGCGTAAAGGCCCCCCAGAGAAGCGCCATGGCGAGGACTGCGGAGGGAAAGAATACCAGTAGGGCAACGAGGGACAGCAGAATGGCCCGCAGCGCAAACCGCCGTTTTCGGCTGCGCACCCCCCAGTTTCGACAGCTTTCGGCATCCGCCACACGGGTGACGGCATGATGCGCGAGCTCTGTCGCGTAAAGGCGGCCGATCTGGGTCTGCACCTGCTGGGGGTCGGCGATGACCAGCACCAAGGACTCCCCCCTTTCGCCTAAGGCACTGCAAAGCTGGGAAAATTCGGCGGGACGGCTGCTGGCCACGAAAAGCCGGTCCCCCAGTTCCAGCCAAGGCACCGCGCCAAATTTCAGACAGAGGCGCGCGGGTATCCGAGCAGAGAGGCGCGGATCGGAGGGGCTGCGCGTAAGATCGACTGGCTGCGCACCGTACTGCCGGGCGAGCGCCCTGACGATGTCATCAGGCGCGACCAGCCCTTCGGTCGCAAGGACCTCGCCCAAGGGAGCGTCGATCCGGCGCTGTAGGTCGAGCCCGTGGAGCAGATCGCTTGGCCCGATGACCCCCGCCGCAATCAGATGCTGACCCAACCGCATCCGGCGGGCGGGCGCGGCGGCCATACGCGGCGCTGAGAGTGTAAGGCGAAGGTTGCTCATTCCGTGCCCCGTCGAGGTTCCGGAATGAGACTGGCAGGCGACCGTTAATTGAGAATTAACAGCCGCCAATGCAATCAATGCATGTGGAAAATTTTAGGCGTTTCGCGCGGCCATGGCTTCGCTGAAACGCTCGAACAGGTAGTAGCTGTCCTGCGGGCCGGGGCTGGCTTCCGGGTGGTGCTGCACCGACCAAACCGGGCGGCCATCGACGCGGATGCCGCAGTTCGACCCGTCAAAGAGCGACACATGCGTCTCGCGCACGCCTTCGGGCAGGGATTGGCCATCGACCGCGAAACCGTGGTTCATCGAGGTGATCTCGACCTTGCCGGTGTCATAGTCTTTGACCGGGTGGTTCGCCCCGTGGTGGCCGTGGCTCATCTTGACCGTGGTCGCACCAAGCGCCAACGCCAGCATCTGGTGACCAAGGCAGATGCCAAAGACCGGCAGATCGGTTTTATCCAGCACGTCGCGGATCATCGGCACGGCATAGGCGCCGGTCGCTGCCGGATCGCCCGGACCGTTGGAGAGGAACACGCCGTCCGGCTTATGCGCCATGATATCGTCATAGGTCGCGGTGGCGGGCAACACGGTCACGTCGCAGCCCGTAGAGGCGAGGCAGCGCAGGATGTTGCGTTTCGCGCCGTAGTCTACGGCCACGACCTTGTGTTTGGCCTCGGTCTGGGGCGCGTAGCCGTCGGGCCATGCCCACCGCATCTCATTCCAACGGTAAGTCTGGGCGCAGGTGACATCCTTGGCCAGATCCATGCCTTCGAGACCGGCAAAACCGCGGGCGGCGGCGACCAGCGCTTCGATGTCGAAGTTGCCGTCCGGGTCATGGGCGAGGGCAGCGTGCGGCGCGCCCTGCTGGCGGATCGCGCGGGTCAGGCGGCGGGTGTCGATACCACCGATGGCGATGCGGCCACGTGCGGCGAGCCAATCCGACAGCGGCTGGATGTTGCGCCAGCTGCTGGGCGTAGTGGGCATCCATTTGACGACCATCCCGGCGGCGACCGGATCGCCGGTCTCGTCATCTTCGGGGTTGGTGCCGACATTGCCGATATGCGGGAAGGTGAATGTCACGATCTGGCCCGCATAGGAGGGGTCGGTCATGATCTCTTGGTAGCCGGTCATCGCGGTGTTGAAGCACAACTCCGCCACGGTCTGGCCGGTGGCGCCAAACCCCATGCCGTAGAAAATCGATCCATCCGCGAGGGCAAGGCAGGCGGTTGGGCGTGGGCGAGCGGGCGCGGACATGGGGCAGTCTCCGGGCAGAAATGGGCGGGTAAACGGGTGGCAACCTAATCCCGCGCGGGCGCGGGGTCAATAGCCGGAGAGAAATGAGATATCGTTTTATAACAGTAGGTTACCTTCCGTCGCCCCCCATTGCTCCGCGCGGAGAGAGCAGGTAAGCTGCGACACTTGGATTTAGCGAAACACAGGAAACCACCATGTCATTGCGGATGCGCATCTCGGATGCTTTGAAACAGGCCATGAAAGACAAGGCGGCGGACCGGCTTTCGACGCTGCGGCTTATCAATGCCGCGATCAAGGACAAGGACATCGCCGCCCGGGCCAACGGCACGGATGAGGGCGTGTCGGATGCAGAAGTGCTGGGCATTCTCAGCAAGATGGCCAAGCAGCGTCAGGAATCGGCGCGCGCCTATGAGGAAGGCGGGCGTCTGGACCTTGCGGAGCGTGAGCGTGAAGAAGTCGAGGTGATCGAAGAATTCCTGCCACGGCAGCTGAGCGTCACTGAAACCTCTGCCGCCGTGGATAAGGCCGTGGCCGATGTGGGCGCGACCTCGATCCGCGACATGGGCAAGGTCATGGGGCTGCTGAAAGAGCGCTATACCGGTCAGATGGATTTCGGCGCGGTTGGGCCGGTTATCAAAGACCGCCTGAGCTGAGCCGCGATCAAGGTTTGAGATGAAGGGCTGGGCCGTTGGGTCCGGCCCTTTTTAGGTGTGCAGGTGACGTGACAGATCATCGTAAAGCGCGATGCGCTCCTCTTCGCTGAGGAAGGCCCCGATCTCTACCTCGCGGCCCTCGCCGCGCAGGGTGACGTAATGCGGCACCGGGCCGTCATCGTCGTATTTCTTTACCCTGGTCCAATAGCGGTTGCAGTTCCAATCCTTCACCTCGCCCTTGGCGGTGGTATGCACCAGCCGCGCCGTGGTGTCGTCGAGGGTCAGCACCTCTTCGATTTGCCGGGCGCGATGATTGTGCTGCAAGGCCCAGTAAACCGCGCCCAAGGCCAAGAGCACGAAGGGCAGCAGGCCCCAGAGCAGGGCGGTGCCGAGCATGGCGAAAAGCGGGATCATCGCCAGCGTGAAAGTCGCCAGCATAAATGCCGCAAAGCCGCGCGCGGGCAGGGATTGATGCGGCCAAAGGCGCATCTGCTGCGGATTGGCGCGGGGCGGGGTTGTCCATTCGTAGGGCATGGGATCGCTCAGGCTCACTCAACCGCCAAGATAGCGGCGCGGCGGGCGATGGCAATGCGGCGCGGGGACGCGGACGCGGTCAGTCGCCCAGCAGATCCCAGCGGTTGCCGAAAGGATCGCGGAAGACGGCAACTTTGCCATAGGGCTCGTGCCGCGGTAATTCTTCAAATATGACGCCAGCAGCGGTCAGACGGTCGAATTCCGCCGTGAAATCATCTACTTTCAAGAACAGCCAAACGCGCCCCGCGCCCTGTTTGCCAATCGCGGCCTTTTGCTGGTCGTCATCGGCTCGGGCCAGAATGAACCCCGTCTGCGCGCCGGGCGGGGTGACGCGCACCCAACGTTTGCGGCCCTGATCAACGTCTTCGGTCAGGTCGAACCCCATGACGCCACAGTAAAAATCGATTCCCGCGTCATAGTCAGGAACGATCAAGGTTATCGCAGAGAGATGCATCGTTTCGCTCCAAGTGGCAGGCGCGGTGGAGGGCCGCGCCCGCAGGTGGTTTACTCTAGTTCGACCAAAAGGTCCTTAGCGTCGATCTGCCCGCCTGCCTGAACATGCACGGCCTTCACAGTGGCATCGCGCTCGGCATGCAGGCCGGTCTCCATCTTCATCGCCTCGATGGTCAGCAACAGGTCGCCCGCTTTCACGCTCTGCCCCTCTTTGACCCCGACCGACGCCACGACCCCCGGCATCGGCGCGCCGATGTGGTTGTCGTTGCCGCTTTCGGCCTTTGGCCGCTGGACGGTGGCATCTTTCACCAGACGGTTGGCCACACGGATCACCCGCGGCTGGCCGTTCAACTCAAAGAAGACCTTCACTTCGCCATCTTCACCAGCCTCGGATTCGGCCTGAAGACGTATCTCCAACGTCTTACCGGGGTCAATCTCGGCCGAGATTTCAGCACCCGGCTCCATGCCATAGAAGAACGTATGCGTGGGCAGGGTGCGGACCGGACCATAGACGCGGTGGCGGCCCATGTAGTCGAGGAACACCTTGGGATACATAAGGTAGCCGCAGAGGTCGTCATCATCGATCTGCATGCCGTCCAATTGCTCGGACAGGTCCTTGCGCAGGGCCTCCAGATCGACGGGTTCCAGATGTTTGCCGGGGCGTTCGGTGTTCGGTGTCTCGCCTTTCAGCACTTTCTTGACGATGCCTGCTGGAAAACCGTTGGGCGGCTGGCCCAGATTGCCGCGCATCATGTCGATCACGCTGTCGGGGAAGGACACATCGACGTTCGGGTCTTCGACCTGCGCGCGGGTCAGCCCTTGGGAAACCATCATCAACGCCATGTCGCCCACGACCTTGGACGAGGGCGTGACTTTGATGATATCGCCGAACATCTGGTTCACATCCGCATAGGTCCGCGCCACCTCGGGCCAGCGGTCCTCCAACCCCATGGAGGCGGCCTGCGCCTTGAGGTTGGTGAACTGACCGCCGGGCATTTCGTGCAGATAGACCTCGGAGGAGGGCGCCTGCATGCCGGTTTCGAATGCCGCGTAATGACCGCGGACTTCTTCCCAGTAATCAGAGATTTCGCGCACGGCCTTCATGTCGATCCCGGTGTCGCGGTCTGTGTGTTGCAGAGCCGAAACCACAGTGCCGAGCGTCGCCTGCGAGGTATTGCCAGAAAGCGCGTCCATCGCGCAATCGACAGCGTCGACCCCCGCCTCAGAGGCCGCGAGGATTGTGGCGGTGGCGCTGCCTGCGGTGTCATGGGTGTGGAAGTGGATCGGCAGACCAACCTCGGATTTCAACGCCTTGATCAATGCGCGGGCTTGGGCGGGTTTCAGCAGACCGGCCATGTCTTTCAGCCCCAGCACATGCGCGCCGGCAGCTTTCAAATCCTTACCCATGTTGACGTAATACTGAAGGTCGTATTTCGCGCGGTCCGGATCGAAAATGTCGCCGGTGTAGCAGATCGTACCTTCGCAAACCTTGCCGGAGGAGACCACCGCATCCATTGCCACGCGCATGTTCTCGACCCAGTTCAGGCTGTCGAAGACGCGGAACACATCGACGCCGGTGTTGGCAGCGGTGGCGACGAATTTCTGCACGACGTTGTCGGGGTAGTTGGTATAGCCCACGCCGTTGGAGGCGCGCAGCAGCATCTGGGTCATCACATTGGGCAGGGCCGCGCGCAGATCGCGCAGACGCTGCCACGGGCATTCCTGCAAAAAGCGGTAGGCCACATCAAAGGTCGCGCCGCCCCAGCATTCGACAGAGAAAAGCTGCGGCAGATTGGCGGCATAGGCGGGGGCCACCTTGATCATATCAATGCTGCGCATCCGCGTGGCCAGCAGCGACTGATGCGCGTCGCGCATGGTGGTGTCGGTGATCAGCAGCTGACGTTGTTGCCCCATCCAATCGGCCACGGCCTGCGGGCCTTTTTGCTCCAACAGGTTGCGTGTGCCCATCTGCGGCTCGCCGCGCAACACGGGCGGTTTGGGATCGCGAACATGCGCAGCAGGCAGGGCGTGGCCCTTGGTCTCGGGATGGCCGTTGACGGTGATGTCGGCGATATAGGTCAGCACCTTGGTGGCGCGGTCGCGGCGCTGCTTGAAGTTGAAAAGCTCCGGCGTCTCGTCGATGAACTTGGTGGTGTATTCGTTGTTCAAAAACGTCGGGTGCTTCAGCAGGTTTTCGACGAAGGCGATGTTGGTCGACACGCCGCGCACGCGGAATTCGCGCAAGGCTCGGTCCATCCGCGCGATCGCCATCTCGGGCGTGGGCGCCTTGGCCGTGACCTTGGTCAGCAGGCTGTCGTAATAGCGCGTGATGACGCCGCCCGCATAGGCGGTGCCGCCATCCAGACGGATGCCCATGCCGGTGGCAGAGCGGTAGGCGGTGATGCGGCCATAGTCGGGGATGAAGTTGTTCTGCGGGTCCTCAGTCGTGACGCGGGTCTGCAGCGCGTGGCCGGTGAGGGTGATGTCTTCCTGACGCGCCTTGCCGGTGGCTTCGGCCAGCGGTTTGCCCTCGGCGATGAGGATTTGCGCGCGGACAATGTCGATGCCGGTGACCTCTTCGGTGACGGTATGTTCGACCTGCACGCGCGGGTTCACTTCGATGAAGTAGAATTTGCCGTCGTCCATATCCATCAGGAATTCGACGGTGCCCGCGCATTCATAGTTCACATGGGCACAGATTTTGCGGCCAAGCTCGCAAATCTCGGCGCGTTGGTCTTCGGAAAGGTATGGCGCCGGGGCGCGCTCGACGACCTTTTGGTTGCGGCGCTGGACAGAGCAGTCGCGCTCATAGAGGTGGTAGATATCCCCCTGTTTGTCGCCAAGAATTTGCACTTCGACATGGCGCGCGCGCAGGATCATTTTCTCGAGGTAGCCCTCGCCATTGCCAAAGGCGGCTTCGGCCTCGCGGCGGCCTTCGCGGACTTTTTCCTCCAACTCCTTTTCCGACATGATCGGGCGCATGCCACGACCGCCGCCGCCCCAAGAGGCTTTGAGCATCAGCGGATAGCCGACTTCCTTTGCCTCGGCGCGGATTGCCTCCATGTCGTCACCCAACACTTCGGTCGCAGGAATGACAGGCACGCCTGCTTCCATGGCGACGCGGCGGGCAGAGGCTTTGTCGCCCAAAGCGCGCATGGTCTCGGCGCGAGGGCCGATGAAGGTGATGCCGTTTTGCGCGCAGGCATCGACGAACTCGGGGTTCTCTGAAAGCAGACCGTAACCGGGGTGGATCGCGTCAGCGCCGGCGGCCTTGGCCACGCGGATCATCTCATTGATGCTGAGATAGGCGGCGACGGGGCCGAGGCCCTCGCCGATGCGGTAGGCCTCATCCGCTTTGAACCGGTGCAGGCCAAGCTTGTCTTCCTCGGCGTAGACCGCGACTGTTTTCTTGCCCATCTCATTTGCGGCCCGCATGATTCGGATTGCGATTTCACCGCGGTTGGCGATCAGGATCTTTTTGAAATCGGTCACTGGTTGGTCTCCCCTGCTGGTTTTGAAGGCAGCTTAGGGATGCTGCGGTGCAGCGCAAGAGGGCTGTGGCAGTCTTTGTCACATTTCTGCAAGGTTTCCGTTCAAAGCGGCGACAGATCAAAGGGGGCGGGCAGGTCGCGCAGGCTGCCTGCACCCAACTGCCCCATATTGGCAGTAAGATCGCGCGCGAGCAGATCGATTAGGTGATCAACCCCGCGCGGCCCAAGCGCCGCGAGGGCAAAGTGGAAAGCCCTGCCGAGCATGACGAAATCCGCGCCGAGCGCAAAGGCGCGCAAAATGTCGAGACCCGATTCCACGCCGCTGTCAAAGATAACTGGCAGTTTCGTGGCTGCGCGAATGGCGGGCAGCGCCTCGGCGCTTGCGGGGGCGGCGTCGAACTGGCGGCCTGCGTGGTTCGAGACCCAGATCGCATCCGCGCCGGCTTTCTCCAGGGCGGTCGCATCTTCGGGGCGCAAGACACCTTTGATCACCAGCGGGCCATCCCAATGGGCGCGCAGCCAGTGCAGATAGTCCCAATCAGGCGCGGTGCGCAGCAGATAGCCGACATGGGCGGTTGGCGGCAGGTTCGCGCTGGCCGTGCCTTCGGTATATTTGTCGAGCATCTTCATATGGGGCAGACCACGGCGCGCCATGCCCACGGCCCACGCGGGCCGCATCGCCACCTGTGCCATCAGGCGGGGGGTAAGCTTGGGCGGGCTGGTCAGGCCAGATCGGGTCTGCCGCTCACGGCGCGAAGCAACCGGAACATCGACGGTGAGGACCAACGTCGTGAAGCCGGCGGCTTTGGCGCGGGCCAGCATGTCGGTGCGAATTTCGGGGTCCCGCGGGGGGTAGAGTTGGAACCAACCATGCGCGCCCAGATGGGGTGCAACATCTTCGGGGCTTGTGGCGGCGACGGTGGAAAGGCCAAAGGGAATGCCCGCCCGATCCGCCGCGCGGGCAAGGTGGGCTTCGGCATCGGGCCAGATCAGACCGGACATGCCCAAGGGGGACATGCCAAAGGGCAGAGGCAGCTTTTGGCCCATCAGTTCAACGCTGAGATCGGGTGTAAATTCACCGTGCAACACCGATGGCATAAGCCCGACACGGTCCAAGGCCGCGCGGTTGCGGTGTTTGGTCGCCTCCGTCCCGGTGGCGGAATCAAGGTATTCCCAAACGAACTTGGGCAGACGCGATTGTGCGCGGCTGCGAAGGTCCGAAAGGGCGGGATAGGTTGCATGTAGGTCCATGGCGGCATTTGCGCCAAAGGGTTACGGATTGTCCAGATGGAGAAGATACGCGGAGATCAGGTCGGTGCCCCGCCGATGGAGTAAGGGCGCTGCGCGCGCGGCGCGGTTTTCCGCCCGCCGAGTTACTGGCGGAAAATCGACCGGGCGAGCGGGGCTGCTTCGCTGATCTTACGGTTCGGCGCGGTGGGTAGGTTGTCGGCCATATCCACAAGTGCTGCGATGGCCGCTTCGATTTCGTCGCTGTCGCTGTTGGTGTCACCATCCATATCGATCAAATGCACGGTCGGGGTCGCCTCGGCATCCAGACGTTCCTGTGCGATCGAGCGCAACTCTTGCATGGTGCTGTCGATGGCGCGGCAAAGCCCGGCCAGCATCCCCGCCGATCCGGTGAGTTTTGCCGGGTCAATCAGCCCTTTTTCAGCGGCATCCAGCACCGTCGAAATTTGTTCGAGTTTGAACGAAGATGTCGCCGCGAAATAGCGTACATCCTCAAAAGCGAGGGTGTCGCGGTTATCCCGTTGCACCCGTTCCACGACAATGGCGCTGCCTACCACCCGATCAAGGCCGCGGTAAGACTGGACATGATGCAGCGTAGTGTCCCAGATCAGCGGCCCGCGCGGCATATGCAGCATCTCACGGTAGCGGATTTGACCGGCGTTTGAGACGCAGCGCGCATAGCGTTCATTCACCGCCTCAGCCTCTTCATAGGGCATTAAACTGTGCAGGGGGCGGTTTATCACCTCATCCATCACCATGCCGCTATGCGCTTCATGGGCGGTGTTGAGGGCAAGAAGTTCGAAGTGCCCGCTGTCGGCGTTCAATTCTGCAATGAACATCGGCAGCTTGAACCGGTCAATTTCTCGGCGCAGTACCGAAGTATCATCGTTTCTGAACATGAGCGGTTCCTCTCGTTTGTCGTTGTGTCATCACCTTGGCCCCAAAGCATTATCAACGGGTAAAGATTTGCCCTGCATTTGAAATTCCCTGCCATTGCGTGCCCGCCCAATGGCGCCTAATAGTCTTTCGAAAGAACATTTGCGGAACGTCTCTTTATCTCGTATCGCGGACGCGCTAGATTGTGGGCATGAGTGATTTTGACGAAATGGACGCCTTTGAGGGCGCTTCCCTGTCCGACCGCGCCATGGCCGCGCGCCCGCAGCCTTATCTGGAGGGGTTGAACCCCGCCCAGCGTGCTGCGGTTGAGACGATGGACGGACCAGTGCTGATGCTTGCGGGGGCAGGCACCGGCAAGACGCGGGCACTTACGGCGCGAATCGTGCATCTGCTTAACACCGGGCGGGCGCGGCCGAATGAGGTTTTGGCGGTCACCTTTACCAACAAGGCCGCGCGAGAGATGAAGAACCGCGTGGGTCAGATGCTGGGCCAGCAGGTGGAGGGGATGCCGTGGCTTGGCACGTTCCACGCGATCTGCGTCAAGCTGCTGCGGCGCCATGCGGAATTGGTGGGGCTGAAAAGCAATTTCACGATTCTCGATACGGATGACCAGCTGCGTTTGCTCAAGCAACTGGTCGCTGCAGAGGGGATCGACGACAAACGCTGGCCCGCGCGGATGCTGGCGGGGATCATCGACGGCTGGAAGAACCGCGCCCTGACCCCTGATAAGATTCCAAGCGCGGACGCCGGGGCCTATAACCACCGTGGGCCCGAAATTTACGCGCAATATCAACGCCGTCTGGTTGAGCTGAACGCCACCGACTTCGGTGATCTGCTGCTGCATATGGTGACGATCTTTCAGACGCATCCGGATGTGCTGGCTCAGTATCAGCGCTGGTTCAAATACATCCTCGTCGACGAATATCAGGATACCAACGTGGCCCAATACCTGTGGCTGCGGCTGCTGGCGCAGGGGCACAAGAATATTTGTTGCGTCGGTGACGACGACCAGTCGATCTATGGCTGGCGCGGGGCCGAGGTGGGCAACATCCTGCGGTTCGAGACGGATTTCCCCGGCGCCCATGTGGTAAAGCTCGAGCAAAATTACCGCTCAACGCCGCATATTTTGGCCACCGCCTCTGGCGTGATCGCGGGTAACGAGGGGCGGTTGGGTAAGACCCTCTGGACCGAAGAGACCGAGGGCGAGAAAGTGCGCCTGATCGGGCATTGGGATGGTGAGGAAGAAGCGCGCTGGATCGGGGATGAGATCGAATCCGCGCAGCGTGGCACACGAGGGCTCGACCCATTCTCGCTGGATGACATGGCGATTTTGGTTCGGGCAAGCCACCAGATGCGCGCCTTTGAAGACCGGTTTTTGACCATCGGCCTGCCTTACAAGGTGATCGGTGGCCCCCGATTCTATGAGCGTTTGGAAATCCGCGATGCCATGGCCTATTTCCGCGTGGTCACCAGCCCCGACGATGATCTGGCCTTTGAGCGGATCGTGAACACGCCAAAACGCGGTTTGGGTGAAAAAGCGCAGCAGAAAATCCAGCGCACCGCGCGCGAACATGGGGTGAACCTTGTCGAAGGGGCGCGAATCCTTCTGGCGCATGGGGGGATCGGCGGCAAAGGGGCGGCGCAACTGCGGCTGTTGATCGACGGAATCGACCGTTGGTCTTCGATGCTGCAAGGCCCGCGGATCGAAATCAGCGAAGACGACTCGGTGCTTGACGATGGCGCGGCGCCGCTGAGGGTGGATTACGGCCCGCCCGAGGTCTCTCATGTCGAACTGGCCGAAATGATTCTCGACGAGAGCGGCTATACCGGCATGTGGCAGAATGACAAAACGCCCGAAGCGCCGGGGCGGCTGGAGAACCTCAAAGAACTCGTGAAAGCGCTGGAAGGTTTCGAAAACCTGCAAGGCTTCCTCGAACATGTCAGTCTGATCATGGACAATGAACAGGAAGGCGACGGAGAGAAGGTCTCGATCATGACGCTTCATGCGGCCAAGGGGCTGGAATTCCCTATGGTTTTCCTGCCAGGTTGGGAGGATGGATTGTTCCCCTCGCAGCGCTCGATGGACGAAAGCGGGTTAAAGGGGCTCGAAGAAGAGCGACGGCTGGCCTATGTCGGCATCACCCGCGCCGAGCAGATTTGCACGATCTCTTTTGCCGCCAATCGCCGGGTTTTTGGCCAGTGGCAGAACGCAATGCCGTCCCGTTTTATTGATGAGCTGCCCGAAGAACATGTAGATGTGCTGACCCCGCCGGGGCTTTACGGTGGTGGTTTCGGCGCGGCGATGCCGCAATCCGACCTGCATGACCGCGCGGCGAGCGCGAATGTCTATAACTCTCCGGGGTGGAAACGCCTGCAATCGCGCAGCGGGGCGCGGGGCACTAGCCAGCCGCGCGAAAGCCGAAATGTCACGATCGACATGCAGGCGGTCGCCGCCTTTGAAATGGGCGAACGCGTTTTCCACGATAAATTCGGCTATGGCGTGGTGATCGGTATGGAGGGCGACAAGATGGAAGTCGCTTTTGAAAAGGCCGGGACCAAGAAGGTCGTGTCGCGTTTCCTGACCGGTGGTAACGACGTGCCGTTCTGACGCGCCGTCGCACCGCGAAGGCGGGGCTGTCAAAAGCCCGCCTAAACAAGGCCTTAAAAACAAAAACGACGACACCTTGGGAGGAAGGTGCCGCCGTTTCTATGTCGGCCCGAAGCGTCGAGGGAGGGTCGGCTTCGGGTCTCCTTGCGGGGTCCGCCTCATTCAGGGAGGAGGAAGGTGACGCGCACCCCGGCTTTCAGACGGCAGAACAGGGAGGGGTTCTGACGTCCGATCTCTATCTCTGCTTAGCCGCGGGAAGATTCCCATGCGACGCGGCGCAGTTCGGAACGGCTCAGACCAAGGTCAGCCAGTTCGCGGTTGCTCAACGCGCTCAGACCGTCAAAAGTTTCACGGTACAGACGGTGCTGTTTGTAGCGGGTTGCCAGGGCTTCGAATGCGCCGCCGATACGGGCGAAGACGGAAGTTGTGTTTGCGGTTGTTGTGTTCATGTAAGCCATTTCGGCGCCTCTTTTTTCATCTGTGGATCATCTCGTTGCCTGCTATTTACGCTCTTTCTGCATTTGCACAACGGGCATAAAGTCAATGCCGCTATGCAGAAATCGCATAGGTTTGTATCGGCGCAACTTATTGATAAAAAACACTTTTGATCCTGCGGCGAAACGGCGCAATGTCATAAAGCTGTCATATGGGGGCGAAGTGGGAAAGGGGCGACGACATCTGGGAGGAGGTAGATGTCGCCGCCAATTACAGACACATCCGGGAGGAGGATGGAGGCGTCTGGTCTTTCCAAACTCATCTGCATCCGGGAGGAGGAGGGATGCATCCAAGTCTTGGTCAAATCAGACACATTCGGGAGGAGGATGAATGTGTCTGGTCTTTCCGAAAGCGGGGCGCTTGGCCCTGCCTATGAACCTAAGTTAGCGCTAATTGCTGCGTGTGCACAATATTCCTTTTTGCAATGCTGCTATGCGGCAAAAACATGGTGCCCCTGCGTAATCTTTGGGCATTCCGCCTCATCTCTATGCAAAAATGGCCGTCCCCTTGCGCTTGGCGCAGAACCTGCCATTTCAGAAGCCGTAATAGAGGAGAATTTGCGCATGTCTGTGACCAAAGCAGAAGTCGAAGCGGCGCTGGCGCGGGTGCAACTGCCCGACGGAAAAAGCCTGTTGTCCCATGATCTGGTCCGCGCGTTGGTGGTCGAAGGCGATAAGGTGCGATTCGTCATCGAGGCGCCCAATGCCGATGTCGCACGGCAGATGGCCCCGCTACGCGACGCTGCAGAGCAGGTGGTGCGTGATTTGCCCGGGGTAGGTGATGTGTCGGTCGCCCTGACCGCCCATGGCCCCGCGCCGAAAGCCTCCAGTCTCAAGGTTGGTGGGCACCCCAAACCGCAAGAGGGTCCGATGAAGCCCAGTGGCGTGAAGCGCATCCTTGCCATCGGCTCGGGCAAGGGTGGGGTCGGGAAATCAACCGTCAGTTCCAACCTTGCGGTGGCGCTGGCGCGGGCGGGGCGCAAGGTGGGTCTGCTTGACGCAGATATATACGGTCCCAGCCAGCCGCGCATGATGGGGGTGAATAAGCGCCCTGCCAGCCCCGATGGCAAAACGATCATCCCGCTTCAGGCCCATGGCGTGACCATGATGTCGATTGGCTTCATGTTGGAGGAGGGTAAGGCTGTCGTCTGGCGCGGGCCGATGCTGATGGGCGCGTTGCAGCAGATGCTGGGGCAGGTGGAATGGGGTGAGCTTGACGTGCTGCTCGTCGATCTGCCGCCCGGTACGGGTGACGTACAGCTGACGCTCTGCACCAAGTCCGAGCTGTCGGGCGCGATCGTGGTCAGCACCCCGCAGGATGTGGCCCTGATCGACGCGCGCAAAGCGCTGGACATGTTCGCGACGCTGAAGACCCCCGTGCTGGGGCTGATCGAGAATATGTCGACATTCGTCTGCCCCGACTGCGGTTCTCAGCATGAGATCTTTGGCCATGGCGGCGTCGCGGCAGAGGCCGACAAAATGGGGGTGCCGCTGCTGGGTAGCCTGCCGATTGATCTCGACACCCGTCTGGCGGGGGATAACGGCACGCCAATCGCCGCAGGCGACGGGCCGATGGCCGATGCCTATGCGCGTCTTGCGCGGGGTCTGATCGACGGCGGTATGGCCTGAAACGAGGGGCGCGTGCGGTTACCCCAGCTCGCGCCCTTCGACCAGATGACCATAGAGCGTCGTCAGCATCGAGATGAAAACGAGCCCCTCTATAAGGTAGATCGCTGAATCCAGCATCAGCCGCAGGCCGGGGTCGGCGGGCGGCAGCATGCTTGCGATCACGCCCAGCAGCGTATTCACCACCGCCAGCAATACGGCCAGCGCCCAAAGCGTGCCTGCCAGCGGTTCCGTCGCGCGCCAGCTTTCACGCACTGACATAACGTGCCCCAAGGCGGCGGCGGGCAATACCAGGCTGAGCCGCAGCGCCAACCATAGGAAGGCCACGCCCGCCACCAGTCCGATCAAGAGCAGCGCCGCAGGGCTCGACCCGGTCAGCCCGCCCAAGAGCAGCATGGCGAGGCCAATGGGTAGTGCCGCAAGAAACTGGACGAAGCCCAGAACGATGGCGCGCCAGACATAGGCCCCGAACAGACGCGCGCCGGGGCGCAGGTCGGTCCCACCATGGCCAAGCAATACATAGCGGTGCCAGAGAATGGCCATCAGCGCATAGCCAAGGATGCCGGCCACACCGCAGGCGATCAGGATCAAGAGTTGATCCGTGGGCGGCGGCGCGGCGTTGTCGATCACCTGATCCATCGCCCCAAGCGCATCTCCGGCCAGCACACCCGCCACGGCGGCCGCGCCCATCACCCAAAGCACCGCGGGCAGGATCACCCGCAGCGTGATGGAGGGCGCGTGAAACAGCATGTTCAGCGCGTGGGTGAATAGAGCCGTGGCTTGGATCATGATGCACTCCCTCATTTTGCGGCATTACATGGCGTGGGTGGGCCGAAAGGGCAAGATGCAGTCGCTTAAGGGAGGCGTAGGGCTGGGAAAGCATGGGCGGCTGGGACGTCATGGGAAAAGCCGCGGGAATGCATGGGAACTCTGGGAAATCATGGGCACGCCTTGCGCTATTGGCGGGTTCTGCCGATTCGCGGGCAGGGGGATTGACCTGCATTCCCAAGCCCCCATACGGTTTCTGCGGAACAGGCAACGAACACGTCCTGTGGATAACTATGTGTGCAAATATTAGTGGGAAACTGTGGGATATTGTGCACCCGGCAATTCGTTAACAAGATATTGTGTTTGATGCTTGAATGATCCCAAATTAAGCCATGGTGGGGACGAAAAGTTATACCAGATGTTGTTCTCACAGCCTGTGCAAAACAAAATATTGGGCGAAATTCCAAAAAAAATGTAGACGCCCATCAATTCCCATGGCATCCCTAATGCATCGGATGAGAACGGGACACGGGGCAGCAAACGACCCCAAAATAAATCAAAACCTAGCAGGTTTCATACAGGCACCTCGCTTTCATCAGACCAAAGAGATCCGGCGCGCGAGCGAGCAGACATCCCCCCAGGTGGCGCGCGCAGTCGGACTTCCCCCGCCAAGCTGCGGGACGTGGGCGGCGGGTTGATCAGTGGCAGCAGATCAACCCGCCGTTTCCATTTCCGGAGCAGGGCAGAGAGACGAAAAAACGAATTAAGCGCAAAGGCGCAAGAGGCAGGGACAGAACGTGAGCCGCAGGTTCAGAGGCGAAAGCCACCACAAGGTCGATACGAAGGGGCGGGTGTCTATCCCAGCCTCTTTTCGGCGTGTGTTGGAGGCTGGCGACCCGAACTGGAAGAACGGCGACAATCCCGAACTGGTCATCGTGTATGGCGACCAGCGCCGCAACTACCTTGAATGCTATACAATGGAAGCCATTGAAGAGGTCGACGCCAAGATCGACCGCATGCCCCGTGGCTCCATGCAGCGTAAGGCGCTGCAGCGTCTGTTTCACGGCCAGTCTTTCCCGACCACGGTAGATGAGACAGGCCGTTTGGTGCTGCCCGCCAAGCTGCGCAACAAGATCGAACTCAACGGCGAGGCGTTCTTTATCGCTGCCGGCGACACCTTCCAGATTTGGAAGCCCGAAACCTACGAGACCGAGGAAGAATCCTGGCAGCAAGAACTGCCCGACGATGTCGATCCGCTCTCGTTCCTTGATGGTGACATGGAGGTCTGACGGAATGGTTGCTGCCTCTAACCCTTCCGCCCCTCACACACCCGTTCTGCTGCGTCCTATTCTAAACGCCGTGGCGCCCGTGGAAGGGGTCTGGCTTGACGGTACCTTTGGCGCGGGCGGCTACACCCGTGGCTTTCTGGAAGCCGGGGCCGCGCGTGTGATCGCAGTCGACCGTGACCCGCTCGCCTTTGAGATGGCGGCAGAATGGGCGGGCGACTATGGTGACCGCATCACCATGCAGCAGGGCGTCTTCTCGCGTATGGATGAATATGCCCAAGACCTTGATGGCGTGGTGCTGGACCTCGGCGTTTCTTCGATGCAGCTTGATCAGGCCGAGCGCGGGTTCTCCTTTATGAAGGACGGCCCGCTCGACATGCGGATGAGCCAAGACGGCCCCTCGGCGGCTGATCTGGTCAATGAGGC
Organism: Sulfitobacter sp. NFXS29; assembly: GCF_040148765.1. Classification (NCBI taxonomy): domain Bacteria; kingdom Pseudomonadati; phylum Pseudomonadota; class Alphaproteobacteria; order Rhodobacterales; family Roseobacteraceae; genus Sulfitobacter; species Sulfitobacter sp. NFXS29. Next base: position 623,093 of record NZ_JAGDED010000001.1, read on the forward strand.
CGAAGAAGAGATCATCGCCAACATCCTGTTTCAATATGGTGAAGAACGCGCCTCGCGCCGGATCGCCAAGGCGATTGTCCGCGCCCGAGAAGATGCGCCGATCACCACCACATTGGAATTGGCCAAACTGGTCGAAGGCTGCCTGCCTCGCTCCAAGCCCGGTCAAAGCCACCCTGCCACGCGCAGTTTCCAAGCGCTGCGCATCGCGGTAAACAATGAATACGGCGAGCTTTTCCAAGGTCTTATGGCCGCAGAGCGCGCGCTAAAGCCGGGCGGGAAACTGGCTGTGGTGACCTTTCATTCGGTCGAGGACCGTATGGTTAAACGCTTCCTCACCGCGCGGGCAGGGGCCGGGGGCAATGCCAACCGTTTTGCCCCGGCGCTTGAACAGGCGCCGCCGCAGTTTACACTGAAATCCCGCAAGGCAATCGGGCCTGACGCGCAGGAATTGGACGAAAACCCGCGCAGCCGTTCGGCCAAACTGCGGGTGGCCACGCGCACCGATGCGCCCAGTGGCGAGATTGACGCGAAATCCATCGGCATGCCGATGGTCAGGGGGATCTGAGAGATGCGCACGGTGATGTATATCCTCACCACCATTGCCGTGGTCGGGCTGGCCTTCTGGGCGTACCGCGAGAATTACGCGACCCAGCAGGCGCTGAGCGATGCTGACAGACTACACGCCAATATCCGCGCCACCCACGCCCGTCTGGCCGTGCTGCGGGCCGAATGGGCGTTTCAGAACCGCCCCGACCGGCTGCGCGATCTGGCCGACCTGAACTTTGACCGTCTCGGCCTGCTGCCGCTGCACCCCGGCCAGTTCGGTCAGGTCGATCAGGTGGCCTATCCGCAGCCGCCATCCGAACTGCTGCCGATCACCGATCCTGTGGATGTCTCGACCATGAATTACGACGCGCTCACCGGCGCGGATGAGTCCGAGGAGGACTTTGAATGATCCGCACCCCGCTTCGCCCTCTGGCCCGTATTCTTGATGCCCGTGAAAAGGGCGAAAATCCCGATGCGATCGAGCGTGAGAACAAACGCATCCGCCATGAGCAGATGCGCGACAAGGCCCGGATGCGCGCCGAGGGGCGGCTGTTGGTCCTTGGCGTCTGTTTTCTCTGTGCCTTCACCGTGATCGGCGGGCGCATGGGTCTGCTGGCGATGTCAGAGCCGTCCGAGCCGCGCGGCCATGCGCCGGGGGCCGTGATCTCGGCCTCCCGCGCCGACATCACAGACCGCAACGGCAACCTGCTGGCGACGAACTTTGAGACCCACGCGCTCTACGCGCAGCCACGCCATTTGATCGACCCCGAAGTGGCCGCGAAAAAGCTGGTTAAAATCTTTCCTGACCTGAAAGAAGAGCGTCTGATCAAGGACTTCACAGGCAAGCGTAAGTTCCTGTGGATCAAAAAGAAAATCAGCCCTGAGCAGATGCAGGCTGTGCATGACATCGGCGATCCGGGCCTGCTTTTTGCGCCGCGCGATATGCGCCTTTATCCCAATGGCTCCTTGGCGGCGCATGTGCTGGGCGGGGCGAGCTATGGCAAGGAAGGCGTCCACGCCGCCGAGGTGATCGGCGTCGCGGGGGCCGAGAAATATTTCGATGACTATCTGCGCGATCCGGCCAATGGCGCGAAACCGCTGGAGCTGTCGCTTGACCTGACCGTGCAGGCGGCATCGGAACGGGTGCTCTACGGCGGCATGAAATTGATGAACGCCAAGGGTGCCACCAGCATTCTGATGGATGTGCACACTGGCGAAGTGATCTCGGTCGCCTCGCTGCCTGATTTCGACCCCAACAACCGCCCACGTCCCCTGACCCAAGGGGATGCGTCTGACAGCCCGCTGTTCAACCGCTCGGTGCAGGGGGTTTACGAGCTCGGCTCGACCTTCAAAATCTTTGCGGCGGCTCAGGCGGTGGAGTTGGGCCTGTTCAACGCCGACACAATCATCGACACCTCCGGCCCGATGAAGGTTGGCGGTTTCCGCATCGGGGAATTCCGCAACAAAAACTATGGTAAGCTAAGCGTTGCTGACATCATCGTGCACTCCTCCAACCGGGGCACAGGCCGGATGGCATTGGAAATCGGCATCGAGCGGCAACAAGAATTCCTGAAAAGCCTCGGTTTCTTTGAGCCGACCCCCTTTGAGATCGTCGAAGCCTCGGGTGGGAAACCGCTGTTGCCGAGCCGCTGGACCGAATTGTCGAGCGTCACGATTTCTTATGGTCACGGCCTGTCGAGCACACCGATGCACCTTGCTGCGGGCTATGCGGCCATCGCCAATGGCGGGCGCGTGGTGAAGCCGACGCTGCTGAAACAATCCGCCCCCCAGCTCGGCCCCCGCGTCATGTCAGAAGAGACCGCTGCGCAGGCCCGCAATATGCTACGCAAAGTGGTCACCGATGGCACGGCGAGCTTTGCCGAGGTGCCCGGCTATCAGATCGCGGGCAAGACCGGCACGGCGGACAAGCCCAAGCCCACCGGGGGCTATTACGATGACAAGGTGATCAACACATTCGCCAGCATCTTCCCGATTGATGACCCCAAATATGTGCTGATCGTCACGCTGGACGAACCGGTCGAAACCTCTGGCCCGAAACCGCGCCGCACGGCGGGTTGGACAGCCGTACCTGTGGCCGCTGAGATGGTCCGCCGTATTGCGCCCTTGCTGGGCCTGCGCCCGGCTGTTGAACCGGTGAACAACGCTGTGCTAACGCTGACCAGCAGCAACTGAAAAGACATCTCTATGACCGACCGGGCCGTACCCCTTTCCTCCCTCGGGCTGACCGCGCGGGCGGGGGCCAACCCTATGATCACCGGGATCGCCGTGGACAGCCGCGAGGTGCGTGAAGGCACGTTATTCGCGGCCATGCCCGGCAGCCGAGTGCATGGGGCCGAGTTTATCCAATATGCTCTGCGGATGGGCGCAGCAGCGGTGCTGACCGATGCCGAAGGCGCCAAGATCGCAGCCGCGGAATTGGCGGGCTCCAAGGCCGCGCTGGTGGTCTCCGACTCCCCGCGTGAGGCGCTGGCACGCACGGCGGCGCTGTGGTTCGGCGGCCAGCCCGCCACGATGATCGCGGTGACGGGCACCAACGGCAAAACCTCGGTCTCGACCTTCGTGCGCCAAATTTGGGTTGAGATGGGACTGCCTGCTGTGAACCTTGGTACCACCGGGGTTGAAGGCGCGTGGGCCGCACCTTTGGCCCATACCACCCCTGAGCCGATCACCCTGCACCGCACTTTGGCTGAGGCCGCCCGAAATGGTATTACCCATGCGGCGATGGAGGCGTCGAGCCACGGGCTCGACCAGCGGCGCTTGGACGGGGTGACACTTAAGGCAGCGGGCTTCACCAACTTCACCCAAGACCATCTGGATTATCACGAAACATTCGAGGCCTATTTCGCTGCCAAGGCCGCACTTTTCGCCCGCGTTCTGCCCGAAGACGGCACCGCAGTGGTGAACATCGACGACGAAAAGGGCGTCGACATCGCCGCCATCGTCCGCGCGCGGGGCTGTGAGGTGATCACCGTGGGCCGCGACGGAGGTGATCTGCATTTGCAGGGCCAGCGTTTCGACGCCACCGGGCAAGACCTGCGCTTTACGTGGCGCGGCAAGGCCTATCAAAAGCGGCTCAATCTCATTGGCGGTTTTCAGGGCGACAACGTGTTGCTGGCCGCCGGGTTGGTCATCGCCTGCGGCGCGGACCCGCAGGAGGTCTTCGACACGCTGCCGCATCTCACCACCGTGCGGGGCCGGATGCAGCTTGCCGCCACCCGCGACAATGGCGCGGCGGTGTTTGTCGATTACGCTCATACGCCCGATGCCGTGGCCACCGCACTCGCCGCGATGCGCCCGCATGTGATGGGCCGGCTCGTTGCCATCGTGGGCGCGGGCGGGGACCGGGACCGGGCCAAACGCCCTCTGATGGGGCAGGCAGCGGCAGAGAATGCGGATATGGTGATTGTGACTGACGACAACCCACGCAGCGAAGACCCGGCCAGCATCCGCGCCGCTGTACTGGACGGCGCACCCGATGCGATGGAGGTCGGCGACCGCGCCGAGGCAATCCTGCGCGGCGTCGATGCTTTGGAGCCGGGCGACGCGCTGCTGATCGCGGGTAAGGGCCATGAAACCGGACAGACCGTTGGCGATGACGTGCTGCCCTTTGACGATGTGGAGCAGGCCAGCGTGGCCGTGGCGGCACTGGACGGGAGATTGGCATGAGCCTTTGGACAGCGACAGAAGTGGCGGAAGCCACGAGGGGCCGCGCGCAGGGCGATTGGGCCTGCAACGGTGTGTCAATTGACACGCGGACCTTGCAGCGCGGCGATCTCTTCGTGGCCCTCAAGGCCGCGCGGGACGGGCATGAATTCGTGGCACAAGCGCTTGAAAATGGCGCGGCAGCGGCGCTCGTGACCCATATTCCCGAAGGCGTGGCGACAGATGCGCCGCTTTTGATCGTCGATGATGTGCAAACAGCGCTCGAAGCGCTTGGCCGGGCAGGGCGTGCACGGCTTGGCCCGCAGGCCAAGGTGGCGGCGGTGACCGGCAGCGTTGGGAAAACCTCGACCAAAGAAATGCTACTGGCGATCTTTGGCGATCAGGGCCGCGCCCATGCCAGCGTCGACAGCTATAACAACCACTGGGGCGTGCCGCTGACACTGGCCCGGATGCCGCGCGACACCGATTATGCGGTGATCGAGATCGGCATGAACCACCCGGGAGAGATTGCACCGCTCGCCAAACAGGCACGGCCCGACGGGGCGATGGTGACCAATGTTGCCGCCGTGCACCTCGAAGCCTTTAAGGATGTCGCTGCCATCGCGGTGGAAAAGGCCAGCATATTTGATGGTATGGAACCGGGCGGCGTGGCGGTGATCAACGCCGACCACGCGCACAGCGATATCGTACTGGCCAAAGCCGTGGACCGGGACCTGCGAGAGACAACCTTTGGCCAGAAAGGGCATCACTACAAGCTGGGCGAGGTCAAGGTGCAGGGCGATGCCACCGTGGCCCAAGCTGAGGTCGAAGGCGCGCCGCTGCTTTACAAGATCGCCACGCCGGGACGGCACTTTGCCATGAACGCGCTCGGTGCACTGGCACTGGCCGAGGCGCTTGGCGCGGATCGGGCGCTGGCGGTGCAATCGCTTGGCCGCTGGTCGCCCTATGCCGGACGCGGCGTGCGCGAGCGCATTCAGCTGGACCCCGTGGATACCTATCTGGCGTTGGAGTTGATCGACGACAGCTATAACGCCAATCCGACCTCCATGGCGGCGGCGCTAGAGGTGCTGGCGGCCTCGGACGTGACCCATGACATTGGCCGTGTCAGCAAGGGGCGGCGGATTGCCTTTGTTGGCGACATGAAAGAGCTTGGCCCCGAGGCGTTGGCGCTTCACGCAGGGTTGGCCGATCTGGAGGCCACCCGTGCGCTCGACGTGGTGCACTGCGTCGGCCCGCTGATGAAGGCCTTTTACGACAACCTGCCCGAACACCAGCGCGGCGATTGGACGGAAACCGCCGAAGAGATGTTGCAAGGTCTCCGCAGTCGGCTCGATTCCGGCGATGTCGTGCTGATCAAAGGGTCGCTTTCGATGAAGCTGGGCGGTATTGTTGACGCCATCCGCAAAATGGGCCATCCGGTCCCGACCGCCTGATCGGCGATTCACCCCACATGATGAGTTAGGACGCGATATATGCTCTATTGGTTGACGCTGCTGTCGGACGGCGGCGATTTCTTTAACCTGTTTCGCTATATCACCTTCCGTGCAGGCGGGGCGTTCTTCACGGCATTGGTCTTTGGGTTCCTCTTTGGCAAGCCGCTGATCAATGTGCTGCGCAAGCGGCAAGGCAAGGGCCAGCCCATCCGTACCGACGGCCCCGAGGGGCATTTTGTCAAAGCGGGCACGCCCACGATGGGTGGTCTGTTGATCGTCGGGGCGCTGCTCACCTCGACCCTGCTCTGGGCGCGGCTCGACAATCCTTTCGTCTGGCTGGTGCTGTTCGTCACGATGAGTTTTGCCGCCATCGGCTATGCCGACGATCACGCCAAGGTCAGCAAGCAAAACACCGATGGCGTGCCGGGTAAGGTGCGGCTTTTGCTGGGCTTTCTTATCGCGGGCATCGCCGCTTACTGGGCCGCGCAATACCATCCAACAGAGTTGCAGTACCAGCTTGCGCTGCCGGTCTTCAAAGACACGCTGATCAACCTCGGCGTGCTGTTCGTGCCTTTTGCGATCATCGTCATCGTCGGCTCGGCCAATGCGGTGAACCTTACCGACGGGCTGGATGGTTTGGCCATCATGCCGGTGATGATCGCCGCTGGCGCGCTTGGCGTCATTGCCTATGCCGTGGGCCGGGTCGACTTCACCGATTACCTTGATGTGCATTACGTGCCGGGCACGGGGGAGATCCTGATCTTCACCGCGGGTCTCTTCGGCGGCGGCCTCGGGTTCCTGTGGTACAACGCGCCGCCTGCCGCCGTTTTTATGGGCGACACCGGTTCGCTGGCGCTTGGCGGCGCTTTGGGTGCGATTGCCGTGGCCACGAAACACGAGCTGGTGCTGGCGGTCGTCGGCGGGCTTTTCGTGGTCGAGGCTCTGTCGGTCATCGTGCAGGTGCTCTACTTCAAACGCACAGGCAAACGGGTCTTCCTGATGGCGCCGATTCACCACCATTATGAGAAAAAGGGCTGGGCCGAGCCGCAGATCGTGATCCGCTTCTGGATCATCTCGCTGATCCTCGCCCTGCTGGGGCTGGCGACGCTCAAGGTGCGCTAAGCGCCTAGAAGATCGACCAATCCATGTGACGCGCCAAAAGGGCCAGTGCTTCGGTGCCCTTTTGGCTGTTGCCATAACGGTTCAACCCCGGTGACCAGACCGCGATGCTGGCGCGCCCCGGGACGATCGCCAGAATGCCGCCCCCTACGCCAGATTTGCCCGGCAGACCGACGCGGTAGGCGAAATCGCCCGACCCATCGTAATGCCCGCAGGTCAGCATCAGCGCGTTGAGCCGCCGGATGCGGCTCGGCGCGACCAAGCGCGGCACCTCCGGCGCTTCGATCAGGAAACGCCCCGCCATGGCAAGCTGCTGCACCGTCATCTCCATCGCGCAGTGGTGGAAATAGGTGCCAAGCGTCCGCTCCGGCGCGTTGATAAGGTTGCCATAGGATTTTAGAAAATGGGCCAAAGCAAAGTTGCGGTGGCCGAAGTCAGTCTCTGACGCGGCGACGGTGTCGTTGATGTGGATGTCGTCGGTCCCCGCAGCCTCGCGCACGAAACGCATGATCTCGGCCAGTGCTTCGCGCGGCTCGCGGTTGCCCAAAACCTCGTCAGTGGTAACAATCGCGCCTGCATTGATGAACGGATTGCGCGGGCGGCCCTGTTCCTGCTCCAACTGCACGATGGAGTTGAACGCCCGCCCCGAAGGCTCGCGCCCCACACGGTGCCAAAGCTGGTCGCCCGAGCGGCCAAGGGCGATGGCAAGCGTGAACACCTTGGTGATCGACTGTACGGAAAAGGGCACCTGTGTGTCGCCTGCCACATGGCACTGGCCATCCGCCGTCACCACCGCGATGCCGAACTGCGCCGGATCCACCGTGGCCAATTGCGGAATATAGGCCGCCACGTCGCCCCAATGGTCGTCTTCGCGCATCATGTCATTGAGGCGCGGCAACACATCGTTAAGGTCAGGTTTGGCGGGGCTGGACATCTTGGACGGCCTCTGGCTTGTGATGAGCGCATCATGCCCCCATTCTGGGGTCAACGGGTATCAGGGGATTGCAGATGATTCCAGTACAGGGCTTGGAAGGCGCACGCGTGGCGGTGCTGGGATTGGGTCGCTCGGGCCTGAGTGCGGCGCGCGCGTTACAGGCGGGCGGGGCCAAGGTCAGCTGTTGGGACGATGACCCGGCAGCACGCGCACGGGCCGAGCGGGAGGGGTTCGCCTGTGTCGACCTCAACAGCCCCGGCGCGCTTGATAAAATCACCCGGCTGATCGTCAGCCCCGGCATTCCGCACCTCTACCCCACGCCGAACCCGGTGGTCGCCGCTGCCCTCGACGCAGGCGTGCCGGTGGACAATGACATCGGCCTGTTTTTCCAAAGCTTTGCCACGCTGGCATGGGACCACTACGATGTCGCGCCCCGCGTCGTGGCGGTGACCGGCTCGAACGGCAAATCCACCACCTCCGCGCTGATCCACCATATTCTTGAGCATGTCGGGCGGCCCTGCCAACTGGCGGGCAACATCGGGCGCGGGGTCTTGGACCTCGACCCTGCCGTGGATGGCGAGGTCGTGGTGTTGGAACTGAGCAGCTATCAAACCGAACTTGCCCGCGCGCTAACGCCTGATGTGGCGGTCTTTACCAATCTCAGCCCCGATCATCTGGACCGCCACGCGGGCATGGGCGGCTACTACGCGGCGAAACGTCGGCTGTTCTCCGAAGGCGGGCCAGACCGCGCGGTGATCGGTGTGGACGAGGCCGAGGGCCGTTTCCTCGCCGGGCAAATGAGCGAGGGACCAAGCGATGACCGGGTGATCCGCATCAGTGCAGAGACCAAACTCTCTGGCCCCGGCTGGCAGGTCTTTGCCAAAAAAGGGTTCTTGAGCGAATACCGCCGTGGCAAACAGGTCGGCTCGATCGATCTGCGCAGCATTCAGGGGCTGCCGGGCGCGCATAACCATCAGAACGCCTGTGCCGCCTATGCGGCCTGCCGCGCGCTTGGCCTCGCCCCGCGCGTGATAGAAGCGGCGTTCCACAGTTTCGGCGGCCTGCCGCACCGTTCACAGACCGTGGCCGAGGCGAATGGCGTGCGCTATGTCAACGACAGCAAAGCCACCAATGTCGACAGCGCAGCCAAGGCGCTGGCCGCTTTCCGCAACATCCGCTGGATCTGCGGCGGGTTGGAGAAAGAGGGCGGGCTAAAAGGTTTGGCAGAGGCCCAAGGCGCGGTACGCAAGGCCTATGTCATTGGCCGCGAGGCCGCGCATTTCGCCATGCAATTGACGACCGAAGCCGAAGTCTGCGGCACGATGGAAAAAGCCGTGGCGCGGGCGGCGGCAGAGGCGGAGGAGGGCGATGTCGTTTTGCTGGCCCCGGCTGCGGCGAGTTTCGATCAATATGATAATTTCGAACGGCGCGGTGAGGATTTCGTGGCACAGGTGCAAAAAGCGCTGGCGGAGTAGGGCGCGCCCTTATCCGCCAATCGCCCGCGCCGCGGCCATGCCCGAGGACCATGCCCACTGGAAGTTATACCCGCCCAGCCAGCCGGTCACGTCCACCGCTTCGCCGATGAAATAGAGACCGGGCACGTCCTTCGCCGCCATGGTTTTAGACGAGAGCGCATCGGTATCCACACCGCCTAAAGTGACCTCAGCCGTGCGATAGCCTTCGGTGCCGCCGGGGTGCAATTGCCAGTTCTGCAACGCTTCGACGAAGGTGGTCAGCCGCGCGTCGGACCAATCCGCCAAGTTGCCCGAGAGGTCAAACTCTTGGCCTAAAAAGTCCACCAATCGCGAGGGCAGGTGCTGCGCGAGGATGGTGGTAAAGTTCCGCCGCCCCGCAAGTTGCCTTTGATCGCGCAGAGCGTCCAACAGAGTGCCCTCGGGGGCGAGGTTCACCATGATCGGCGCGCCCTCTTGCCAGTAAGACGACGCCTGCAAAACCGCGGGGCCAGAGAGGCCGCGGTGGGTGAACAGCAGCGCCTCGTCAAAGCCCGTGGTCCCGGCAGTGATGCGCGCAGGGGTCGCCACACCGGCCAGCGGTGCAAAGCGGCCTTCGGCAAAGGTGAAAGGCACCAGACCGGCGCGCGTATCGGTCACCTTCAGGCCGAACTGACGCGCGATGTCATAGGCGATGCCGGTCGCGCCCATCTTGGGGATCGACTTACCGCCCGTGGCGATTACAAGATTGCGTGCGGTGACTTTCACCGTCTTATCAGGCGTTTGCAGGTAGAAGGTAAAGTGCCCATCGGCCTTCTCAAAATTGCTGGCGCTGCTTTCTAGTTGCAGATCGACCCCGGCCTGTTGCATCAACCCGCGCAGCATGGCGATGATCTCTTTTGCGCTGGTGTCGCAGAAGAGTTGCCCCAGCGTTTTCTCATGCCATGCGATGCCGTGGCGATCGACCAGTTCGATAAAATCCCACTGGGTATAGCGCGCCAGTGCGGATTTGGCGAAATGCGGGTTCTGGCTGAGAAACGCCTGCGGTTCACAGTACATATTGGTGAAATTGCAGCGCCCGCCGCCAGAGATGCGGATCTTCTCACCCGGCGCTTTGGCATGGTCCACCACCAGCACGCGCCCGCCCGCGTGGGCGGCGCACATCATGCCTGCGGCACCGGCTCCGATGATGGCTGTATCGACTTGCATGGCCGCGCTCTGCCCGAATGCGCGGCCCCGGTCAAGAAGACGTGAGAGTGGTTGTCCGTTCACGCTGACGGCATAGCTGGAGGCAAGACGCAATTTTTACAGGAGCAGAGAATGACCAAATTGACCGCAGAACAGGATTTCCCGAAGATGGATGTGGCCAAACTCGGCGGCGGCACGCTGACCTTGGGCCAACCGCAAGAGGGGCGCGACTGGCAGTTGGTGGTGGTCTACCGCGGGCTGCACTGCCCGATCTGCAAAAAGTACCTCGCTCAGTTGGAAAAGCTGCAAAGCCAGTTTCATGAGATCGGTGTGGATGTGATCGCCGTTTCGGGCGACCCCGAGGAAAAGGCCAAATCCATGGCCGAAGAAGACAGCCTGACCCTGCCCATCGGCTATGATCTGAGCCTCGAACAGATGGCCGAACTTGGCCTTTACATCTCTGACCCGCGCAGCCCGCAGGAGACTGACCGGCCCTTCGCCGAACCAGCAACCTTTGTCATCAACGACGAAGGCAAGCTGCAGATCGTCGACATCTCCAACGCGCCCTTCGCGCGGCCCGAGTTGGAGGGGCTGTTGAACGGCCTCAAGTTCGTTCGCGATAAAGGCTACCCGGTGCGTGGCACCCACAAGGCCGCCTGATAGGGCGACCGCAGGCGACGACCTGAAAGGGCGGCCAGACCGCCCGGCGGCGGGGCCTTGCACGGCCCCGCTTACCCTGCCTGCCTTTGCGGGGTGAAATGCACTAGCTTCATATAACAATTCGGGCTATTCTGCCCGGATGAGACCCCGCAAAGGGGCCGTTGAGGCAGTTAAGGCAGACACCCATGACAGAGATGGTCTATGGCGCGGTCCCGGTACGGGATGGTGAACCGATCCTTCCAAAATGGTGGCGTACGGTCGACCGCTGGGCTTTGTCCTGCGTGTTGATCCTGTTTGCTGTCGGCATGCTGCTGGGGCTGGCCGCCTCACCGCCCTTGGCGGCGAAAAACGGCTTTGATGCCTTTCACTATGTGCAGCGGCAGGCGTTCTTTGGCGGATTGGCGCTGGTGGCGATGCTGCTGACCTCGATGATGTCGCCGACGCTGGTGCGGCGCTTGGCGGTGCTGGGGTTTGTTCTTTCATTCGTGGCGCTGGCGCTGCTGCCCTTTTTCGGCACCGACTTTGGCAAGGGGGCGACACGCTGGTATTCGCTGGGGTTCGCCTCGTTCCAGCCATCGGAATTTCTGAAACCCGGTTTCATGGTGGCCGCCGCATGGATGATGGCCGCCGCGACCGAGATCAACGGCCCTCCGGGTAAGTCTTGGTCTTTTGCGCTGTGTATCTCCATCGTGCTGATGCTGGCGATGCAGCCCGACTTTGGGCAGGCCTGTCTTGTGCTCTTTGGCTGGGGCGTGATGTATTTCGTGGCCGGCGCGCCGATGGTGCTGCTGGTCGGCATGGCGGGGCTTGTCGTTCTGGCGGGCACCTTTGCCTATTCGAACTCCGAACACTTCGCGCGGCGTATCGACGGCTTTCTCAGTGTTGATGTCGATCCGACAACCCAGCTTGGCTATGCCACCAATGCCATCCGCGAGGGCGGGCTGTTTGGTGTGGGTGTGGGCGAGGGCGAGGTGAAATGGTCGCTGCCCGACGCGCATACCGATTTTATCATCGCCGTCGCCGCCGAGGAATACGGCCTTATCATGGTCGTCTGCATTATCGCCCTATATACTGTTGTGGTCGTCCGCTCGCTGCTGCGTTTGGTGCGCGAGCGTGACCCCTTCATCCGGCTGGCCGGAACCGGGCTGGCCTGCACATTCGGAGTACAGGCGATGATCAACATGGGTGTGGCAGTGCGGCTTTTGCCCGCCAAGGGCATGACCTTGCCCTTCGTGAGCTATGGTGGCTCTTCGGTGATCGCCAGCGGCATTGCCGTGGGCATGCTCCTCGCCTTTACCCGCTCGCGCCCGCAGGGTGAGATCAGCGACATTCTGGGCCGGGGTCGCCGCTGATGGCCGCCCCACTGCTGATCATCGCCGCCGGGGGGACCGGTGGGCATATGTTTCCCGCGCAGGCTTTGGCCGAGGTGATGCTGAAACGCGGCTGGCGGGTGAAGCTTAGCACCGACGCCCGCGGCGCGCGCTATACCAGCGGCTTTCCCGAAGCGGTTGAGATCAGCCAGATCAGCAGCGCAACTTTCGCCCGGGGCGGCGTGGTGGCCAAGGCGCTGGTGCCGTTCCGCATCGCGGCTGGTGTGGTCCGCTCGGGGCTGAATATGCTGCGCGACCGGCCTTCGGTCGTGGTGGGCTTTGGTGGCTATCCGTCGATCCCCGCGCTTGGCGCTGCATGGGCGCTGCGGATGCCGCGGATGATCCATGAGCAAAATGGCATTCTGGGCCGGGTGAACGAAATCTTTGCCAAGCGGGTGCACGCCGTGGCCTGCGGCATCTGGCCCACGAAACTGCCCGAGGGTGTGCAGGGCTGGCATGTGGGCAATCCGGTGCGCGCGAGTGTTTTGGACCGTGCAGGGGCCGCTTATATTCCGCCCGGTGACTATCCAATGGAAGTGCTGGTGATGGGCGGCAGCCAAGGCGCGCGCATCTTAAGTGACGTGGTGCCCCCGGCACTGGCCGCTTTGCCGATGAACATGATCCGCAACATCCGCGTCAGCCATCAGGCCCGCGACGAAGACGGCCAGCGGGTTGCTGATTACTATGCCGACTCTGGCATCAGCGCCGATGTGCGCCCCTTCTTTGACGATGTGCCCCGCCGCATGTCCGAAGCGCAACTGGTGATCAGCCGCTCGGGTGCCTCCAGCGTGGCAGACCTGTCGGTGATCGGGCGTCCGTCGATCCTGATCCCCTTTGCCGCTGCGGCAGGTGACCACCAAAGCGCCAATGCCCGCGGTCTGGTCGATGCCGGGGCCGCGATCATGGTGCCCGAACGCAAGGCAAACCCCGAAATCATGACCGACCAAATCCTCGCGGTGCTTGAGATGCCCGATGGGGCGTTGCAGATGGCGCGGGCCGCGCTGTCGGTCGGCAAACCCGACGCGGCCGAGACATTGGCAGATATGGTCGAACAGCTCGCCGCCCAAGGCACGCTGGCCCCCGCAGAAGAGGAACACCCCCAATGAACGCCGCCGCCACCAAACTGCCGACCGATGTCGGCCCGATCCATTTCGTCGGCATCGGCGGCATCGGCATGTCTGGCATCGCAGAAGTTCTGCTGAACCACGGCTACAAGGTGCAGGGATCGGACCTGAAGACCACCAAGATCACCGTGCGGCTGGCCGAGCTAGGCGGGCGCATCTTCGAGGGGCAAGCGGCTGAGAATGTCGAAGGGGCGGCCGTGGTCGTGATCTCTTCGGCGATCAAACCGGGCAACGCAGAATTGGACGAGGCCCGCCGCCGTGGCCTGCCTGTCGTGCGCCGGGCCGAGATGCTGGCCGAGCTTATGCGGCTTAAGTCCAACATCGCCGTGGCGGGCACCCATGGCAAAACGACGACCACCACGCTGGTGGCCGAACTGCTGGTTGCGGGGGGCATTGACCCCACTGTGGTAAACGGCGGCATCATCCACGCCTATGGCTCCAACGCGCGGATGGGGCAGGGCGAATGGATGGTGGTCGAGGCGGATGAGAGCGACGGCACCTTCAACCGGCTGCCCGCAACCATTGCCATCGTCACCAATATCGACCCCGAGCATATGGAGCATTGGGGCGACTTCGACACGCTGCGGCAGGGGTTTTTGAACTTCGTCTCTAACATCCCCTTCTATGGGCTGGCGGTCTGTTGCACCGATCACCCTGAAGTGCAGTCGCTGGTGGGCAAGCTGACCGACCGCCGCGTCATGACCTATGGGTTCAACGCGCAGGCCGATGTGCGCGCGGTGGGGCTGCATTACAAAGACGGCGTGGCGCATTTCGACGTGCATCTCCAATCCGAAGGCCGGGTCATCGAAGACTGCGCCCTGCCGATGCCGGGCGATCACAACGTCTCGAACGCGCTGGCGGCGGTGACCGTGGCGCGGCACCTTGGGATGAAGCTGGAAGAGATCCGCGCGGCCTTGGGCAGCTTTGGCGGGGTGAATCGCCGCTTTACCCGGGTGGGCGAAGTGGACGGGGTCACCATCATCGACGACTATGGCCACCACCCGGTTGAGATTACCGCCGTACTCAAAGCCGCGCGGCAGGCCAGCAAGGGGCGGGTGATTGCCGTGCACCAGCCGCACCGCTACTCGCGCCTGAGCCATCACTTCGACGAATTCTGCGCCTGTTTCAACGATGCCGATGTGGTGGGCATCGCCGATGTCTATGCCGCGGGCGAGGAGCCCATTCCGGGTGCCGACCGTGATGGGCTGGTCGCGGGATTGATCCAGCATGGCCATCGCCATGCCTATGCGGTCGAGGATGCTGAGGCGCTGACGCAACTGGTCCGGCGCGAGGCGCGACCGGGCGATATGGTGGTCTGCCTTGGGGCAGGTACGATCAGCGGCTGGGCCAATGACCTGCCCGAGGCGCTGCGCGCGGCCAAGGAGGCCGCTGCGTGACCCTCGTGTGGCTGTCGATCCTTTGGGTCTTCGCCGCCGTGACCGTGGCCATGCTGCCGCTGCGCTCTCAATACCTGCCGGGGGTGGTTCTGCTGATTGCCGCACCGGTGCTGATCATCGCCATCGGTGTGACGCAGTCTTGGGCCTTTGCGCTCTTGGCCCTGCTGGCTTTCCTGTCGATGTTCCGCAATCCGCTGCGCTATCTCTGGGCGCGGCTGCGCGGCCAAAAACCGGAGCTGCCGAAATGAGCCTGTCTCTCGTCTTCGCCTGTTTCTGGTTTGTGATCGCCAATATTCTGGCCATGACCCCCAGCAAGGATTTCCACTGGCGCAGCGCCTATCTGCTGATCGCCGTGGGCATCCCCATCGTCGGTTTCGTCACCGCGCAGCATGGCCCATGGCTGGGCATGCTGGTGCTGGCGGGGGGCTGTTCGGTGCTGCGCTGGCCGGTGGTCTATTTCGTCCGCTGGCTGCGCCGAGGGGCCGGGCGGATCAAAGGCCCGGCGGAATGACCCTGACGCCGACCCTTGCCGCGCTGCTGACCGTCTTTGCAATCTGGATGATCGCCTGTCTCTGGACCGGTTATCGCGGCCGTGTGCTGTGGTTCTTTATCGTGCTGGCGGTCGGTCTTGGGCTAAACGCATCGTGGATGGTCTTCGGGCTGGATGCGCGGGTGTTTGAGCCTCATGCGCTATTGGCGCAGCTTTCGGTGCTCTTCTACGCCGTGGGCGGTTTCGGTCTGGGTTGGCTCGCCGGGCGGGTGGCGAAACGCTGGCGCGAGAGCCGCGTCGATCCGCCGTCTTCTTGATGGTTTGCCCCGCCCGTTAAATGCGCTAAGTCCGGCGCCATGATGACGCTGAATATCCCCGACCTGCGCGGCAGGCTGACCCCAAATCGCGCCCTGAGCGAGCTGACATGGCTCCGCGTTGGCGGCCCTGCGGATTATCTGTTCCAACCCGCCGATGTGGAGGACCTTTGCCTTTTCATGCGCCGCTTGCCGCAGGGCATCACGGTTTTCCCCATGGGCGTGGGCAGCAACCTGATCGTGCGCGACGGGGGACTGCGGGCCGTGGTGATCCGGCTGGGTCGTGGTTTCAACGGGATTGAGATCGACGGGGATCAGGTGACTGCGGGGGCGGCGGCGCTGGATGGTCATGTGGCGCGCAAGGCGGCGGATGCGGGGCTGGATCTGACCTTTCTACGGACCATCCCCGGCAGCATCGGCGGGGCTTTGCGCATGAACGCGGGCTGTTATGGCAGCTACACGGCGGATCACTTCGTCTCGGCCAAGGCCGTGACCCGCGCGGGAGAGGTAGTGACACTGACCGCCGATGACCTCAATTTCCGCTACCGGCAGAGCGATCTGTCGCCCGGTGCGGTGCTGATCGAGGCAACCTTTGCGCCGCCCAAAGGCGTGGCGGAGGAGCTTCATGCCCGGATGGAACAGCAGCTCGCCAAACGCGACGAGAGCCAGCCCACCAAGGACCGCAGCGCCGGGTCGACCTTCCGCAATCCGGCGGGGTTCTCCTCAACCGGGAAGGCGGACGATGTGCATGACCTGAAGGCGTGGAAGGTGATCGACGACGCCGGGATGCGCGGGGCCACCGTGGGGGGTGCACAGATGAGCCCGAAACACTCCAATTTCCTTATCAACACCGGTGGTGCGACGGCCCATGATCTAGAGTCATTGGGCGAAGAGGTGCGAAAAAAGGTTTACGCTTCAAGCGGTATAAGGCTAGAATGGGAAATTAAGCGCGTCGGTGAAGAATTGGGTGATCCGGTGTCGCAAAGCTAAGCCGTCGGGCATCAGCTAAGTCACGGCAAAGCAAAGAAAACAATGATAGGGGCCGCAAACGGTCCGAGGCGAAGAGGCACTTTGGTGGGTAAGTCGAGCGGACAAACCCCGACAGTGGCGGTATTGATGGGTGGCCCCTCGGCCGAGCGTGAGGTGTCCCTGTCCAGTGGGCGTGCATGCGCCGCTGCCTTGCGGGAACATGGCGGATATAACGTGATCGAGGTCGAAGCCGACCGCGATCTTGCAGCTGTCCTGACTGAACTTCAGCCCCATGCCGTATTGAATTGCCTGCACGGCCGTTGGGGCGAGGATGGCTGTGTGCAGGGTCTGCTTGAGTGGCTCAAACTGCCTTATACGCATTCCGGCGTGCTCGCCTCGGCCCTCGCGATGGACAAGCAGCGCTCCAAGGATGTGTTCCGCCATGCGGGGCTGCCGGTCGTCGAAAGCGTTATCGCCCCCAAGGCCGATGTGATGGCAGCCCATGTGATGGCGCCGCCCTATGTGGTCAAACCCAACAACGAAGGCTCCTCGGTCGGGGTCTACCTCGTGGCCGAGGAAAACAACGGCACGCCGCAGCTGTCCGACGACATGCCCGCCGAGGTGATGGTCGAGACCTTTGCGCCGGGGCGTGAGTTGACCACCACCGTGATGGGCGACCGTGCGCTGGCCGTGACAGATATCATCACCACTGGCTGGTATGATTACGACGCGAAATACAAGCCCGGCGGCTCGCGCCATGTGGTGCCCGCCGATCTGCCGCAAGAGATCACCGATCTGTGTTTCGACTATGCCCGCCGCGCCCATGTGGCGCTTGGCTGCAGGGGCGTCAGCCGCACCGATTTCCGCTGGGACGAGGCGCGAGGTCCTGCGGGGCTGATCCTGCTTGAGACCAACACCCAGCCCGGCATGACCGCCACCTCGCTGACGCCCGAACAGGCCGCGGCCTGCGGCATCTCGTTTCCTGAGCTTTGTGCTTGGATGGTGGAGGACGCCTCATGCGATCGCTGATCCGCCGCCGCCCGGAGACTGGCAAAGCCGATCCCGCCCCCTCGCGGTGGTCATGGCGCATGCAGCGGCTGATGTTGACGCCGGGTTTCCGCTTTGCTCTGCGCGTCGGGTTGCCTTTTACGTTAAGCCTGCTGGCAGGCACGATTTATATGGCCGACGAAGAGCGGCGCGGCACCGTGGTGCAGGCCATCGCCGATGTCCGCGCCAGCATCGAAGAGCGGCCCGAGTTCATGGTCAAGCTCATGGCCATCGACGGCGCAAGCGACCTGCTGTCCTCTGAAATTCGCACCGCGCTGCCGCTGGAATTCCCGCTGTCCTCTTTCGACCTCGACCTGCCGCAGATCCGCGAAAAGATCACCGATATCGACGGGGTCAGACAGGCCAATGTCCGCATCCGCCCCGGTGGCGTGCTGCAAATCGACGTGACCCCGCGCGTGCCCGTGGCTGTCTGGCGCAGTGAGACCGGGCTGGCGCTGGTGGACAACACCGGCGCGCATGTGGCACGGATCGGGGCACGGCGCGACCACGCCAGCCTGCCGCTGATCGCCGGGGCAGGGGCCGATAAAGCGGTGCCGGAAGCGCTCAAGCTGATCGGGGCCGCCAATGTGCTGGGCGACCGTTTGCGCGGCTTGGTCCGGGTTGGAGGGCGCCGCTGGGACGTGGTGTTGGATCGCAATCAGACGATCATGTTGCCCGAAGAAAACGCGCTGCAAGCGCTGGAACGGGTGATCGCGCTGGAAGGCGCACAAGAAGTCCTCACGCGGGACGTGGCGCGTGTCGACATGCGGTTGGCGGCAAGACCAACCCTCAGAATGAACGAAGATGCCACCCGCGAATGGTGGCACATCAGGCAGCTTTCCGGCCAGTAAGATGGCCATTGGAATCGGGACAGTAACGAAATGATGGACCTATACGACAGTCAGCGTTCGATGCGGCACATGCGCAAATTGGCGATCCAACGCGGGGTGGTCGCCATTTTGGATGTGGGCAGTTCCAAGATCGCCTGTCTGGTGCTGCGGTTTGACGGCATTACCCATGACGGAGAGAACGGCGACATCGGCTCTTTGGCCGGGCAGTCGGGGTTCCGGGTCATCGGGGCGGCGACCACCCGCTCGCGCGGTGTGCGCTTTGGCGAGATTTGCGCCATGGGCGAGACCGAGCGCGCGATCCGCACCGCACTTCAGGCCGCGCAGAAGATGGCTGGCATCCGGGTTGACCACGTTATCGCCTGTTTCTCGGGCGGGGAGCCGCGCAGCTATGGGCTCGACGCTTCGGTGGAACTGGAGGGGCAATCGGTTTCGGAGCAAGATGTGGCGCGCGTGCTGGCGGGCTGTGACGTGCCGGAGTACGGCGAGGGCCGCGAAGTGCTGCACGCACAGCCGGTGAACTTCGCGCTGGATCACCGCAGCGGTCTGGCCGATCCGCGTGGCCAGTTGGGCAACAGCCTGTCGGTGGACATGCACATGCTCACCGTCGATGCCGATACGGTGCAGCATCTGGCGCATTGTATCAAACGCTGCGATCTGGAACTGGCGGGTATCGCCTCATCCTCCTATGCCTCGGGCATCTCGGCACTGGTTGAGGACGAACAGGAACTCGGCGCGGCCTGTATCGACTTTGGCGGTGGTACCACTGGCGTGTCGATCTTCATCAAGAAACATATGATCTATGCCGACACCGTGCGTATGGGCGGGGATCACGTCACCTCTGATATCTCCATGGGCCTACAAGTGCCGATGGCCAACGCCGAGCGGATCAAGACCTTCTACGGCGGCGTGCATGCGACGGGCATGGACGACCGCGACATGATCGAGATCGGCGGCGAGACGGGCGACTATGAGCACGACCGCCGCACCGCCAGCCGGGCCGAATTGATCGGCATCATGCGTCCGCGCGTCGAAGAGATCCTCGAAGAGGTCCGTGTTCGGCTGGATGCTGCCGGTTTTGACCACTTGCCGAGCCAACAGATTGTACTTACCGGGGCGGGCAGCCAGATACCGGGGCTTGATGGGCTTGCCAGCAAGATACTCGGCCAGCAGGTCCGTCTGGGCCGTCCGCTGCGCGTGCATGGGCTGCCACAGGCGGCAACAGGTCCGGGCTTTGCCAGCTCGGTGGGCCTCGCGCTCTTTGCGGCGCATCCGCAAGACGAATGGTGGGATTTCGACATCCCCGCCGACCGCTATCCGTCACGCTCGCTCAAGCGCGCTGTCAAATGGTTCAGAGACAACTGGTGACCGCAATATCGGGTGAGACACCCGAGATAAGGCGGAAACTGGCAAGTTTCTGCCCATATTTAGCGTCAAAACGATGTTTTTTAGGTGACGATCCGGCCCTAGCCCGGTAGGGTCGGGTAAATTTGGTCGAAAAACTCCCGCAGAACGCGGATAACTGGACAGGCGGACAGCACATGACACTCAACCTTTCAATGCCAGGACAAGATGATCTGAAACCCCGTATCACCGTCTTTGGTGTTGGTGGGGCAGGCGGCAACGCGGTCAACAACATGATCGAGAAGCAGCTTGATGGTGTTGATTTCGTCGTGGCGAACACCGACGCTCAGGCGCTGCAGCAGGCACAGGCCGAAAACCGCGTCCAGCTGGGCATCAAGGTTACCGAAGGTCTGGGCGCGGGTGCCCGTGCCAGCGTTGGCGCAGCGGCTGCCGAAGAAAGCATTGAGCAGATCGTTGACCACCTTGCTGGCGCGCATATGTGTTTCATCACGGCTGGCATGGGCGGCGGCACCGGTACAGGTGCAGCACCGATCATCGCGCAGGCCGCACGTGAGCTGGGTGTTCTGACCGTTGGCGTCGTGACCAAGCCCTTCCAGTTTGAAGGCGCTAAGCGCATGCGTCAGGCCGAAGACGGTGTTGAGACGCTGCAAAAGGTCGTCGACACGCTGATCATCATTCCCAACCAGAACCTCTTCCGTCTGGCCAACGAAAAGACCACCTTCACCGAAGCCTTCTCGCTTGCCGATGACGTGCTGTACCAAGGTGTTAAGGGCGTGACCGACCTGATGGTTCGTCCGGGCCTGATCAACCTCGACTTTGCCGATGTGCGCGCCGTGATGGACGAGATGGGCAAAGCGATGATGGGCACAGGCGAGGCCGAGGGCGAAGATCGCGCCATCCAAGCCGCCGAGAAAGCCATCGCCAACCCGCTGCTGGACGAAATCAGCCTGCGCGGCGCCAAGGGCGTTCTCATCAACATCACCGGCGGTCACGACCTCACGCTGTTCGAACTCGACGAAGCGGCGAACCGCATCCGCGAAGAAGTCGACCCCGAAGCGAACATCATCGTCGGCTCCACGCTGGACGAAAGCCTTGGTGGCCTGATGCGCGTCAGCGTTGTCGCCACAGGGATCGACGCCACCGATGTGAACACCGAAATGCCGGTTCCGCGCCGCTCCATGAGCCAGCCGCTGCGTCAGAACGTGTCGGTTGACGATGTCGCGCCAGTCTCTGCCGCGCAGGCGCCTGCCGCTGCGCCGGTTGCTGCCGAAATGAAGCAGGAAGTTGAGCAAGCCGCCCTGTTCCAAGACCTTCAGCCGGTCCAGGATCAGTATGAGGACGAGAACGTTGTCGAAGATGACGATGGTCTGCCTGCACCGGCCTATCAGCCCGAGGTGGCCGCATTCGAGCCGCGTCAGGAAGAAGCCATTGAGGCCGAGCCCGAAGCCTTCGTTGCACCGCGCGCCCCGACACCCGGCACGCCGTCGCCCGAAGCACTGGCCCGCCTGCGCGCTGCCGCCCAAAAAGCAGCGCCCGAACAGCACCGTCAGGCCCAGCAGCAGCAGGGTGAGCAGGGCGACAAAGGTCGCTTTGGCATCAACTCTCTGATCAACCGGATGACCGGCCATGCCGAAGGCGAAGCACAGGCCCGCCCTGCGCGCCAGCAACCTCCGGTTCAGACTCGCGCTTCTGCAGCTGCCCCGCAGCCGCAAGAAAGCAACGATCCCGATCAAGAGCGCATCGAAATCCCCGCGTTCCTGCGCCGTCAGGCCAACTGATCCGATCACGATAGATGACGAAAGGGTCGCCTTAGGTCGGCCCTTTTTCGTTTTATAACAAGCTTTTGCAATAAGGTCGGCACGCTAGCGCCCAAATGTTACGGGCATGTTTCAGACCGTTGCAAAGATTGAGTTGAGCAAAACGAACCAGCGCCTTAATCCAGAGTTCAACACACAATAAGATGTTCGAAGCTTGAGGATGACCCGGTGCAGACAACGATCAAATCAGCAGTAAGTTTTTCTGGCACAGGCCTGCACTCCGGTCAGCCTGCGACAGTGACACTGCGCCCGGCCTCCGCTCACCATGGCATCTGGTTCTCGCGCAGCGATGTGGCCGTGGGCGACCGACTGGTCCCCGCCCGCTGGGACGCGGTGAACCGCTCGCCGCTCTGCACCAAGCTGGAAAACCCCACTGGCCTGTCGATCTCTACCGTTGAGCATCTGATGGCGGCCATTGCTGGCTGTGGCATCCATAACCTTTTGATTGAGATCGACGGCCCCGAAGTGCCGATCCTCGATGGCTCCTCCCTGCCTTTCGTGCGCGGCATCATGCAGCGCGGCTTGCGTCAGCTTGCGGCCCCGGTGATGGCCTTTGAAGTGCTTAAAACCGTGAGCGTGCAAGACGGTGATGCAACGGCCACGATCTCTCCGGCGGATACGCTGCAGATCGACTTTGAGATCGATTTTGCCGATGCGGCCATCGGTCAACAGCACAAGTCGCTGATCATGAACAATGGTTCTTTTGCACGCGAACTTTGCGACAGCCGCACCTTCTGCCGTCAGGCCGATGTCGAAGCGATGCAGGCCAATGGTCTGGCGCTCGGCGGTGAAGCGGGCGAGAACGCAGTGGTTTTCGACGGCGATGCGGTCGTTAGCCCCGGTGGCCTGCGCCACGCGGATGAGCCTGTCCGCCACAAGATGCTCGACGCGCTTGGCGATCTGGCGCTGGCGGGGGCACCGCTGTTGGGTCATTACGAAGGCAGACGCGCGGGTCACTCGCTGACCAACACGCTGCTGCGCGCGCTCTTTGCCACACCGGATGCTGTGCGTCTGGTGGCCTGTGACGCGGCGCAAACGGCACGGTTGCCGGGCTCCGGGCTGATCTGGGGCGAAATCCCGCAGGTTGCCTGATCTGGCAGCCGGTCGAAAACGTCGCAAACCGCAGGACGCTTAGGCGGCGAAGTGCCATTGAACGCCCTGCCAATGCCTTGTATTCACTAAGTCGAAGTGACATGCCTGACCCAGCGATGCGCCACCGCGTACCCGGCTGCGGGCGGGGGTGGAATGGGCGTTTTGCAACGCAGATTATTGTGCTAGTCACATGCGCAAGAGGGTCAAAGACCATGGGTTGGACGATGCAAGGGGTGCGGGCATGACGGTAGCAGGATCGCGCAAGCGGACGATCAGTGCGGTGCTTCTGGTCGCGACATTGGCAGCCTGCGGCGGTGGTGACGGACGATCGGACGGCAGCTTTTTCAACCCGCAGGAAATCCCGCTTGAGACCTATTCAGCCGAGCAGATCTTTGAGCGCGGCGAATATGAGTTGACCAACAACAACCCCGGTGAGGCGGCGTTTTATTTCGCCGAGATCGAGCGCCTTTATCCCTATTCCGAATGGGCCAAACGCGCGCTGATCATGCAGGCGTTTGCCTATCACAAGGATCAGGACTACCCCAACAGCCGCTCGGCCGCACAGCGGTTCATTGATTTCTACCCCGCCGAAGATGACGCCGCCTATGCGCAGTATCTCTTGGCGCTGAGCTATTATGACCAGATCGACGAAGTGGGCCGCGATCAGGGGCTGACCTTCCAAGCGCTGCAATCGCTGCGCGCCGTGATCGAAGGCTACCCCGACAGCGAATATGCCCGCTCTGCGATCCTGAAATTCGACCTCGCCTTTGACCATCTGGCGGGCAAGGAAATGGAGATTGGCCGCTATTATCTGCGCCGCGATCACTATACCGCCGCGATCAATCGCTTCCGCGTGGTGGTCGAGGATTTCCAAACCACGACCCATACCGCCGAAGCCCTGCACCGTTTGGTCGAAGCCTATCTATCGCTGGGTCTGAACCATGAGGCGCAGACGGCGGGGGCCATCCTTGGCCACAACTACCGTGGCTCTGAGTGGTATGAGGACAGCTACAAATTGCTGACCGGGCGTGGCTTAGAGCCCGCCTTCTACGAAGACAATTGGCTGGGTGCAGCCTATCGCCAGACCATCAAGGGCGAGTGGCTTTAAGGGGGGTGGGGTTGCCCATCCGACGGTTCTAGATGCTGCGCGGACTTGATATTTCGGACATGCTGATCATCGACCGGCTGGAGCTTGGCTTCCAGCCGGGTCTGAACGTGCTCACCGGTGAGACCGGCGCGGGCAAGTCCATCTTGTTGGATTCACTTGGGTTTGTTCTGGGCTGGCGCGGTCGCGCCGATCTGGTGCGGCAAGGGGCAGCGCAGGGGGAGGTCACCGCTTGGTTCGACTTGCCGCCCGGCCACCCGGCCCATGCGGTGCTCGAAGACGCGGGTCTGCCTGCCGGGGATGAGTTGATCCTGCGCCGCATCAACACCTCTGAGGGGCGCAAGACCGCTTGGGTCAATGACCGCCGCTGTTCGGGCGAGGTGCTGCGGCGCCTGTCTGAAACATTGGTGGAATTGCACGGCCAGCACGATGACCGCGGGTTGCTGAACCCACGCGGCCACCGCGCCATCCTTGATGATTACGCCGGGAATGACCGCGCGATTGCAGCGGTGCGGGAGGCTTGGACGGCCCTTGGTGCGGCGCGCAAAGCGGCCGCCGCTGCCGCCGCCGAACGCGAGGCCATCGCCGCCGAAGAAGAGTTCCTGCGCCATGCGGTGGCGGAACTGGACAAGCTCGCCCCCGAAACGGGCGAGGAAGCGACCCTCGACACCCGCCGCCGCCAGATGCAGGGCGCCGAAAAAATCCGCCGCGATGTGGTCAACGCCTATGAGCTTCTGGGCCAAGGCGGGGCAGAAACCGCCATGGGTGACGCGCTGCGCTGGCTTGATGGCGTCGCCGACAAGGCCGAAGGCGCGCTGGAAGGTCCGCTTGCCGCGTTGAACCGCGCCATGGTGGAACTGGACGAAGCAATGTCTGGCGTGGCCGATGCGATCGACGGCATGTCGTTCGACCCCTATGAGTTGGAAGCTTGCGAAGAGCGGCTCTTTGCGATCCGCGGCTTGGCGCGCAAACATGACGTGCAGCCTGATGAATTGGCCGGTTTCGCCGACACCCTGCGCGCCAAACTCGATGCGCTTGATGCAGGTGAGGCCGCGCAAGAGGGGTTGGAGAAAGCTGTGCGCGACGCACAGGTGCTTTACGACGAACGCGCCGAAGCCCTGACCACGAAGCGCCGCAAGGCGGCGGTCAAACTCGACAAGGCGGTGGCGGCGGAGCTTGCCCCGCTCAAGATGGAGCGCGCGGTGTTCCAGACCCAATTGACCGACGAACCCGCAGGCCCCGAGGGGCGCGATGCGGTGTCCTTCACCGTGGCGACCAACCCCGGCGCCCCTGCCGGGCCTTTGGGCAAGATCGCCTCGGGCGGGGAACTCAGCCGGTTCCTCTTGGCGCTGAAAGTCTGCCTGACACAAAGCCAATCGGGCCTGACCCTGATCTTTGATGAGATCGACCGTGGGGTAGGGGGCGCCACCGCAGACGCCGTAGGCCGCCGCCTGAAGGCGCTGGCGGCTGAAGGGCAAGTGCTGGTCGTCACCCATTCGCCGCAGGTCGCCGCACTGGGCGCGCATCACTGGCGCGTGGCCAAATCGGTTGCCAAGGGCATGACCACCTCAACGGTCACGGCGCTCGCCCCCGAAGAACGGGTGGACGAAGTCGCGCGGATGCTCGCGGGCGATACCATCACCGATGCCGCCCGCGCGGCAGCCGAGGCATTGCTTAACGGGCAACAGGGCGCGACGACTTCTTAAATGGCGGTTTTACCCAAGGTCAGCTTGCCCTAGACAGAAAGGGTCCAACTGGTCCAAGTCCCATGCCTCCGCAAGATAACGCATTCTTTTCCCAACAACTGCATCAGGCGCTCGGCGGCTGCAAACAGGGCTGGACGGTGCTGCGCACCCGGGGGCCGGGCAAGATCACCTTTTGGTTCATCGCCCTTTTGGTGGGCATCGCGGCGGGCTTTGCCGCCTTGTTCTTTCGCAAGGGGATCAACTGGTTACAGGCCACGCTTTACGGTACGGACGATGTGCAATTCCTGCACAGCTTTCTCGCCGGGTTGCCGTGGTATTCGGTGGTTCTGATCCCGACGTTGGGCGGGCTGCTGGTTGGGCTGATCTTACACCGCTTTACCCGCGACGGGCGTGCCCGCAGCGTGGGCGATGTGATCCTCGGCGCTGCCTTGCACGACGGTCGAGTCGAAACACGCGCCGGGGTGGCCTCGGCACTGGCCTCGATGATCACCCTCTCGACGGGCGGCTCATCGGGCCGCGAAGGGCCAGTGGTGCATCTAGCCGCCGTGATCTCGACCAAGGTCAGCCGCTTTATCAAGGCCGATGGGATCACCGGGCGTGACCTTCTGGGCTGCGCGGTGGCGGCGGCGGTTTCCGCGAGCTTCAACGCCCCCATCGCCGGCGCGCTTTTCGCGCTCGAAGTCGTGCTGCGGCATTTCGCGGTCCATGCTTTTGCCCCCATCGTCATCGCTTCGGCAGCAGGCACGGTGATCAACAGGCTGGAGTTTGGCGGCTTGACCGAGTTCGTCTTGCCGAGCCTTGGGGATGTGCAATTCTACGTCGAACTGCCCGCCTTCCTGCTGCTTGGGCTGACCTGCGGTCTGGTCTCTGTCGTGCTGATGCGGTCAATCTTCTGGGCCGAGGATTTCGGCAACTACCTGCAAGCCCGGACCGGGCTTGTGCGTTGGCTGCGCCCGGCGGTGGCGGGGGCGATCCTTGGCATCATCGCGCTCTGGTTTCCGCATATCATCGGTGTCGGCTATGAGACGACCTCCCGCGCGCTGGTGGGCGAGCTGGTACTGCATGAGGTGATCATCTTCGCGGTTCTCAAAGTCGCCGCCGTGGCGATCACCCTGGGGGGGCGGATGGGCGGCGGTGTCTTTTCGCCCTCGCTGATGGTGGGCGCGCTCACGGGGCTGGCCTTTGGCTTGATTGCCACCGGCGTTTTCCCTGAAATCTCCGGCTCTTCCTCGCTCTATGCGCTGGCGGGGATGGGCGCGGTGGCCGCCGCCGTGCTGGGCGCGCCGATCTCCACCACGCTGATCGTTTTCGAGATGACGGGCGACTGGCAAACCGGTTTGGCGGTGATGGTTGCCGTCAGCATGTCGACGGCGCTGGCCTCCCGTTTGGTCGACCGGTCGTTCTTCCTCACCCAGATGGAGCGGCGCGGCATCCATCTGGCCGCAGGCCCGCAGGCCTATCTGCTATCCATGTTCATGGTGGGCCGGATCATGCGCCGCCCCGATGACGAAGACGCGGCCTCGGAAGAGGCCTGTTGGGATTTGATCGACAAGGGCACCTATATCGACGGCAGCGCCACGCTAGAGGCCGCCTTGCCATTGTTCGACCAGACCCATTCCAACTTCATCCCGGTGGTCACCCTCAGCGCCGATGCGCCGCCCGAACTGCTGGGCGCGCTGTTCCACGTCGATGCGCTGAAGGCCTATAATCGCGCCCTCGCCGCCACCGCGGCAGAGGAGCACTCCTGAGCCGCGCTCAGATACGCTCGATGGCGATTTCATCCATCGGCGTAAAGGCCAGATACCCTTTGATCTCGGCCACATCCGCTTTCGGGTCATCATAAGACCAGACAGCATCTTGCAAGGTACGGCTCTTCGTCACGACCGAAAAATAGCTGGCGTCGCCCTTATAGGGGCAATGGCTGGTCTTGTCTGAGCCATCGAGGAAGGCCATCGCGATGTCGCCGCGCGGGAAATAGATGACCGGCGCGTGGTCCCCTTCGCGCAACTCCAGCGCGCCTGTGGTCTCGCCCAGCACGGCCCCGCCAGCGCGAACGACCCATGTGCCTTGGGCCGGAGTAATCGTAATATGGTCGGACATGCCGTACCCCCCTAGTTTACTGAAATCGGACGCTCATAGGGGCGCCGTTGCCGCATCCAACCACAGTTTTGTAACAGGTGATACCCGCGGCCCGATCTTTTCCGCAACGTCGCGGTGATAGGCGTTCAGCCAATCGCGCGCCTCGGGGCTAAGTGCCTCCACATCAATCAATCGCCGGTCAATCGGCACGAGCGTCAGGGTGCGCCAATCCAACATCTTGCGATGCGCGTCACCGCCGGGCAGGGCCGGGGCTTCCTGCACCACCAAAAGGTTCTCGATCCGAATGCCAAACGCCCCTTCGCGGTAATAGCCCGGCTCATTGCTCAGGATCATACCCGGCAGCAACGGCACATGGCTCATCCGGCTCAGCCGCTGCGGCCCCTCATGCACCGACAGGTAAGCGCCAACGCCATGCCCCAGACCATGATCAAAATCCTGCCCCGCCATCCAAAGCGGCAGACGGCCCAGCATCTCGATATCCCGCCCGGCCAGCCCGCGCGGCCAGCGCAAGCGGCTCATGGCGATCATGCCCGACAGCACCCGCGTAAAGGCGCTGCGCGCATCCTGATCGGGGCTGCCGATGGCAATGGTGCGGGTGATATCCGTGGTCCCGTCAAGGTACTGACCGCCACTGTCGAGCACCAAAAGATGTCCGTCCTGCAGCAGGCTGTCGGTTTCCTCATTCACCCGGTAATGAATGATCGCCCCATTCGCCCCGCTGCCCGAGATCGTCTCGAAACTGATGTCGCGCAAGGACGGATCCCGGCGCCGCAGACCTTCCAACTGCCGCACCACCTGTGTCTCTGTGATCGTGCCGGGAGGCTGCGCATCCAGCCAGGCGAGCAGCTCCGCCATCGCCGCGCCATCGCGCAGGTGCGCCTCCGCCGCGCCGGCAATCTCGGCGTCATTCTTGCAGGCCTTGGGCAGGGCGCAGGGGTCTTCCCCGGCCTGCGCGCGGTCCCCCAGCAGGTCCGCGAACAACACCGGCGCCGACTGCCGATCAAGGCGCACCGGCCCTTCCAACGCGCGCAGGTAATCAGGCAGGCCAGCGGGGTCATGCTGCACCACCTCCGGCCCCAAATGGACCGCCACATCCGCCAATTTCTCGGCCGCCATAAACAGATCAACCCGCGCGTCGTCATGCAAGACGGCAAAGCCATGGGCCACGGGATTGCGTGGAATGTCCTGCCCGCGAATGTTCAACAACCAGTTGTGGCTGTCGGGAAGGGTGATCAACGCCGCCTTCTGCCCCGCCGCGCGCAGGTCTGCCGCCAAACGTTGCCGCTTGGCGGCATGGCTTTCCCCGGCAAAGCGCTCAGGGTGGGCCGCCACTTTGCCCATCGGTGCCGCAGGCTGGTTCTCCCAAACCCGGTCCACCATATTCTCGCTGCGTCGCAGCTCAATGCCAGAGCCCGCCAGCGCTTTCACCAAAAGGTCCATCTGTCCCGGCGTATGCAACATCGGGTCGAAACCAACCACACCGCCCTCAGGCAATTGGTCCTTCAACCAATCGGCCAAAGACACCTCGGGCCAAGGCACAGGCGTAAAAACCTCCGCCACCTGCGCCTTGACCTGCGTGCGGTAGCGCCCGTCGATAAAGACCCCCGCCACATCCCGCAATGCCGCACAAAAGCCTGCCGATCCGGTAAACCCCGTCAGCCACGCCAAACGATCATCGCGCGGGGCGACATATTCCCCCTGATGCGCATCGGCGCGCGGCACCAAAAATCCATCCAACCCTGCCCGGGCCAACTCCCCGCGCAGCGCTTCCAGCCGT
Source organism: Sulfitobacter sp. NFXS29 (assembly GCF_040148765.1). NCBI lineage: Bacteria > Pseudomonadati > Pseudomonadota > Alphaproteobacteria > Rhodobacterales > Roseobacteraceae > Sulfitobacter > Sulfitobacter sp. NFXS29. The sequence continues at coordinate 652,629 of NZ_JAGDED010000001.1, forward strand.
GGCGGCCCCTGCTCAGGACGCGCGGTGACCTCGAAACTCTGGAACACACGCCCCTCCTTCATCCTTTTTCAAATACCGATCCTGGAGCTTCAACCCACGCGACGCATGCCCATGACACGCGCCCGTTTCCGCGGGTCGCTGTCAAAGAGCGCGGCAAGCTGCTCGGTCATCGCCCCGGCCAACTGATCCACATCCGTAATCGTCACGGCGCGGTCGTAATAGCGCGTCACATCATGGCCGATGCCGATCGCCAACAACTCAACCGCGCGGCGTTTTTCGACCATCGCAATCACGTCGCGCAGATGTTTCTCAAGGTAATTGGCCGGGTTCACCGAAAGCGTACTGTCATCCACCGGTGCCCCATCGGAAATCACCATAAGGATCTTGCGCGCCTCATGCCGGGCCAGCATCCGCCGGTGCGCCCATTCCAGCGCTTCCCCGTCGATGTTCTCTTTCAACAGGCCTTCTTTCATCATCAAACCCAAGTGGTCGCGGGTCCGCCGCCATGGGGCATCAGCGGATTTATAGATGATGTGGCGCAGGTCGTTCAGGCGTCCCGGTTGGGCAGGGCGCCCGTCATTCAGCCACGCTTCGCGCGCCTGACCGCCCTTCCACGCGCGGGTGGTAAAGCCGAGGATCTCGACCTTGACGTTGCAGCGCTCCAGCGTGCGGGCCAGAACATCGGCGCAGATCGCGGCGATGGAGATGGGCCGCCCGCGCATAGAGCCGGAGTTGTCCAGCAGCAGCGTCACCACCGTGTCGCGGAACTCGGTGTCCTTCTCAACCTTGAAGCTGAGCGGCGTGGTGGGGTTGGCCACGACCCGCGCCAGACGGCCCGCGTCCAGCGTGCCCTCTTCTAGGTCGAACTCCCACGAACGGTTCTGCTGGGCTTGCAGACGGCGTTGTAACTTGTTGGCCAAACGGCCCACAGCGCCTTTTAGCGGCTCAAGCTGCTGATCAAGATAGGCGCGCAGACGTTCCAGTTCGATCGGTTCGGCTAATTCCTCGGCCCCGATCACCTCGTCATGCTCGCCGAGATAGACGCGGTACTCAGGATCGGCGTCCGAGACGGGGGGCGGGGGCGGCGGGTCCATGGGCGCGTCGCCTTCGGGCATATCCGCCTCATCGCCCAATTCTTGATCCGCCTCGTCATCCATCGAGACCTGCGCCTGACTTTCGTCCTGCTGCTGCTCTTGAGAGTTTTCGGGCGTGCCTTCGGCCTCTTCCTCGTCCTGATCGTCTTGGCCGGTGCTGTCGGGGTCTTGCTCCTCTTCGGAGCCCTCTTCGGCCTGATCCTCTTGCTCGTCGTCTTGGCTGTCGGGGTCGTCACCCAATTGGTCACCATAGCCAAGATCCGAGATCATCTTGCGCGCCAGCCGCGCGAAATCGGCCTGATCGGCAAGGCTGCCGTCGATCCCCTCAAGGGTGCCGCCCGCCTGATCTTCGATAAAGCCGCGCCAGAGTTCCATGGCGTTCTCGGCCCCTGCGGGCAGGGGGCGCCCCGTCGCCATATGACGCACCATATAGCCCGCCGCGACCGAGAGCGGCACGTCGCTGGCCTGTTTCGCCTGATCGTAGCCGCGGCGCAGGGCCTCGTGCTTGATCTTGACGTCGATATTGCCCGCGGTGCCGGGCATGTCGCGCGCGCCCATGGCCTCGCAACGGGCGGTCTCCATCGCCTCATAGAGTTCGCGCGCCATGTCGCCCTGCGGGGCATAGCGAGCGTGGGTGGCGGCATCATGGTAGCGGCGGTTCAACGCCAGCGCATCGGCGGTGCCACGGGCCAGCAGAACCTCTTCTCGGGTCATCCGGCGGCTGACCTGCGGCAGGCGCATCGCGTCACCGGAAAGCCCTGACGGATCAACGGAGTAGCTGACGTTCAGCTCGGCGTCATCGGCCATCACTTTGGTGGCCTCTGCGAGGGCCTTTTTGAATGCGTCAGCGGGGTTGTCGGATTTCTTCATGCGCCCATGCCTCTGTCAGCTTCGATATGAGGTTTGGCAGGTTTTCGCGGAAGGGTCAAAGGGGCAGGAGCGCGCAGATCGATACGCCAGTTTCCGCCCATAGTACCCGCTGAGCGGGAACCCCCACCCGCAGATCGGCATTTCCCCAGCAGTCGACGCACCGGTGCCTCTCTGAACCCTGGCAGCAACGCGTCTCAGCAAGTAGGAGTAAGGAAATGACCAATTTTATGCAACATGCGAGCCGTCTGGCCATGATCGCTGTCTTGGGGGCTGCGCCTTTGGCTGCCACGGCACAGGATGCGACAAAACCCGCATCAGAGGAGGCCACTGCCGAAGCGCCGCAGACCGATGAGGCCACACAGAGCAGCGAGGCCACAGCCAGCGGTGATGCAGTCGAGGCCGAGACTGACACCGACACTGCCGAAGCGCCGGAGGGCGATGCGGAATTGGAGGCCGACATCGCCACGGCACCTGACACGGACGCCGCGACTGACAGTGCCGAAGCATCGGCCACGAGTGAGCCAATATCCGAAGACACGGCAGAGGCCCCGGCAACGGAGCCGTTGGGCGATACCGTCGCCCCCGCTGACACAACCGCCGAGGCGCCGGCAGAAGAGCCTGCAAAGCCGGTTGAAGGTCAGATCACCATGCAGAGCGAGAACACGATCCTCGCCGACGATCTGATTGGCAGCAACGTCTATTCCGACGCAGGTGAAAAGATCGGCGATGTAGATGACCTGATCGTCAATCTTGATGGCACCGTCGAAGGTGTCGTGATCGGTGTCGGTGGTTTCCTCGGCATGGGTGAAAAATGGGTTGCCGTGAAAATGGACAGCCTGTCGACCATGACTGACGAAAGCGGCACGCTGCGTCTGGTATCCTCGGCCACCAAGACCGACCTTGAAGCCGCAGAGGCCTTTAAGACCGCGCAGGATATGGAGGCCGAGCAGCAAGCGCTTGAAAATGCTGCCCCGCAAGACCCCAATGCGGTCACCACTGAGCCCGCACCTGTCAACTAAGTACGGGGCCACAGCCTGAACGACAAAGGGGCGCTGATATCAGCGCCCCTTTATTTTTGGTTGGTGGTGTGAGCGGCTTAGCCCAAGCTGAGGCTGGCCGCGCTTTCGGGCAGTTCCTCGTCAAACAGACGCTGGTAGAACTCGGCCACGGTCTGGCGCTCCAACTCATCGCATTTGTTGAGGAAGGACAGGCGGAAAGCATAGCCGACATTGCGGAAAATTTCAGCGTTCTGGGCCCATGCGATCACGGTACGGGGCGACATCACGGTGGACAGTTCGCCGTTCATGAAGGCGGTCCGTGTGAGGTCTGCCACAGTCACCATCTGCTTGAGCGTCTTACGGCCCTTTTCGGTGTTGTAATGCGGGTTTTTGGCTAGAACGATGGCGGTCTCGGCGTCGATGCTGAGGTAGTTCAGCGTGGCAACGAGGCTCCAACGGTCCATCTGCGCCTGGTTGATCTGCTGGGTGCCGTGGTAAAGGCCGGTGGTATCGCCCAGACCCACAGTGTTGGCCGTCGCAAAGAGACGGAAATAGGGGTGCGGGGTGATGATCTCGTTCTGATCCATCAGGGTTAGCTTACCATCATGTTCCAGCACACGCTGGATCACGAACATCACATCGGCGCGGCCCGCATCGTATTCATCAAAGACGATGGCGGTCGGGTTGCGCAGCGCCCAAGGCAGGATGCCCTCGTGGAATTCGGTGACCTGCTTGCCGTCGCGCAGTTTGATCGCGTCCTTGCCGATCAGGTCGATCCGGCTGATGTGACTGTCGAGGTTGACGCGCACAGTGGGCCAGTTCAGCAGCGCGGCGACCTGTTCGATATGGGTCGATTTGCCGGTGCCGTGGTAGCCTTGGATCATGACGCGGCGGTTGTGGGTGAAACCTGCGAGGATCGCCAGCGTGGTGTCAGGGTCGAACTTATAGGTGCTGTCGATGTCCGGCACGCGGCTGGTGCGCTGCGGGAAACCCTTGACGACCATATCAGAGTCGATGCCAAAGACATCGCGCACCGAGAGTTCTTCGGTGGGTTTCATGTCATGTTCCAGTGCACCGTCGGCCATCGCTCGTCATCCTTTTCGTTAGGCGCGCGGTCGGGGCCGCGCGCGTATCTGGTGCAACATATCGTGCATATCCGCAAGGGGAAGGGGCAACTGGCATTATCCGCAACCGGCCGCTGGTCCGGTCGTGGGATCAGTCCTTGAAGTTGCGGCTGCCCTTGATCTGGTCCCATGCCCAGACGACAAGCTGCAACTGCTCTTCCTGACTGCGGTCGCCGCCGTTCATATCGGGGTGCAGCACTTTGATCAGCGCTTTGTAGGCTTTGCGGACCTCGGGTTTGGTCCATGTGTCCTTGGCTTCGAGAATCTCGATCGCGCGGCGCTCGGTCGGAGGCAGGCGGCGGCCCGCTTGCTGGCCCTTGCCGGGGTTCTGGGTCGCGTTCTTGCCCAAAACCTGATGCGGGTCTTCGATGCCGAGGCGGGCCCATGCACGCTGCTCGGGGTCGCCGAGCGGCTTGGTGGCGCGTTCCCAGACCTTGTCCTTGGACATCTGAGCATTCAACTCCGCCTCGGTGGTGCCGTCAAAGAAGCTCCACTTCGCGTTGTATTCGCGGACGTGTTGCTGGCAGAACCAGAAGTAATCATCCAGCACATCGGGGGCCTTGGGCGCGCGGAACTTGCCCGGCTCATCGCAGCCCTCATGGTCGCAAATCCGGGTCGAGGTTTCCGACGCACCGGACATGCCGCGGCGGCCGCGGGGGTTTTTCTTTTTGGAGGACGACACGGACATGTCGAATCCGAAGGGATCAGCTTTTGGCATGTGGATAGACCTTTCCGACTCAGGCCGGTCACCATATACCCTGCGTCGCAGGATTGAAGGGGGCCGAGGTAAAAAACATGTCGACAACACAAGAGATTTCAGACCGGCTGGAAGCCGCTTTTGCGCCGCGAGAATTGGATGTGGTAGATGACAGCGAAAGCCATCGCGGTCACGCCGGGTTTCAAGAAGGGGGCGAAAGCCACTTCAACGTGCGCATCCGCTCAGAGCGTTTCAAGGGTCAGAACCGGCTGGCGCGGCACCGTGCGGTGCACAGCGCCTTGGGGCCGGATCTGATGGGGCGCATTCATGCGCTGGCGCTTGATCTGGACGAATAAGGCCCGCGTTTAGGGCTTTGATTTATCGTCGTCTTCGTCGGTTTTATCCGGCGAAGAAACGTCCGGCGTTTGCTCTGTCGCGGTGCCGGAGAGGAACGCAGGTGGCGTTGCCAGCTTGGCGGGTTCCTCTTTGGCGGGCTCCACCTTTGTAGGCGCGTCATCATCGGGCGTGATAGAGGCAGGCGCATCGGCCCGAAGCGCCGTCTCGTCGCCCTCAATTGTGGCGGACAATGCAGGCGTTGCAGCGGCGGGGGGCAGCAGATCGCCGTCCTCTGGCTGGCTGCTCGCGCTGGCCAAGCGGCGGAACACCAGCACATTGCGCCACTCGGTGGTGGTCGAGGTCAGACCAGAGCGTTCTTGCGAGGGCAATGTCTCAGCCCGCTGGTACTCCCAGCCCTCAGCGGCCTGTTCGTTCAGGCACTCTTCCAACGTATTGGCAAAGCGCGCTTCGGGGGCTTTCAGACCTTTGGCTTTCTGCCCTTTGGTGGGGGCGGGAAGGATCTTGTATTCGTAGCGCATAGGGGCCTCGGCTGGGTTGGCGACATGAGCCGCGTCAGGTGAGTTTCAGGCGGATTTGCGGCGGATGCCGATGCGGCGACCGGCCTGCGCCGGTGTGGGCAATTTGGCATGGCTGCGGCGCATCGCGTCAAGACGTGTCAGGATATGCTGCGGCATCGGTGCGACACGCGGGCCAGATTGGTCCACATGCAGCGTTAACCCTTCGGCGGTGGCGGCGAGCCAGCCATCGACGTGCCACAGCTCTTGAAAGCTGTGAAACCGCTTCTCATCATGGTCGAGCAATTGGAAGGTGGTGTAGACGCGGTCACCCTCATGCAATTCGCGCAGGTAGCAGACGTGGAATTCGGCCACATAGGTGGTGCAGCCCGTGCGTTGATACTCCGGCCCCAGCCCAATGTCGCCATAGGCTTGGTCAACGCCCTGATCGAACAGGACGTTGTAATAGGCCATGTTTAAATGACCGTTGAAATCAATCCATTCGGGGAGAACCTTCATCTCGCTCGAACGGAAGGGGGCCGGGGTCTCGCTCATTGCTGGGCGAGCTTGCGCGACACGATTTCGTTGACCGCCTTGGGGTTGGCCTTGCCGCCCGTGGCTTTCATCACCTGACCAACGAACCAACCCGCAAGTTTCGGGTTCTGCTGCGCCTTGGCGACCTGATCGGGGTTGGCGGCGATGATTTCATCCACTGCCGTTTCAATCGCCCCGGTGTCTGTGACCTGCTTGAGGCCCTCAGTCTCCACGATCTCTGCCGGGTCACGGCCAGTTGTGTAGGTGATTTCAAAGACTTCCTTGGCGATCTTGCCGGAAATCGCATCTGACGCGATCAGATCGACGATGCTGCCAAGCTGCGCCGGGGTGACCGGGCTTTCGGTGATGCCCTTGTCGTCTTTCTTAAGACGCCCGAAGAGTTCGTTGATCACCCAGTTCGCCGCCATCTTGCCATCGCGCCCCTGCGCCACGGCCTCAAAGTAGCCCGCGCTGTCGAGATCGGCGGTCAGCACGGAGGCGTCATAGTCGCTCAGGCCAAAGTCACCGATGAAACGCGCTTTCTTTTGGTCCGGCAGTTCCGGCAGGTTTGCGGCAATCTCGTCCACCCAGGCCTGCTCGATTTCCAGTGGCAGCAGATCGGGGTCGGGGAAATAGCGGTAGTCATGCGCTTCTTCTTTGGAACGCATGGAGCGGGTTTCTTGCTTGTCTGGGTCGAAAAGGCGCGTTTCCTGCACCACTTCGCCACCCGCCTCGACAATCGCGATCTGGCGTTTGGCTTCGACTTCGATGGCCTGCTGGATAAAGCGCATGGAGTTCATGTTCTTGATCTCGCAGCGGGTACCCAGATGGCTGAAATCCTGCGTTTCTTGATATTTCTCGTACTGGCCCACGCGGCAGATCGACACGTTCACGTCAGCACGCATCGCGCCCGACTGCATGTCGCCGTTGCAAGTGCCAAGATAGCGCAGGATTTGGCGCAGTTTTCCAAGGTAGGCGGCGGCCTCTTCGGGGCCGCGAATGTCGGGGCGCGAGACGATCTCCATCAGGCAGACGCCGGTCCGGTTGAGGTCCACGAAAGACATATTCGGGTCCATGTCGTGGATCGATTTGCCTGCGTCCTGTTCCATATGGATGCGCTCGATCCGCACGAGCCGCGCGGTGCCGTCGCCAATCTCGACCAGCACTTCGCCTTCGCCGACGATGGGCTCGTAAAGCTGGCTGATCTGATAGCCCTGCGGCAAGTCGGGGTAGAAGTAGTTCTTGCGGTCGAAAGCGGATTTCAGGTTGATCTCGGCCTTGAGGCCCAGCCCGGTGCGCACGGCCTGTTCGACGCAATATTCGTTGATCACCGGTAGCATGCCGGGCATCGCGGCATCGACGAAGGCCACGTTGCTGTTGGGCTCCGCGCCGAATTTGGTCGAGGCGCCGGAGAAGAGTTTCGCGTTCGACGCGACCTGCGCGTGCACCTCCATCCCGATGACCAGTTCCCAGTCATGTTTGGCACCGGCAATCACGCGCGGTTTCGGGGTGTCGTAACTCAGATCAAGCATCGCGGCCGCCTTCGGTCAATTGGAACTTGGCCGGTCATACTGGAGCGCACCACGCGCTTCAAGAGGCAGGCTTAGCCCGGCATGGCAATCTGGCGGCGACCTTCGGTGAAAATGACCCGTTTGCCCGCTTCGATCTCGCGTTGGAACAGGCCGGTGATGATGCGCATCGCCTCATCCCGGCCCGAGGCGGCAAAGCGCCGGGCGGAGCGTACGCGCAGGTTGTTGTCGAAGCCGCGCGCGGCATGGGCCCAGAGCATCGGGTGCAGTTCCGTCATATGATCCCGGACGATCCAGCGGGCGCAATCGGCGATCTCGGCGCGCACGGCCCCTGCGGCATCTTCGGACGGGGTGGCTTGACCGATGGCGCTGGCACAATAGGCGGCCAACAGGTTGGCGGTATGCGGATCGGGGCGACGCGCGAGGATATCGCGCAGCCCTTCGATGAAAAACGGCACATCAAGATTGACACAGGCCCGCGCATCGCAGCTGATCGCGTCGAATTGCACCCATGTATAGCCGCCCGCGCCCCATGTCTCTTCGGTCCGCGCGGCAGTGCGACGGGCTTCGAGTTCCAATTGGTCATATGAGCCATGCCACCGCGGCAGAAGGTGGTTGCCCATGGCCCGCATGGGGCGCGGGTTATCGGGGTTAAGGTCGATGAGCTGCGCGTAGCGGTCGGCCACGGCGCGGGCGTCACCGCCTGTTCCCCCCAGTAGGGCACAGTGCGTCGCCGCGAGCAGGGGCGAGGCGGCTGTGTCCTTGTCGAATGGCGCGAGGATCTGCTCAGCGCGTTCAAAATGCGCCGCAAAGGCCGCGTGGTTGCGGGCGGGCACGTCGCGGTCCTAGCCCGTGCCGCGCCAAGCCCAGCCGATGTCCATATGCGCTTGGGCCACGATGGCCGCGATCACGGGGCTTTCGGCATGGTCGGCGAGCACATGTTCCAAGGCTTCGATCCCGGCCATCAGTGGCGCATCAATGGCCGGTTTGCCGTCATAGAGCGCATGTTCGGCAGCAAGAATCACATCCGCGCGGGCGCCAAAGGCCATCAGTTCGGCCACCGGCATGGCGCCCGGTGTCATTTCGCGGCGCATATCGGCGTCATGCAGCAGGGTTGCCATCTCATCCCAGCGTTCTTGGCGCACCAGCCATTGCGCGCGGTATTGGTGGCGGTCGCGCTGCATCTCTTCGGCCGTAGGGTCGGGGCAGGAAATGCGCAGCAGGGCGTCGCGCGGCGCACGGCGGCGCAGCAGTGGCATTTCCAGCGGTTCAAGCTCGGGCGCTTGGGGCGCAGGATTGCCAAAAAATCCCTGCAAGGCGGACGGGATCATATGCGAAAGTTTCTTCATCTGGGGGCCGGTCCTGCCTGCTGTTTGTCGATGATTTAGGTTTGACCGGGCAATGGGGCGGAACCGTGTCAGGGGTGCGGAGCTTTCGGGAAAATTCTGCAGCGGGGGCGGACAGAAGAGCGCTGCCACAGGCCACAATCTGGCGTGGGGGCGGCGCGCTGTTTCCCGATCAGAGGAAATCTGCCGATCTTGCGAGGCCGTCATGCTTGCCAACGGTGCTTTGGGGCGGTCTTATGCGCGCCATGAGACCTGCCATAATTGCCCTGCTGCTCTGCACGAGCCCCACATTGCTTTGGGCCGAGCTTCCCAAACAACCCGCCCCCGTGGTGGAGGTGGATAACGTGGTGCAGACCGCCGCGACCTCTTTGTCTTTCCCCGATGCGGTGGAGGCTGACGAGGAACCGCCCGCGCTAGAAACCGCGCCGTTCACCACAACGCTGCGCCCGCCTGCGCGCCCGGGCAATCTGCCGCGCACGCGCTGGCAACATATGCGGGGGCATTCGCTTTGGACGCGGGCCGCGATCTCGGCGCTCAAATCTCATGGCAAGCCATTGGTGGATATGGTGCCTGCCGATGTGCAGGAATGGTGCCCCGCCTATCCGGAGGCATCCGACAGCCAGCGGCGCGCCTTTTGGGTCGGCTTCATGTCGACGCTGGCGAAACATGAAAGCACCTATCGGTCTTGGGCCGTGGGTGGGGGCGGTCGGTGGTATGGGCTGTTGCAAATTCTGCCGGGCACGGCGCGCGGCTATAAGTGTAACGTCGGCAGTGGTGATGCGCTCAAGAACGGGGCTGCGAATCTCAGCTGTGCCGTGCGGATCATGGCGACGACGGTGCCGCGGGACGGGGTGATTGCCGGAAACGGCAAGCGCGGTGTCGGAGCCGATTGGGGGCCGATGCGCAGCGCGTCCAAACGGGCGGATATGTCTCGCTGGCTGCGGCAACAGTCCTATTGCAAACCGTTGAACGCGACACGGCCCCGCAGCCGTCCGTAAATCATTGGATCAGCGTAAAGTGGTGCCGCTCTGTGGTGATGCCGCGCGCATGTAGCGCGGTTTCCAGTGCGCGGTGCGCTGGGGTGGCCTCGAAGGGCAGTTTGATTTTGCGGCCCGTCTTTAGGACCACCGTGGCGCGGACCGACATATCAAGCCGCGTATCAAGCCGAACGTGGTCGATCTGCGCCAGCGCAATTTTCGCGTCACGCTTGCCAGTGACCCATGACAGATTACCGTCGTCGAGCGTCAAGCCGCTGACGGGATTGGTAAAAAGCTCCCAAAGCGCAGGCAGGGTGAAGAGCCCCAATAGCCCCACAAGCCAGCCCGAAGCATCAAGCCAGAGCCACCCCGCGCCGAGGGCCGCCCAGATCGTGGGCAACACCAGCAGCGCCGTCCGGCTGCGGGCATGGCGGCGGTAGGTATAGGCCGCCATGCCTTCTGTCTGGGGCGCCGCGTCAGGCACCGCGAATGCGGCTAAGCATCTCTGACGTGTCCCGGCTGAGATCGGCGCTGGCGAGGATGCGGTCGAGTTGAGTCTCGATCATCTCTTGCCGCGCCATGTCGTAGCGCCGCCATGTCTGGAAGGCCGAACACATCCGCGCCGTGGTCTGCGGGTTCACCGGGTCGAGTTTGATCAGCCAATCCGCCAGCAGCGCGTAGCCTTTGCCGCTTTCGTGGTGGAACCCGGCATGATGCATGGCAAGGCTGCCAAAGACCGCGCGGAAGCGGTTGGGGTTCTTCCAGTTGAAATCGGCGTGTTCGGTAAGCCTGCGCGCCACCTCGGCGGCCTCTTCCGGTGCGGCTTGGCTGACTTGCAGCCCGAACCATTTGTCCATCACCAAACGGTCATCGCGCCACTTGGCTTCGAAATCCTCCAACGCCTTGTCGCCATGGCCTGCGCGCAGCAATGCGGCCAGCGCGCTGAGTTGCTGGGTCATGTTGTCGGCCTGATCGTACTGCGCCTGCGCGCGCTCTGGCCCCTGCACGCGGGTCAGCAAGGCGAGGGCGGCATTGGTCAGCGCGCGTTTGCCCGACTGCGCGGCATTGGGTTGATAGGGGGCGCCCACCTTATGCCGATCATAAAGCTCACTCAGCAGGGGGGCGAAACGCTCGGCCATGGCATCGCGCGTGGTTTCCACCGCTTGATGGATCGCCGCCGGATCCGGGGTCTTGCCCGCGTCATGAAGGGTGCTGGCCAAATCGGCATGGCTGGGCAGGCCCAGCATCAGTGCGCGGTAGGCAGGCTCCAACGCTTCATCCTCCAGTACCGCCTGCAGTGCTGCGAGCCATTCATCATCCGGTGCGCTGTCTTCGGTGATCGTGGCCAGCAAGGATTGCCGCGCCAAGGTGCGCCCGGCCTCCCACCGGTTGAACGGATCGCTGTCATGGGCAAGCAGCAGCAGGCGCTCTTCTTTCGAGAGGTCTTGGTCCAGCACCACCGGAGCGGAGAAGCCCCGCAGCACCGAGGCCACCGGGCGCGCATCCAGCCCGCCGAAGGCAAAGCTTTGCTCCGCTTCGGTCATTTCCAGCACGCGAGAGGGGGCCACTTCGGCCCCGTCCGCGCCGATCAGCCCCACGGTGATGGGCAGAACCTGCGGCTTGGGCTCAGGCGTGGCTGCGCTGGGCGGGGTGTGCTGAGTGAAGGTCAGCGTGAAAATGCCTTTTCCCGCGTCCCATGCCTCTGTCACCGACAGACGCGGCGTGCCCGCTTGCGCATACCAGCGTTTGAACTGGGTAAGGTCACGGCCTGTGGTGTCTTCGAACACCTTTAGCCAATCTTCGATCGTTGCCGCATCGCCATCGTGACGCTCGAAATAGAGGTCCAGCGCCTTGGCATAGGCGTCATCGCCCACCAAGGTCTTGAGCATACCGATCACCTCGGCGCCCTTCTCATAGACGGTGGCGGTGTAGAAGTTGTTGATCTCCTGAAAGCTTTCCGGCCGCACCGGATGGGCCAGCGGGCCTTGATCCTCGGCGAATTGACGGCCCCGCAGATCGATCACATCGCTGATCCGTTTCACCGCCGGAGAACGCATGTCAGAGGTGAACTGGCTGTCGCGGTAGACCGTCAGCCCTTCCTTTAGACACAGTTGGAACCAATCGCGGCAGGTGATGCGGTTGCCAGTCCAGTTGTGGAAATACTCATGCGCGATGATCGCCTCGATCCGCTCAAAATTGTCATCCGTCGACGTCTCGGGCGAGGCGAGAACGGCGGCGGAGTTGAAGATGTTCAGCCCCTTGTTCTCCATCGCGCCCATGTTGAAATCATCCACCGCGACGATATTGAAGATGTCGAGATCGTATTCGCGGCCATAGACCTCTTCATCCCATTTCATCGACGCCTTTAGCGCCTCCATCCCAAAGGCACATTTGCCCTCATCGCCGGGGCGCACATAGAGGTTTAGATCGACGTCCCGGCCCGACATGGTGGTAAAGCGGTCGGAATGGGCAACCAGATCGCCCGCCACCAGCGCAAAAAGATAGGCAGGCTTTGGCCATGGGTCATGCCACTCGGCATGGTTCTGCCCCTGTGCCACCGGGTTGCCGTTGGACAAGAGCACCGGATGCGGTCCGTTGACGGTGACGGTAAAGATACTCATCACATCGGGGCGATCGGGGGAATAGGTGATCTTGCGAAAGCCTTCAGCCTCGCACTGGGTGCAATACATCCCACCCGACATATAAAGCCCTTCGAGGGCGGTGTTGCCCTTGGGATCAATCTCAACCTCGGCTTCCCAGATAAAGGGGCCATCTGGCACATCGCAGGTCAAACCCCGCTCCGTCACCTTCGGGGAGACGGGCTTGCCGTCAATCTGCGCGGAAATCAGCTTGAGCTCTTCACCATGGAGGAAAAATTCCGCCGTCTGCGCCGCAGGATTTGGGCGAAAGGCGATGCGGCTTTTGACCCGCGTCTTGTGGGGATCAAGCTCAAAGGTCAGTGCCACCTCATCCACAAGGAAGCCGAACGGCTGATAGTCGCTGAGATAGATCGTTTGGGGGGTGGCGTCGCGCATTGGGCCTCCAGTCGGGGGAACGTAATTGGTCTGGGAAAGGTTATGTCTCTAGAAGGCGGCCTGCAAGCCGAGCCGCCCCAACTTCGAGCAATGAGGTGTATCCATGTCTGCCCCCGACACCGATACCGAAACGCAGAAGAAACGTCATCGCCCCGCTTTGATCGGTATCAAAACCGCTATCATCGCGGGCGCGCTATTGATGATCGCTGGCATCGTTTACGCGGTGTTGCAGGCCACCGACCCTTCGCCAGAAGGAGAGGTACAGCCCGTGGACGGCCCGGCGGACGCCGAACCTGTGATTGCCACCCCGGAGCCGGCGGTAAAATAACGCCACGCTTCGCCGTCCTTCACGCGCTTGCGCCGCTTAGCCTTTCTGCTAGACATTTCGCAAAGGTATTCAGCGCGGGAGAGGGCAGAGAATGACGGGTAGAATTGACAAAAACGGTTTGCAGGTAGACCCCGAACTGGTTGAGTTCATTGAGGAATCGGCCCTGCCGGGCACCGATGTCGAGGCGGATGTTTTCTGGGCGGGCCTGTCGCACCTCGTGCATGATCTGGGGCCGAAGAACCGCGCGCTGCTTGAGAAGCGTGCCGAGCTTCAGGCCAAAATCGACGACTGGCACCGCACCCGCGCGGGTCAGCCGCATGACGCGGAAAGCTATACCGCATTCCTGCGCGAGATTGGTTATCTCTTGCCCGAAGGGCCGGATTTTCAGATTGAGACGCAGAACGTCGACCCCGAGATCGCACAGGTGCCCGGGCCGCAGCTTGTGGTGCCGATTACCAATGCTCGTTTCGCGCTTAACGCCGCCAATGCGCGCTGGGGGAGCCTTTATGATGCGTTCTACGGCACAGATGCGCTGGGGGACCTGCCGACGGGCAAGGGCTATGACGCCGACCGTGGAGCGCGGGTGGTGGCGCGGGCAAAAGCCTTCTTGGATGACGCGGTGCCGCTCTCTGCGGGCAGCCACGCAGATTTGGCGGGCTACCGCGTTGTGGACGGGCATGTCGAAGGTGTGATGTCTCAGGATGCGGCCCCCTGCGGTTTGGCCGATCCGGCGCAGTTTGCGGGCTACCGGGGCGCGGCAGAAGCGCCAGATGCGATCCTCTTGCGCAACAACGGGCTGCATATTGAGATCAAGATCGACCCGGACCATGCGATTGGCAAAGACGATCCCGCCAGCGTCGCCGATGTGGTCATCGAATCCGCGCTGTCGACCATCATGGACTGCGAAGACAGCGTCGCGGCAGTGGACGCTGAGGATAAGGTGCTGGCCTATGGCAACTGGCTGGGGCTGATGAAGGGCGATCTTGCAGAAACCTTTGAAAAGGGTGGACAGACCGTCACCCGCCGCATGGCCGATGATCGGAGCTATACCGCGCCGGATGGCGGTGAAGTGACGCTGAAGGGCCGCTCTCTGATGCTGGTTCGCAATGTCGGCCATCTAATGACCAATCCTGCCGTGCTCGACCGCGCGGGGCATGAGATCGGCGAAGGGCTGATGGATGCCATGATCACCACATTGATCGCGATCCACGACCTTAAGCGCGAAGGCGGCAATTCGGTCACCGGCAGCGTCTATGTGGTGAAACCCAAGATGCATGGACCCGAGGAAGTGGCCTTTGCCGATGAGATTTTCACCCATGTGGAAAAGACGCTCGGCCTGCCGCAATATACTGTGAAGCTGGGCATCATGGACGAAGAGCGCCGCACCAGTGCGAACCTCGCCGAATGTATTCGGGCCGCGAAACATCGTGTGGCCTTTATCAACACCGGTTTTCTTGACCGCACAGGGGACGAAATCCACACCAGCATGGAAGCCGGGCCGATGGTGCCCAAGGGCGAGATGAAAAACAGCGCTTGGATCGCCGCCTATGAAGACCGCAATGTCGACATCGGCCTTGCCTGCGGGTTGCAGGGGCGGGCGCAGATCGGCAAGGGCATGTGGGCCATGCCCGACCGTATGGCCGAGATGCTGCAGGCCAAGATCGGCCACCCCCAATCCGGTGCCAACTGCGCATGGGTGCCATCGCCCACGGCGGCCACGCTACATGCCACGCATTACCACAAGATTGACGTGTTGGCGCGGCAAGAAGAGATCAAAGAGGGCGGCGCGCGTGGGACACTCGACGCGCTGTTGACCATCCCGGTGCTGGAAGGCCGCAACCTCAGCACCGAAGAAATCACCCGCGAGATCGAGAACAACGCGCAGGGTATTCTGGGCTATGTCGTCCGCTGGATCGATCAGGGGGTCGGCTGCTCCAAAGTGCCCGACATCAACGATGTGGGCCTCATGGAAGACCGCGCCACCTGCCGCATCTCGGCCCAAGCGCTGGCGAATTGGCTGCATCACGGTGTTATCAGCCGCGAAGAAGCCGAGGCTGCGCTTAAAAAAATGGCAGCGGTGGTGGACCGTCAAAACGAGGGCGATCCTAGCTACCGCCCCATGGCACCGGGCTTTGACGGGGTGGCCTTTCAGGCGGCTTGCGATCTGGTGCTGAAGGGGCGCGAACAGCCCTCGGGCTATACCGAACCTGTGCTGCACGCGCGGCGTTTGGAGTTGAAGGCGCAGAGCTGAGGTTGAGGCCGCGGCGCGAAGCGCCTATGTTCGGGCCATGGTGAATAAGAGGTAACTCATGGCCCGACCCGTCGTTGGTATCATAGGCAATTCCTACCTGCTGAACGATCAATACCCCGTCCACGCGGGCGGGCAGATGAACACCGAAGCGATTGCCGAGGTCTCGGGCTGTCTGCCGCTGATTGTGCCGAGCGATCCGCGCTTTGTCTCGGTCGAGGAATTGCTGGAGGTCTGCGACGGCTTTTTGCTGACCGGCGGGCGCCCCAACGTGCATCCCGAAGAATATGGTGAGCCTGAGACAGAGGCTCATGGTGCTTTTGACCGCGCCCGCGATGCCGTGGCGCTGACGCTGGTGCGCGCCTGTGTGGCGCGCGGCCAGCCGTTCCTCGGTCTATGCCGTGGCTTTCAGGAAGTGAACGTGGCGATGGGCGGATCGCTCTACCCTGAGATTCGCGAGCTGCCCGGGCGGATGAACCACCGGATGCCCCCCGACGGCACCATGGAAGAAAAATTCGAACTGCGCCATGACGTGAGCTTTACCGAAGGCGGCGTTTTCCATCATGTGATGGGAGCATCGAAGGTGCTGACCAACACGCTGCACGGGCAGGGGATCAAGGAACCCGGCCCGCGCGTGGTGATCGACGGCCATGCGGATGACGGCACGCCCGAGGCGATCTACATCAAAGACGCGCCAGGCTTTACCCTCGCGGTGCAATGGCATCCTGAGTGGAACGCGGCCAATGACCCGGTCTCGCGCCCGCTGTTCGAACATTTCGGCGCCGCCGTGCGGGCTTGGGCTGCGGACGGCTCGGCCTTGCCAGTGATGACTGCCGCGCAGTAGGGCGGGGCGGCTGGCCGCGGGGGGGCACGGGGCGCGCGCGGCCCTCACCGAATGAGCGCGGGCCGCGTATATGCGGGCGCTGGCGGGCGGATGCCTCTCTTGCGCGGGTGCCGCGTAACGATATGAGTCCAATCCCCTGTCAAAAACGGGCCATGATAAATGGGGCCACGATACCGGCTGCCACCGTGATCTGCCGCCAAGCAAGTCAACTGTGCAGGCGGCTCGGGGGTGCGGGTGTCATCATGTGACTGAGCGGCGTCACATCATCGTCCAAGACCGCCTCCTCCGCCAGATGGTCCGCCTTCCGATCCGGTGCCGGGACCTCACGAGAACAGGCACGGGAATAGGAACTGTAGGGCCACCCCTCCGGCCGCTGGCAATATCCTGCATGCACCGGGCTGAGGTGCACGAGATCGCAGTGCCGCTCGAAATCCGCGTGATCGCGTATCCGATGCTCCCAAAACCGGCGCTGCCATATCCCTTTTTCCCCCCGTTTGATCTGCTGCAAGCTGCGATGCGGGGCTAGGGGGAGGTGTCTGGAAAAGCGCCCCTTCCACATGCCGATGCGGTTGCCGTAGTCATTATCATTCGGCGGCAGGGTCCAAACCGTGTGGATCACATCCGGTAGGACCGCGATGGCATCAATCCGGAACGGCCTGCGCGCCAAAGTCTCGCGCATCGCTTGGCGCAGGGCCGTGATATGCCGCAACAGCGCATCATCGTCCCGCTTCGCAAGGCGCAGGGTAAAGAAATAGCAATTCGGGCCATAGGATAAAACGCGGTCTCTCATGGCCCCATGTTTGGCGCAGCTTGGTTAAACTCCCCTTAACGCTGTTACATCTGCCCGCCCGCAATCTCGATCGACTGGCCGTTGACGCTTTCCGAGCCTTCGCCAACCAGCCAAGCCGCTGCCGCCGCCACTTCAGACGGGGCGATCAGGCGTTTGTGGCGGTTGGCGTTGACCATGACATCACGGGCCTTTTCCTCGGACAGCCCGGCGCGGTTGGAGATCGCTTGAGTATTGCGCGCAATGATCTCGGTATCGACATAGCCGGGGCAGAGGGCGTTGAAGGTAAAGGGCTGGCCCATGTAATCCTCACTGAGCGAACGGATCAGCCCGATCATCCCGTGTTTCGAGGCGGAGTAGCAGGCCGCCCCCGGCAGCCCGCGCAGCCCTGCCATGGAGGACACCGCGATCACTCGCCCCCAATCGGTCTGGCGCATGGATTTCAGGCTCTCGCGGATGGTGAGAAAGGCGCCATCGAGATTGGTCGCCATCATGTCGCGCCAGAAATCGAGGTCGGTCTTATGCAGCGATCGCCCCTCGGCCACGCCTGCGTTTGCCACGCAGATTTGCACCGGGCCGTTGGCCTCTACCGCGCGGGCGATCGTGTCGATGACCTGCGCCTCGTCGCGGACGTCCATCGCCATGCCGGTGATGCCATTGCCCGACACCGCGTCAAGAACCTCCTGCCGCCGCCCGGTGATGGTGACCCGCGCGCCCTTGGCGGCCAAATCCTGCGCGATGGCGAGCCCGATGCCGGTGCCACCGCCGGTGATGAATGCGTGTTTGTCTTGCAGTGTCATAATGCCTCCCCTTTGCGGGCAGGGTGGCGCGCTGGCAGCAGCAGGACAAGAGGCAGCTTCGGATGACGGGGCGTTATTTTCCGGGCAGCGCGGGCGAGAGGCGCAGGGTAGTGGCGGCGCAGACACAATTATCTCGGGCGGGCACAGCCACCCTTGCAGCCGCCCATACATTCCCTCACAGGTTGAAGCAGGTAACCTGATCACAGGGCCTTGTTTTGTATTGGAGCAGTATTATGAATTTTTCACAAATTTCCTCTATGGCGCTGGCCGCCTCCTTCGCATTGGGCGCGACAACGGCAGGCGCTGTCGAAGTCACCGGCGGGTCGGTCGGGCTGTCTTATTCGGCCTTTGCCGAGGACACCGATTTTAACCACTGGGGCCTCGAAAGCGCGATGGAACTTGGGTTCAGCCGCGATTTCAGCCTGCAAATCGATGCCGCTTACCACGATTTTGATTTCACCGATATCGATAGCACGCTGCTTGGCCTGCACGGCATCTATCACCTGAACGAAGCAACCTCTTTGGGGGCGTTCTACACTTTTGAAGACGTCGAAGGCGATGAGGCCGATATCTTTGGGGTCGAGGCTGGCTATGAAGTCCGCGAATGGGAGTTCGAAGGCTATATCGCCAATGTCGACACCGATCTGGGGGATGCCACGCTTGGCGGGATCAAAGCCCGCTATGAGATGCAGGAGGGCTTTGGCCTGACAGGCTCTTATGACATGGCCGACGATGACACCGGCGATCTGTCCCGTTTCGCAATCCGTCTTGACCGCGACGTATCGGTCAACACCAACTTGTTCCTTGAGGTCGGCTCGGCCAAGGCCGAAGCAGGCGGCGTGAACGTCTCTGAACCCTTTGTCGGTCTGGGCGGCGAGATCGCCTTTGGTGCGGATCGTGGGACCACCTTTGACCAGCGCGGGCTGGCTCGGCTGATCCCCGGTCTCTGATACCCGCGCATTGGGTTGGCGATTTGGCATGGCCTTCGGGCCATGCCATTGGCGCGGTCTAGAACGGCTGTTCTATCTGCGCTCCGAAAACAGCAAACCGTTCTCTCGGTGTCGCAGCGCAGCAATTTTGCTCCGTTTCACGTAGCGGTCTGCTTGTACTATTGCTGCGCGCGCGCTATCGCTCTGACTAACAAAGTTGCGCCAAAGCGGCGTGACGGGCCAGCAAAGGGGGACTCTTGGTTTGAAGATCGGGACACCAAAGGAAATATTTGAGGGCGAGAACCGGGTCGCAATGACGCCGGACAGCGCGCTGCAACTGCAAAAGCTTGGGCATACATGCGTTATCGAAACCGGCGCCGGTGCGGCTGCGGGCTTTGACGATGCCGCATATGAGGGCGCAGGCGTCGAGGTGGTGAGCACCGCCGCTGCTCTCTACAAGGCCGCCGATGTGGTTGCCAAGGTGCGCCCGCCGTCTGACGCCGAGGTCAAACGCCTGCGCGCGGGCCAGACGCTCATTTCCATGTTCAACCCTGCGGGCAACAAAGATCTGATGGAGGCCGCCGCCGCCAAGGGCGCGACCGTCATGGCGATGGACTTGGTGCCGCGCATCAGCCGCGCCCAGAAGATGGACGCGCTGTCTTCTATGGCCAATATCGCGGGCTACCGTGCGGTGATTGAGGCGGGCAACAACTTCGGCCGTTTCTTCACCGGGCAGATCACGGCAGCGGGCAAGGTGCCCCCGGCCAAGGTGCTGGTCGTCGGCGCGGGTGTTGCGGGTCTTGCCGCCATCGGCACATCGACCTCGCTGGGTGCCATCACGCTCGCGTTCGACGTGCGCCCGGAAGTGGCCGAACAGGTCGAATCGATGGGCGCTGAGTTTGTCTATCTCGACTTTGAAGAAGAACAGGCCGATGGGTCGGCTTCGGGCGGCTATGCCTCTGTTTCCTCGCCCGAATTCCGCGAAGCGCAGCTGGCCAAGTTCCGCGAATTGGCGCCTGATGTGGACATCGTCATCACCACGGCGCTGATCCCCAACCGCGAAGCCCCCGAGCTTTGGACCGAGGACATGGTGCAGGCGATGAAGCCCGGTTCCGTGATCGTCGATCTCGCGGCAGAGAAGGGCGGCAACTGCAAGCTCACCAAAATGGACGAGAAGATCGTCACCGACAACGGTGTCACGATCATCGGTTACACCGATTTCCCCTCTCGCATGGCGACGCAGGCTTCGACACTCTATTCCACCAACATCCGCCACCTGATGACGGATCTGACGCCCGAGAAAGACGGTGTCATCAACCACGACATGGAAGATGACGTGATCCGGGGCGCGACCATCACCCACGAAAAAGAAGTGACCTTCCCGCCGCCACCGCCCAAGGTCGCAGCCATCGCGGCCGCGCCGAAAAAGGAAAAGGTTAAGGAAAAGACCCCGGAAGAGAAGCGTGCTGACGAATTGGCTGCTTTCAAAGCGCAGACTAAGAACCAAGTCACGCTCTTGGCCGTCGGCGCGGCGTTGCTGCTCGGTGTCGGCCTCGTCGCCCCTGCCAGCTTCATGCAGCACTTCATCGTCTTCGTTCTGGCGGTCTTTGTTGGTTTCCAAGTCATCTGGGGCGTGGCGCACAGCCTGCACACCCCGCTGATGGCGGTGACCAATGCGATCTCCTCGATCATCATTCTGGGCGCGCTGATGCAGATCGGCTCTGGCTCGTGGCTGGTGATCCTTCTTGCTGCCCTGTCGGTCTTTATGTGTGGGATCAACATTTTCGGCGGCTTCCTCGTGACACGGCGCATGCTCGCCATGTTCCAGAAATCCTGAAGGAGCGAGCATCATGGAATACGGATTTACGACAGCGGCCTATGTGGTCGCAGCGGTTCTCTTCATCCTGTCGCTCGGCGGTCTGTCGGGGCAGGAAAGCGCGAAACGCGCGGTATGGTACGGCATTGCAGGCATGGCGCTGGCGGTTGTCGCCACGCTGATCGGGCCGGGGGCGGGGTTCTGGCTCCTCTCGCTGATCCTGATCGCCGCCGGTGGCGCGATCGGCTACCAATTGGCCACCCGCGTGCAGATGACGCAGATGCCCGAACTGGTCGCGGCGATGCACAGCCTTGTGGGCCTCGCGGCGGTTTTCGTTGGCTACAACGCCCATATCGAACTGGGCAACGTGCTGGCGATGGACGAGGTGGCGCGCGCCTCCACCGAAGGTTTCGCGGCGCTTCTGGCCAAGAAAGACAGTGTCGAGATCGCGATCCTGCGGGTCGAACTGGTGCTCGGCATTTTCATTGGTGCCGTGACCTTTACCGGCTCTGTCATCGCCTATGGCAAACTGGCGGGCCGCGTCAGCTCGGCAGCGACGAAACTGCCGGGTGGTCACATGCTTAACGCCGGTGCGGCAGCGCTCTCGCTGATCTGCCTGATCTGGTACTTCAACACCGGGGGCTTCTTGCCGCTGTTCATCATGACGCTGGCGGCGCTCTTTATCGGGTATCACCTGATCATGGGCATCGGTGGTGCTGACATGCCGGTGGTTGTGTCGATGCTGAACAGCTACTCCGGCTGGGCCGCGGCGGCGATTGGCTTCTCGCTTGGCAACGATCTGTTGATCGTGGTTGGCGCCTTGGTCGGTTCTTCGGGTGCGATCCTAAGCTACATCATGTGTAAGGCGATGAACCGTTCCTTCGTCAGCGTTATCCTTGGCGGCTTTGGCGGGACATCTGGCCCGGCGATGGAGGTCGAGGGTGAGCAAGTAGCGATTGAGGCCGATGGTGTCGCTCAGGCTCTGAATGAGGCCGACAGCGTCATCATCATTCCCGGCTACGGCATGGCGGTGGCGCAAGCTCAAGGCGCGGTCAGCGATCTGGTCAAGAAACTGCGCGCCCGCGGCAAGAACGTCCGCTTCGCCATCCACCCGGTGGCGGGCCGTCTGCCCGGTCACATGAATGTGCTCTTGGCCGAGGCCAAAGTGCCCTATGACATCGTGATGGAGATGGACGAGATCAACGATGATTTCCCCGAGACCGACGTCGCGATCGTCATCGGCTCCAACGACATCGTGAACCCCGCGGCGCAAGACGACCCCAACAGCCCCATCGCTGGCATGCCGGTGCTGGAATGCTGGAAGGCGAAAACCGTTTTCGTCTCCAAGCGCGGGCAGGGCACCGGGTATTCGGGCATCGAGAACCCGCTGTTCTTCAAAGAGAACACGCGCATGTTCTACGGTGACGCCAAAGCCAGCCTCGACAAGCTGCTGCCGCTGATCGACTGATCGTTTTCTGTTAAAGAAAACGGCTGGGAATTTTTGAAAAATTCCCAGCCCATCCCATCAAACGCCCCGCCGGAAACGGTGGGGCGTTTGCCGTTTCTAGGGGCGGTATACGTCGGTATGCAGTAAGTATTTGAAAAGGCGTATTTTTCTTCTGTTCATCGGCGGCGATGGCGCTATTCTTGGGGGAAGATACTCTCTCCAGCAGCGGAACCCCTCATGGCCCCGATCAAAGACCACCCGCAGCGCCTTGCCCTGACCGGCGAAATGCACGCACGCCCGTTTCCGCAGCTCGCCGCGCCCTCGCGGGTGGCCTTTCTTGCGGTGAAGCCGTCACCGGATGCCGCACCGCAGGCCGAGTTGAACGCACTGCTGGCCCATTACGGCGCGCCGCGCGCCGATGCTTCGGCCACGCATTACTATGGCGAGATGGGCCGCTTCACGCTGAAATGGGAGCAGCATACCGAATTCGTTACCTATACGGTGATCGCCCCCACTGGCCGAAGCCTGCCTTTCGCCGCCGCGGATTTCGCCGCTTTTCCCGAGGATTGGCTGGCCGACATAGAAGGGGAGCGGATCACCTCGGCCCTGCTTGCGGTCCTGCCGAAGCCAGAGGAGGACGAAGAGATCGCGGGTCACCTGCAAGACTGGTTCGTGCCCGAGAGCCTCGCCGTGGCAGAGGTGCTCGACGGGGCAGCGGTGGTCGCTAGCGATTTTCGGATTGATCCCGCCGGCCATCTACGGCTGGCGCTCTTTACCGACGCGGCGACCGGGCAGCGGCGGATTGGGCGGATCGTGCAGCGGCTGTGCGAGATTGAGACCTATAAGGCGATGTCGATGCTGGGCTTCATGCAGGCGCGCGACATGGCGGCGGCCTTGAATGATCTGGATGGACAGTTGTCGACCCTTATGGGGGCGATGCGCAGCGGGGCGGGCACGGCGGCAGAAGAGACTCTGCATGCGCTGCTTGATGTCTCTGTCGCGCTAGAGGCGCTGACGGCGGAGACCGCCTATCGCTTCGCCGCCACGGGCGCTTATGAGGCCATCGTCTATGAACGTATCTCGGCCCTGCGCGAGGCGCGTTTCATGGGGCGTCAGGGGTTCGGGGAATTCATGATGCGCCGCTATGCGCCCGCCATGCGCACGGTGAAATCGACCGAGACGCGGCTGCAGACCCTCGCCGCCCGCGCCCTGCGCGCCGCCGATCTGCTGCGTACCCGGGTCGATGTGGAACGCTCGGCCCAGAACCAAGCGATCCTTGCCAGCATGGACCGCCGCGCCGACTTGCAATTGCGGCTACAGCATACGGTCGAGGGGCTGTCTGTGGTGGCGATCAGCTACTACGCGGTGTCACTGGTTAGCTACCTGCTCTACCCGCTGGCAGAGCCGCTGGAGGTCAGCAAGGGGCTGCTGACCGCCGTGGTCACCGTGCCGGTTGTGCTTGGCGTGTGGTGGACGCTGCGCCACCTGCGGCGGAAGATCGGCTGAGCAACGCCTGCATGGCCAGCCCGCCCAGTGCGATCATCACGATGGCCTCGATGGCCGCGACAGAAAGCGTGGGGACACCCGAAAGGCCCGCGCCCAAGGTGCAGCCTCCGGCCAGCACACCGCCCACGCCCATCATAGCTGCCCCGGTCAGGTAGCGTCCGGTTTGGCGCGGGGCGTCAAAGCTCTGCCACTGAAACTCTCGCGCGATCAGGCTGGCGATCAGCGCGCCGACAAACACGCCGCCCAATAGCCCGGTGCCGAAACCTGCGGGGATGGAACTGCTGGCGATGATCCAAAACAGCGTATCGGCAGAGGGCGAGGTGAAGCTAAGGCTCTCCATCGCGATCGGGTCGAATTCGTCCAGCAAGATAAACCCGGTGCCGACCCATGCGGCAGGCACCAAAAGCCCGATTAGACCGGCCATCACCAGTTGCCCCGGACGGTTGCCCGAGCGCAGCGCATAGGCCAACGCCGTCACGGCGATCAGACCGCCCCAAACCAGCGCACCGCCGGGCAGGGCAGCAAGGCTCACGCTGTCGCCCATGTCGACGGTCACGGACCCAAGCGCCACGCGCAGCGGTGCCAGAACACCTTTGAGGGTGGCATGGGCCACCACGGCAAAGACCAGCACCACCAGCGCCCCGCGCAGATTGCCGCCGCCTGTTAGCACCGTGAGGCGTGAGATGCAGCCGCGCGTAAGCACCATGCCCGCGCCGAACAGCAGCCCGCCGATGCCAATCGCCAGAAACGGCACTTCAGAGGCCATGAAACGATGCGCGTCGAAACTGATCCAACCCGCGGCCACGGCGGCCTGCGTGCCAATCATCGCCAGCGCCAGCGCGGTAAGCCAGACCCCGAGCGCTTGACGCCGGTCTTCGCCCACGAGACTGCGGCGAAAGCAAAAGCGCGTGCGCTGTGCCAAGACGCCAAACGCCAGCCCGATGAGCGCGGCCAACAGAACGGACGCCTCTTTTGCTGTCGTCTCTTCAAAGCCGAAAGACTCAAACATCGCGAAAACCCTCGAAAACGGAATTATTTCCCATTTGGAGGGGCTGGGGGTCACAATCAAGTGAAAGCTGACGTCGGGGCCTCCGGCGTCAGCGAAATTATTTCTGTTTTGATGGAAAAATAGGCGACGCTGTTCACCCTGCGTCAGGAGATACGAAACAACCGGCCCCCCTCGCGATAGGCGGGGGCCGGTCGGTCCTTATTTGGCTCAGCGTCCGCGAATGCGCGGATCGAGCGCGTCGCGCAGACCATCGCCAAGGTAGTTCACCGCCAGCACGGTCAGCGAGATGGCGATGCCGGGCAGCATCACGCGCTCGGGAAACTCCTGCATGCGGTCCACTGCATCGGCCAGTTGTTTGCCCCATGTGGGGAAGTCCGACGGAAAGCCGACGCCCAGAAAGCTCAGCGCGCTTTCGGTGATGATCGCCGTGGCAAGGCCAAGGGTGGCCGACACCATGATGGGCGAGATCACGTTGGGCAGCAGGTGACGGCGGATGATCTTGCCCGGCGTGGTGCCGATAGAGCGGGCGGCAAGGATGAACTCACGTTCCTTCAGCGCCAGAATATCGCCCCGCACGATCCGCGCCGTCTGCATCCAAGAGGTCAGGCTGATGACCGAGACGATCAGGATGAACATGCCCCCCTCAGGCCCAAACTGCGAGCGCAGCGGTTGCCCGAAGAGTGTTACCGCCAAAAGCACCAGCGGCAGGATCGGCAGGCTGAGAATCAGATCGGTAAAGCGCATGAGCCAGAAGTCCATCCGCTTGAAAAAGCCCGACAGCACGCCGACGGCCGTGCCGATGATCAGCGCCAGTGCCATGGCCATCCAGCCCACGGCCATCGACACGCGCCCGCCAAAAAGCATCTGCGCAAGGATGTCGCGGCCCAACTGATCGGTGCCGAAAGGATGGCTCCACCCCGCCTTGGCATCGCCGTCCCACAGCAGCGTATAGATCGGCCGCCAATTCTTGTTGCGAATGTCGAGCTTCTTGGCGTCGATGTCCCACAGATAGGGGCCAAAGATCACCGCGAGCGTGATGAAGATCAGGAAACCGCCGCCGAAAAGCGCGCCCTTGTGTTTGCGGAACTGGTCCCAAACATCGCGCCATTGGCTGCGCGGCGGCTTTTGCGGGCCCTTGTCTTGCAGGGCCTTCATGAACTCAAGGTCGGCTTCGACCGGGCTGGCGGGAATGGGTTGCTCAGTCATAACGGATCCTTGGGTCAAGCAGGCCGTAGAGGATATCTGCGATCAGGTTGAACAGCACGATCAACACAGCAAAGATAAAGGTCAGGGTCATCACCATGGGCAGATCGTTGGCACGCAGCGCGGTCAACAGAAGCTGGCCGATGCCATTCACCTTAAATACGTTCTCGGTGATGATGGCGCCGCCAAAGATGGCGGGCATGCCAAGCGCGATGATGGTGACCACCGGGATCATCGAGTTGCGCAGGACATGGACCATGACGACAACGCTTTCCTTCAGCCCCTTGGCGCGAGCGGTGCGCACGTAGTCTTGGTTGAGGTTGTCGAGCATGGCACCGCGCATGTAGCGGCTGATCTGCGCTGTGGTTTGCAGCGCCAGCACCATCACCGGCATGATCATCTGAAAGAACTGCACCTTGAAGCTTTCCCAGTCGTTCACGACATGGGTCGTGTCATAGATCGACGGCAGCCACCCCAGCGAGACCGAGAAGATCACGATCAGCAGAGGCCCGGTAAAGAAGGGCGGGATCGAGAAGCCGATCATGGTGATGAACGTCCCAGCCTGATCGAAGACCGAATAGTGACGGTAGGCCGAATAGATGCCGATCGGAATGGCAATGACGATGCCCACGATATAGGCCAGCCCGACAACCCAGAGGGTCTGCGGCATGCGCTGGATCACGATGTCCATCACAGGCGAACGGGTCTGCCAAGAGATCACGCGCAGCTTGCCGTCCGAAAGGTTGGTGTCGGGCAGCCAGCTAAACAGGGCAGAACGGTTGGTCAGGTAGTCGATGAAAACCTGCGGCTCGATCCAAAAGACCTGCACGAGCCATTTCCAATATTGGATATAGATCGGCTGGCCGAGGCCGAGCGCCTCGCGCATTTTCTCTTTCACCTCGGGCGGGACCGTCAGCGGCACTTGGGCCATCGGGTCGCCGGGGGCGAGTTGCAGCAGCAGGAAAATCACCAGGCTGATAAACAAAAGCGTCGGGATCGACAAAAGAAGTCGTCGGATGGTGAAGGTCAACATGGGCGTCGCCTTTGTAGGTCAGTCTGTGAGGGGGTGGGGGCGAGAGGGGGGCGTGCGGATGGCGCACACCCCCCAAAGGTCGGTGAAGGGAGGCGCAGCATGCCGCGCCTCCGTCCTAGATCACTCTTCCATGCGGTACCAATCGGCGGCATTCCACAGTTCGGAGTCCCAAGTGTTCAGAACAACGCCACCAAGGGTGTTGGCTGCAGCAGAGACGCGACCACGGTCAACCAGCGGCAGGATCGAGTAGCTGTCTTTGGTCAGCATGTCGTTCAGCTTTTTGGCCAGTTCGCCACGCTTTTCCATTTCGCCGGTGCGGCCCAGTTCGGCCACCATGGCATCATACTCTTCTTCGCAGAAACGGTTGATGTTCTCACCCTGCCACTGCGATTCCGGGCTTGGGAATTTGGCGCAGGTCCGCTGAGCGAGGTAGCTTTGCGGGTCGGTGCCGTCGAAGTTGTTGGCGTACATTTCAACGTCTGCATAGAAACGCTGGAATGTGTCCGTCGAACCGGGATCACCCCCAAAGAAGACCGAAGAGTCGATGTTGCGCAATTCGGTTTCAACACCGATCTGGCTCCACCAATCCTTGATCAGCGCTTGGAAGTCCTGACGCACGGCGTTGGTCGAGGTCTGGTAAAGGATTTCCAGCTTCACGCCGTCTTTTTCGCGGATGCCGTCGCCATCGCTGTCAACCCAGCCCGCTTCGTCCAAAAGCGCCTTGGCGCCTTCGATGTCTTGGGTCAGGCAGTCGGTGTTGTCGGAGGCGTAAAGCTCAGGTGCTGGCACCATGTTACAGGTGGCGCGGCCCGCTTGGCCGTAGCCGACTTCGACCAGCAGTTCGCGGTCAATCGCCATCGACAGTGCCCGGCGGACGCTCTCATCGGTGAGGAAGGGATGCGGGTGCTTGGCTGTGGCGCGTTCACCTTCCGGCAGGTCCGGGGAGGGGTCTGTCATGTTCAGTTCCAGACGCTCAACCAGCGTGCCGAAAGCCGACATTGGCTTGCCTTTGCCGCCTTCGGCCATCTTGGCGATGACATCGGGGGCCAATTGCAGGTTCCACGCATAGTCGAACTCACCGGTTTCCATCACGGCACGGCCCGCCGCTGTCGCGTCGCCGCCACCTTTGAAGGTCAGCGAGGCAAAGGCAGGCTTGCTCGGGTCGCGGTAATTTTCGTTCGCGGCCATGGTGATCACATCGTTCGGGCGGAACTCAGTGACGGTGAAGGGGCCGGTGCCGATGGGGTTAAAGTTCGCTTCGGTGCACTCGGGCGCTTTGGCGCCGGTACAATCGGCAAACTGCGCCGCCTGAATGATCGGGGACTGGCCGCCCATGAAGGGGCCGTAGGGGTTTGGCATCGGCTCGGAGAAGGTAACCTTGACCGTCTGGTCGTCGACCACATCAACCGAGGAGACACCTTCGAATTTGGCCAACTGTGCGCAGCCGCCTTCGGGGTTCATGCAGTAATCGGCGGTGAATTTGACGTCATTGGCGGTGACGGGGCTGCCGTCGGACCACATCAGCCCATCTTTCAGCTTCCATGTGATGGTCTTGAGGTCTTCGCTCACGCCGCCGTTTTCCAGCGTCGGAATCTCGGTTGCCAGATAGGGCACCAGCGCGCCGTTCTGGTCGTAGCGGCCAAGTGGTTCGAGGACCAGCGAGGAGGCTTCGACGTCTTTTGTGCCGCTCGACAGATAGGGGTTCAGGATCGAAGGCGCCTGCCAATAGATGATTTTGACTTCGCCGTCGCGGCCACGCTCGCCCTCATGGGCTTCAGCAAAGGCCATAGGGGCAAACGCAGTCGATGCGACAGCCCCCATCAATAGGGTCTTCAATTTCATAACTTACTCCATGTTGGACACGTGGGCGTGCCGCTTTTTGTCGACGGGATTGCCCCCGCCTTGTTGCTGTCGCCCCAGAAAGAACATGAGCTTCACCAGCTAAACATAACAAAAAAAGCAATATTCAACCTGTGATCGAAGCATTCTTTCCAAACCGCATGGGCCATATCGAAACAGGTTTCCCGAAAATTGCAAGGGCGGACATGGCGCAAATATGACAAAGCTCGAACTCTTCGCGTCAGGTTTGACAGTCTCATGACATTCGCCGTAGCGTCGGGCAAAATCTGCGCCAATAAAAACAACAGGGAAACAGATGCTGGATCACGCAAACGGAGCGCCAATCGCCCAAATTCAGGGCCTGCGCGTCGAATTTCAAACCAAAGATGGCCCCGTTGTCGGCGTCGAAGATGTCAGTTTCGACATCAACCCCGGTGAGACGGTTTGCGTTGTCGGGGAATCGGGATCGGGCAAATCGGTGTCTTCGCTGTCGCTGATGCGGCTGGTTGAATACGGCGGCGGTGAAATTGCAGGCGGGCGCCTTCTTTTTGAGCGTGGTGAAAAGGGGCAGGTCGATCTGGCGGCCAGCAGCGGTAGCCTCATGCGCAAAATCCGCGGCAATGAGATCGGCATGATCTTCCAGGAGCCGATGACCGCGCTGAACCCCGTCTTCACCATCGGCAAGCAGATGACCGAAGGTCTGCGCCTGCATCTGAACATGTCGCGTAAAGAGGCCGAAGCCCGCGCGCTGGAACTGATGAAACAGGTCCGCATCCCCGAGCCGGAGCGGCGGCTGAAGCAATATCCGCATGAGCTGTCGGGCGGCATGCGCCAGCGCGTGGTGATCGCCATGGCGCTGGCTTGCGAGCCGCGCCTCTTGATCGCGGATGAGCCCACCACGGCGCTTGACGTGACCATTCAGGCCGAGATTCTCGCCTTGATGGACCGCTTGAAGCGCGAGACCGGGACGGCGGTGATGTTCATCACCCATGACATGGCCGTGGTGGCGCAGATGGCCGACCGTGTCGTCGTCATGTTCCGCGGGAAAAAGGTCGAAGAGGGCACGGTCGAAGAAATCTTTGAAAACCCCAAACACCCCTATACCAAGGCGCTGCTGGCCGCCGTGCCCAAACTCGGCGAAATGACGGGCAAGCCCTACCCGGAGCCGATGAAGCTGCTGGGTTCGGAAGACAAGGAAATCCTGCCGATCAAGGGCCGCGAAGAGGTGCTCCTTTCGGTCAAGAACCTGACCACGCGCTTTCCAGTGCAGGGCGGTTTCCTGCGCCGCACCGTCGCCAACGTCCACGCGGTAGAGGATCTGTCGTTTACGCTCAACAAGGGCCAGACGCTAAGCCTCGTTGGCGAATCGGGCTGTGGCAAATCCACGGCGGGCCGGTCGATTTTGCGTCTGGTGGAACCGATGTCGGGCGAAGTGAACCTCGACGGCGTCGATATCATGTCGCTGGATCAAAACGCCCTGCGCACCGCGCGGCTTGATATGCAGATGATCTTTCAAGACCCCTTTGCCTCGCTGAACCCGCAGATGCAGCTTTCCGATCAGGTGGCCGAGCCGATCCATAACTTCGCCACCCTCAAAGGGGCGGAGATCACCAAACGCGTTGAGATGCTCTTTGACCGGGTGGAACTGCCGCGCAGCTTCATGCGGCGCTTCCCGCATGAGCTCTCGGGCGGCCAGCGCCAGCGCGTCGCCATCGCCCGCGCGCTTGCCCTGAACCCCAAGCTGATCATTGCGGATGAGGCGGTCTCGGCCCTCGACGTGTCTGTGCAGGCACAGGTCTTGAACCTGATGATGGAGCTTCAGGCCGAAATGGAACTCTCTTTCCTCTTCATCAGCCACGACATGGCGGTGGTGGAGCGGGTGAGCCACTACGTCGGCGTCATGTATCTGGGGCGCATCGTCGAGATGGGCTCGCGCCAGCGGGTGTTTGAGAACCCGCAGCACCCCTATACCCAAGCGCTGATGAAGGCCGTGCCGATCGCCGATCCACGCCGGCGCAAGTCCGAGAAGGACCTGAACTTCAAACCGATTCCCTCGCCGATCCACCCTGTCAGCTATCGGGCCGAGCCTTCGGTCTACCGCGAGGTGGAGCCGGGGCACCATGTGCTGACCACCGACAGTGGCTATTGAAAGAACACCAATGACCGAACGCCTGACCCCGCTTGAGTTGATGACCAAACTCATCAGCTTCCCCACCGTGTCGCGGGACACCAACATCCCGCTGATCGACTGGGTGGCCGAGTACCTCGCTGCCCACGGGATCGAGAGCCACCGCTACATCGATCCTGATCAGCCCAAACATGCGCTTTTCGCCCATGCGGGCCCGTGGGAGGAGGGGGCCGTCGTCCTCTCGGGCCATACCGATGTGGTGCCGGTCGACGGGCAGGCATGGGACACCGACCCTTTCACCGTGACCGAGAAAGACGGCCGCTATTATGGCCGGGGCACCTGCGACATGAAGGGCTTTGACGCGCTGGCGATCTGGGCTTTGGTCGAGGCGCATTATGCAGAAGTGAAACGCCCCCTACAGATCGCGCTCAGCTTTGACGAAGAGATCGGCTGCACCGGCGCTCCGCCGATGATCCAAGCGATGCAGGGCGTGGTGCCCAAGGGCTCGGCGGTCATCGTGGGCGAGCCTTCGACCATGCAGGCGGTGACCGGCCACAAGGGCGGCATTGGCTTTAACACGCACCTCGTGGGCTTCGAGGTGCATTCCTCGCTCTTGCATACCGGGGTCAACGCGATCATGGCGGGTGCCAAGCTCATCGAATGGGCCAACGACGTAAACAGCGACAACATGGCCGCCAAACCGACCGAGACAGCGGCGATGTTCGACCCGCCCTTCACCACTGCCCATGTCGGCGTGATCGAAGGCGGCACGGCCCACAACATCACCGCTAAGGACTGCAAATTCGCCATGGATTTCCGCGTGGTTCCGGGTGAAGACAAAGACAAATGGGGCACCGCCTACCTTAAAAAAGTGCGGGAGGTCGAAAAGCAGATGCAGGACGTGGTGCCCGAAACCTATATCGAGACCTCGACCCGTTTCGACGTGCCCGCGCTGCAGCCCGAAAAGGACGGCGAGGCCGAGCAGATCGTGCGCCAGATCACCGGCGACAATGCCAGCCACAAAGTGAGCTACGGCACCGAAGCCGGGCAGTTCCAAGAAGCAGGTTATTCCGCCGTGATCTGCGGGCCGGGCGACATCGCGCAGGCGCATCAGCCCAACGAATTCATCGACGTGGCGCAATTCGAGGCCGGTCACGACTTCATGCGCCGGCTGCTGACCCGCTTGCAGGGCTGAGCCATCCCTGACAGACCCGAGGCAAGCCCCCCTCCGGGGGCCTGTCCTTTCCACGGCCGCCCGGTGCAGCCGCGCGGCCCCAGCCTCCGGGGTTCGCATGTCCGTTTTTCCTATCACCCTTGCCACCCCTGCCAGCTATCCCCGCACCCCGCCGCGCGACAGCGAGGTGGTGGTGATCGGCGGTGGCGTGATCGGCGTCTGCACTGCCCTGTTTCTGGCGCGGGCGGGCAAACAGGTGACGCTGCTCGAAAAGGGCCGCATTGCCGCTGAACAATCCAGCCGCAACTGGGGCTGGATCCGCCAACAAGGGCGCGACCCAGATGAGTTGCCGATCATGGTCGAAGCCGCGCGGCTTTGGCGCGAACTGGCCCCAGAGCTCGACCGCGACATCGGGCTGAAACAGACCGGCGTGACCTATCTGGCAAGCTCGGACGCCAAGATGCAGGTCTACGCAGACTGGCTGCCCCACGCCAAGGTGAATGGGATCGACAGCCGGTTGATGGACGCGGGCGAGGTGGCTGCGGCTTTTCCGGGGTTGAGCAAAGGCTACACCGGGGCGTTGATCACCCCCTCCGACATGCGGGCCGAACCTTGGGTCGCGGTGCCAGCGCTGGCCACCTTGGCCGTCAAAGAGGGCGTGCGCATCATCGAGAACTGCGCGGTGCGCAAGCTCGACCTCGCCGCGGGCCGCGTGGCGGGGGTGAGCACCGAAGCGGGGGCGATCCGCACGACATCGGTGGTGCTGGCGGGCGGGGCATGGTCGGCGCTTTTCCTGCGCGCGCATGGCGTCACCCTGCCGCAGCTATCCGTACGCGAAAGCGTGGTGGCGACCAATGTGCTGCCCGAGGTGCACGCCGGGGCCGTGGCCGAAGCCGGGCTGGCCTTTCGCCGCCGCGCCGATGGGGGCTATACGCTGGCTCCGGGGGCGGCGCCCGACCTCTATGTCGGGCCCGATGCCTTCCGCGCCCTGCGTCACTACCTGCCACAACTGCGCGCCACCCCCTTTGGCCAGCAGCTGCGGATCTCTGCGCCTAAGGGCTTTCCTGACGCATGGCGCACCCCGCGCCAATGGGCCGCGGACAGTGTCAGCCCCTTTGAGGCGATGCGCATCCTTGATCCCGCCCCTGATCACCGCCGGTTGCGCCGCACGATCAAGCAGTTCGCTGCGCTTTATCCCGGTCTACCACCGATCACGGCGCGCAATTCATGGGCGGGCATGATCGACACAATGCCTGATATCGTACCCGTGGTGGACAGTTGCGCCCAAATTCCGGGCCTCGTCATTGGCACCGGCATGTCGGGCCACGGCTTTGGCATCGGGCCGGGCATAGGGCGGGTGCTGGCCGCACTGGTCATGGGCGATGCGCCGGGGCATGATCTAAGCAGATTTCGCGCCGACCGGTTCAGTGATGGCACGCCCATCCGCCCCGGTCCGGCGCTTTAACCTCATTGTTTCAAAGGACATAGCCCATGCCGATTAAGAACCGTTTCGCCGAGACCCACGCCGAGATCACCGCATGGCGCCGCCACCTGCATCAGCACCCCGAACTGCTGTTCGACCTGCCCGAAACCTCGAAATTTGTGGAAGACAAGCTGCGCAGCTTTGGCATCACCGACATCACCACCGGCATCGCGCAGACCGGCGTGGTCGCGGTGATCGAGGGGCAGAGCAATCGCTTAAACCGCACGATTGGGCTGCGCGCCGATATGGATGCGCTGCCGATCATGGAAGCAACGGGGCTGCCCCATGCCTCCAAGACCCCCGGCAAAATGCATGCCTGCGGCCATGACGGCCATACGGCGATGCTGCTGGGTGCCGCGCAATACCTCGCCGAGACGCGCAATTTCGATGGCCGCGTGGTGCTGATCTTCCAACCCGCCGAGGAGGGCGGCGCCGGTGGCAATGTCATGGTGCAAGAGGGGCTGATGGACCGTTGGAGCATTGATGAGGTCTACGGCATGCATAATATGCCCGGCCACCCCACCGGGCATTTCGCAATCCGCGAGGGGGCGCTGCTGGCCGCGGCGGATGAGTTTAACATCACGCTGACCGGGCAGGGCGGCCATGCCGCGGCCCCGCATGAGGCCATCGACACCAACCTCGCCGCCGCCCATGTGTTGATCGCGCTGCAATCCATCGCCAGCCGCAACACCGACCCGCTGAAACAGGTCGTCGTCTCGGTCTGCACCCTGCGCAGCGATACCGAAAGCCACAACGTCCTGCCGCATCAGGTGATCTTGCGCGGCACGGTGCGTACGCTCGACCCCGCGGTGCAGGATTTGGCCGAGCAGCGCCTGCACGACCTCACCCGCCTGACGGCGGAGGCGCATCAGTGCAAGGCCGAGATCGACTATCAGCGCGGCTATCCCGTCACCCGGAACCACAGCGACCACACCCGCTATGCCGCCGAGGCTGCCGACAAGATCACCCCCGGCACCGACCGCGACACCCCGCCCATCATGGCGGGGGAGGATTTTTCATATATGCTCAATGCGCGACCAGGTGCCTACATTATGATCGGCAATGGCGATGGGGCGACGGTACACCACCCGGCATATGACTTTGACGACGCCGCAATCCCGGCAGGCTGCTCGTGGTTCGCGCAGGTGGTTGAGGACCGGCTGGCAAGGGCGTAAGCATGGGGCAGATAAATGCGACTGCATGAAAATCAGCGCCAACCCAACTCCGGAGGATACTTCCCAAATGGCCGTTAAGAACCGATTTGCCGAGCTGCATGACGACATCACCGCATGGCGCCGCGATCTGCATGAAAACCCCGAAATCCTCTTTGAGACGCACCGCACCTCGGCCACCGTGGCCGAGAAGCTGCGCAGCTTCGGCTGTGACGAGGTCGTCGAGGGCATTGGCCGCACCGGCGTCGTCGGCGTGATCAAGGGTAAGGAAACCGGATCGGGCAAGGTCATCGGGCTGCGCGCCGACATGGACGCGCTGCCGATCCACGAACAGACCGGGCTAGAGTACGCCTCTAAGACCGATGGCGCGATGCATGCCTGCGGCCATGACGGCCACACCGCCATGCTGCTGGGGGCGGCGCAATATCTAGCCGAGACCCGCAATTTCGACGGCACCGTCGTGGTGATCTTCCAGCCCGCCGAAGAGGGCGGCGGCGGTGGCCGTGAGATGTGCGAGGACGGTATGATGGACCGTTTTGGCATCCAAGAAGTCTATGGGATGCACAACTGGCCGGGCATGCCCACGGGCTCTTTCGGCATCCGCCCGGGGTCTTTCTTTGCTGCCACGGATCAGTTCGACATCACCTTTGAGGGCCGCGGCGGCCATGCCGCAAAGCCGCATGAGACCGTCGACACAACCGTGATGGCCGCGCAGGCCGTGCTGGCGCTGCAAACCATCACCGCGCGCAATGCCGACCCGGTGGAGCAGATCGTCGTCTCGGTCACCGCTTTTGAGACATCTTCCAAAGCCTTCAACGTGATCCCGCAACGGGTGCAGATGAAAGGCACCGTGCGCACGATGTCGGCGGATATGCGCAGCCTTGCCGAAAAGCGGATCAACGAGATTTGCAACGGCATCGCGGCCACCTTTGGCGGCACAGCGGATGTGACCTACCACCGCGGATACCCGGTCATGGTGAACCACGAAGAGCAGACCGAGTTCGCCGCCGATGTGGCACGCTCAATCTCGGGCGATTGCGTCGAGGCGCCGCTGGTCATGGGGGGGGAAGACTTCGCCTTCATGCTCGAAGAACGCCCCGGTGCCTATATTCTGGTCGGCAACGGTGACACGGCGGCGGTGCACCATCCGGAGTATAACTTCAACGATGAGGCCATCCCGGCAGGCTGTAGCTGGTGGGCGGGTATCGTCGAGCAGCGGATGCCAGCGGCCTGATTCCGCAATCGGTAACGATCCTAGCGCGCCTCCTTCGGGGGCGCGTTTTTCCTTGGTGGGCCTAGCCGCGTTCCCAAAGCGCGTTATAGACGGCTTCGATCCCATCGGCCTCGGCCCGCGCGCTAAAGCGGTGTTCGGCCCAGTGGCGCGCGGCCTCTGACAGCGCGGCTTGGTCCTCTCGCTCAAGCAGGGAGAGCGCGGCTTGGGCCGCAGCCTCCGCCGCGCCAAGCGGCACGACCTTGCCGACACGGCCACCATTCGAAAAAGCGCCGTAATATCCCGCATCGCTGCCCACGAAGGGCACGCCCGAGGCCAGCGCTTCGAGCGGGACCATGCCATAGCCCTCGTAGCGCGGCAGTTGCACCACCAGCGACAGCGCGCGCATCAGTTTGGGCAGGTCGGCGGCCGGGTATTCGCCCACGAAAAGCAGCCGCTCCGCGAGGCCCGCCGCCTCGACCTGCGCCTTGAGCTTGGTCAGAAACGCCTCATGTTTGCCGCCCGCGCGGCCAATCACCAGCGCCACCGCGCCGGGGCGTTCGGGCAGCAAGCGCAGCATCGCCTCCACGAAAAGGTCGGTGCCTTTCTCGGGCCGTATGCGCCCCACAGTGGCGATGCCATGGGTGCCGCCAAAGCCCAATTGCTCCCAAGCGGCGCCGCGGTTGGTGGCGGGAGAGAAGACATCGGTGTCCACCCCATGCGGCACCACGGCGCGGACATGGGGCACGAACTCTGCCGCGCGTTCGGTCGTGGCGATGACTGCATCCATTTGCCGGATCAGCCAGCGTGGATAGGCTGAATGCAGGCGCTGCGCGGCAGAGGTGAAGACAATCCGGATATTCGCCCCGCGCACATCGCGCAGCCAAAGTGCGCTGCGCATCTCGGGGTTGCGGCGGACGTGCCAGATGGCGAAGGGGCGGTCCTGGGGGGGATGTTTTCGGGTGATCCGCCCCGCGGCGGCACGGGTCAGCGGCACCGGGCAGCCGGGCAGGGGTTGGCCCACCAACACCAACTCGTGCCGATTAACCTGTTGGCGCACCACATTGGCCGCCGTGGCCGAGACCCCGGTGAAATTGCGGTTGTAGTTGGTGACGAAAAGCTCAGGCATCGGCGCTGTCCTTTCGCAGGCGCAGGGCCGTGATCAGCCGCTCGGCAATACTGTCGAGTTTGTCGGTCTGCGCTGCGGCATAGGTTTTCGACGCGGCCACACCGCTGGCGCGGGCGATATCGTTGCGCAAAAGATCCGCCACACGGTCCGCCAAATCCTGCGTGCCCGCCACCAGACGCGCAGCGCCCGCGGCCTCCATCTCGGCAAAGGTCTCGGCGAAATTGGCGACATGGGTGCCCGAAAGCACCATCGCCCCGGCCTGTGCGACCTCATAGGGGTTATGCCCCCCAATCGGGTGTAGCGATCCGCCCAGAAAGACGATGTCAGACAGCGCGTACCAAGTGCCCAACTCGCCCAATGTGTCGGCCAGATAGACCTGCTCACGCGGCATATCGCCCCGCGTCCGACGGCCATGGGTCAGTCCGACGCTGGCGATGAGGCCGGCCACCTCGTCCCCGCGTTCCGGGTGGCGGGGGACAAGGATCAGACACAGGTCAGGGACCCGTTCAAGCAGTTGCCGATGCGCCTCTAATACCGCTTTCTCCTCGCCCGGATGGGTCGAGGAGGCGATCCAGACGGGGCGGTCGCCCAAGGCTGCACGGGCCTGCGCGATGGTGTCATCGTCCTGCGGCAGGGGGCCTGCCATAGACTTGAGGTTGATCCCCGGAGCGACCCGATCGGCGGGGGCGTTGATGGTGGTCATGGCCCGCGCCATCGCGTCATTCTGCGTCAGGATCAGGTCAAACACACCAAAGAGAAACCCCGCCAGCGCGGGCTGTTTCTGCCAGCGTTCGATAGAGCGTTGCGAGAGGCGCGCATTGATCAGCGCCAATGGCGTGCCACGCGCATGGGTCCGCCGCAGCATCTGCGGCCAAAGCTCGCTCTCGACGAAAAGCGCCGCGTCGGGCCGCCAATGATTGAGGAACCGCTTTAGCGGACCGGGGGCGTCGAGCGGGGCAAATTGATGTCGGCTGCGCGGCGGCAGGCGGCGGTCCACAAGCCGGGCCGAGGTCGCGGTGCCGGAGGTGATGAGGAAATGCGCCTGTGGCAGCGCGCGGCCCATCCGATCAATCAGCGCCAGAACCGACAGGCTTTCCCCGACAGAGGCGGCGTGAAACCAGATCAGCGGCCCCTCGGGGCGCGGCTGGCTGGCGTGGCCGAGCTTTTCGCGCGCGCGTTTCGGCTCAACCTCGGCCCGGCGCAGCTTGGCCATGGACTGCCGTCCTGCGATGGGCAGCATCACAGTGCTTGCCGCGACCCATGCCCGGTAGAGGAACGGCGTGGTCATCGGGCTCAGCCGCCCGTGTGGCTCATGTGGCGCGGCATCTGCCCGTCGACACGCTGGCGCGAATAGTCGAAATCATGCCCCTTTGGCTTGCGGTCGATCGCCGCGCGGATCGCCTCTTGCAGCGGGACATCCGTATCGGGGTGATCGCGCAGCGGAGCACGCAGATCGGCCACGTCTTCTTGGCCCAGACACATGAAAATCTCACCGGTGCAGGTGACCCGCACGCGGTTGCAGCTTTCGCAGAAATTATGGCTCAGCGGGGTGATGAAGCCGATTTTCTGACCCGTCTCTTCGAGCCGCACATAGCGGGCGGGGCCGCCGGTCCGCTCGGCCAGATCAGTAACGGTATAATGTTCGGCATAGCGCGCGCGCACGTCCTTCAGGGACCAGAACTGACCAAATCGGTCTTCGTTGCCCAGATCGCCCATCGGCATGACTTCGATCCATGTCAGATCAATCCCACGCTCGGCGCACCATTCGGTGATGCGCGGCAGTTCGGGTTCGTTAAAACCTTTGAGCGCCACGGCGTTGATCTTGATCTTCAGGCCCGCGCGCTGCGCCGCGTCGATCCCGCGCAGCACCTGCGGCAGGCGGCCCCAGCGGGTGATGTCCGCGAATTTCTGCTCGTCCAGCGTGTCGAGAGAGACGTTCACCCGCCGCACGCCCGCGGCATAGAGATCATCTGCAAAGCGTTCGAGCTGGCTGCCATTGGTGGTCAGCGTCAGCTCCTTCAGCTTGCCACTGTCGAGGTGGCGCTTCATGCCGTCGAAGAAGGTCATGATGCCGCGCCGGACCAGTGGCTCGCCACCGGTGATGCGCAGCTTTTCGACGCCGAGGTTGACGAAGTTGCTGCACAGGCGGTCCAACTCCTCCAGCGTCAGCAATTCCTTCTTGGGCAGGAACGTCATGTTTTCCGACATGCAATAGACACAGCGAAAATCGCAGCGGTCAGTGACGGAGACGCGCAGGTAGGTGATTGCGCGCATGAAGGGGTCGATAAGGGGTGCTGTCATGCCTCATAGGTAATGCCCCGCCCACTGCGGGGCAAGCGGCATTTGGACGATTGATAAGGGGGCAGGGCGCGGATAGGCTGCGCGGATGACACGTATTATCTTACCGCTTTTCATCGTCGCCGCCACGGCAGGCTGCAGCACCCTGTCGGACCGTTTCGGCATGGATGCCTCCCAGTCCGAGCCTGCGGCCGCATCCGCCCCGACAGAAACCCCGACCGAAGCCTCGGCAGAGGCCGCAACCGCGACCACGTCGGCCGCTGCGACGCCGCCCGCCGCCTCTCCAATCGCCACCGGGGGCAGCAGTGCCGAGGCGCTTGATACAACCACCGCCGCCGAGCGCGAAGCAGCCACCCGCGCGCCCGCCAGCACCGGTGCCGCCTTGGGGACAACAGTGGTCAGTCTGGGCAGCGCGACTGAGCCGGGCCTGTGGTTGAAAACACCTCTGGTTGATGCTGAACAGACGGGCCGGGTGACCAACCCCGCAACGGGCAAATCGGCCGCCGTGACCCTGATCCCGCTGGAGGGGCCTGCAACCGCAGGCAGCCGCATGTCGCTGCCCGCTTTGCGTTTGATCGGCGCCTCCCTGACTGACCTCACCACGGTCGAAGTCTCGACCGAAGGCTAGGGCGCGGGGTCAGCCTGCGCCGTCTGACTTTTTCAGCAGGCGCAGCGCTTCTTTCACCGCGAAAGGTTTCATCGCCTCCCCATGGGTGGCGACAAAGGCGCGGGTGCGCTCGGGATCGTGTTTCGACAGGTCGCGCAGCCACCAACCGATCGACTTTTGGATGAACCAACGGTGATCCGGCACCATCGTCGCGGCCCAGCCAAGGATGCGGTCGCGGGTTTCGAGTTCCTCGGGCTTAGGATTGTTCTGCTTGGTCCATGGCAAGGTCGAG
Source organism: Sulfitobacter sp. NFXS29 (assembly GCF_040148765.1). NCBI lineage: Bacteria > Pseudomonadati > Pseudomonadota > Alphaproteobacteria > Rhodobacterales > Roseobacteraceae > Sulfitobacter > Sulfitobacter sp. NFXS29. Next base: position 692,966 of record NZ_JAGDED010000001.1, read on the forward strand.
ACCAAAGCCGCCCGCCGCGTCCAGAGGTGATCGGAGGCGACCCAGCCTTCCACTTCGTCCAGACGTGTCGGATCGGCCACCAGACGTTTCTGCGCGGCCATGCTGGCATGATCGGCAATCGCCCAACTGTCGAAATCCGCGGTCCAGCTTGCGATCAACGCCCATGCGGCTTGATCGTCGGGGCGCAGTCGCGCTTGGGTCAGCAGCTTGGCTGCCGCGACGCGCGCCTCAAAAATATCCGACTGCCACAGGGCGTCGGCAAGGGCGACACGGCCCTCAACATCGAGCGCATCGCGCCAAGTCTGGGCAAGCTCCGCGATCTGCGGATTGGTGAGGCCAAGGTAGCGCCGGTCGGCTTTGTGATAGGCGCGCATCTCTTCGGCGCGGGCCGGGTTGGCCTGCGCTTCGAGGTCCTCAAGGGCGGTTTCCAAATTCATTCTACCGTCACCGATTTCGCCAGATTGCGCGGCTGGTCCACATCCGTGCCTTTCGCCACGGCGGTGTGATAGGCCAGCAACTGCGCCGGAACCGCATAGAGGATCGGGGCCAGTGCATCCGGGACGGGGGGCATTTCGATGCTGAACCAGACGCCTTCATTGGCTTCGGCCTGCCCTTTGGAGTCTGAGATCAGGATCACCTTGCCCTTGCGCGCCATGACCTCTTGCATGTTGCTGACGGTCTTGTCGAAGAGCGCGTCCCGCGGGGCCATGACGACCACCGGCACATGCTCATCCACCAGTGCGATGGGGCCGTGCTTCAATTCACCTGATGCATAAGCTTCGGCGTGGATGTAGCTGATTTCTTTAAGTTTCAATGCACCTTCAAGGGCGAGGGGGTACATCTGACCCCGGCCAAGGAACAGCACGTCACGGGCATGGGAGAGCTTGAGCGCGGCTTCCTGCATCGTGTCGTTTCGTTCAAGCGCCGTGCTGATGATCGCGGGCAGCCCCCGCAGGCTTGAGATATGATCGGCGAATGTCTCGGGGCTGATCGCGTCGCGGTCCCGGGCGGCCTTGAGAACCAGCGCAAAGAGCACGACCAATTGGCAGGTGAAGGCTTTGGTTGAGGCGACGCCAACCTCGACACCGGCATGGATCGGCAAGGCCAGATCGCTTTCGCGGGCGATGGAGCTTTCGGGCACGTTGACGACCGAAAGGATGCGCGCGGCCTTGCCCTCGCAATAGCGCAGGGCGGCCAGCGTATCTGCGGTTTCCCCTGATTGGCTGACGAAAACCGCCAGCGTACGCGGCGGGATCGGCGGCTCGCGGTAGCGGAATTCCGAGGCGACATCGACTTCGACCGGCAGGCGCGCGATCTGTTCAAACCAGTATTTCGCGGTGAAACAGGCATAGGAAGCAGTGCCGCACGCCACCATGACGATCCGATCAAACTGCGTGAAATCAATATCCTGCGCGCTGATGTTGATCTCGCCTTCGGGGGTCAGGTAGTGGCCGATGGCCGCGCCGATCACGCCGGGTTGCTCGGCGATCTCTTTGGCCATGAAGTGTTTGTGCCCGGCCTTGTCGATGCGGGTGCTGTCGATCTGCACGGATTTGATCGCGCGGTTGGCCAGCGCCCCGTTGCGGTCGGTGATCTCCACCGACGTGCGGGTGAGGACGGCGCAATCCCCCTCTTCGAGATAGGCAATCCGGTTGGTCAGCGGGGCCAGTGCGATGGCATCGCTGCCCACATACATCTCACCCTCACCATAGCCGATGGCCAAGGGCGAACCCTTGCGCGCGGCGATCATCAGGTCTTCGTGCCCGTCGAACAGGAATGCCAGCGCAAAGGCGCCTTCGAGGCGGGCGAGGGTCTGTTTGGCGGCCTCCACCGGGCCTGCGCCCCGCGCCATATGATGCTGGGTCAGCAGGGCGACGGTTTCGGTATCGGTCTCGGTCACGAAATGCGCGCCATGTTCGGCCAGCTCTGCCCGCAGTTCGCGGAAGTTTTCGATGATCCCGTTGTGCACCACGGCCACCGGCCCGGCCTGATGCGGGTGGGCGTTGGTCACGCTCGGCGCGCCATGGGTGGCCCAGCGGGTGTGGCCGATGCCGGACTTGCCCGCCAGCGGCTCATGCACCAGCGCGTCGGAGAGGTTGACCAGCTTGCCCAAGGCGCGACGACGGTCAAGTTTGCCGTTGTTCAGCGTGGCAAGGCCAGCGCTGTCATAGCCGCGATATTCCAGCCGTTTTAACGACTCTACAAGAATGGGCGCGACTTCATGGGTGCCAAGCACCCCGACAATTCCACACATGTTTAGCTGCCCCTCTGCATTTTTGCCTTTTTGGCCTTTAAGATTTCGAACATTTTGCGGGCCATGCCCGGTTTTTCGATCTGCGGCGCGCGCGACAGGGCCAGCGCCTCTGGCTCTACGTCTGATGTGATGACCGAGCCCGAGCCGGTCATCGCGCCCTCGCCGATTGTCACCGGGGCCACCAGCATGGTGTTCGACCCGATGAAAGCGCCCGCGCCGATGGTGGTGTGATGTTTCATCACGCCGTCATAATTGCAGGTGATCGTGCCCGCCCCGATGTTGCTCCGCGCGCCTACGGTGGCATCGCCGATGTAGCTCAGGTGGTTGACCTTGGCCCCTTCGGCGATCTGCGCATTCTTCACCTCAACAAAATTGCCGATGCGCACATCTTCGGCCAATTCCGCGCCGGGGCGCAGGCGGGCGTAGGGGCCGACCACGCCGCCGCGTGAGACATGGCACCCTTCGAGATGCGAGAAGGCGCGGATCGTGCTGCCGGATTCCACGGTCACATTCGGGCCGAAGACGACGTTGGGTTCCACCACCGTGTCGCGGCCAATATAGGTGTCGCGGGATAGAAAGACCGTTTCGGGGGCGACCAAGGTCACGCCGTCTTCCATCAACAGCGCGCGGGCGCGGGATTGGAACGCAGCCTCGGCCCGGGCGAGGTCGCCGCGGGAGTTCACGCCCATCGTCTCGGCCTCGGTGCAGGTGACCACGGTGGCGCTGCGCCCGTCGGCACGGGCAAGGCCGATGATGTCGGTGAGGTAGTATTCTTCCGAGGCGTTGTCATTGCCCACTTTGTCGATCAGATTGAACAGAAGCTCGGATTTGCAAGCCACCACGCCGGAATTGCACAGGGTGATGGCGCGTTCCTCGGGCGAGGCGTCTTTGAACTCAACGATACGCTCCAACGTGTCGCCCTGCATCACCAGACGGCCATAGCGGGCGGGGTCGGCGGCTTCGAACCCCAGCACCACCACATCATGGGTGGTCAAAGCTTCTTGCATCTTTTCTAGTGTCTCGGGCTGCACGAAGGGCGTGTCGCCGTAGAGCACCAGCGCCATACCGTCGAAACCTTCCAGCGCCGGGCGGGCCTGTGCCACCGCATGGGCGGTGCCCAGCTGTTCGGTCTGTTCGACCACCTGCGCATCCTCGTCAAAGAGGGTCGCCGCCGCGCGTACCTGATCCGCCCCATGGCCCGCCACCACAACCGTATGACGGGGGCCCAGCATGGCGCCCGCGGCCATGGCGTGTTCGAGCATGGGGGCGGAGGCGACGCGGTGCAGCACCTTTGGCAGGTCCGAGTTCATCCGTGTCCCCTTGCCCGCGGCAAGGATGATCAGTGCAGTTTCCATGTAAATCTCTTTGTCCTTCAGCTTGCATTCTCTTTACGCGCTTCGCACAAAGGCGCAAGGTTGTGGCCCATCAAACTAGATTGCGGTCTGCAACACGATGCCATTTTACAAGGCGGGGTTCCGCCCAAGGAGTACCCAGTGAAGACAGTGGTTTTTGATCTCGACGGCACTTTGGCCGATACTTCGGGCGATTTGATCGCGGCCGCCAACGCCTGTTTCCGTGACATGGGCGAGGGCGATGTGCTGGTTCATGCCGAGGATGCGGGCACCGCGCTGCGCGGCGGGCGGGCCATGCTGACGCTGGGAATGCAAAAGCTGGGCCGTGCCGATGACGCAGCGATGATCGACCACTACTATCCCATGCTGCTCGAAGCCTATGGCCGCGACATCGACACCCATACCATCATGTACCCCGGCGCGATGGAGGCGGTGGCCGCGCTTAAGGCCGCAGGCTACCGCGTGGCGATCTGCACCAACAAGCCCGAGGCTTTGGCAGAGCTGCTGCTGACCCGCCTTGGCGTGCGGGATGCATTCGGCGCGATGCTGGGGGCCGATAGTCTGGACGTGCGCAAACCCGACCCCGAGCATCTGTTCGAAACCGCGCGGCGTGCCGGCGGCGATCCGGCGCAATGCGTATTGGTCGGCGACAGCGACACCGACCGCAAAACCGCCAAAGCCGCCGGGGTGCCCTGTGTGCTGGTGACCTTTGGCCCCTCGGGCGAGGACATGGCAGCGCTGGAGCCCGAAGCCCTGTTGAACGATTTTGCCGACCTGCCGGAGGTCATTGAGCGTTTGATCGGTAAGGCCGCCTGACGGCAGAGCGTTTCCCCGGCAGCTTCACGCGGCACGAGCCGATCCCTGACGGTGCGATTGAGACGGCGGGGGCGGTGATCCGGCACGGGAGGTTGCACCGGTGCAGGCCGACCCCCGCCGAGGTCCCCTTACTGGAACAGGAATTCGCCACGTTAACGGGGGCGAATTCCTGCCTTTCGCCGGACGCGGCTAAGCTTAGAAGCGGATCGTGCCGTGTTTGCCCATATCGGGTTTCTCGCCGGTCAGTTGGGCTTTGCCGATCTCATAGAGAAATTTGAATCCGCCGTCGGTGGCCCAGACCTCGGCCTCGGTCAGGTCGAAGCGGATCAGTTGCACATCGGGGTCTTGCTTGCCGTCCTCAAACCACGCGCCCGCGATGGCGTTCCAGATCTTGTCCAACTCAGTCGGGTTGGTCACGGCAGAGACATGGCCGTCGATCCGCGCCCAAAGGGATTCGTCCTTGCTGGCGATTAGATACTCAGCCGCTGCACGGCCCTCAGCAGATTTTGCCAGATCGGTGCCTTTGGCGGTGATAAACCACAGCACGGCGGAACGGTCGTCTTCGTCGATGTAGTGGGTCATCGGAATCGCACGTGCGGTCTTGGTCATCAGCATCCCGGCGCGGGTGTCGTCCAGACGGTCCCAGAACTCTTTTTTCAGATCATCGCTCATTTGCATCTCGCTTTGTTGTAGTGTTCGCTTGGTCGCAGGGTCAACCCGCCGCGGCGCAGCGCGGTTCCACATCGCGCCGCTTGACGCAAAGCGGACGGGGCGGTAGGTAATGAACAAGCGTTCAATAAATCGGGGGGAGAAGCCGTGTTCAACGCAAGTATGCAGTTTGATCTGGGAGAAGACGTCGCGGCCATGCGGGAGATGGTGCATCGCTGGGCGCAGGAACGCGTCAAGCCGATGGCGGCCGAGATCGACAGCAAGAACGAATTCCCGCCAGAGCTTTGGACCGAAATGGGAGAACTGGGCCTTTTGGGCATGACCGTCGAAGAAGAATTCGGCGGCTCGGGCCTTGGCTATGTCGCCCATACGGTCGCTGTGGAAGAGATCGCCCGGGCGTCTGCTTCGGTCTCGCTCTCTTACGGCGCGCATTCCAACCTTTGTGTGAACCAGATCAAGCTCAACGGCACTGCTGAGCAAAAGGCGCAGTATCTGCCGAAGCTCTGCTCTGGCGAGCATGTCGGCGCGCTGGCGATGTCCGAAGTGGGTGCGGGCAGTGACGTGGTCAGCATGAAACTCAATGCCGAAAAGCGGAACGATCACTTCCGTCTGAACGGCAACAAATATTGGATCACCAACGGGCCGGATGCCGAGACGCTGGTCGTCTATGCCAAGACCGACCCCGAGGCGGGCTCAAAGGGCATCACCGCCTTCCTGATCGAAAAGTCGATGAAGGGCTTCACCACCTCGAACCATTTCGACAAGCTCGGCATGCGCGGCTCGAACACCGCCGAGTTGATCTTCGAAGACTGCGAAGTGCCGTTCGAAAATATCCTCGGCGAAGAGGGCAAGGGCGTGCGAGTGCTGATGTCGGGCCTCGACTATGAGCGCGTGGTGCTGGCGGGCATCGGCCTTGGCATCATGGCCGCCTGTCTGGATGAGATCATGCCCTATATGGCCGAGCGTAAGCAATTCGGTCAGCGGATCGGGGATTTCCAACTGATGCAGGGCAAGATGGCGGATATGTATACCGCGATGAACTCGGCCCGGGCCTATGTCTATAGTGTCGCGCAGGCCTGTGACCGCGGCGACGTGACCCGTCAGGACGCGGCGGCTTGCTGCCTCTATGCCTCTGAGCAGGCGATGGTGCAGGCGCATCAGGCGGTGCAGGCGATGGGCGGCGCGGGCTATCTCAGTGACAATCCCGTGGGCCGCATCTTCCGCGATGCCAAACTGATGGAGATTGGCGCGGGCACCTCGGAAATCCGCCGCATGTTGGTGGGCCGTGAGATGATGGGGGCCATGTGATGCGCGCCGCGCTGCTGGCCTGTGCGCTTCTTGCGGGGCCAGTGGCCGCGCAGGAAATCACCTATTCCGACGCCGCCACCGCAGAATGTCTGGCCGGGGCGCAAGAGTTCTCCGACCAGCGCGCCTGTATCGGGCTGTCGTCAAACCTCTGCATGGAAGCGCCGGGCGGTTATTCGACCTATGGCATGGGCGGCTGTCTGGACGCAGAGCTGACCTTTTGGGACGGCTTGCTGAACGAGAACTACCGCGCGCGGATGGTGCAGTCCAAATCGGCCGATGAGGATGCCACGCTCTACCAACCGGAATTGCCCTCTCAGGCCGAGGCCCTGCGTGACATGCAGCGCGCGTGGATTACCTTTCGCGATGCCGCCTGCGATTATGAACGCAGCCAATGGGGCGGTGGCACGGGCGGCGGGCCTGCAACCTTGGCCTGCCTGATGCAGATGACGGCCGAACAGGCTCTGCGTCTGGGGGCGGCCTATTAACCGCGTCACGAAGTGTCGGCCTGACAGGACGGAGGGATCAGGATGGAGAACCTGATAAAACTGGAGACAGAAGGCGGTGTGATGCACCATTTTCTGCCGTGGCTGATTGAGGGGTTCGAGATCCTCGCGGCGGTCATCGACATCGCGGCCATCATTCTGCTGCTGATCGGCGCGGCGCGTTTCCTGACCGGGGTGACGATTGCCGAGATCGCCCAAAAGGGCGCGGAGCGGGTGCGCCGCACCAACCGCGAGCGGATCGAACTGGGGCGCTACATCCTAGCGGGGTTGGAGCTTTTCATCGTGTCGGACGTGATCCACACCGCGATCAGCCTGCGGTTTGCGGACCTGCTCTTCCTGTTGATGCTGGTCATCATCCGCTCCATCACCTCTTTCTTCCTCGACCGGGAGTTGGAGCAACTGAAGAAGGAACTTGGCGATGACTGACTTTTCCGAACTCAAAGCGCTCTATGTGAACTGCTCGCTCAAGAAGACACCGGGCGACAGCCACACCCAACTTCTGATGAACGCCAGCGCGGGCATTATGGAGGCGCAGGGCGTCGCCGTTGAACACCTCTATCTTCTCGACCACCAAGTGCCGCCGGGCGTCTATCCGGACATGACCGAGCACGGCTGGGACCAAGACGATTGGCCCGCGATCTGGGAGAAGGTGCTGGCCGCCGACATCCTGATCATCGGCACGCCGCTCTGGCTGGGTGAGGAAAGCAGCACCTGCCGGGTGCTGATCGAACGGCTCTACGCTATGAGCGGCAAGTTGAACGACAAGGGCCAGTCGGTCTTTTACGGTAAGGTCGGCGGCACGGTGGTCACGGGCAACGAAGACGGCATCAAACATGTCGCCATGACCACCGGTTTCGCGATGAACCATCTTGGCTATAGCATTCCGCCACAGGCTGATTGCGGCTGGATTGGCGAAGCGGGGCCGGGGCCGTCTTATGGCGATGATGTGGATGGCAAGCGCGCAGGGTTCGACAACGAATTCACGCAGCGCAACACCACGATCATGACTTGGAACACGATGCATTTGGCGCGCATGCTGAAAGCAGCAGGCGGCTATCCCCAAAAAGGGAATGACCGCAACGCTTGGGACGCGGGCGCGCGGTTTGATTTCGAAAACCCGGAGTATCGAAGCTGATATGACACAGGACGATTGGCCGATCTGGCAGGGCAATATGGCCGCGCAATGTTTGGCGCGGCCCGATGACGCCTTGGCGATCATTGATCTGACCGGCGCGGCCCGCCGCGACGTGAGCTATGGCGCACTGCATGAGATGGTCGATGGGCTGGCCCGCGCGCTGAAGGCCGAAGTGGCCCCCGGTGACCGCGTAGGTGTCTTGCTCAGTCAATCGCCATGGTGCGCGGCGGCGCATCTGGCGATCTGGAAGATCGGCGCGATCTCTGTGCCGCTGTTCAAGCTTTTCAAACGTGACGCGCTGGGCAGCCGGATCGGCGATGCGGGCTGTGCGATTGTGCTGACCGATCCCGAAGGCGCCGACCTGCTGGGCGATCTGGCCACCCCGTGGATGGCGGCTGATGTGGGCGCGGCAGGCGATCCGGTCGACTTTGCCGATGTTGGCCCCGAAGACCCCGCCGTGCTGATCTACACCTCCGGCACCACCGGCACGCCCAAAGGCGCGCTGCACGGGCATCGGGTGCTCTCGGGCCATTTGCCTGGCGTTTCGGTCAGCCATGATCATCTGGGGCAGGAGGGCGATTGCCTTTGGACGCCCGCGGATTGGGCGTGGATCGGCGGGCTCTTCGATGTGGCGATGCCTGCGCTGGCCCTTGGCGTGCCGGTGGTGGCCGCACGGATGCCGAAATTCACCGTCGAAGGCTGCGCCGATGTGATTGCGCGCGGTGAGGTGCGCAACGTCTTTTTCCCGCCCACGGCGCTTCGGATGCTGAAAGCCGAGGATGTGTCCTTGCCCGGCCTGCGTTCGGTCGCCAGTGGCGGCGAGCCTCTGGGGGCCGAGATGCTGGCATGGGGCCGCAAGGCCTTCGGGCTCGAGATCAACGAATTCTACGGCCAGACAGAATGCAACATGGTGGCCTCAAGCTGCGGGGGTGACTTTCCGGCGCAGCCCGGTTGCATCGGCAAGCCGGTGCCGGGCTTCGAGATCGCCGTGCTGGACGAGGGCGGCCACCCCACCGATGCCGAGGGTGACGTGGCCGTGCGCCGCGGCGCCCCCTCGATGATGCTGCGCTACTGGAACCGGCCCGAGGAGACGGCGGCTAAGTTCCACGGCGATTGGCTGCTGACCGGCGACCGGGGCGTCTGGGAGGGCGAATACCTGCGCTTTGTGGGCCGCGAGGATGACGTGATCACCTCCGCTGGTTACCGCATCGGCCCGGCGGAGATCGAGGATTGCCTCATCACCCATAGCGCTGTCGCGACCTGCGGGGTGGTCGGCAAGCCCGACGCGCTCAGGACCGAGATTGTCAAGGCCTATGTGGTGCTGAAACCCGGCGCTGAGGTGGACGCGAAAGAGTTGCAGGACTGGGTCAAGAACCGGCTCGCAAGCTATTCCTACCCGCGCGAGATCGCATTCGTGGAGGACCTGCCGATGACCGTCACCGGCAAGGTAATCCGCAAGGAACTAAAGCGTCTGGCGGCGCGAGAGAATGAGGACGTAACATGAAACTGACATCCCAAGCCCTGCCATCCTCGGATGCCTATAAGGCCAATGAGATGGCGCATCTTAAGGCGCTGAGCGAAGTGCGCGACGCGGCGGAGGCTGCAGCCCTCGGCGGTGGCGAGAAATCCCGTGCACGCCACGAGAGCCGGGGCAAGATGCTCCCCAGAGAGCGGGTGGCGAACCTGCTCGACCCCGGCAGCCCGTTTCTGGAAATCGGCGCCACGGCAGCGCATGGGCTTTACGATGACGCGGCCCCTGCCGCCGGTGTGATCGCGGGCATCGGTCGGGTGCAGGGCCATGAGGTCATGGTGGTCTGCAACGATGCCACTGTGAAGGGCGGCACCTATTACCCGATGACGGTGAAAAAGCACCTCCGCGCGCAGGAGATTGCCGAGGCGAACCATCTGCCCTGCATCTATCTGGTGGACTCTGGCGGCGCGAACCTGCCGAACCAAGATGAAGTCTTTCCCGACCGCGACCATTTCGGCGCGATTTTCTACAATCAGGCGCGGATGAGCGCCAAGGGGATCGCCCAGATCGCCGTGGTGATGGGATCTTGTACCGCGGGCGGGGCCTATGTTCCGGCGATGTCGGATGTGACGATCATCGTGAAGGAGCAGGGCACGATCTTCCTGGCTGGTCCGCCGCTGGTAAAGGCCGCGACGGGGGAAGTGGTGAGCGCCGAAGACCTCGGCGGCGGCGACGTGCACACCCGTCTGTCGGGCGTGGCCGATTACCTCGCCGAAGACGATGCTCATGCGCTGGCGCTGGCCCGCCGCGCGGTGGGCCAACTCAACAAGACTAAACCGACAACCGTCGATTGGGCCAGCCCCGAAGAGCCCGCCTATGACCCCGCCGAGATGCTGGGCGTGGTGCCGGCAGACCTGCGCACGCCCTATGACATCCGCGAGGTCATCATGCGGTTGGTTGACGGCAGCCGCTTCGACGAGTTCAAGTCCCGTTTCGGCGAGACGCTGGTCTGCGGCTTTGCCCATGTCAAAGGCTGCCCTATCGGCATCATCGCCAACAACGGCGTGCTGTTTTCCGAGGCCGCCCAGAAGGGCGCGCATTTCGTGGAGCTTTGCAGCCAGCGTAACATTCCGCTGGTGTTCCTGCAGAACATCACCGGCTTCATGGTCGGCCGCAAATACGAGAACGAGGGCATCGCGCGCCACGGCGCTAAGATGGTGACGGCGGTGGCCACCACCAATGTGCCAAAGATCACCATGCTGGTCGGCGGCTCTTTTGGGGCGGGCAACTACGGCATGTCGGGCCGGGCGTACCGTCCCCGGTTCTTGTGGTCATGGCCCAACAGCCGCATCTCGGTCATGGGGGGCGCGCAGGCGGCGGGGGTGTTGGCCACCGTCAAACGCGACGCGATCGAGCGGGCCGGGGACACATGGACCGAGGAGGAAGAGACCGCCTTCAAACAGCCGACGATCGATATGTTCGAGAAACAGAGCCATCCGCTCTATGCCTCTGCAAGGCTGTGGGACGACGGGATCATCGATCCGCGCAAGAGCCGCGATGTGCTTTATCTGAGCCTTTCGGCCAGCCTAAACGCGCCGATTGAGCCGACGAAATTTGGTTTGTTCCGGATGTGATTGTGGCGCGAAGCGGGGGGCACCCCTCCGCGATCCCACAACATATTCGGAGCCAGAAAGAGATGAAAAGGGTAGGGCATGTTTGACACGATCCTGATTGCGAACCGGGGTGAGATTGCTTGCCGGGTGATGGAAACCGCACAAGCTATGGGGGTGCGCTGCGTGGCGGTGTACTCGGACGCCGATGCGGGCGCGAAACACGTGGCGATGGCGGATGCCGCCGTGCATATCGGCGGCTCGGCCCCGGCTGAGAGTTATCTGAAGGGCGATGTGATCATCCAAGCCGCGCTGGATACCGGCGCGCAGGCGATCCATCCGGGCTACGGGTTTTTAAGCGAAAACCCCGATTTCGTGGAGGCGGTCGCGGCCGCGGGGCTCACCTTCATTGGGCCTTCGGCCAAGGCGATCCGGGCCATGGGCCTCAAGGACGCCGCCAAGGCGCTGATGGTCGAGGCGGGCGTGCCCGTCGTGCCGGGCTACCACGGGGCGGATCAGGACGATGCGCTTTTGGCTGAGGAAGCCGAGAAGATCGGCTATCCGGTGTTGATCAAGGCCGTCGCGGGCGGCGGTGGCAAAGGCATGCGACTGGTCGAGGAGCCGAAGGGCTTTCAGGCGGCGCTCGACTCGGCGCGCTCGGAGGCCAAGACCGCCTTTGGCAACCCGGATGTATTGGTCGAGAAGTTCGTGACTAAGCCGCGCCATATCGAGGTGCAGGTCTTTGGCGACGGCACCCATGCGGTGCATCTGTTCGAACGAGACTGTTCGCTGCAGCGCCGCCACCAAAAGGTGATCGAGGAGGCGCCCGCGCCGGGCATGACAGAAGATATGCGCGCGGCCATGGGCCAAGCGGCGGTGCGCGCAGCCGAAGCGATCGGCTATGCCGGGGCAGGGACGGTGGAATTCATCGTCGATGGGTCAGACGGCCTGTCGACCGACGGGTTCTTCTTCATGGAGATGAACACCCGCCTGCAGGTGGAACATCCCGTTACCGAACTGGTGACCGGGGTCGATCTGGTTGAATGGCAGCTGCGTGTGGCGGCCGGAGAGGCGCTGCCGAAGGCGCAGGAAGACCTCAACATCAACGGCCATGCCTTCGAGGCGCGGCTCTACGCCGAGGATGTGCCGAAGGGGTTTCTGCCCGCCACCGGCACGCTGACGCATCTGTCCTTCACGCCCCAGACCCGCGCTGACAGCGGCGTGCGGGCGGGCGACACGATCAGCCCCTTCTACGATCCGATGATCGCCAAGGTTATCGTGCATGGGCCTACACGCGATGTGGCGCTGTCGCGCCTGCGCGCGGCGCTCAAGGGCTGCGAGGTGGGCGGCACGGTCACCAACCTTGCTTTCCTCGGCGCACTGGCGGGGCATGAGGGCTTTGCCAGGGGCGATGTCGACACCGGGCTGATTGCGCGGGATATCGACGCGCTGACCGCGCAGCCAGAGGTGCCGGGGCGGCATTTCGCGCTGGCGGGGATGGCGGCCCTTGGGTTGGATCAGCCGCAACCGGAGGCCGGGTTCAACCTCTGGCGGCCCCTGCGGCGGCAGGTGATGCTAGGCCGTAATGGCGAAGAGCATTTGCTGAAGGTGCGGGTGCTGTCCGAGAACATGCAGCTTTGGACCGTGGCCGATCACGAGCTGCGCGCCGAGCGGATTGGTGGACGTTGGAAGATCGACGGCCATGTCGCGCCGACGGTCTCGGTTGCTGGCGACGTGGTCACGGTCTTTGACGCCTATGGTATCGCCTTTGATGTGATTGATCCGCTTGCGCGGGCCGCCGCAGCCCACGGCGACGGCAACATCGTTGAGGCCCCGATGCCCGGTCTGGTCCGCGCCATCGACGCCGAGGTAGGCCAAAGCGTCGCCAAAGGCGACCGCTTGGCGGTGCTGGAGGCGATGAAGATGGAGCATTCGTTGCTCGCCGCGCGCGATGGCGTGGTGGCCGAGGTACTGGCACAGCCCGGTGATCAGGTCGAAGCCGGTGCCGCGTTGGTGCGGCTGGAAGCCGAGGAAGACGCATGATTACGCTGCACCACTGCCCCCAGACCCGCTCGATGCGCACACTTTGGCTGCTGCACGAACTCGACGATGTGGAGTTTCAGGTCAAGGTTCATGCCTTCGACCGCAGTTTGCGCGATCCGGAATATCTGATCCTCTCGCCCGCGGGGCGGGTTCCGGCGCTGGAGATCGATGGCGAGCGCATGTTCGAGACTGGCGCGATTACGCAGTACCTCTGCGAACGCTACAGCCCCGACCGCATGGGCCGTTCTGTCGGCAGTCCTGACCGGATGGCTTGGCTGGTCTGGGTGCATTTTGCGGAAACCGTCAGCCAGCACACCGCGGCGCTGACCCAGCAGCACATCGCCCTGCGCGACGATTCCATGCGCAGCCCCATCGTGATGAAGCTCGAAGCCGCGCGGATCGGGAAATGCTACGACGCGCTGGAGGCGCGGCTCTCGACACCGCTGGAGAACCGCGACTACCTGTTGACCTCTGGGTTTTCGGCTGCCGATATCTCGGTGGGCCAAGCGGTTTATATGGCGCGGCATTTCGTGAAATTGGATGACCACCCCTCGGTCGCGGCGTGGTATGAACGGATCACGGAACGTGACAGCTTCGCACAGGCCTTGCCCGATGGGGCAAAGCTCTACGAGGAGGATTTCTACGCGCCATGGCCGGTTGAGTGACTGTGGCCCATTCAGGGAAGGAGAGCGGCCAATGAGCCTTGGACCATGTGAGATTTTCGAGGTCGGCCCGCGGGACGGTCTGCAAAACGAAAAACGCGAGATTCCCGTGGCCGAGAAGGTCGCGCTGGTGGACAAGCTGAGCGCCGCAGGCTTTGCCCGCATCGAATGCGCCAGTTTCGTCAGCCCGAAATGGGTGCCGCAGATGGCCGGGTCGGGCGAGGTACTGGCGGGGATCACACGGGCCGAGGGCGTGCGCTATGCCGCGCTGACGCCGAACATGCGCGGTTATGAGGATGCGCTTGCCGCAAAAGCGGATGAGATCGCCATCTTCGCCTCGGCCTCGGAAGGTTTCAGCCAGAAGAACATTAACGCCAGCATCGACGAGGCGTTTGAGCGGTTTGCCCCGATCCTTGAAGAGGCGCGGCATGTGGACATGCCGGTGCGGGGCTATGTCTCCTGCGTGGTGGAATGCCCCTATGACGGCAAGGTCGACCCCGGAGCGGTGGCGCGGGTGGCCGACAGGCTCTTTGCGATGGGCTGTTATGAGATTTCCTTGGGCGACACCATCGGCGCGGGCACGCCCGACAGTATCGCGCGGATGCTGCTTTCGGTGCGCGACGTGGTCCCCGCAGGGCGGCTCGCGGGGCACTACCATGACACCCACGGGCGGGCGATGGCCAATATCGACGCCTCGCTGTCGATGGGGCTGCGGGTCTTTGACGCGGCGGTGGGCGGCTTGGGCGGTTGCCCCTATGCGCCCGGCGCGGCGGGCAATGTTGCCACCGAGGCGGTGAACGAACATCTGACGGCGCTTGGCTATGACACCGGCGTCGATCAGGCGGTGGTCCTGGAAGCCGCCGAAATGGCGCGGGCAATGCGAGGCTGACATGTACGAGACTTTGACGATCGAAACCGACGCGCGCGGGGTGGCGACGCTGACCCTGAACCGTCCTGAAAAGCACAACGCGATGTCCGCGCAGATGCTGGCGGACCTGACGGATGCGGCGGGTAAACTGGCCGCCGACGATGCGGTGCGTGTGGTGGTCCTGACCGGGGCGGGCAAATCCTTTTGCGCGGGCGGCGATCTGGGCTGGATGCGCGATCAGGCGGATATGGATGCCGAGACACGCTCAGCCGAGGCGGGCAAGCTGGCGACGATGCTGGGCGCGCTGAATGCGCTGCCGAAGCCGGTGATCGGGAAGTTGCAGGGCAATGCCTTTGGCGGCGGGGTCGGCATGGCTTCGGTCTGTGACGTGGCTGTGGGGGTCGATACGCTCAAGATGGGGTTCACCGAGGCCCGGCTGGGCATCATCCCGGCGACCATCGGGCCATACGTTCTGGCGCGGATGGGCGAGGGGCGCGCGCGCCGCGTCTTCATGTCGGCGCGGCTCTTTGGCGCGGCGGAAGCGGTCGATCTGGGGCTGCTGGCCCGTGCCGTTCCGGCGGACGAACTCGACGCGGCGGTCGAGGCCGAAGTCGTGCCCTATCTCTTCTGCGCGCCGGGTGCGGTGGCAGCGGCTAAGAAGCTGGCGCAGGACTTGGGGGGAATCGCCACGCCCGAGGCGGTGAAGATGTCCATCGACGCGCTCGCGGCGCGTTGGGAAACAGAAGAAGCCGCTGAAGGAATCAGTGCCTTCTTCGACAAGCGCAAAGCCGCTTGGGTGGTCTAGTTCAAGGCTTTGGCGAAATGGCTCTATTGGGGGCCCGTGGGCGGCATTAACCGGGCTTGGCCCGTTGACCCTACCCACGGGCAGAGTTAAACCCGTTCCAAGTTTGTCTGCGCGGGCTTTTGGCCTTTGCCTCATGCCGCGCACCGCGAAAGGAGCATCCCCTTGGACGACATGCTGCGGGAATACCTGCCCATCCTCGTTTTTCTGGCCGTGGCGATTGGCCTTGGCCTTGTGCTGATCCTCGCCGCCGTGGTCGTGGCCGTGCGCAATCCTGACCCGGAAAAGGTCTCGGCCTATGAATGCGGGTTCAACGCTTTTGACGACGCGCGGATGAAGTTTGACGTGCGTTTCTATCTGGTGTCGATCCTCTTCATCATCTTCGATCTCGAAATCGCCTTCCTCTTCCCTTGGGCCGTGGCCTTCAAAGAGGTGAGCATGGTGGGCTTTTGGTCGATGATGGTGTTCTTGGGCGTCCTGACGGCTGGCTTCGCCTATGAATGGAAGAAGGGAGCGCTGGAATGGCAGTAAATGATGACGCGCTGGTCACCCCGGTGATGGGCGATGGCCACCAAAGCCCGCGGGTGAAATCCGGTGCTTCTGCGCCAGCGGCCTACGGTCAATACGGTGCGGGGGCTGATCCTGAGTTCGCGACCCAGAGCCTGAATGCCGAGTTGCAGGACAAGGGTTTCCTGCTGACCTCGACCGAAGACATCATCAACTGGGCGCGCACCGGCAGCTTGCACTGGATGACCTTTGGTCTGGCCTGCTGCGCGGTTGAGATGATGCACAGCTCAATGCCACGCTATGACCTTGAGCGTTTCGGCACCGCGCCGCGTGCCTCTCCGCGCCAGTCGGACCTGATGATCGTCGCGGGCACGCTGACCAACAAGATGGCCCCGGCGCTGCGCAAGGTCTACGACCAGATGCCAGAGCCGCGCTATGTGATCTCAATGGGGTCTTGTGCCAATGGCGGCGGGTACTACCACTACAGCTACTCGGTCGTGCGCGGCTGTGACCGGATCGTGCCGGTTGACGTCTATGTGCCCGGCTGCCCGCCGACGGCGGAGGCGCTGCTGTATGGTATCCTCCAGTTGCAGCGTAAAATCCGCCGCACCGGGACGATTGTGCGCTAAGACAAGGGCCTGCGCCGGATCGGGGCAGGCAAAAGGACGATGCGCCACAGGCGCAGGACAGTGAGATGGCGTTGATCGGCGCGTGGAAGGAAGATTTGCGATGAGCGAACAACTGCAGGAACTTGGGGCCTATATCGAAGCCAAGCGGCCCGATTGCGTGCTCGGATGGGATGTCACCAAGGGTGAGTTGAACATGTCCGTGGCGCTGGCGAATATCGCGGGCCTTGTTGAGTTCCTCAAGGGCGACCCGACTTGCCGTTTCTCGACCTTGGTCGACATCACGGCGGTGGACTATCCGGGCCGTGCGAAACGGTTCGACGTGGTGTACCACTTCCTGTCGATGTACCAAAACCACCGCATCCGCCTGCGCGCCACCGCACGCGAAAAGGACATGGTGCCGTCGATCACCGGCGTGCACCCCAGTGCCGATTGGTTCGAGCGTGAAGTCTTTGACATGTTCGGCATCCTGTTTTCCGGCCACCCGGACCTGCGCCGCATCCTGACCGACTATGGGTTCCGCGGCCACCCGCTGCGCAAGGACTTCCCGACGACGGGCTATACCGAAGTGCGCTATGACGAAGCCGCCAAGCGCGTGGTCTATGAACCGGTGAGCCTTGTGCAGGAATACCGCCAGTTCGATTTCATGTCGCCTTGGGAAGGGGCCGAGTACATCCTGCCCGGTGACGACAAATCCGCGCCGGATGGCCATGTGAGCAAGGACGCGAAGTAATGGGCGGGCTGGGCTGGCTGATCCTCTCGGCGCTGACGGCCATTCCGATGGTCAAGCTGCTGCCGTTCTTTGGCATTAATAAATACTGGGCGGCGGCCTGTCTGATCCCGCTGGGCACGATCGCCTTGCTGTGGTGGATGGGCATGAAGCTGCAAGAACTGGAGAAACGGTAATGGACGGCGACATTCGCACAAAAGCCTTTGACGACGGGTCGACCGACTTTGAGTCCGGCGAGCAGAAGATCCGCAACTTCAACATCAACTTCGGCCCGCAACACCCTGCCGCACACGGTGTTTTGCGTCTGGTGCTTGAGTTGGACGGCGAGGTTGTAGAACGGTGCGACCCGCATATCGGCCTGCTGCACCGTGGCACCGAAAAGCTGATGGAAAGCCGCACTTACCTGCAGAACCTGCCGTATTTCGACCGGCTCGATTATGTGGCTCCGATGAACCAAGAGCACGCTTGGTGTCTGGCCATCGAAAAGCTGACCGGCACCGTGGTGCCGCGCCGTGCCTCGCTGATCCGGGTGCTGTTCTGCGAGATTGGCCGCATCCTGAACCACCTTTTGAACATCACCACGCAGGCGCTCGACGTGGGCGCGCTGACGCCGCCGCTCTGGGGTTTTGAAGAGCGTGAAAGCCTGATGATCTTTTACGAGCGGGCCTGTGGCGCGCGTTTGCACGCGGCCTACTTCCGCCCCGGTGGTGTCCACCAAGACCTGCCGCCGGCGCTGCTGGACGATATCGAAGCATGGTGCGCGCAATTCCTGACCAAATTCATGGTCGATATTGACGAGCTGCTGACCGAGAACCGGATCTTTAAACAGCGGAACGTCGACATTGGCATCGTTTCCGAGCAGGAAATTCTCGATTACGGCTTTAGCGGCGTCATGGTGCGCGGTTCCGGGTTGGCTTGGGATCTGCGGCGTTCGCAACCCTATGAATGCTATGACGAATTCGACTTCCAAATCCCCGTGGGCAAGAACGGCGACTGCTTTGACCGCTACCTCTGCCGCATGGAAGAGATGCGCCAGTCCACCTACATCATCCAGCAGGCGATCGAAAAACTGCGCGCCCCCGAAGGGCAGGGCGATATCCTTGCCCGCGGCAAGATCACCCCGCCGTCGCGCACCGCGATGAAGACCGACATGGAAAGCCTGATCCACCACTTCAAGCTTTACACCGAAGGTTTCCACGTGCCCGAGGGCGAAGTGTATTGCGCGGTCGAAGCGCCGAAGGGCGAGTTTGGCGTTTACCTTGTGGCCGATGGCTCCAACAAACCCTACCGCGCTAAGATCCGCGCGCCGGGGTTCTTGCACCTGCAGGCGATGGATCATGTTGCCAGCGGGCACCAACTTGCCGATGTGGCCGCGATCATCGGCACCATGGACGTCGTCTTTGGAGAGATCGACCGGTGATGCTAATCGCGTCACCCTGTTTTGAAGAAATTTACGCCGGAGGCACGATTGGCCTCCGCCTGACCATAGGTTCGAACTAATGCTCCGCCGTCTACACCCTGACCAGCCCGACAGTTTTGCCTTTACGCCCGCCAACCAAAAATGGGCCGAAGCGCAGATCACCAAATACCCCGAGGGCCGTCAGGCCAGCGCGATCATTCCACTGCTGTGGCGCGCGCAGGAGCAAGAGGGTTGGCTGACCCGTGCGGCGATTGAACATGTCTCCGAAATGCTGGGCATGGCCTATATCCGCGGGCTGGAAGTGGCGACATTCTACTTCATGTTTCAGCTGCAACCTGTTGGTTCCGTGGCACATATTCAGGTTTGCGGCACCACGTCCTGCATGATCTGTGGGGCCGAGGATTTGGTCGCCGTCTGCAAAGAACGTATCGCCGCCAAACCGCATGAGTTGTCGGCGGATGGGCGTTTTTCGTGGGAAGAAGTCGAATGCCTTGGCGCGTGCTCCAACGCGCCGATGGCCCAGATCGGCAAAGACTATTACGAAGACCTGACCACCGCGCGGCTCAATGAAATCCTTGATGAGTTGAGCGATGGGCGCGTGCCGGTGCCCGGCCCGCAGAACGGGCGCTATGCGTCAGAGCCTTTGGGCGGGTTGACCAGCCTCACGGACCACGAAAGCGGGCGCACGCAATACAACGCCAGCGCGCAGGCTGCGGTGGACATCGGCGATACCGTCAAGCGCATCGACGGCACCGAAGTGCCGCTGCTGACGCCTTGGCAAAACCAGCCCGACGCGCCGCAGCCTGAAACGGTAGAAGAGGTCGAAGCCGAAGAGCCGCGTCCTGCCGAGGGCGAAGCCACCGACAAAACCGGCGTCACCGAACAAGAAGCCGAAGCCACGTCAAAGAGCAAGCCGCGCTCCAAACGTGACCCCAAGGGTGAGAGCGCCGATGCGGCCAAGGCCGAAACCAGCGCCCCCGCGACGCCCGGCCAAAAGCCCGCCCAGTTGGACGCCCCCCGCGAGGGTGGTGCCGATGATCTGAAAAAGATCAAAGGCGTCGGCCCGAAGCTGGAGCAGATGCTGAACGGCATGGGCTATTACCACTTTGACCAGATCGCCCAATGGGGCCCGGAGGAGGTCGCTTGGGTCGATCAGAACCTCGAAGGGTTCAAAGGCCGCGTCAGCCGCGACAATTGGGTAGAGCAGGCCGCAGGCCTCGCCAAAGACTAAAGACGGAGATTTCGCAACGGGCCAAGGACGGCACCATTACCACCCCGCAAAGCCATAAGCCGCATCGCCCGCATTCAGGGAGAGAAGGACAGTCATGACGGATATTTCGGAACGAGAGGCCTGCACCAAGCGCTGTTGGTGGTTGGGTGCCGGTGCCGGTTTGCTGGTGGCATTCCTGTTGCTGGCCTTCGGCATCTGGGGGCTGTTGATGTCGATTCTGGCTGGTGTGCTGGTGGCGGTGATCGTGGGCTATCTGGCGCTGACTCTGCTGTGCAAAGACGTACCCGCCGCTGCCCCCCAAGACAGCACGCGCAGCGCGGCGGCTGCATCGGTCGCAGGGGCGCCGGCGGCATCGGGGAGCGTTTCTTCCGCGGTGGGTTCAGTCCCCGCAGGGGACGCCGGGATCGGGGCGGCGCGCAAGGCAAGCGCGCCGGTTGAACCCGCTAAGGAAACACCACCACAGGAGCCGACAGCGCCCGTGGCCGATACTGCTGCCGTTGAGGCGGCACCGGAACAGGTCGCCAAGGCGGAAGAAGCAGCTGCTGTAGTGACGCCCTCGAAGGAGGCCGTCGAAACCCCTTCCGCGCCTTCCAAGGAAATATCGCCACAGGAACCGACCGCGCCCGTGGCCGATACCGCTGCCGTCGAAGCGGCACCGGAACAGGTCATCGAGGCCGAAGAAGCGCCCGCTGTCGTGGAGACCCCGCAAGAGGTCGTCGAAGCGCCCGCCAAACCTGCGAAGGCCGAGCCCGCACCAGTGCCCGCGACCGATAGCCATTCTACCGATGGCAAGCCCGCGCTGCGCGACGCGCCCCGTGCGGGCGGGGCAGATGACCTTAAGCGGATTGGCGGCATCGGGCCGAAGTTGGAACAGACCCTGAATGAACTGGGCATTTACCATTTCGATCAGATCGCAGCCCTTCAGGGGGATGAGATCGACTGGGTCGACTCCCGCCTGCGGTTCAAGGGCCGCATCCGGCGCGACGATTGGATCGGTCAAGCCCAAGCCTTTGCCAATGACGGCAAGGCGAAAGGTTGACGGGGTAAGAGAGAGAGATGAGCGAAGCCGAAGACAGAGCGCTTGCCCGTAAGGGCCGCACCGCAGGGCTGGTCATTGCCGTGACCATGTGTTTGTGGCTGGCCATGCAATGGGCTGGCCCGGCGCTTGGCCTGCCGGGGCGCTATGCGCTGCTCTTCGATTTTGCTGCACTGGCCGCGCTTTTCTGGGCGATGGTCGTGATATATCAAATGTGGCAGGCCCGCCGGGCCAGCCGTGAGAACCAAAGGTAGGCATCATGCTTCAGGACAAAGACCGCATTTTTACCAATATCTACGGCATGCATGACCGCACCCTAAAAGGCGCGCAGTCGCGGGGCCATTGGGATGGCACTGCCGGAATCATCCAAAACGGCCGCGATTGGATCGTGGACCAGATGAAAGCCTCTGGCCTGCGGGGCCGGGGCGGGGCGGGCTTCCCCACAGGTCTGAAATGGTCCTTCATGCCCAAGGAAAGCGATGGCCGCCCGTCCTATCTGGTGGTCAATGCCGACGAATCCGAGCCGGGCACCTGCAAAGACCGCGAGATCATGCGCCACGATCCGCATACGCTGATCGAAGGCTGTTTGATCGCCTCTTTCGCGATGAATGCCCATGCCTGCTACATCTACCTGCGCGGCGAATATATCCGCGAGCGTGAAGCGTTGCAGACTGCGATTGATGAAGCCTATGAGGCTGGGTTGGTGGGCAAGAACGCCTCCAAATCCGGCTGGGACTTCGATATCTATCTGCACCACGGTGCGGGTGCCTATATCTGCGGCGAAGAAACAGCACTTCTGGAAAGCCTCGAAGGCAAGAAGGGCATGCCGCGGATGAAGCCGCCGTTCCCGGCGGGCGCGGGTCTTTATGGCTGCCCGACGACCGTGAACAACGTCGAATCCATCGCCGTGGTGCCGACCATCCTGCGCCGTGGGCCGGAGTGGTTCGCGGGCTTTGGCCGCGCGAATAACGCTGGCACCAAGCTCTTTGCAATCTCGGGCCACGTCAATAACCCTTGCGTTGTTGAAGAGGCGATGAGCATCGGGTTTGAAGAGCTGATCGAAAAACATTGCGGCGGCATTCGCGGCGGTTGGGACAACCTAAAGGCCGTTATCCCCGGCGGCTCTTCGGTGCCGCTGATCCCCGGCAAAGACATGCGCGACGCGATCATGGATTTTGATTATCTGCGCGAACAGCGCTCCGGCCTCGGCACGGCGGCGGTGATCGTGATGGACAACTCGACCGACGTGATCAAAGCGATCTGGCGTTTGTCGAAGTTCTACAAGCACGAAAGCTGTGGCCAGTGCACGCCCTGCCGCGAAGGCACCGGCTGGATGATGCGCGTGATGGACCGTCTGGTAACCGGCGATGCGGAACCCGAAGAGATCGACATGCTGCTCGACGTGACCAAACAGGTCGAAGGCCACACGATCTGCGCGCTTGGCGATGCGGCGGCTTGGCCGATCCAAGGTCTGATCCGGCACTTCCGGGATGAGATCGAAGACCGGATCAAACACAAGCGTACGGGCCGTGTCAGCGCGGTCGCGGCAGAGTGAAACCCTGCGCGGCGGCAGGCCCGATGGCTTGACGCTTGGCGCAGGAGCGGCGATAGCGGGCGCGTGTCAGGCGCGTCCGTCCACAACAGGCGCGGGGGCGGTCGGCAAAGCCGGGCCCATGGCGCAGCGGAGTAGGTCTATGAAATATGCTTTGACGGTTTTGACGGTCAGCGCACTGCTGGCAGGCTGTGCCAATGATGGTGAGCGTGTTGCCTTTGACGGGCAGTATTTCAGCACCAAACTGCGCAAGGTGGATGGCCAGCGCGACGTATTTCAGGTGACGGTTAAGGATGCCGGGAAATCTATCGACGGCGCCCGCGCAGCGGCGCGCTACGAAGCGGTGAAATACTGCGTCGGCAACTATGGCAGTTCAGACATCGACTGGACCTTTGGCCCCGATGCGCCGACAGGCACGCTGCGGCTTGATGGCGGCGCGCTGACCTTTCAGGGGCGCTGCCCACAGTGATCGCATCGGCGACATATCGCGGGGCTGTGGCCCAAGGGAGCGGTGATATTGAATATCATGCACCTCGAACTCCATCTGTCAGACGGGCCGTTCCGGCCCGCTGCATGAAGGAGAATTGATATGCGCACCCTGATGATCGCCGTGATGGGCCTGAGCCTGACCGCCGCCATCGTGACGCCCGCCATGGCCAAGCCGCCGCTGCGCGAAGTGGCTGCCATCGACGACGCGCTTTTGGACATCGGCGTGGCCGACATCATCCGCAAGAACTGCCCCGACATCAGTGCGCGAATGCTGCGCGCGGTCAAGATGGCATGGGATTTGAAAGGCAAGGCAGGCGATCTGGGCTACTCCGACGCCGAGATCGACGCCTATATTGATAGTGACGCTGAAAAAGCGCGCATGAGAGCGCGGGGCGCCGCGTTTTTCAAGGCCAAGGGGGTCGATACTTCGGACCCGCAAAGCTATTGTGCGCTAGGACGCGAAGAGATTCAAAAATCGAGCCGGATCGGTTCGTTACTGAAGGCAAAGTGAGCTTATGAGCGATATCCGCAAGATCATCATCGACGGTAAGGAAGTCGAAGTCGAAGGGGCGATGACGCTCATTCAGGCCTGTGAGCAGGTCGGCATCGAGGTGCCGCGCTTCTGTTACCACGAGCGTCTGTCGATCGCCGGTAACTGCCGGATGTGTCTTGTGGAAGTCGTCGGCGGGCCGCCCAAGCCCGCCGCCTCCTGCGCCATGCAGGTGCGCGACCTGCGCCCCGGGCCGGAAGGCCAGCCGCCGGTTGTGAAAACCAACTCGCCGATGGTCAAAAAGGCCCGCGAAGGGGTGATGGAGTTCCTGCTCATCAACCACCCGCTCGATTGCCCGATCTGCGATCAGGGTGGCGAATGTGATCTGCAGGATCAGGCAATGGCCTACGGCGTCGATTTCTCGCGCTACCGCGAGCCGAAGCGGGCGACCGAAGACCTCGATCTCGGCCCGCTCGTAGAGACTCACATGACCCGCTGCATTTCCTGCACCCGCTGCGTGCGCTTCACGACCGAGGTCGCGGGGCAGCATGTGATGGGCCAGACGGGCCGGGGCGAGGATGCAGAGATCACGACCTATCTCGGCTCACTGATCGACAGCAACCTGTCGGGCAATATCATCGACCTTTGCCCCGTCGGTGCGCTGGTCAGCAAACCCTACGCCTTTACTGCGCGTCCGTGGGAGTTGAGCAAGACCGAAAGCATCGACGTGATGGATGCGCTTGGCTCCAACATTCGTGTGGATACCAAAGGCCGCGAAGTCATGCGCTTCCTGCCGCGCAACCATGATGGCGTGAACGAAGAGTGGATTTCCGACAAGACTCGTTTTGTCTGGGACGGTCTGCGCCGCCAGCGTCTGGACACGCCCTACATCCGCGAAAACGGCAAGCTGCGCAAAGCCAGCTGGCCTGAGGCGCTGAATGCCGCAGCCGCTGCGATGAAGGGCAAGAAGCTTGCCGGTCTCGTCGGTGATTTGTCACCGGTTGAAGCCGCCTTCGCGCTGAAGCAATTGATCGAAGGGCAGGGCGGTGTCGTCGAATGCCGCACCGATGGGGCGAAGCTGCCTGCGGGCAATCGCTTTGGCTATGTTGGCAACGCACGGATCGAAGATCTGGACGATGCTAAGATGATCCAGCTGATCGGCTGCAACCCGGCGGTCGAAGCGCCGGTGTTGAACGCGCGCATCCGCAAGGCGTGGAGCAAGGGCGCAGAGATCGGCCTGATCGGCGAAGCTGCTGACCTGACTTATCCGCATCACCATCTGGGCAATGATCGCGCGACCCTCGATAAACTGATGGGCAGTGATTTCGACGAAGTGCTGGAGCAGCCTTCGGTGATTGTCGTCGGCCAAGGCGCGCTGCGCGAAGCCGATGGCGTAGCGGTTCTGGCGAAAGCGATGGAACTGGCCGAGAAGACTAAGAGCAAGCTGATGATTCTACACACCGCTGCCGCGCGCGTTGGCGCGATGGACATCGGAGCGACTGCTGAGAACGGCATGGATGATGTGAACGCGGCAGAGGTGATCTATAACCTCGGCGCGGATGAGGTCGAAATCGGTGCCGGTCCCTTCGTGATCTACCAAGGCAGCCACGGCGATCGTGGTGCGCACCGCGCCGACATCATCTTGCCGGGTGCCGCCTATACCGAAGAACCGGGTCTGTTCGTCAACACCGAAGGCCGCCCGCAAATTGCGCAGCGCGCCGGGTTCGCGCCCGGTCAAGCCAAGGAAAACTGGGCGATTCTCCGGGCGCTCTCAGCTGAGTTGGGCGCGCAATTGGGCTATGATTCCATCGCGCAGTTGCGCCGCAAGCTGACCGAGGCCGTGCCACATCTGGCAAATGTCGATGAGGTGCCGGAAAACGAATGGGCCGCGCTGCCTGCCGGTAAGCTGGGCGATGCCTCTTTCGCGCCGACGGTACGCGACTTCTATCTCTCTAACCCAATCGCACGGGCCAGCCAGTTGATGGCGGAACTTTCGGCTCTGGCCGCCGCGCGCCGGGCCGAGCCGATGGCGGCGGAGTGAGAGCCATGATGCTGGCCCCCTTGATGCTGCTGGCCGCCTGCGAACCGCAGGTGCCGGTGGCCGAGGATTTCATCCCCGACTACAAGGGGGTGGAAACACAGCTTTTGGACGGTGATTTGGTGCAGTTCAACGTGGCGATGACCAAGGCGTTGTCGAACCAGGATGTGTCGGATTATGCCGAATGTGCTGCAGCGCAGTATACGTTGATCCGAGGCTACGGTTTTGCGCGACATGTGCGGACAAATGTCACCGAAGAGGGTGGCATATGGCGAGCAGATGCTGTTTACACAATCTCGCCGAGCCTGCCGAAAGGCTTGAAGACAATTGATGCCGAAGTGACCGCGTTTCAATGCGCGGAACGCGGCATTCCGACGGTGTGAGGACTTATGGCTGATTTCTTTTACACGACCGGGCTTGGCATTGCCCTGCTGACGGTTGGGCAGGTTTTACTGCTGGTTGTGCCGCTTTTGCTGGCGCTGGCCTTCCTCATGTATGCCGACCGCAAGATCTGGGCCGCCGTGATGATGCGCCGCGGCCCCAACGTTGTGGGCGTCTTCGGCCTGCTGCAGAGTTTTGCCGACTTTCTTAAATATATCGTTAAAGAAGTGGTGGTCCCGGCGGGCGCTGACAAGGGGGTCTTCTTCCTTGCGCCGATGATTTCTTTTGTCATGGCGATGATCGCCTGGGCAGTGATCCCTTTCAACGAAGGCTGGATCCTGTCGGACATCAATGTGGCGATCCTCTATGTCTTCGCTGTCTCCTCGCTCGAAGTTTACGGCGTGATCATGGGCGGTTGGGCGTCGAACTCGAAATACCCCTTCCTTGGTTCACTGCGTTCTGCCGCGCAGATGATTTCCTATGAGGTCTCGATTGGCCTGATCATCATCGGCGTGATCCTCTCGACCGGTTCGATGAACTTCACATCCATCGTGGCAGCGCAGGATGGTGACTGGGGCCTGTTCAACTGGTACTTCCTGCCACACTTCCCGATGTTGATCCTGTTCTTTATCTCGGCGCTGGCGGAAACCAACCGCCCGCCGTTCGACCTGCCCGAAGCGGAATCGGAACTGGTGGCGGGTTATCAGGTGGAATATTCCTCCACGCCCTTCCTGCTCTTTATGATCGGTGAATTGGTGGCCGTGGTGCTGATGTGTGCGCTGGTGTCGCTGATGTTCTTCGGCGGCTGGTTGTCTCCGGTGCCGTTCCTGCCCGATGGCTTCTTCTGGATGTTCATCAAGATGCTGATGGTCTTCTTCATGTTCGCCATGGTGAAGGCAATCACGCCGCGCTACCGCTATGACCAGCTGATGCGGCTGGGTTGGAAAGTCTTCCTGCCGTTCTCGCTGTTCTGGGTGGTCTTCGTGGCATTCGCTGCAAAATTCGATTGGTTCTGGGGCATCTACGCCCGCTGGACCGTAGGGGGCTGATATGGCGACGACTGACTACACCCGCGCCGCGAAATATTTCCTGCTGGCAGATTACGCCAAGGCGTTCATGCTGGGGATGCGCTATTTCTTTGCGCCGAAAACGACGCTGAACTACCCGCATGAAAAGGGGCCTCTGTCGCCGCGTTTCCGGGGCGAACACGCGCTGCGCCGTTATCCAAACGGCGAAGAGCGTTGCATCGCGTGCAAACTCTGCGAGGCGATCTGCCCCGCGCAGGCGATCACCATCGACGCCGAAGCACGCGAGGACGGCAGCCGCCGCACCACGCGCTATGACATCGATATGACCAAATGCATCTACTGCGGTTTCTGCCAGGAAGCCTGCCCGGTAGATGCAATTGTCGAAGGCCCGAACTTCGAATTCTCGACCGAGACCCGCGAAGAGCTGTATTACGACAAGGCCAAGCTTTTGGACAACGGCGAACGCTGGGAAGCCGAGATTGCCCGCAACCTTGAGATGGACGCACCTTACCGATGAGTGATCCCAAGAACCCTTTTGATGCGATGATGAAGCAGGCGCAGGAAATGGCGAAAGCCTTTCCAGCGATGGATGCTTTTTCGCCCAAGGGGTTTGAGGCGATGATGGGCACCATGCCGAAGGACATGATGGACTTCTGGTTCGGCGACACGTTGAACAAGGGCGGGCTGGACGCGCGGACGCGGCTGCTGCTTACGCTCGCGGGGCTGACCATGCAGGGCGCGCAGAATGATATGGCCCTCCGCCAAACCGTGCGCCACGCACGGGAGGCGGGCGCCACCAAGCAACATATCGTCGAGACGATT
Source organism: Sulfitobacter sp. NFXS29 (assembly GCF_040148765.1). NCBI lineage: Bacteria > Pseudomonadati > Pseudomonadota > Alphaproteobacteria > Rhodobacterales > Roseobacteraceae > Sulfitobacter > Sulfitobacter sp. NFXS29. The sequence goes on from NZ_JAGDED010000001.1 coordinate 720,809, forward strand.
GGCCAGATGTCGGTCTTTGCCGGGCTGCCGGCGATGACCCGGGCGCTGGAACTGGCGCAGTCGGTTCTTGACGAAGAAAAAGATACCAAGAAGGAAGACGGCGCATGACGGTCTTTTCATTTTACCTCTTCGCGATCAGCGTCATCACCGGCGGACTGTTCACGGTGATCAGCCGCAACCCGGTGCATTCGGTGCTCTGGCTGATCCTGTCTTTCCTTTCGGCGGCGGGGCTTTTCGTGCTGCTGGGGGCGGAGTTCGTGGCGATGCTTCTGGTCATCGTCTACGTCGGCGCGGTGGCGGTGCTGTTCCTCTTCGTGGTCATGATGCTCGACGTGGACTTCGCCGAGCTCAAGGCCGAGATGGCGCGCTATATGCCTCTGGCGCTGCTGATCGCTTTGGTGATCTTGATGCAATTCGTGATGGCCTTTGGCGCGTGGGAGCAGAGTGCGGCGGCGGAGAGCCTGCGGGCCAATGCAATCGATCCGGCGCGGTTCAATACCGAAGCGCTTGGTCTGCTGCTTTATGATCGTTACTTCCTGCTGTTCCAGCTGGCGGGTCTGATCCTGCTGGTGGCAATGATCGGGGCGATCGTGCTGACACTGCGGCACCGCAAGGACGTGAAACGCCAAGACGTGGTGGCGCAGATGATGCGCGACCCGGCCAAGGCGATGGAACTGCGCGACGTGAAGTCGGGGCAGGGCCTGTAAACACCGGAATTTTTAAAAATTCCGTAGCCGTTTTCGTTGAAAGAAAATGGCTGAACCAAAGAGAAAAGGGACGCCGAAATGTCGAGAACAACAATCGTGGTGCTGGTCGTGGTTTTGATCGTCGTGTTTTTCGGCGGCTACAGCTTTATCGGCTAAAACCTCGGCAATCCCGGTGGCAGCCGGGGCAAAGTGATACTAAAAGCCCCACCAAATGGGGCGCGACCAAAGCCCATCAAAGGGCGGGAACGTAAGGGACGACATGATCGGACTTGAGCATTACCTGACGGTAGCGGCGACGCTGTTTGTCATCGGCATCTTCGGGCTATTCCTGAACCGCAAGAACGTGATCATCCTGCTGATGAGCATCGAATTGATGCTGCTCGCGGTGAACATCAACCTCGTTGCCTTCTCCAGTTTCCTTGGTGATTTGACGGGGCAGGTATTCACACTTTTCGTGCTTACCGTCGCTGCGGCGGAGGCTGCCATCGGCCTCGCCATCCTGGTCTGTTTCTTCCGTAACCGTGGCTCGATCGCGGTGGAAGATGTCAACGTGATGAAGGGCTGAGGCAATGGAAACCACGATCCTATTCGCCCCGCTTGTGGGTGCCATCCTTTGCGGTTTCGGCTGGAAGATTACTGGTGAGAAAGCCGCTCAATGGATCGCCACCGGCTTGCTGTTCCTCTCGACCTTCCTGTCTTGGGTGGTGTTCCTGACGCTGGACGGCCCGACCGATCAAATCCAGATCCTGCGCTTTATCGAAAGTGGCACGCTTAGCACCGATTGGGCGATCCGCATGGACCGTCTGACTGCGATCATGTTGATCGTGATCACCACGGTGTCGAGCCTCGTGCACCTCTATTCCTTCGGCTACATGGCGCACGATGAGAACTTCCGCGATAACGAAAGCTATCGCCCCCGGTTCTTTGCCTATCTGTCCTTCTTTACCTTCGCGATGTTGATGCTGGTGACAGCCGACAACCTCGTGCAGATGTTCTTTGGCTGGGAAGGCGTTGGTGTCGCGTCCTACCTGCTGATCGGTTTCTACTTCCGTAAGCCAAGCGCCAATGCCGCGGCGATGAAGGCCTTCATCGTGAACCGGGTAGGGGACTTTGCGTTCCTGCTGGGCATCTTTGGCCTATATATGCTGACGGACTCGATCCGCTTTGACGATATTTTTGCTGCGGCACCCGATTTGGCTGAGCAGACTGTGACCTTCCTGTGGAACGATTGGAACGCGGCGAACCTGATCGCCTTCCTGCTGTTCCTCGGCGCGATGGGTAAATCAGCGCAGCTGTTCCTGCACACTTGGCTTCCCGACGCGATGGAAGGCCCGACACCCGTGTCGGCGCTGATCCACGCGGCGACCATGGTGACGGCGGGTGTTTTCCTAGTTTGCCGCATGTCGCCGGTGATGGAGTTTGCGCCCGAAGCCATGGCCTTTGTCACCGTCATCGGGGCAACCACCGCTTTCGTTGCGGCGACGATCGGTCTTGTGCAGACCGACATCAAACGCGTCATCGCCTATTCGACCATGTCGCAGCTTGGCTATATGTTCGTGGCGGCGGGCGTCGGCATGTATTCGGCGGCGATGTTCCACCTGTTCACACACGCCTTCTTTAAGGCGATGCTGTTCTTGGGAGCGGGCTCGGTCATCCACGCGATGCACCATGAGCAAGACATGACCAACTACGGCGGTCTGCGCAAAAAGATCCCCTATACCTTTGCTGCCATGATGATCGGCACGCTGGCTATTACCGGTGTTGGCATCCCGCTGACGCATATTGGTTTCGCTGGCTTCCTGTCGAAAGATGCGATCATCGAGAGCGCTTGGGGCGGTGGGTCCATGTATGGTTTCTGGCTGCTGGTGATCGCCGCTGCGATGACAAGCTTCTACAGCTGGCGCCTGATCTTCCTGACGTTCTTCGGCGCGCCGCGCGGCAACAAACATACGCATGAGCACGCGCATGAAAGCCCGATGGTCATGCTGATCCCGCTTGGCGTCTTGGCGCTCGGCTCGGTGTTTGCTGGCATGGTCTGGTACGGCAGCTTCTTTGGCCACGCGGATCAGGTTGGCAAATTCTACGGTATCCCGATGGCTGAAATGGCCGAAGGCGGCGACGCTCATGTCGAAGGGGCCGAAGATGACCACGGCGCCACCGGCACGGTTGACGGTGATCACGGGGCCGAGGCGCTGGTCGAGGGCCACCAAGACGCGGGCGCGCATCACGAAGCCTTCGGCGGTGCGCCGGGTGAGGGGGCGCTTTACTTTGCCCCCGATAACCACGTGTTGGACGACGCGCACGCCGCCCCGACTTGGGTCAAAGTTTCGCCCTTTATCGCGATGCTGGCCGGTCTGATCATGGCCCTGTGGTTCTATATCTGGAGCCCAACCGTGCCGGGCCGTTTGGCGGCAAACCAACGCCCGCTTTACCTGTTCCTGAAAAACAAATGGTACTTTGATGAGGTTTACGACGTGATTTTCGTGCGCCCCGGCAAAACGATTGGCCGGTTCCTGTGGAAACGCGGCGATGGCACTGTGATCGACGGCACGCTCAATGGCGTCGCCATGGGGATCATCCCCTTCTTCACCCGCCTCGCGGGTAAGGCACAGACGGGCTATATCTTCACCTATGCCTTCGCCATGGTGATCGGCATCGCCGTTCTGGTGACATGGATGACGATGAGCGGAGGAGCGAACTGATGGATACGCATCTGCTTTCAATCATCACATTCATTCCGGCATTCGCAGCACTGATCCTCGCGGTCTTCTTGCGAGGCGACGATGCCGCCGCCGGGCGTAATGCGAAATGGCTGGCCTTCATCACCACGACGGTTACCTTCCTGATCTCGCTTTTTGTGCTCTTTGATTTTGACCCGTCCAACACTGATTTTCAGTTTGTGGATGAGGCCGATTGGCTCTTGGGCCTGAAGTACCGCCTTGGCGTCGACGGTATTTCGATCCTTTTCGTCATGCTGACCACCTTCATGATGCCGCTGGTCATCGCGGCAAGCTGGAATGTGGAGCATCGCGTCAAAGAATATATGATCGCCTTCCTGCTGCTGGAGACGCTGATGCTCGGCGTGTTCATGGCGCTGGATCTGGTGCTCTTCTACCTCTTCTTCGAAGCGGGCCTCATTCCGATGTTCTTGATCATCGGCATCTGGGGCGGGAAAGAGCGTATCTACGCGAGCTTCAAGTTCTTCCTCTACACCTTCCTCGGCTCGGTACTGATGCTGGTGGCCATGGTGGCGATGTTTACCGAAGCCGGCACCACCTGCATCGGCGGCTGTGAGATCAGCTTGCTGACCCACAACTTCGGCTCCGAGACTTTCGAGCTGCTGGGGCTTCAGATCGTCGGCGGCATGCAGACACTGATGTTCCTCGCCTTCTTTGCCAGCTTCGCGGTCAAGATGCCGATGTGGCCGGTGCACACTTGGCTGCCCGACGCGCACGTTCAGGCCCCGACGGCGGGTTCTGTGGTGCTCGCGGCGATCCTGCTCAAGATGGGCGGCTACGGCTTCCTGCGGTTTTCGTTGCCGATGTTCCCCGTGGGGGCCGAGGTGATGACGCCGCTGATCCTTTGGATGTCGGCCATTGCCATCGTCTACACTTCGCTGGTGGCGCTGGTGCAGCAGGACATGAAAAAGCTGATCGCCTATTCCTCGGTCGCACACATGGGTTTCGTGACCATGGGCATCTTTGCGGCCAACCAGCAGGGGATTGATGGCGCTATTTTCCAGATGATCAGCCACGGCTTCATCTCTGGCGCGCTCTTCCTTAGCGTTGGCGTGATCTATGACCGTATGCACACCCGTGACATCGACGCCTATGGTGGTCTGGTGAACCGGATGCCGGCCTATGCGCTGGTCTTTATGTTCTTCACCATGGCGAACGTGGGCCTGCCGGGCACATCTGGCTTTGTCGGGGAATTTCTGACGCTGATGGCGACCTTCCAAGTGAACACTTGGGTGGCGGCTGTGGCGACCACGGGCGTGATCTTCTCGGCGGCCTATGCGCTGTGGCTCTATCGCCGCGTGGTGATGGGCGACCTGATCAAAGAAAGCCTTAAGGCGATCACCGACATGACCGCGCGTGAGAAATGGATTATCGCACCTCTGGTGGCGATGACCCTGATCTTGGGCGTCTATCCGGCACTGGTGTTGGATATGATCGGGCCGTCGGTGGCTGCTCTCGTTGACAATTACGACATGGCGCTGGAGGCGGCTGACACCGCTGTGCAGACTGCCGATGCCTCGCATTAAGAAGGACTTGGCGCATGATTTCCGCTGATCTGAACATCATTCTGCCTGAGATTGTGCTTGCGGGGTTTGCCCTGCTTGGCCTTCTTGGCGCGGTCTATACGTCGAAAGACAAGGCCGCCGGGGTGCTCGTCTGGGTGACCGCGGTGGTGATGGTGCTGCTGGCTGCTTGGGTGGCCATGTCCGGCGACGGCACCACCAACATCGCCTTCCACGGTATGTTCATCGACGACAGCTTTGCGCGCTTTGCCAAAGTGGCGATCCTGCTCTCGGCGGCGGCTGTCTTGGTCATGTCCGAAAGCTATATGAAACTGCGCGGTTTGCTGCGGTTTGAATATCCGATGCTGGTGGCCTTGGCTGTTGTCGGCATGATGATGATGGTCAGCGCAGGCGACCTGATGGCGCTCTACATGGGGTTGGAACTGCAATCTCTGGCGCTCTATGTCGTGGCCTCGCTGCGCCGCGACTCGGTAAAATCCACTGAGGCGGGCCTCAAGTATTTCGTGCTCGGCGCGCTTAGTTCGGGGCTGCTGCTCTATGGTGCGTCGCTCGTCTATGGCTATGCCGGGACCACGCTTTTCGCGGGCATCATCACCACGGCGCAAACCGGCGGCACCTCGCTTGGGCTGCTCTTTGGTCTGGTTTTCCTGATCTCGGGCCTTGCCTTCAAAGTCTCCGCCGTGCCCTTCCACATGTGGACACCGGACGTTTATGAGGGCGCGCCGACCCCGATTGCGGCCTTCTTTGCCACGGCACCAAAAGTCGCCGCCATGGGCCTTTTCGCGCGGGTCATGCATGACGCCTTTGGCCAGATCGTCAGCGATTGGAGCCAGATCGTGGCGCTGCTGTCGGTGCTGTCGATGTTCTTCGGCTCGGTCGCCGCGATCGGTCAGACCAATATCAAACGTCTGATGGCCTTTTCGTCGATCGCCCACATGGGCTATGCGCTGATGGGCTTGGCTGCGGGCACGGCCTTTGGCGTGCAGGCGATGCTTGTCTATATGGCGATCTATGTGACGATGAACCTCGGGACCTTTGCGTTCATCTTGCTGATGCAAAAAGACGGCGCGCCGGTGACCGATATCACGCTGCTCAACATGTATGCCAAGTCCAATCCGGGCCGTGCCCTTGCGATGCTGGTGCTGCTGTTCAGCCTCGCGGGCGTGCCGCCGATGCTGGGTTTCTTCGGCAAGTTCTATGTGCTGCGCGCGGCCTATGACGCCAATATGGCATGGCTCGCGGTGGCGGGTGTGATCGCCAGTGTGATCGGTGCGTACTACTATCTGCGGATCGTTTTCTACATGTACTTTGGCGAAGAACGCTCTGACACGCTGGACCATCAGAACGGGGGCGTGCTGACCGTGGTGCTGATGGCGTCGGCGGTGATCATGATCGTCGGGATCGCGAATATGTTCGGTGTCGAGGGCATGGCCGCCTCGGCTGCGGCGTCGCTGGTGAACTGAGCGGTGCGGCGGACGATCGGCCGGATCAGCGCATGAGCCACTGGCCGGAAGGCTATGGCCGGCGCGTCTATGACACGCTCGATTCCACCCTTTCAGAGGCGGCGCGGTTACAGCAAGAGCTGACCGCGCCGACTTGGATTTTGGCGCTGGAGCAGACCGCCGCGCGGGGCCGCCGGGGCCGCAGTTGGACCACGCCGCGTGGAAATTTCGCGGCCACGCTGATGATGCCGCGCAAAGAAATGCCGGGCGTCGCCGCGCTGCGGTCCTTCGTGACATCACTGGCGCTCTTCCGCGCCTTTGTTGCGGTGACCGGGCGCGAGGATGCCTTTGCCCTAAAATGGCCGAACGATGTGCTTTTGCGGGGCGGCAAGGTGGCGGGTATCCTTCTGGAAAGCGTCGGCGATCATCTGGCCATCGGGATTGGTGTGAACCTTGCCCATGCCCCGGAGGCGAGCACGCTGGAAGCCCGCGCCCTGCCTGCGGTGACCCTCCGCGAAGCGGGGGCGAATGTGAGCGCCGAGGATTTCCTCGACGTGCTTGCGCGAGAATATGCCGGTCTCGAAGAGCAGTTCACGACCTATGGTTTCAGCACAATCCGCAGCGCATGGCTCGGCCATGCCGCGCGGCTCGGAGAGGTCATCACCGCCCGCACCATGCGCGATGAGATCACTGGCGTTTTCGAAGATGTAGACGGCGCAGGCAATCTGATCCTGCGCACCCGCGACGGCGCGGTGCCCATCACCGCAGCAGATGTGTTTTTCTAAAATCTGGGGGAGGGAGGCACCATGCTTCTGGCAATTGATTGCGGCAACACCAACACGGTTTTCTCGATCTGGGACGGGAAAGAGTTCATCGCCACTTGGCGCACCTCGACTGAATGGAAACGCACGGCGGACCAATATTACGTTTGGCTGAACACGTTGATGCGCCTGCAAAATATAGACGCTGACATCACCGATATGATCATCAGCTCCACCGTGCCGCGGGTTGTGTTCAACCTGCGCGTTCTGGCCGATCGTTATTTCAACACGCGTCCTTTCGTGGTGGGCAAACCGGGCTGCGAGCTGCCGATTGACGTGCGCGTAGATGGAGGCACGCAGGTGGGGCCGGACCGGTTGGTGAACACCGTGGCGGGTTTTGACCTTTATGGCGGCGACTTGATCGTGGTCGACTTTGGCACCGCCACCACCTTTGACGTGGTGGCCGATGATGGGGCCTATATCGGAGGCGTGATCGCACCCGGCGTGAACCTCAGCCTTGAGGCGCTGCACAATGCTGCGGCCGCGCTGCCGCATGTCGATATCTCCAAACCTCAGAATGTCATCGGCACCAATACCGTGGCCTGTATGCAGTCTGGTGTCTTTTGGGGTTATGTCGGGCTGGTTCGTGAGATATGTGAGCGCATAAGGGCGGAACGTGCGAGACCCATGCGCGTTATTGCCACGGGGGGTCTGGCACCGCTGTTTCAGCAGGCAGTCGACCTGTTCGATGATTATCAAGATGAACTCACGATGCACGGTCTGACCGTGATCCACGATTATAATAAGGACAAAGCTGAATAATATGAGCAGCGAACGATTTATCTATCTGCCCCTCGGTGGGGCGGGTGAAATTGGCATGAACGCCTATGTCTACGGCTACGGCAAACCCGGTAAAGAACGGCTGATCGTCGTCGACATCGGTGTGGCCTTTCCAGACATGGACAGCACGCCGGGCGTGGACCTGATCCTGCCCGACATCTCTTGGCTGAAGAAGCGGCGCGATCAGATCGAAGCGATCTTTATCACCCACGCCCACGAAGACCACATCGGCGCCATTGCGCATTCCTATGAGGTGCTGAAAGCGCCGATCTATGCGCGCGCCTTTACCGCCAATATCGCCCGTCGGAAGATGTCTGAACACGGCCACCCCGAAGATGCGGTCACCACGGTCAGCACATGGCCAGAGCAGATCACCGCAGGCCCGTTCAAAGTGGGCTTCTTGCCGATCTCGCATTCGATCCCCGAATCCTCGGCCATGGTCATCGACACGCCCGAGGGGCGCACGATCCACTCCGGCGACTTCAAGATCGACCGCACGCCCGGCGTCGGCGAAGCCTTCGATGACGGACTCTGGGCAGAGGTCTGCAAGGATGGCGTCAATGCGCTGATCTGCGACAGTACCAATGTCTTCTCCGCTCATCCGGGCCGCTCGGAAGCGACCGTTGGGCCAGAGATCGAAAAGCTGGTCAGCAGTGCCGAAGGCATGGTCGTCGCCACGACCTTTGCCTCCAACGTGGCGCGGGTCAAGACGCTCGCAGAGGCGGGCGCACGGGCAGGGCGGTCGATCGTTCTGCTGGGCCGTGCGATGAACCGCATGGTCGAAGCCTCGATCCAGACCGGTGTGATGACAGACTTTCCGCCTGTCATCTCTCCCGAGAATGCCCGCGCCATCCCGCGCGAGAACCTGATGCTGCTGGTCACCGGCAGCCAAGGTGAACGCCGCGCGGCCTCAGCGCAGCTGGCACGGGGTAAGTATCAGGGCATCGAGTTGAAAGAGGGCGATCTGTTCCTCTTTTCCTCGAAGACCATCCCGGGCAATGAGCGCGGCGTGATCGGCATCATCAACCAGTTCTCTGAAAAGGGTGTGGATGTGGTGGATGATTCCTCGGGGCTCTATCACGTGTCAGGCCACGCGAACCGACCGGACCTTGAGACGCTGCATGCGATCGTCAAACCGCAGGTTCTGATCCCCATGCACGGCGAGCACCGTCACCTGCGCGAGCATGTGAAGATTGCCAATGCCAAGGGCATCACCGGCGTGTTGGCCGTGAACGGTATGATGATCGACCTGTCGGGCAACAAGCCCAAGGTGGTCGAACATGTCGACACGGGCCGGATGTATCTGGACGGCTCGGTGCAGGTCGGCGCGCTGGATGGGGTGATCCGCGACCGTATCCGCATGGCGCTGAACGGTCATGCCACCGTGACCATGATTTTGGATGCGGATGATGAGCCCTTGGGCGAGCCTTGGGTTGATCTGATGGGTCTGCCGGAGACAGGTCGGTCCAATGCACCGCTTGTGGATGTGCTGGAGCAAGACCTCAGCCAATGGCTGAACCGTCAGAAAGCCGCCACCCTGCGGGATGACGACAAGCTGAACGACGGTCTGAAAAAGGTCGCACGTCAGTCGTCTTATGACGAAATCGGCAAGAAACCCGAAGTCACCGTGGTGGTCAGCCGTCTGAGCTGACCTCCTCCCCACCGCTGCACATATAGACCGCGCCGCCCACTGCGACCACGCTTACCCCCGTGGCCGCAAGGGCGGCGGGGGTCGATAGCGCGGTGGCCAGCGTCGTGCCTGTGGTCGCCAGATTGGCGCTCAGTGCAGATGCCCCTCCCGTCAAAATGAAGGCCCCGGATTTATGCGCCACGGCGCGTAGGTTGTCCGGCTGACTGATGGTGTCGACCGCGGATCGTGCGATGTTCTTGCTGATCTCGACGGTCTCTTCCTTGGTGGTGTTCACCCGTTCGCAAAAGGTCTTTTTGCAATAGCCGCGATAATTCCGCGCGCCGGGGATCAGGAAATGCCCATCCTCGGGCGTGGCGGTCAGGCAATAGCCGTCGATCTGGTCGAGCGGTACGGTGGTGGCAAGGTAGTCAAACAGCACCCCGCTGTCACAGGCGGGTGGCGCGCCCCAAAGGCTGCTCCATTTCCGCGCGGGCCAATTCATCAGTCGTTCGCGGGCGCCGACTTCCTCGGCGAAATTGGCGAAATTCTCGGCCTCTACGACAACTTCGGCGCCGTTGACCTCGGCCCGGCAGCGCTCGGCGCTGGCGGGAGCAGAGATAAGGGCGGTCAGGGCAAGGGTGAGGGCGAAGAGAGCAGGGCGCAGCATGATGGTCCTATCTGAGAGGTTTCCCCTCACATAGCACAGACGAAAAAGCCGCCAATCCCGGCAGGGATCAGCGGCGAATTCATGCCCGCGTGGGGCTGGTTTTACGTGCGCTCGCGGAAGCTCAGGCCGATAAAGTCAGGCGTGTGATCGCCCAGACCGACGACACGGTTGTCGTTGCCCCCGCGTTTGTCATTCCGGCCCCGACCACGCGAAGGCTTGTCATTGTTGCCGCCGCGCTGCGACTTGCGCCCGCCCTGCGCGCTTTCGGCGTCGCGCTCTGGGGTCACATCGGCTTTGGCATCTTTCGGCGCATCGGCCTGCGGCTGCTTGGCCTCATTGGATGTCTCGACGGGTTTGTCCGCCTGAGGTTTATCCGTCTGAGGCTTATCCGTTTGGCGCGCATCGGCCTGCGGTTGCTCAACCTGTGGCTTGTCGGCCTGTAGTTTATCGGCCTGGGGTTTGTTCGACTTGCGGCTGCGCGACCGGGTGCGCTTGGGCTTGTCATCGGTCTTGGCCGGGGCGTCAGACGCCTCTTCTGCCGGTTGGGCAGTGCCAAGCGGGTTTTCGATGCGCGGAATTTCCTTTTGCACCAGACGCTCGACGTCTTCAAAGTTCTTGTCGTCGCGGGGCTGGCAGATCATGATCGCCTTGCCGTCGCGGCCCGCACGGCCGGTGCGGCCAATACGGTGAACGTAGTCCTCGGCGTGGCTGGGCACGTCGAAGTTAAAGACATGGCTTACGCTTGGCACATCAAGGCCACGCGCGGCAACGTCTGAAGCCACCAGGAAACGCAGCTCGCCATTGCGGAAACCTTCGAGCGTCTTGGTCCGCTGGCTTTGGTCCAAATCGCCGTGGATCGGGGCGGCGTCATAGCCGTATTTCTTCAAAGACTTAGCAACGGTATCCACGTCCATTTTGCGGTTGCAGAAGATGATCGCATTGGTGCATTTCTCGCCTTCGGCGTCGATCAGCAGACGCAGCAGCTTGCGCTTCTCGGTGGCTTCACGGTCCTTGCGCGAGGCTTTGAACATGACAACGCCCTGTTCGATCGTCTCGCTCGTGGTGGCCTGACGTGCCACTTCGATCCGCTCAGGATTGCTGAGGAAAGTGTTGGTGATCCGCTCAATCTCTGGCGCCATGGTGGCCGAGAAGAACAGCGTCTGACGGGTGAAGGGCGTGAGGCCGAAGATCCGTTCGATATCGGGGATGAACCCCATGTCGAGCATCCGGTCGGCTTCGTCCACGACCATGACTTTCACGTCCGAGAGGATCAGCTTGCCCCGCTCGAAATGATCGAGCAGGCGGCCCGGTGTGGCGATCAGCACGTCGACGCCTTTGTCGATCAGCTTGTCTTGCTCCTTAAAACTCACGCCGCCGATCAACAGCGCTTTGGTGAGCTTGAGATGCTTGGAATAGGTGTCAAAGTTCTCGGCCACCTGTGCGGCCAATTCCCGCGTGGGGCAAAGCACGAGGCTGCGCGGCATCCGCGCACGAGCGCGGCCCCGGGCGAGCAGCGACAGCATCGGCAGCGTGAAGCTGGCGGTCTTGCCGGTGCCAGTCTGGGCGATGCCCAAGACGTCGCGGCCTTCGAGAGCGGGGGGAATAGCGCCCGCTTGGATGGGTGTGGGCGATTCGTAGCCAGCCTCGACAACAGCTTTGAGGACCTTGGCATTCAGGTTTAGATCGGTAAATTTTGTCATGTGCGTCCGGGTTGAGCGGACACTGACTTGGCCCGCGGCAGCAATACAAGCCGGCCCGAATGGCCCTAGGGGCGGCAAATGCCGCGGCATGTTCGAAAAAGCGCATAGCAAGTTGCGGCCCAGCCGTCAAACACTTGACCTCTCAGGCGCTTAACTTGCGAAATGGCGCGACACCTTTGCATCAAGGTCAAGATCGGCAAGGCGCAGCAAACCCTGCGCCTTTAGGGTCGCGCGCAACTCGGGGGTGTCGGCGCAGACCTCATCGAAAAAGGCACGCAATCCCGCCTCGCCCCCTTCGGCTTCGATCATGGAAAAAAGCTCATGCATCGACAGCCCACCGCGATCACGGGGCCGGTTGGGGGCGAGATCGGAACGGTAAGAGCCTTTTTCCAGCCGGTAGCGATAGGCGGCCAGCCAGTCGGGCCAGCTTTTCGCGTGCAGATGCGCCAGATCAATGCCGGGCTGCTGCTCTGGCCTCTCAATCATCGCATCATTCTGAAAAACGTTGTGTATTTGCAGGCGAACGTCGGCCATCCCGGTGCGGACAAAGACCTTTCCGGCCAAATGGCTCAGGAATCCCCCTTTGACGTATTCGCCATAGGTTGGATAAAGCTCCGACACGATCTGCGCCCGCTGCGGGCCGTTTGGAATGAAGGATTTGAAGGCTGTCGCATCGCCTGCCAAAGCCTCCATCGGGCGGATGCGGGCGATCTTTTGCGCTGCGGGCAGGGCGGCGAGCACCTGTCCCACAGGGCGCTCGGCAACAAGGAATTCATCCACATCCATATGGATCAGCCAATCCACATCATCCGCGCGGCTATAGGCGCGGGTGGCGTTCTGGCTTTGGCGGACCTGATGCTTTTGCGGGCGTTTGCCACAGAGCTTTTGCCAATAGGCATCATCGCAGGTGACGACGCGGATCTTGGGGTGGGCTTTCAAACTGTCGAAAGCCTCTGGGTTCTCAGCGTCGAGAAATAGATAGAGCCGATGCGCACCTGCCTCAAGATGGTAGGCGGCAAAGCGTCTAATCTCGTCAGCGGGGGCCAAAATTGTGGCAACCAGCCCCCATTTCGTCGTCGTCGTCATCGCGTCTCCCCAGTTGGGTCCAGAATGCCATGATTGCGCACGAAATCAAGGCTTACGACCCATACCGGAGAGGCTAATTCAGACCATCATTTCCTTGGTCGCGGTAAGTTTCACGTCCGGGTAATCGCGCTCAACCCGGTCGATGTCCCATTGCAGGCGGGTCAGGTAAACGATGTCGCCGTCGTAGTCATGGGCGATGTGCTGTTTATTGCTTTCGGTAAACTTATCAACGGCTTGTTTCGTGCCGTTCACCCAGCGAGCCGAGGTGAACTGCGACGCCTCAAACCGCACCGGCAGCCCATATTCCAACTCAATCCGGCTGGCGAGCACTTCGAACTGCAACTGCCCGACAACGCCCACGACAAAACCCGAGCCGATCGAAGGCTTGAAGACTTTCGCGGCGCCTTCTTCGGCAAATTGCATCAGCGCTTTTTCGAGGTGCTTGGCTTTCAACGGATCGCCCGCACGGACCGATTGCAGCAATTCGGGCGCGAAGGAGGGGATGCCGCTGACGCGCAGCGCTTCGCCTTGGGTCAGCGTGTCACCGATGCGCAGCTGCCCGTGGTTGGGGATGCCGATGATGTCACCGGCCCAAGCCTCTTCAGCCAACTCGCGGTCGGAGGCCAAGAACATCACCGGGTTGGAGATTGTCATCGGTTTCTTGGTGCGGACATGGGTCATTTTCATGCCCCGCTCGAAATGCCCCGAGGCGAGGCGTACAAAGGCGACCCGGTCGCGGTGTTTGGGGTCCATATTGGCCTGCACCTTGAAGACAAAGCCCGCGACCTTGGTTTCTTCGGGCAGAATCTGACGCGGCGTGGCGGCTTGGATTTGCGGCTCTGGCCCGTATTTGGCGATGCCCTCCATCAGTTCACGCACCCCGAAAGAGTTGATCGCAGAGCCGAACCAGATCGGCGTCAGCGTGCCTTCGTGCATCGCTTTGAGGTCCAAGGGCGGCAGCAATTCGCGCGCCATCTCAAGGTCTTCGCGCAGCTTTTCCAGCAGGGCGGCGGGGACGTGTTCGGCCAGCTTGGGGTCATCCAAGCCTTCGATCTTGATGCTGTCGGCAACGCGGTTCCGGTCGGCGCGGTCCATCAGTTCCAGACGGTCGCGCAGCATGTCATAGCAGCCCACGAAATCGCGGCCCACACCGATGGGCCAGCTTGCAGGCGTCACGTCGATGGCAAGGTTTTCTTGAATTTCATCAATGATCTCAAAGGTATCGCGGCTCTCGCGGTCCATCTTGTTACAGAAGGTCAGGATCGGCAGGTCGCGCATCCGGCAGACTTCAAACAGCTTCTGCGTCTGGCTTTCCACACCCTTGGCGCCATCGATCACCATCACGGCGGCATCCACCGCCGTCAGCGTGCGGTAGGTGTCTTCCGAAAAATCCGAGTGGCCGGGCGTATCAACGAGGTTGAACCGATAATTGGTGTCACCACTGTGGAAATCAAATGACATGGCAGAGGCCGAGACCGAAATGCCCCGGTCCTTTTCCATCGCCATAAAGTCCGAGCGCGTGCGCCGTGCTTCGCCCTTAGCGCGCACTTGTCCAGCCATCTGAATGGCCCCGCCGAACAGCAGGAACTTTTCAGTCAGCGTGGTCTTGCCCGCGTCAGGGTGGCTGATGATCGCAAAGGTGCGACGGCGCGCGATCTCGGCGGGCAGGGCGGGGCGGTTTTGCGGCGTGTCCAACATCCGCCCCATATAGGCTGCGCCGCGACCGGGCGCAATCTGGCCATTGCTGCGAATCGGCTCTGGGCATAGGATGAGAACATAAGTGGTACATGGGAGGGTTTTGCGATGGAACTGAAAGAGATTGCGCGAGAGTTGGTAAACGGCTGCCGGGCCGGTGCCGCCAAAGTGCGTGAGAACCTTGATAAGTTATATGCCGAGGATGCCGTTTCGGTAGAGGCCGCCGATATGGGCGGGCAGGGGCGTGAGACCCATGGGATCAAGGCCATCCACGGCAAACACGACTGGTGGGAAAACGCGATGGAAGAGCACGCGAGTGAAGTCTTTGGCCCGTTTTATTTCGGGGATGAGCAGTTCAGCGCGGTCTTTAAAGTTGATGCCACCGACAAGCAAAGCGGCGACCGCTTTCAGATGGAAGAGATCGGCGTTTACCACGTGAAGAACGGCAAAATCGTTCGGGAGGAGTTTCACTATGCCGTTGAGGCCCCCTAACGGGTCGAGGCTTTGCGCAGCAGCGCCGCCGCATCGGGACGGTTGAGCAGCGCCTCGGCCAGATCGAGCCCGGCATGGGGCAGGTCGGAATGGCCGGGGATCACCTCGCCCAAGGCCGCCGCCATTTCGGGCGGCAGGACAGAGCGGGTGCGGCTGTCGACCAGCATGGATTCGGCGGCGATCCCTTCGGCATAGATGATCTGATGACTGTCAAAGAGCAGTTGGAAGTAATCGACAAAGCCGCCGTCCTGCACCGTCACGCTGTCACCATTGACCAGATGCCGCGCCTTCACCAGCAATTCGGACCGGCCCGCGCCCATCTCATCTCTGCGTTGATAGATAAAAAGCCGGTGGTCGGGGCTGACGATCAGGTCATGTTCGTTGTTCAGCGTGCCTGCCTGAATGCGGATCGGGGCGAATTCGCCCACCGCGCGCAGGGTGCTTTGACCGATCCAGCGCAGGGTTTGAATGCCGTCGTCGCGGGTTAGAATACGGTCTCCGACGCGCAGGTTTTCGATGGGGCGCAACTCTCCGGTGCTGAGCGAGATATGGGTGCCGCGTGTGAAGGACACGCAGGCGAGTTGCCCGAATTTCTGCCGCGCGGTCTGGGTGTCGATGCCCACAATGCGATAGCCCGTCTGCGGTGTCAGCGGGCCAAGCGGCAAAAGGTACACCTCAGCCGCGTGGCCCTTGCCATCAACCTCGACCAGCAGCAGCGCCTCTTGGGTTTGCCCGTCGGGCGACATCAGGGTCAGCAGGCTATCAAGGTGAAGGTCAGCGCCGGGGGTGCCCAGGCCGGTATCCTCGGCAAGACGCAATTGTTCGCCCGGCAGGGTCAGCAACGACAGGCGCTGTGGCTCGGCTGCGCGGTCCAACTCATAGACATCATCCAACACCAATTCGGCGGCAAAACTCAGCGCATCGCCCATATTCGCCCCGTCGCTCGCGCAAAATTGCCCGGCGCGGTAGACGGCGATGTTCTGTGCGGGGGCGGTGCGGGTGCGGGACATGACGGGCCTTTGGCTTTGGGGCTTTCGCCAGCGGGATAAGGTAGAATTGTGGCCCGGATGGGTCAAGGCTCGGGTGATTTGCTGGCATTGGCCGCAGGGCGTGGTAGGCATATGCAAATGCATAGGAGGAATCGCAAAATGGATTTGGGAATCAAGGGGAAGAAGGCGCTGGTCTGTGCCTCATCCAAAGGGCTTGGCCTTGGCTGCGCCGAGGCGCTGGCGGCGGCAGGGGTGAACCTTGTGATGAACGCGCGCGGCGCAGAGGCGCTTGAGGCATCGGCGGAACGTATCCGTCAGGATTACGGCGTTGAGGTCGTTACCGTGGCGGCGGATGTGGCCACCGAGGAGGGGCAGGCGCTGGTCATCAAGGCCGCTGAGGGCTGTGACATTCTCGTCAACAACGCGGGTGGCCCGCCTCCGGGGATGTGGCATGACTGGGACCGCGAAGATTTCATCAAGGCGCTCGATGCCAATATGCTGGCCCCCATCGCGCTGATCAAAGCGCTGGTGCCCGGCATGATGGAGCGCGGCTGGGGCCGGGTCGTGAACATCACCAGCCAGTCGGTGCGCGCGCCGATTGCTGTCTTGGGGCTGAGCAACTCGGCACGTACCGGGCTTACGGGCTATGTCGCGGGCACCGCGCGTCAGGTCGCGGGCAAGGGGGTCACGATCAACAACCTTTTGCCGGGCATTCACGCGACCGACCGCGCGGATTCGCTTGATGCGGGGGTGGTCAAGCAGAAGGGCATCACGCTGGACGAGGCCCGCGCCGAGCGGCAGGCGGGCATTCCCGCAGGCCGCTATGGCACCCGTGATGAATTCGGCGCGACCTGTGCGTTCCTTTGTTCGCAGCACGCGGGCTTCATCGTGGGCCAGAACCTGCTGCTGGATGGCGGCGGCACCAATCTCACCATGTAAGCAGAGCTTGGCCGGGGCGCGCGTCCCGGCCATCGCGCTTCGCATCGGATCACATTCCTGACAGCAGCGGTTTCAGCGCTGGCGGGGGTTGAGGGCGGCGGCTAACCCTTGAGGGTTAGCTTTTCGCAAAAGGTCCGTCCGCATGCAAACCACCGTTCTTGTCTTTCTTTTCGCGGGCATAATCCTTGCCAGCCTGCTGGTAGCCCCACGCCGCGCAACGGTCGAAGGGTTCTTTGGCGGGGCCAATGC
Source organism: Sulfitobacter sp. NFXS29 (assembly GCF_040148765.1). Taxonomy (NCBI): domain Bacteria; kingdom Pseudomonadati; phylum Pseudomonadota; class Alphaproteobacteria; order Rhodobacterales; family Roseobacteraceae; genus Sulfitobacter; species Sulfitobacter sp. NFXS29. The sequence continues at coordinate 738,267 of NZ_JAGDED010000001.1, forward strand.
GGCGGGCCGTGCGCCGGGGCTTTGGGTGCTGGTGCTAAGCCAAGTCACCACATGGATTTTTGCCCGCAGCCTGATGAACGCCGCGATCTTGGGCTATTTCTACGGCATCGCGGGCACGCTGGCCTATGCGGCCTATTATGGCGCATTCCTGACGGGCGGTTTCATCGTGGGGCAGTTGCGCCGGGGCGGCGCGCGGTCGGTGCAAGACTGGCTGGGCGGGCACTTCGGGCGTTCGGGCACGGCGGCCTATAACCTCGTGATCGGGCTGCGGCTGCTGTCCGAGGTCTTTGCCAATCTGCTGGTCGTTGCGCTGATTTTCGAGGCCGTCTGGCCGGGGTCCGGCACGCTGGCGGTGCTGATCGTCGCGGCCTTGGGCTTTGGCTATTCGGCATGGGGCGGGCTTTCCGCCGCGCTGCGCACGGATGTGGTGCAGATGCTGGTCTTTCTTGTTGTTTTCGGCCTCGCGCTTGGCGCGCTGCTGCTGAGCCCGGGGTTCGAGCTTGGCGCGGTGCTGAGTGCGCCGGGCGTCTCGGGGCCCTACAACGGTTGGGTGCTTTTGGCGGTGGCCCTGTTGCAGGTCTTCTCCTACCCCGCCCATGACCCGGTGATGATGGACCGCGGCTTTCTGGCGGATGCGGCAACCACGCGGGCCTCTTTCCTGCACGCCTTTTGGATTTCGACGCTCTGCATCATCGGCTTTGGCTTTTTCGGCATCCAAGCCAGCCTGACCGGTGCGGCCTATGAAGGCGAATTGATCGGCACATGGGGGCAGATGTTTCCGGGCTGGATTTTCGTGGCGCTGATGCTGTCGCTGCTGGTCTCGGCGCTGTCGACGCTCGATTCCGCGCTGGCCTCGGCCGCGCGGCTGATGGTCGAAGAATGGCGCATCGCGCCGCGCAGCCTGAAGGGCGGGCGGCTGGTGATGGCGGGGTTCATGGCGCTTGGTGCGCTGTTGACGCTCTGGGGCAATGCCACGCTTTTCGATGCCGTGGCGGTCAGCGGGACCGCGTCGATGTTCCTTACCCCGGTGCTGCTGGTAGGGCTGGTGGCGGGGCGCCGCATCGCGGTCTGGAGTTACCTCGCCGCCTTTGCCGCCGCGATGCTGGGGGCGGCGGCCTATTTCGCGCGGGGCTGGGCGCCTGTGGCCTCCATTTTGCCTGAGGGGCATAAATACGAGCAATTGCTGGTGATTTGCGTGATCGTGCTGCTGGCCGGGTTCGCAGCGGTGCTTGCGGGGGCGCGGCGAGGCTGATAGCTGGGTTTCCGAGTGATTTGATCGGATACCGCAGTTTCCATGAGTGACCCCACCCCCCGACTGGAAATCCGCAATTTGCGCCGCGCCTATGGCGGGCGGCAGGTTGTCGATGACGTGTCTTTGCAGATCATGCCGGGGCAGGTGACCTGCCTGCTCGGCCCCTCGGGCTGCGGCAAATCCACCACGCTGCGCATGATCGCGGGCGTTGAGATGCAAGACAGCGGCACGATCCATGTCGATGGCAAGCTGATCTGCGACACCATGTTTCGCGTCCCGCCAGAGCGGCGCGAGATTGGGCTGATGTTTCAGGATTTCGCCCTGTTTCCGCATCTGAGCGTGGCCGACAACGTGGGCTTTGGCCTCAAGAAAGGCACCAAGGCCGAGAAGCGTGCGCGGATTGAGGAATTGCTCGAACGGGTGGACCTTCTGCGCTACATCGACGGCTATCCGCACCAGCTTTCGGGCGGGGAGCAGCAGCGCGTGGCGCTGGCCCGTGCGCTGGCGCCGCAGCCGCGCATTATGCTGATGGACGAGCCGTTTTCCGGCCTCGACAACCGTCTGCGCGACGGCATCCGCGATGAGACCCTGAGCATCCTGAAAGAAGAAGACACCGCCGTTCTGCTGGTCACCCATGAGCCGGATGAAGCGATGCGCATGGCCGATGAGATTGCGCTGATGCGCGACGGCAAGATCGTCCAGCAGGGCGCGCCCTATAACGTCTATACGCGGCCCGTCGATCGCGCCTCTGTCGCATTTTTCAGCGATGCCAATGTGCTTGAGGCCACGGTGACCGGGGCGCTGGCCGATACCGTCTTTGGCCAATTCCTGGCCCCCGGGGTGCCCGATGGCACGCCGGTAAATATTGTCTTTCGCCCGCAACACCTGCGCATCGACTTTGACCGTGCAGGCAAAGGCCCACGCCCCACGGCGACCGATGGCACACCGGCCCGCGCCGTGGTGGAACGCGCGCGCTTTATGGGGAACGAAAGCCTTGTTGAATTCGTGTTGGAAGAGGACGGATCGCGGCTCAAGGCCACGGTGCCGAATGTCTTTTTGCCGCAACCCGGTGCCGTAATGTGGCTGACCGTGCGCCGCGACCGCTGCTTTGTCTTTCCGGTGACGACATGACGCCCCTGATGGTGGAATTCGGCATGGGGTCGTCCCTGCGCCGCGCCGATTATACGCAGGCCGCGACACGCGCGGTGCAGGATGCGCTGTGGCATAACTCGATCAATCTGGCAGAGCTTTTCGGCTTCGATAGGTCCGCCATGCGGATCACCCTCGACGTGGGCGTGCAACAGCCCGATCTGGTCGATGCCGAAGCGCTGCGGGCGGTCTTTCCCTATGGCGAGGTGACGGTGAACCTGCATCACGGCGGGTTGGATGTGCCGCGCCCCGAAGGAGAGGGGAACCCGACCGTCATGGCGAATGTGGCCCTTTCCGTCGGATTCGACATGGAGCCTGCCGATGACTGAGCAGCGGATCATCATCGAAATGGGCATGGGCAACGATCTGCACGGGATGGACTATACCAAAGCCGCCGCCCGCGCGATCGAGGATGCCCTGCGCCATTCCTCTCTGCCGCTTTTCGGCGCGCTGGAGGTGACCCCGGATCAGATGCGCGTGCAGGTTACCGTGGCGGTGCAAGAGCCAGAAAAGGTAGATGTCGACGCTCTGGTGGCCAATCTGCCGCGTGGCCGGGCCGAGGTCCGTGCCGTGAAGGGTGGGCTGAACGTGCCGGCGGGGCAGGATACCATTGTGATCGCGCAGGCGAGTGTCGAGGCGTTCTTGCCACCGCAGACCGGTTGGCAACTGAAGCGCTGAGCCGGGAAGCGCCAGACTGTCCAGACCGTCCGAGCCAGCCAAGCGGGCCTGCGCCCTTGATCCCTGGCTAGGGGCGGTAGTCAGCCAGCGTTTTGCCCGGCTCGTCGACGAACAGCTCCGGCAAGGCCTCGGCGCTCTCGATCTGATTGATCGCGTAGGTAGCAAATTCCTTTTCATCTTCGCACCAGGCGGTCAGCATCCAAAACCGCCCCCAATTCTCGACCTTCAGTGGCCGAAGCACGCGGGTCTCTACCCCCGCGACCCCGATCCGCAGCTTCTGACGCGCCAGCACCGCGGCGCGCAGCAACGGCAAATGGGCAAAAACCCGTGTGGCCTTGCCCTGCGCCGTCAGCGCCTGCGACCAAGCGGCCCCCTCTGCGATGGTCTCGGTCGGCAAGACCGCGTCGAACTTGGCGGCCAATGTCTCTGCTGCGCGCTGTAAGGCGGGGTCGCCAACCTCTGCCGCGACAGCAAGGCCGAGGTTCAGCGCCTCCAACTCGGACGGAGTTAGGGTCAGCGGGGGCAGGGTGATCGCAGGGGTGATCCGATAGCCTTCGCCCCGCGTCCCGGCGATGGACAGGCCCGCCGCGCTGAGCTTGCCCATATCGCGGTAGATCGTGCGGGGGGAGACGCCAAACAGCCGCGCCAAATCCTCGGCCCGGTGCAGCCGCCCATCCCGCAGCCTGTCGATCAACCGTACAAGCCGATCTTCGGTTTTCGCTGACACCATGATGCCTCCTGATGCTCCTGACAAAAACATGTCACAAAGGGAATTGCACGCCCGAAAATCGGCAGTCCTTCGCCCGCAGCACCGCCCATCCGCCGCTTTGCCCCTTCATGGTCCTGCCGCCGCCCGCTATCACAGGCAGGACGGCGCTGCATGACTTGCGCCAAACATGATGGGAGAACAGACATGTTGAACAATATCGGACTGCCGGGCCTGCTGCTGATCGCGGTTGTCGTGCTGGTGCTTTTCGGCCGTGGCAAGATTTCCTCGCTCATGGGTGAAGTCGGCAAAGGCATCACCAGCTTCAAAAAGGGCATCAGCGAAGGCGAAGAAGAGACCAAGCGCACTGACGACATCAAACATGTCGACGAAGTGCACCATGCCGACCTGCCCGAGCATGCCGATCAGGGCACGCATCCCAAGACCGACCTGAAGGCCGACAAGGACCGGGTGTAACCCGATGTTCGATCTGGGTTGGACGGAACTTTTAGTCATCGGCGTGGTGGCCCTGATCGTGGTCGGCCCCAAAGACCTGCCCGTGCTGTTTCGGCGCGTCGGGCAATTCGTGGGCAAGGCCAAGGGCATGGCGCGTGAATTCAGTCAGGCCATGAATGACGCCGCCGACGAGAGCGGCATGCGCGAGATGTCGTCGTCGCTGAACAAGTCGCTGAAAACCGCGACCAACCCGCTGGGCAGCGCCATGGATGAGGTGAAGGACGCGACCCGCTCGCTGACCAACTTCGACCCCGAGAGCGAGACCGGCAAATTGGCGGCGCAAAAGGCCGAGGATGTGAAGAAAATCCAAGCCAGCACCGCCCGCGCCGCAGCCGAGCGCAAGCAGCGCGAAGCGGCAGAAGCCATGTCTCAGGCCGAGGCGGCAGAGGCGAAGCTTTCTGACACGGCCCCGGCCCGGGACGAGGTTGCGAAAGCTGCACCGGCGCGGCCCGTGATCGAGAAAGACGCGGCACCAGCCAAAGCGGCGCCGGTCAAAACAGCGGCCAAAGCAGCGCCGAAAAAGCCTGCTGCCAAGAAACCCGCTGCCAAAAAGCCTGCCGCCAAAAAGCCAGCGGCAGCCAAACCCGCTGCGAAAAAAGAGTAAGTTAAATGAGCGCCTCCGACGACTATGAGATCGACGACAGCTCGGCCCCGTTGATCGAACATCTGGCCGAACTGCGCACGCGGCTCATCCATTCGGTCATCGCCTTCATCATCGGTATGGTGATCTGCTTTACGGTCTGGAATCCGATCTTCAACTTCCTGACCGAACCGCTGTGTTCGGCCATGGCGGAACGGGGCCAAGAAGATTGCGGGCTGATCCTGATCAAACTGCAAGAAGGCTTCTTTGTTGCGATCTCAATCTCGCTCTTGGGCGGTCTGGTGCTGGGCTTTCCCTTCATCAGCTACCAGCTGTGGCGCTTCGTGGCACCCGGTCTCTACAAGAACGAGAAGGGCGCTTTTCTGCCCTTCTTGATCTCCTCACCGGTGATGTTCTTCCTTGGTGCGGCTTTTGCCTTTTACGTCGTCACGCCACTTGCCTTCGATTTCTTCCTTGGCTTCCAACAGGCGGGCACGCTCGTCGGTGAGGGGCCAGACGGCGAGAACGGCATCGCGGCCATCGCATTCCAAGGCTCGGCGCAGGAATATCTCTCGCTTACGATCAAGTTTATCGTGGCCTTTGGCCTGTGCTTCCAGCTTCCCGTGCTGCTGACGCTGATGGGCAAGGCCGGGCTGGTCAGTTCCGAAGGTCTCGGCAACGTGCGCAAATATGCCGTGGTGGCGATCCTTGTGCTGGCAGCCCTTGTCACGCCGCCAGATGTGATCACGCAGGTGATCTTGTTTGTTGTGGTCTACGGCCTTTACGAAATCTCGATCTTCCTCGTGCGCCGGGTCGAGAAAAAGCGCGACGAGAAGCTGCGCGAAGAGGGTTACTTTGACGACGAAGACGAGGAAGACCTGCTGTGATCGACGATCCGATGGACCGTATCGCAGCGGCGCTGGAGCGTATGTCTCCGGCGCCGCTGTCCGCCCCGGACTTTGACGCCGCGGCGGCCTTTGTCTGGCATACAGACCCTGACCGTTTGGTGCCGGTGCCGCAGGTCGCGCGGATCGACCTGCGGCTGTTGATTGGCGTCGATCGGGCGCGGGATACCCTTCTGGCCAACACCCGGCAATTCGCGGCAGGTTTGCCTGCGAACAACGCGCTGCTCTGGGGCGCGCGGGGCATGGGGAAATCCAGTCTGGTCAAAGCGATACATGCGGATGTTCAAGCATCACATGAAGCGTTGCGCATCGTCGAATTGCAGCGAGAAGACCTGCCCTCGGTCGGGCGGCTTCTGACCCTACTGCGCGGGGCGTCGCAGCGGTTTATCCTGTTCTGCGATGACCTTAGCTTTGGCCATGATGACGCGCATTACAAGTCGCTGAAGGCGGTGCTGGATGGCGGCATCGAAGGGCGTCCCGAGAATGTGGTGCTCTACGCCACCTCGAACCGCCGTCATCTGATGCCGCGCGACATGATCGAGAACGAGCGCGGCAGCGCGATTAACCCCTCCGAGGCGGTCGAGGAGAAGGTCTCTCTCTCTGACCGGTTCGGGCTTTGGCTGGGGTTTCATCCCTGCGATCAGGACCAGTATCTGGCGATGATCCGCGGCTATTGCGATGCCTTCGGAGTAGAGATCGACGACGACACCCTGCGCGCAGAGGCTGTCGAATGGCAGGCCACACGCGGGGCGCGGTCGGGCCGGGTGGCATGGCAGTATTTCGTGGATTTGGCTGGCCGAAAGGGCGTTCCCGTTTCGGGCGGTTGAGCGCCGGACGGTATTAGCGAAAGGGCCCGCATATTCTGCGAGCCCTTTGTCGTTTGGTTACTGAATATAAGGCGTCGGATCGACGCTCTCGAAGCCTTTGCGCACCTCAAAATGCACATGCGATTCCGACCCGCCGCGCAGTTTGGCAATCTGTTGGCCCCGGCTGACGGTATCGCCCTTGGCGACATTCACGCCGTCCACATTGGCATAGACCGTGAGCAGGTTGTTGGCATGGCGCACCACGACGATCGGGATGCCCTCGGCGCTTTTGGTGATCGCGGCGACGGTGCCCGCGTCGGCGGCTTTCACCGGCCCGCCGGGGTTGCCTTTGATGTTAATGCCCTCGTTCTTGCCCTTGGAATAGGCGCGGATGATGGAGCCTTGGACCGGCGGCGTCATCTTCGTCGTCTTTGCAGGGGCGGTGGGCTTGCCAACATCGGCCACAGGCTCTTTCGGTTCGACTTTGGGAGGCAATGGTTTCGCCGTCTCATCCTGCGGCAGCGGTTTGGCAGCCGAAGGGGGCGTCGGCGTGGGGCTGCCCGCGCCGGGTGCGCTGGTGACAGGTTGCACGGGGGGCGGGACGGCGGCGGCACTGGATGCGGTGTTGGTCGCCTGACGCGGGGGCGCTTGTTTCTCTACCGGGATCAGCAGGAATTGCCCCTCGCGGATCGCGAAATCGGGGCCGAGGCCGTTCCACTCCGCCAGCGCTTTGACCGGCACGTTATAGAGGCGCGCAACGGTATAGGCGGTCTCTCCACGCTCGACCCGGTGGCGCACCGGCTCTTTCGCCGATTGCGGCGCGGTAGGCTGAGGCGCGGTTGACTGAGGCGCTGTGGGCTGCGGCGCGGCGGTGCCAGTGCTTGCAGGGGGCAGGCTTTGCGTTTGCACGCTCGGCGTCGCCGGGGCGCGGTCGATGGCGCTGCCCGCAAGGGTGGTGATATCGACGGCGCCATTGGTACCGGGGGCGGGTTCGGCGACCCGCCGGGGCAGGGCGATGATCTCTCCTTGGCGAAGCGGGACGCCCGGATCAATGCCGTTGTAGCGTGCGAGTTCGCCGCTGTCGGCCCCCACACGCGCGGCCACGTCTTTCAGCGTATCGCCACGGCGGGCGACGGCGACTTGATAATTGGGGTAGGCGATCACGCCCCGGGCGTCGGGCTTGGGGCGGTCCGCCAAGGGGCCGCGTGCCGCTTCGGCGGTGGAAAACCCATCGCCAAAGGTGCTGCGCATATCGTAATCCAGTGGCTGATTTTCGCAACCTGCCAGCAGTATCGCACTGGTCCCGGCCATTAGGGTCAGCCGCATGGGGCGGCGCAAGCGTGTTTGGCGCATCTGCAAGTCCTCATCTTCGCCCCAGACGGTAAGGGGCGTTGTCCGTGTCTCTCTAACCTATTAGCCGTCCTTGCCCAAGCCTTCCAGCAGGGGGACAAAGCGCACGGCGCGCAATTCGTCGTATTCCAGCCCATCAGCGGTCTTTCGCACGCGGATGAGGTGTTGGACGGTGTCCGATTGGCCAACGGGCAGCACCATGATGCCGCCTTCCTTAAGCTGGGCCAGCAGGGGGCCGGGCGGGTCTTCGGCGGCGGCGGTCACGATGATCCGGTCAAAGGGTGCCTGTTCGGCAAGGCCAAAGCTGCCATCGGCGGTGATCGCGGTGATGTTGTTGAGATCCATCGCCTCGAACACGCCGCGCGCCTCTTGCACCAAGCGCCGGTGCCGGTCGATCGTATAGACCCGCCGCGCAAGCTTGCTGAGGATCGCGGCCTGATAGCCCGAGCCAGTGCCGATTTCGAGCACCTTATCGCGCGACGATACCTGCAAGGCTTGGCTCATCAACCCCACGACAGAGGGCTGGCTGATGGTCTGACCGCAGGCGATGGGCAGGGGCATATCCTCATAGGCGCGGCTGGCAAAGAGGCCGCGGATAAAGGGGCCGCGGTCGATCGCTTCCATTGCTGTCAGCACACGCGCATCGGTCACGCCCTTGGAGCGCAGTGCGTAGAGGAACTGCATCTTGCGTTCGGCTTCAGAGATCGGCTCTTCGTTCATCCGTTGATGCCTGTGAGTGTTTCAAGCGCTGCGTGGTCCGTCAGGTCACAGCGCATTGGCGTGACCGAGACATAGCCATCAAGATTCACGCAGGCGTCACTGCCGGGCGCTGTTTGCACACGTTGATCGCCACCTTTAATCCACAGAAAGCGGCGGCCAGACGGGGACAGGTGCGCTTCGGTGGCAAATCCGGTGCCGGGGCGACGGCCCTGAGGGGCCAGCCGGATGCCGCGCACATCGGCGCCCGCGACGGGGGGGAAGTTTACGTTATAAAACAGGCCGTAGGCGGCGTCTTCGCTGGGGCTGTGGTCCAGAATGCGGCGGCAGGTTTCAACGCCGTGTTGGGCGGCCGCCTCAAACGGATCGGCAAGATCGCGGTTGGCGGGGCCGTAGTATTGCGACAGGGCGATGGCGGGCAAACCTTGCAAAGCGGCCTCAATCGCGCCGCCAAGGGTACCAGAGTAAAGCGCGTTCTCAGCGGCGTTATTGCCCCGGTTCACGCCGGAAAGCACCAGATCGGGGGGCGCTGCCGTCATCGTGTCATGGATCGCGGCAAGGACGCAGTCAGCGGGGGAGCCTTCGGTGGCAAAGACGCGGTCGTCCAATTGCGAGATCATCATTGGCTTCGTGTAGCTGATGCAATGGCCCACGCCGGATTGCTCAAACGCAGGTGCAACGGTCCAGACCTCGCCCTCGGGCCCGGCCAATTCCTCGGCGATGGCGCGCAGCACGGCCAGACCGGGCGCGTTGATGCCGTCATCGTTGGTAATCAGAATACGCATGAAAGGCCCCTTTTTGCCTTGATAGGCGAGGGGCGGACCGGCGGCAAGCGCAGCGCGCCGGTGCCGCGCGGTTCAGGAGGCGGAGTTTTCCGAAAGTTGCGCCAATACCGCAGCGGCCTGCGTGGCAGTGTCGCTGAGCAACGTGCGGTCTTCACCGGGGAAGAAACGCGCACGGGTGGCGGTGGGCATCGGCTCGGGGGTGAGGATATGCACGCGCGGGCCGATTTGTGCGGTCTCAACCTGCCAAGAGGTCGCCAGTGCGATCTGCGCGGCCTTGGTGGCGCCGTAGCTGCCAAAGAACTTCGTGCCAGCGCGCGGATCGTCAAAGAAGACCGCTGTGCCATCCGCCCCCAAAAGCGGGGAGACAAAGGTGATCAGCCGCGCTGTGGCAGTGACATTGCCCGCGATGGATTTCTCCATATCCTTGGCGTCAATGTGGTCAGTAGGGGTCAGCGGGGCGGCGTGCACGGCGCAGTGGAGCCAGAGGTCAAGCCCGCCCCAACGGTCGTGGATTCCACGGCAAAGCACCGCCATCGCATCGGCGTTGGTGATGTCCATCGGGGCCAGTGTGGCGCTGCCACCCTTAGCTTGGATGCGGTCATCCAACTCTTCCAAGGCGCCGGTCGTGCGACCGACCGCGATGATATGATGGGTGGGGGCCAAAGCCTCTGCCAGAGCGGCCCCAAGGCCGCGCGACGCGCCGGTGATCAATGCTGTCTTGCTCATGCCCGCGATGTGCACTGCCCCGGGCGGCAGGTCAAGAGGCGCGGTGTCGCGCCTCATGGAGCCGCTCAGCCCTGCGGCAGGCGCAGCACTTTGTTGCCGCGGCGGCTGGAGAGCACCAATGTGCCTTGCCCAATGGCCGCAACAACGCCGCCAGCGACTTGGTCGCCCACTTCAACGCGGGAGATTTTGCCGCCGCCTTCGCGGATCAGCGCGCCGGGCGTGGCGTCGCTGCCGAAAATACCAATCAGCGCTGTGCTGGACAGATCGGCCTTTTCAGTTGCCAGATCGGAGACTTTCTTTGGGGTCGGGGTCCCAGTGCTCGTCATGATGTGCCTTTCGCCTGTGGTTGCGTTTTGCGCGGCAGTCCCCCGCGCTCGCAAGGCGTCAGCTAACCCCTGCCGCAGTGCAGCGGAAGGGGGCGTTTTTGGGATGCGCAGGGTTCTGCCAGAGCGTCGGCAAAGCAGCGCCGACGACTCACTTGTAACGCTGCGACCTTTCGTAAGGCTTAACCTGCGTTAGCCAACAAAGGCCTTTTCCACGACGAAATGCTGGGGGTCGGAATTGGCACCCTCGGTCAGGCCAAAGCCTTCGAGGATCTCCATGATATCCTTGTTGAAGCCCAAGCTGCCGCAGACCATGGCGCGGTCGTGGGCGGCGTTGATCTGAGGCACGCCGAGATCTTTGAACACCGTGCCATCCTGCAAAAGGTTCGTGATCCGGCCCATCTTGGGGCTCTCTTCGCGGGTGGTGGTCGGGTAATAGCGGATCTTGGCGAGGTTTTCGGGGCCGATCAGTTCTTGCATCAGCTCGTCGGCCTTCAGCCCTTCGATCAATTGGCGGCCATATTCCAGTTCCGCTACATCGCGGCAGGTGTGGGTGACGATGACCTCATCGAATTTCTCATAGGTCTCAGGCTCGCGCAGCAGGCTGGCAAAGGGGGCAAATCCCGTGCCCGTGGCGAACATCCACAACCGGTCGCCCGGCAGCAGCGCGTCATGCACCAGCGTGCCCACGGGTTTGGGCCGCAGGATGATCTGGTCGCCGGGCTGGATGTGCTGCAATTTCGAGGTCAGCGGGCCGTCCTGCACCTTAATTGAGTAGAACTCCAACTCATCGTCCCACGCAGGCGAGGCGATGGAATAGGCGCGCAGCAGGGGTTTTTGTTTGCCCGTCTCGGGGTGCGGATCGCCCATCAGGCCGATCATGACGAACTCGCCCGAGCGGAAGCGCAAGGACGCGGGCCGCGATACCCGGAACGAGAAAAGCTGATCCGTCCAATGGGTGACCGAGGTCACGGTCTGGGCGTCGGGCAACGTCGGGACGGGCTTGGCGGCGGTTTGGTTCACTGTGCTCTGCTCGGTCATCATGGTTTCCGCAAATCGGTTTGCGGCCTCTACTTATGGCAAGGAAGGGGGGAGGGCAATGAAGCGGCCTATTTGGCCGCCGCTGCCTGTGGGGAGGCTCCGCGAAGGCGGGACTGATAGTTGTGTGCCTGCCAGTCAGCGCGGGCGAGCCATTGGTCCTGCGGCTGACGCGCGGCCAGATCATTGTCGATCTCAACCTCATCGAACCCCGCGCGGCGGGCCATGGCGTATTGGTCGGCCAGCACATGCCCGCGGGCGCGCAAACGGCCCGTATAGCCCCGCAGGCGCAGGACACGTGCGATGGTAAAGCCGCGCCCATCCGCGAAAGACGGAAAATCGACACGGATCATCTCAAGCACCGGGGTCAGCGTGAGGGCATGGGCATCGGCGTCAGAGCCGAGATCGATGGCGCGGCAATCATTCGCCGCACCATCCTCGCAATAGCCATGGGTCCAGTCGTCGGCGGTGAAACCTGTGTCGGTTACGAGTACGCTCATGATTTGTCTCCTGTTCGGACCGCTTTGCCGTTCACAAAGTGGATGCCGCATTCTTCTTTGTTCTGATCGCGCCAGCGTCCGGCGCGCGGGTCTTCGCCGGGTGCCACGGGCGAGGTGCAGGGCGCGCAGCCGATCGAGGGGTAGCCCTTGGCCACCAGAGGATGCCGAGGCAGGCGGTTCTCGGCGATGTAATCGGCCACATCGGAGGTTGCCCAATAGGCCAGCGGGTTCACCTTGATGCGCGGGGCGGAACCCTCTTTGGGGATTTCCACCTCAAAGAAGTCCAACGCCGCGCGGCTGCCAGATTGAAAGCGTTTACGCCCGGTGATCCAGCCGTCATAGCCCGCCAACGCGTTCTGCAAGGGCCGCGTTTTGCGCAATGCGCAGCAGGCGTCTGTGTCGTATTGGTACAGCGTGCCATCCGGATCCTGCGCTGCGATCTCTGCGCTGCGCAGGGTGGTGACCTTGCGCAGGCCGAGGCGTTCGCTCAGCTCCTGCTGGTAGACGAGCGTTTCGGCAAAGAGCATCTCGGTGTCGATAAAGAGCACCGGGATATCCCGCGACACCATTGAGGCAAGGTGCAAGAGCGCCACCGATTCCGCGCCGAAGCTTGAGACGAGGGTGAGGTTCTCGATCTCGGCATAGGCGCGGCGGATGACATCCGTGGCCCCGTGGTGGCGCAGGTCCGCGTTGAGCTGTGCGACTTTTTCCTCGACCGCGCGCAGCCCCTCAGGGGGTCGCGCAGCGGTATTTGAGAAAGGATGAAGTTCAGGGGTATCAAGCGGCATCGGCCCGGTCCTTGTCCGCCGTCTCGGGGTAGAGCACGGCTTTGAAGGGCGCGAGGCCGAGGCGGCGGTAGGCTTGCAAGAAGGTCTCTGCAGGATCGTTGCGCAGGTCGAGGTAGCCCAGAACAAGGCGTTCGATGGCCGGAATGATCTCCTCGGCCGAGAAGCCGGGGCCGGTGCGGGTGCCAAGACTCGCATCCTCGGTGCCATCGCCGCCGAGCGTGATTTGGTAGTTCTCCACGCCCGCGCGGTCGAGACCGAGGATCCCGATGTGCCCCACATGGTGGTGGCCGCAGGCGTTGATGCAGCCCGAGATCTTGATCTTGAGCGGGCCCACGTCATGCTCCAACTTCAGCTCGTCGAAACGGGTGGCGATTTCTTGTGCGATGGGGATCGAGCGGGCGGTGGCCAGCGCGCAATAGTCCATGCCGGGGCAAGCGATGATGTCCGAGATCAGGCCGATGTTGGCGGTGGCCAGCTTGGCCTCTTTCAGCGCGGCATGCAGTTCGGGCAGGTCGCTGCGGTGCACATGGGGCAGGATTACGTTCTGCTCGTGGCTGATGCGCAGCTCGTCATGGCCAAAGCGGCGGGCGAGGTCGGCCATCACGCGCATCTGGTCGGCTGTGGCATCGCCCGGTGTGGCACCATGGGCCTTGAGGCTGATCGAGACGATGGCATAGCCCGGCGCGCGGTGCTCGGCGAGGTTGGTATCGGCCCACGCGCGGAAGACGGGATCGTTGGTATAGGCAGATTCGTAGGCCGCGAGGGAGGCAGTTCTGAACTCGGGTGCGGCGAAATCGGCTTCGATGCGCGACAGCACTTGTTGATCCACGCCGGAGAATTGGCTGCGGAACAGCGCATATTGCGCGTCGACGCGGGCGCGGATGTCTTCGATGCCGTTTTCGTGCACGGTGATCTTGATCCGCGCTTTGTATTTGTTATCGCGGCGGCCCAGCACGTTGTAGACGCTGACGATGGCTTCGAGCGTGGGGAGCAGGTCGTCGGCACTGACGAAATCATAGAGCACCTTGCCGATCATCGGGGTGCGGCCAAGGCCGCCACCGACAATGACTTCGAAGCCCTGTTCGCCATTGCGTTCGACGATGCGCAGCCCGATGTCATGGGCTTTGATCACGGCACGGTCGGCGGCGGCGCCGGTGACGGCGACCTTGAATTTGCGCGGCAGAAACTGGAACTCGGGGTGGTCGGTGGACCATTGGCGGATCAACTCGGCCACGGGGCGTGGGTCGGCGACCTCATCGGCGGCGGCACCGGCGAAATGGTCGGCGGTCACGTTGCGGATCGTGTTGCCGGAGGTTTGGATCGCGTGCAGGTTCACCTCGGCCAGCGCGTCGAGCATGTCGGGCACGTCGCGCAATTCGGGCCAGTTGTACTGGATGTTTTGGCGCGTGGTAAAGTGGCCGTAGCCCTTGTCCCATTTCTCGGCGATGAAGGCGAGCTTGTCCATTTGCGCGCTGCTCAGCGTGCCATAGGGGATCGCCACCCGCAGCATATAGGCGTGCAGTTGCAGGTAGAGCCCGTTCATCAGGCGCAGGGGTTTGAACTCATCCTCAGTGAGCGAGCCGTCGATGCGGCGCTCGACTTGGGCGCGGAACTGGGCGTTGCGCTCGGCGAGGAATTTATCGTCGAATTCGGTATAGCTATACATCACAGGGTCTCCTGTTTGCCGTGGGCGTAGTTCGACGGGCCTTTGGCGCGGAACTCTTCGCGGAAGTGTGTGGGCTTGGGGCCGCTGGCCTCGGGGGCCACATCGGCGAGGTAGACGCCGACGACCAGGTCTTGCTGGCTCAGCGCGTCGATCAGGCGCAGATCGGCGTCGGCCTCATCGGTCAGCACTTCGGCCTCTGCGAGGTTGCGGGTCCAGCCGGTGGCGGTTTGGTAGACAACGTCGCCTTCGAGCAGCGCATTGGCGGTGATGACCTTGGGGGTGAAAGGCTTGGGCATATCAGGCCAGCTCCTCTAGCGGGGTTTGGGTGGCAGCTTGGACGGCGGCGCGCGGGGCGAGGCCGTAGAAGGTGAGCGCGGGGCCGGTCATTTCGGCATCGGCCAGATCGCGGGGCAGATCGTTGAGCGTGGTGGACAGCACCCGCTGATCGGCGCGCGAGGCGTTTTCGATCACAGTCACGGGCGTGGCGCGGTCGGCGCCGTGCATCAGCAGGCGGCCTTGGACAAAGCGGGCGGATTTCTTGCCCATGTAGATCGCGGCGACCTCATTCGGGCGTGCAAGGGCGGCCCAATCGTGATCGGCGAAACCTTTCATGTCATGCCCGGTCAGGAAGCGAACCGAGGCATTCCGCCCGCGCTTGGTCAGGCTTTGACCGATGCCCGCCACAGCGGCAGAGGCAGCGGTGATGCCGGGCACGATGTGCCAGCCGATGTCATGGGCGTCGACCGCGTCGATCTCTTCGTCGAGGCGGCCAAAGACGGTGGCATCGCCGGATTTCAGCCGCACGACCTGTGCGCCGCTCTGAGCGTGCTCGACCAGCAGCGCGTTAATGTGCTCTTGGGCAGTGGAGGGGCCAAAACCCTCTTTACCAACGTCGATCATCAGCGCTTCGCGGCGGGCGAGTTCGAGGATTTCGGGGCTGATCAGACGGTCGTAGATCACCACATCGGCCTCATCCAGCGCGCGGCGAGCTTTGAGGGTCAGCAGTTCCGGATCGCCGGGGCCGCCGCCAACGAAAGCCACATGGCCGTCGCGGGCTTCGCGGGCGAGGTGGGTCTGCAACAGGTCTTTCAACGCCGGGCGCACGCTATACTTGCCTTCGGCCATGGCGCGGGGGCCAGTGGCGAAGTAATACTCACGCCAGAAATCGCGACGCGCGCGGCCCATGGGCAGGGCGTCGGCCAGCTTCCGAAAGCCTTTGCCGATCCGCGCGAGCGGGCCGAGGGTGACGGGCAGACGCTCTTCCAAATCGGCTTTGATGGCGCGGGCCAGCACCGGGGCGGCGCCTTCGGTGCCGATGGCCACGGTCACCGGATCACGGTCGACGATGGCGGGGGTGATGAACTGGCTGTCGTGCAGATTGTCGACGATGTTGACCAGCACGCCAGCGGCACGGGCAAGGGCCGCGTTTTCGGCATCCAGCGCGTCATCCTCATCCGCCGCGTAGAACAGCAGGGCACCGGGCAGGTCGGCGGCAGTGAAGGCGCGGCGGTGCAGGGTCAGCTTGCCCGCCGCCTGCCATTCGACAAGCTCTGGCGCGGGGTCGGGCGCAAAGATATGCAGCGCGGCTTTGGTCTTCATCAGCAGGCGCAACTTGGCCAGCGCCGCTTCGCCGCCGCCGGAAAGGAGGATCTTTTGCTCGCTCGTGGCGAGGAAGATGGGAAAGTGATCCATGATGCGCCCTGTATTCTGTTTGACGTGACCTCTTATATAGGAAATATTCCCGATAATTGGCTAGTTGCTGGCGCAGATAAGAACGCGCGTTCGCTTCGGCCGTAGGTTGAGTATGAACGTCCTGCGGGGACGAGAGAGAAGAGAATGACTGTCCGAATTGATGAGACCGACCGGAAGATTTTGGCGCAGCTGCAACGCGATGCGAGCCAATCGCTGGACGATATTGCGCGCGAAGTGGGCTCTTCAAAGACCCCAGTGTGGAATCGCATTCGCAAGCTGCGCGAGGCGGGGGTGATTGGCCAGCAGACGGTTGTGCTTGATTCAGAGGCGCTAGGGTTCGAGGCGTGCTTTTTCGTTCTGATCCGCACGTCAGAGCATGAGGCGGCGTGGCAGGCGGCGTTTTTGCAGGCGTTGAAAGACCGGCCCGAGGTGCAGGAGGCGCACCGTTTGGCAGGGGATATCGATTATATCCTGAAAGTGCGGGTCAAGAACGCGCGGGCCTATGACGTGTTCTATCAGGCGCTGATCTCAGAGGTGAAGGTGCACAACGTCACGGCGCTTTTGTCGATGGAAGAGATCAAATCGACGACGATGCTGCCGCTTTAAGAACGCGGGGCGGGGCATCACTGCCCGCCCCGGTTGTTTTCAGGACTGTGCGAGGGCAGTCACAATGGGCGCGAAGTCTTCTGCCTTGAGGCTGGCCCCACCCACAAGCGCGCCGTCGACGTTTTCCACGGCGAAAATATCAACAGCATTCGCGGCTTTGACCGAGCCGCCGTAGAGCAGGGGGAGGGCATTGCCGATCTCTGCGCCAAAACGGTCGATCAGGCGGGCGCGGATGAAATCATGCACCTCTTTGATCTGCGTGATGCTGGGGACCTTGCCGGTGCCGATGGCCCAGATCGGTTCGTAGGCGATCACGGTATTTTCCGCATCAATCGCGTCGGGGAGGGAGCCGTCGAGTTGCCCGCCGATGACGTCGAGCGTTTGGTCAGCGTCCCGCTCGGCCTCGCTCTCGCCGATGCAGACGATGGCGGTGAGACCAGCGGCCCAAGCGGCACAGGTCTTGGCCTGCACATGGGCGTCGGTTTCCCGGTGGGCGTCGCGGCGCTCAGAATGGCCGAGGATCACATGGGTGGCGCCGCTGTCGGCGACCATCGTGGCGGAGATGTCACCGGTATAGGCGCCTGCACCTTCGGTATGGCAATCCTGCGCGCCGATTTGAATCGGGCTGCCGTGGGTCGCATCGGTGGCGCGGAACAACAATGTGCTGGGTGGGCAGATCACGACCTGCGGCGGGTTTTCGGGCAGGCCGGTGGCAAGGCTGTGAAGCTCTGCCAAAGAGGCGGCGGTGCCGTTCATCTTCCAGTTGCCGGCGGCGATTTTGGTGCGCATCGGATCCGTCCTGATCTGTTGATATTGCTAGATCAGTTCGCAGGCCGGCAGCCTTTCGTCAAGGCCGTGAGCCTGACGGGCGCGCTTACTTCGCGCCCAAGCTCTCGTCGAACTTGATGGATTCGCCGCAGCCGCAGGCTTCGGTCACATTGGGATTGCGGAATTTGAAACCGGACTCGAGCAGCGTTGTCTCATAGTCGATTTCCGTGCCAAAAAGGAACATCTGCGCCATCGGTGCGATCATCACCCGCGCGCCGTCTTGTTCGACGACCTCATCGTTGGGGTCGGTCGCTTCGACGTATTCCATGGTGTATTCCATGCCCGCGCAGCCGCCTTTCTTGACGCCAATGCGCAGCCCTGCATGGCCCGCCGATTGCATCAGCTTTGCAATCTGGCCAGCGGCTTTGGGGGTCATGGTGACGGCTTGCTTGCCGGGAATGCCAAACATGTCAAATTCTCCTATGCGGCCAAGATAGGGATGCGGGGCGGTGATCTCAAGCCGTCAAAGGGAATTCATTGTCGCCAGCGTAGCAAAGGCCACGATGAGCGCCCAACCGAAAGAGGCCAGCGTCCCGATAATGACGTATTCGCTTATTTTCTGGTTCTTTTTCACCGTGTCAAAGCGCAGGATCGACTTTGCCGCGATAAGAAATCCGATGCCCGTAGGCTCGCCGATCATGACCATCAGAAAGATAAGCGCGCGTTCCAGCAGACCAATGACCCTGCCTGCGTTCTCCAAGCCGTCGGGCTGAGCCTGTGCTTTGTGGGGCAACATCAAGCCGCCTACGGCAGGCCCGCCTGCAAGGGTGGCGGTGATCAGCCCCGCAAGGAAGAGGGCAGGCGGAATAAGCGTTGTACTCTGAGCAGCCCAGAGGCCACTGGCAAAAGCCTCGGGAGTATAAAGGGTGAAGACCGCGATGGTTGCAAGATGGGCCGCTTGATCGGTGAGGTAGGGCCAGAGCCGCTCGCGATGCTGCTTTGGAAGGGCGTAGGTTTTGATCGCATCAATCCCGACATGGGCGAGTGCGAGAAGGCCAGCTGGGAGGAGGCTGCCGCCGAGGGCCAGCGCCGTTGCGGCAAAGACGATGGCACCGTGCAGCAGAAGTATCTGGGGTTTGCGTTTGGCGGCGACCATCGCGTTGGTCTGAAACACGAAATCCGCCAACAGATGGGCGAGCAGGCAAGCGAGGGCGGTGGCGATGGCCTGTTCGGTCATAAGGGGTCCGGCTGTTGGGTGTGGTTGTTATTTGAAAAGCCGCAGCGGGCTGTGGCAAGGGTCTTTCTCAGGAATGAATACAGGCATATTCGGCTGTAATATCTTATAACAGCTTTATTAGGCTGTTTTCTGCTCCTCTAGCACGTCGCAAACCTCTCGCAACTCATCTATCCCAGCCGCGTCCATATGGCCCTGTACACTCTGCTGCGTCAGCTCAAACTGCTGCGCGAGACCCGCTTGCACGGGTGGCTCAGGGGCGAGCATGTAGTAGGCGACATCGGCTTGGCGCTTGGTCCAACCGGTTGCGATCCGGTCGGCGAGGGGGAGGGTTGCACGCAGGGCGAGGGTGGAATCAGGGGCATGCAGGCGCCGCGCGCGGGGCATGGCGTCGAGGGCGTGACCGGAACGAACCAGCGCCGCCCCATCGGCACGAGCGAGGTCGTCGCCTGCGAAATGCGCCTCGCCTATTCCGATGCCAAAACGGGTGTCTGCGGTCTTGCCGCAGCGGCGCACGGCGGCGCGCAGGACGAGGGCCGCGCGGAGGGTGAACTTTGGCGCCACGGCCATTTGCCAGCCATCCCCGCGAAAACGGGTCATGCGGGCGGGCTGGTCTTGCCAAGTCGTTATAGCCTCGGCGGCACCTTCGAGACGTGCGAAAACAGCATCCAACTCCGCCCGGCTCATCGCGGAGGACTTCACGATATCACCGGTAAAAATTGCCCAAGTTTCCATGGCTTGCCCCTTGTTTCCCGCAATGTCGCAGGAAGGAGAAATCCATGCAAGCCCGGCCAACGAAAAGGGCCGCCCGAGAAGAGGCGGCCCTGAGGATGATCCTATGCGCGGCGCGGATCAGAGGCCCATGCAGTTCGCGTAATAGGTCACGGTTGCGGGCCAATCGGAGAAGACACCGGCCACGCCCACGTCTTGGGCCAGTACATCCAGCGCCACCAGATAGTCGCTGTCATCTTTCACAATATCATTGACCGACTGGAAGTACCAACCGCCACCGGAGGCCAGCGGGCCGGACCGTTCCAGCGTCCAAGCGATCAGGGTCAGACCCGCCTCTTTCGCGGCCATGGCGTAATCGGACGCGGCAATCTCGCCCTCTTTGTTGGTCAGCATCATGTTGAGCGATGGGGCGAGGTAGTTGACGCCCTTGGCTTTCAGATCGGCGAAATCTTCGGCCCATGTCTCGGGGTTTTGCTCATCGAAACCGTCGGACCATTGCACCAGATAAACGGCCTGCTTGCCGAATTCGGGTGTGTTCTCAACCCAGTAGAGCACATCGTCAAGGTTGAAGGACTGCGGCCAAACGTCAGAGGCCGGAATGCCCGCAGCGACATATTCATCGACCAGCTTCTGCGCGTAGTCTTCCTGAGAGAAACCGTCATGGGGCATCTCGACAGAGGGGGATTTCAGCTCGGGCGTGAATTTGGCGCCCAAGGATTTGAACAGTTCGATCGATTCCGCATGGGTCATCAGATCGGCTTTGTCGCTGTAAAGCTCGGTGCGCCAATTCGCGACGCCGCCCTGATAGTCTTCGGCGGTGGTGGCGGTCTTGTCGGCACTGTCCATCTTGGGCGTCAGGGTGCGGAACTCTGCCAGCGTGATGTCAGAGGTGCGGCATTCGGCGCTGGCTGGCGTGTCGCCCGACGCGGCGGTAAAGCCGGTGGTGCATTTTTCGGCCAGATCAGAGACGAGGATGTTCGTGGTGGTGTGCAGATCGTTCTGCGCGTGGCGGCAGACCAATTCGTGATCGGCGGTAAAGGTCACGTCGCATTCCAAAATGCCCGCACCCATGCGCGCGGCGGCGACGTTGGATTGCACGGTATGTTCGGGAAACATCAGCGGTGCGCCCCGGTGCCCGATGGAGAAATCGGACTTGGCGGCGTCTTGACCCATGCAAGAGGCCAGCTTGTCCTTCAGGTCGCCCTCGGGCAGCTTATCCACCAGATAGGCGGGGCGGGGGCCGTATTCGACCGGTGTCGCTGCAGAATGAGCTTCGGCCAGCGCCATGCCGGGCGCGAGGGCCAGAGCGGCGAGAGAAACAAGGGTTCGCATAATGTTATCCGTTCGTGAATGAAGTTCTGGGCGCTTCTATGAGGGGGCTGTGTAACGGTTTCACGACCGGATCATGTCAGGCAAATGAACAATCCGGCGCGCCCCTATTCGGCACGACGCGGCCAAAGAAAAACGCCGCCGATGACCTGCATCGACGGCGTTTATTGTTCGCTCTGCGAAACTGTGGCTTACATGAAGCCCAGTTCAAGCCGGGCTTCATCAGACATCATGTCCATGCCCCAAGGCGGTTCCCAAACCAGCGCCACATCGACCTGCTTGACCCCCGCAATCGGTTCGACCGCATCGGCGACCCATCCGGGCATTTCACCCGCGACGGGGCAACCGGGCGCGGTCAGCGACATCTTGATGTCGACTTCGTTCTCGGCGTTGATGTCGATCGTGTAGATTAGCCCGAGTTCATAGATATTCACAGGGATCTCAGGGTCATAGACCGTGCGACACGCCTCAACGACCTGCTCGTAAAGCGGGTGGTCGGTGGAAGAGGGCGCAATCAGCGGTGTCCCTTCGAGCGGTTGGGTCTGTTCGGTCATCTCTTGCCTCGCATCATTCTCGACGTTTTATATAGGGATTGCGGGGCGCGGCGTAAAGTGGCCCGACGCCCTGAGGGCGCGGGGCCGCCCCGGTCAGCCCCCCTTGCGGCGCCGCGCAGGTTGAGGCTTCACGCGGGCTTCGATCTCATCATAGACCTTACCGACGATATCTTTCTTGGTGGCGTTCTCGATCCCTTCGAACCCGGGGGAGGAGTTGACCTCAAGCACCTTTGGGCCGCTTTCCGAACGGAGCAGATCGACCCCTGCGATGCCAAGGCCAAAGGCCCGCGCGGCGCGCACGGCGGTGTCGCGTTCCTCTTTCGAGATGCGGACGACCTTGGCCGAACCGCCCCGGTGCAGGTTCGAGCGGAAGTCGCCCTCCGCCCCGGTGCGCTTCATGGAGGCGACGACCTTGCCTGCCACCACGAGGCAGCGGATATCTTCACCGGCGGCTTCCTTGACGAAATCCTGCACGAGAAAGTTGGCGCGCAGGCCGCGGAAGGCGTCGATCACACTCTCGGCGGCTTTCTTGGTTTCCGCCAGCACGACGCCTTTGCCTTGGGTCGATTCCAGCAGCTTTACGATCAAGGGCGCGGTGCCCACCAGGGCCATCAGGTTTGAGGTATCCTTCGGCGAGGCGGCAAAGGCCGTGGTCGGCATGCCGATCTTTTTCGCCGCCAAGACCTGATGCGCGTGCAGCTTGTCGCGGCTGGCGGTGATCCCGGCAGAGCCGTTGACGCAATAGGTGCCGATCGTCTCGAACTGGCGGATCACGGCGGTGCCGTAGGGGGTGATCGACGCGCCGATACGCGGGATCACGGCGTCATAGCGGGGCAGGCGCTTGCCGTCGTAATGCACCTCGGGGGCCAGTTGGTTGATCGCCATATAGCAGCGCGTGGTGTCGATGACCTCAACCACATGGCCGCGGGCTTCGCCGACCTCGACCAGACGGCGGGTCGAGTAATTGTCTTCGCGGCTGAGCACCGCGATGCGCAGGGCACGCTGTGGTGCTGTGTGGCGCAGGCTCGCGGTATGGTAGACGTCATAGTTCAGATCAGGCTGCAAACGCCGCTCGGTCGCTGAGATGTTGATATGCTCGGTCAGCGCCTGACGGCCCAGCAACATGCGGCTGGTCATGCTTGCGCGGTTGGTCAGGGTCACGTCGATGGGCCAGCTTTGGCCGTTCACTTCAATCGTGGTCGCGATCACGAAACGATGCTCGGATTCGCCGTTGGAGGAGGTCACCTCGCGCCGGTCGATGAGCGGCGCCGAGCAGGTGATGGAAATATCATCGCGCCCCGAGATCGGATGCACGTTAAAACGGACCTTGGGCTTAGAGGCGGGACCGAAGACCTCAATATCGTGGGCATGCAGCGCCGAGGTGCGCGCGCCAGTGTCAACCTTGGCCTTGATCGCGGGAAGGCCAAGATCGGGCAGGGCCACCCATTCTTCCCAGCCGAATGTCAGTTTATCCATTGCCTGCTCCTTGGGTGATTGGTCTGCCTGCCTAACCTGCGGCAGGGATCGCTTCAAGCGATGCTGTGTTATGGTTTGCCCATATCCGCGGGGGCGGGGGGCAACATGCGGAGGTCGTCTTCTTTCTCCATCCGCGCCGCAGCGGCGAGGAGTTCTTCGCGTACCCGGCATTCGATGTCCCAAAAGGTCGCCGCATTGTCGGTGGGCAGTTCAAAGCGAACTTTGATGCCGAATGCGTCTTGCTCAAGCACATGGACCTTGGCCTTGTCCATCGGTTTGACGTCATTGGGGTCTTCTTGCGCCAAAAGGTTGAAGAAGACCCGGCGCAGCGCCGCCACATCGGCATTCTGCGACAGGGTCAGGATGATGGGACGTACCATGGCGTGGTCCTCGATCGACCAATTCTCAAACGCATCAGAGACGAAA
Source organism: Sulfitobacter sp. NFXS29 (assembly GCF_040148765.1). NCBI lineage: Bacteria > Pseudomonadati > Pseudomonadota > Alphaproteobacteria > Rhodobacterales > Roseobacteraceae > Sulfitobacter > Sulfitobacter sp. NFXS29. The sequence continues at coordinate 761,569 of NZ_JAGDED010000001.1, forward strand.
TAGCTGACCGGAACGATCAGACGGGTGCCGTTCCAGTTCAAAAGTTGCACGTAGGTGAAGTGGATCCGTTCTACCGTGCAAAAATGTCCCTCAAAGATCAGCTGATCGCCAATCCGGGCGGAACGGTTCAGCGCGATCTGGATGGAGGCAAGAATATTGCCCAGTACCTCACGCGCGGCGAAACCCAGTACGATGGTCACAGCACCGGCAGAGGCTAGCAGCGACAGGCCAAGTGTGTTGTCCGCATTGCTTGAGACCAAGATCACGCCCGAGGCCACCAGCACCGCAATCACGATCACCCCTTTGCGGGCGGCGGCGATCGTAGTGGCGATGGATCGCATATGCGCGTTCATCGGATCGGCCAGTTCATAGGCGTTGTTGGGGCTGATCCGGTCAAAAATCTCGTCAAAGGTAAAGACGATTGCGAGGGTGGCGGCGGTCACATAGGCGATCAGCAATATCGGACTGAGCACCGCGTCGATGAAGCCGGATACCACCAGCACGCGGCTGGTGGCCGTGCCGATGATCGCGGCGCAGAGCACGATGGCGGCGGGCCAGCGGAAGGACCGGAGCACAAAGCGCATCCAACGCCGTTTGGCCACTTCGCCCAGACGGCGCATGAGGCCAAAGGCGAACCAGCCAGCCATCAGCGCTCCCACTACGAGCAGGGGCAGAAATAGCACTTCCCAAAGATACATGCCCCAAAAGGCGCGGATGCGCAGCCAGTCGGGCAGCATCGTCTCAAGGTCCGTCGGCCCGTATTGCGCGTGAAGATGGGGAATATTATCGATGCTCTGGCGCGAGAAGACCCAGACGGGTTCGGCGTCATCTCCGGGTTTGATCCGGTTGAGCCGCAAAGGCACATCATGGCCGCCCAGCTCCAACCGGTCGATCAGCAGCGAGCGGCGCACGCGCCCGGTGTCATTATCCTCGGCCGAGCCAGAGAGCCAACCGTCGGGCCGGTCCGCCAGTTTTCGCCATGGCACAACGACCTTGCGCTCCATCAGGACCGAAAGCTGAAAGGCGCGCTCTGCACCGATGACGGCCTGATCGGCTTGGGGCAGGTCCGACAGGTCAAGAATATGCGCCGCGTCGGAGTAGTGGCCATTGTCGGTGAGGTAGATGAAGCTTTCCAGCGCGGCCATCGGCGTGCCCCGGTCCAGTGTCTCGGGCGGGGGCGGCAGGCCGGGGTTCAGCTCGGTCGTTTCAAACCATGCTTCTTGCGCATGTCCGGTAGCGGCGGCCGACAGCATTGCCAGCGCCAGCACACAGGCCCCCAGAATACGAGGAAACACAGACGCGAAAGCGCGTGGGAGTAGGGCAAGCCGCTGCATGGATAGGGCAATGTAGCGGAGGTTCGGGCAATTCAAGGCTGTGCCACGCTTGTTCATGCCATTTGCGGGCGTTTAGTTTTCGTTGATGTCACGGGTGACGATCCGCGCGCCGCTGGACTGCCGTTTGAACAGCGCCCGCAGGATCAGCCATGCGATGAGTGACAGAACCGCAAAGATCGCCAGCATCAAGGCCACATTGGCGGGTGCCCAAAACGCAACCACCACCGCCATGCCAAGCGCGCCGAGCGCGAAGCCAAGGAAGATCGAACCGGGCAGCAAAAGCTCAACCACGCCAAGGGCCAAGGCCGCGCAGACCCAGACCCACCAAAGTGTCAGCCAAGCCGCCATTAGCCTTTCCCTCTGAGCAGTTTGAAAGCATCGCCAAAGGCCTCTAATGCCTGCGCGGGGACAAGGATGGTCTGACTGCCTGCACCCTTGCCCATGGCATTCAGCGCATCGACCTGTTTCAGCGCGATCTGGTAATGCGCGGCATCAAGCCCGTTTTCGTTGATCGCCGTGGCGACGACTTGGGTGGCATAGGCTTCGGCATCGGCCAGAATGCGCCGCGCCTTGGCGGTCTGCTCTGACGCGTAAAGCTCGGCCTCGGCGGCCAGTTCCACGGCGCGTTTTTTGCCCTCGGCCTCTGTCACCTGTGCGCGGCGGGCGCGTTCGGCGTTGAGCTGTTGCATCATGGCGGCGCGGGTGGCGGCATCTAGGTTCACGTCCAGAATTTCGGCTCTGGTCACTTCGATGCCCCAACTGTCAACGGCATCTTCGACGCTGGCCTTAATCGTGGTGATCAACTGGCTTCGGTTGGCTTGCACCTCGTCGAGGTCCATCTTGCCGATCTCGGCCCGGACGATCCCCGCCACGGTGGTTGAGATTGCGCTGTCCACGTTGCGGATGCGGTAAACGGTCTTTTCCGGCTCGGTGATGCGGTAAAACACCGAGGTATCGACTTGCACCAGCACGTTGTCGCGGGTGATGGCGTCTTGGCTGGCGGTGGGCAACTGCCGCTCTAGGATCGAGATTTTATGCGCCACATGATCGATAAACGGCACGATCATGTTGATCCCCGGGCCCAAGACCGCGCGCAGACGGCCAAAGCGTTCAATCACATGCTGCTCGGATTGCGGGACGATCTTGACCGATTTCAGGATCAGGATCACGACCAGCAAGGCCAGCAAAAGCCAAGCGAGGTTATTCTCCAAAAGGCCGATCAGCATGTCTTCGAGGGGCAAGGCCGTAATCCTTTGAATGATATCATTTTTACGCAATCCTCGCTATTTTACCTTTATTGCATGTTTCTCGCCACTGGTTTATCGCGCCAGTCGCAGCCAGAGAGGGCCAGAGTATGACCAGCACCGGATTCACCAAACACGCGCAGGACGGCAAGGCACGCAGCGGCGTGATCCAAACCCCGCGCGGCGAGATCCGCACGCCCGCCTTCATGCCCGTGGGCACGGCGGCGACGGTCAAGGCGATGATGCCCGAAAACGTGGCCTCGACGGGCGCGGATATCCTGCTGGGCAACACCTACCATCTGATGCTGCGCCCCACGGCGGAGCGCGTGGCGAAGCTTGGCGGGCTGCATAAATTCATGAACTGGGACAAGCCGATCCTGACGGACAGTGGCGGCTTTCAAGTGATGAGCCTTGCCGGGCTGCGCAAGCTGACCGAGCGTGGCGTGACCTTCAAAAGCCATATCGACGGCTCTAAACATGAGATCACGCCCGAACGCTCGATGGAGATCCAGGAACTGCTTGGCTCCGACATCGTCATGTGTTTCGACGAATGTCCCGCGCTGCCCGCTGACCGCGACCGCATCGCCGAAAGCATGCGCCTGTCGATGCGTTGGGCCAAGCGCAGCCGGGAGGCTTTTGGCGATCGGCCCGGTCACATGCTCTTTGGCATTCAGCAGGGCGGGCTTGAGCAAGACTTCCGCCAAGAGAGCGCCGAGGCGCTGCGCGAGATCGGGTTTGATGGCTATGCCGTCGGCGGTCTGGCCGTGGGGGAGGGGCAGCAGGCGATGTTCTCTACGCTCGATTTCGCAACCGACATGCTGCCCGAAGACAAGCCGCGTTACCTGATGGGCGTGGGCAAGCCCGACGACATCGTGGGCGCCGTGGCGCGGGGCATTGATATGATGGACTGCGTATTGCCCTCACGCTCTGGCCGCACGGGGCAGGTGTTTACCCGCATGGGGGTGCTCAACATCAAGAACGCGCGGCATATGGACGATCCGCGCCCTCTCGATGAAAATTGCAGCTGCCCGGCCTGCCAAAACTACTCACGCGCCTATCTGCACCATGTGTTCCGCAGCCAAGAGATCATCTCGTCGATGCTGCTGACATGGCACAACCTGCAATACTACCAAGACATCATGGCGGGCATGCGCGAGGCCATCGCGGCCGGGCGGTTTACCCAGTGGCAGGCCGACTTCCACGCAGCGCGCGCGCAGGGCGATATCGATCCGCTGTAAGGGCCGAGCGGCGTATTCTCACGCGAAATTGTGCTGACGGTCCTTGCTGCATTGCGGCAGGGTCTTAGGTGCCCTTGCACAGTCTATTGCAAGGAAAGGCCTGAATATGACCGAGAAGCTATTTACCCCCTTCACCGCCGGTGAGATTGTGGCCGACAACCGTCTGGTGATGGCCCCGCTGACCCGCAACCGTGCAGATAACGAGACTGGCGAAGTCTCGGACATGCATGTCGAGTATTACCGCCAGCGCGCGGGCGCAGGCATCATCATCACCGAAGCCACCCAGATCAGCCCCGAGGGCAAAGGGTACTTCCAAACCCCCGGCATCCATACCGAAGGCCAAGTCGCCGCATGGCGTAAAGTGACCGACGCGGTGCATTCCGAAGGCGGGCGCATTGTGATCCAACTGTGGCACGTGGGCCGGATCAGCCATACCTCCCTGCAGCCCGAGGGCGCCAAGCCTGTCGCGCCTTCCGCCATCGCTGCTGGGGTGAAAACCTTTACCGCCAATGGGTTCGAGGATACTTCAGAGCCGCGCGCGCTGGATTTGGATGAGATGCCGCGTCTGGTCGCGGACTATGCCCATGCCGCCGAGATGGCCAAAAAGGCCGGTTTCGACGGGGTCGAGGTGCATGGGGCCAATGGCTACCTGCTGGATCAATTCCTGAAAACCGGCAGCAACAAACGCGATGACGCCTATGGCGGCAGTGTGGAAAACCGCGCGCGGTTGCTGTTCGAGGTGCTGGATGCCGTGACAAAGGTCTGGGGCGGTGAACGTGTCGGCCTGCGGCTTTCGCCATTCTCGCCCGCCAATGGGATCGAAGACGCCGACCCGCAGGAGACGTTTGAATATGTCGTCAAAGGGCTGAACCGCTACAACCTCTCCTATCTGCACCTCGTCGAAGGTGCGACGGGCGGCTCGCGTGAGTTGGACGAAGGCGAAAGCATCGCCGCCCTGCGCACCCTCTTTGAGGGGCCCTATATGGCCAATAACGGCTATGACCGTGAGATGGCGATCGAGGCCGTGGGCAATGACAAGGCCGATCTGATCGCCGTGGGCCGCCCCTTCATCGCCAATCCCGATCTGCCGCGCCGTTGGCAGATGAACGGGCCGCTGAACGAGGGCGATACCGATACCTATTACGGGGGCGGACGCGAAGGCTTTACCGATTATCCAACACTTGAACAGGCCGACGCCTGATCAATTACGAGATCAATTTCGGGGCGCCCATGCGGCGCCCCGTGCCAGGGCGCGCGGAATTGGGGCGAAATCAACCCAACGCGCGCTTGCCTCCACCCCGCCGAAGCGCGATGATGGCGGCCTAATACCCTGCAAGGGATTGAAACAGGCGGATGGGATGCACACATGTCCTGTCCAGAAAAGGGGATGTCAGAGGCCGCCTATGACAGGGGCCCGGATGTCTTGCTAAGATAAGGAATTGAGCATGTTAGAGCCACTGAACGCATCCTACCCGGTGCTTCCGCTGCGCGACATCGTCGTGTTTCCCCACATGATCGTGCCGCTTTTCGTTGGCCGCGAAAAATCCGTCCGCGCCCTTGAAGAGGTGATGGCAGACGACAAACAAATCCTGCTGTCGAGCCAGATCGACCCCGCCGAGGATGATCCCGACACCGATGGCATCTACAAGGCCGGTGTGTTGGCCAATGTGCTGCAACTGCTGAAACTGCCCGATGGCACAGTCAAAGTGCTGGTCGAAGGTCAGGCGCGCGTGCGCATCACCGAATACCTTGAAAACGACAATTTCTTTGAGGCCCGCGCCGAGTATCTGACCGAGATGCCGGGTGATGCGGCCACCACACAGGCGCTGCTGCGCACCGTGGCCGATGAGTTTGAGCGTTACGCCAAGGTCAAGAAAAACGTGCCTGAAGAAGCGCTCGCCGCCGTTGGCGAAAGCGCCGAACCTGCACGTCTGGCCGATCTGGTTGCAGGTCACCTCGGCATCGAAGTCGAGCAAAAGCAGGATCTGCTGGAAACGCTGAGCATCTCTGAGCGGCTTGAGAAGGTTTACGGGTTGATGCAGGGCGAAATGTCCGTCTTGCAGGTCGAGAAAAAGATCAAAACCCGCGTCAAATCCCAGATGGAGCGCACACAGCGCGAGTACTATCTGAATGAGCAGATGAAGGCCATTCAGCATGAGTTGGGCGACGGCGAAGACGGCAAGAACGAAGTGGCCGAGCTGGAAGCCCGCGTGGCTGAGACCAAGCTGAGCAAGGAAGCCCGCGAAAAGGCTGATGCGGAGATCAAAAAGCTCAAGAACATGAGCCCGATGTCTGCCGAAGCCACCGTCGTGCGCAACTACCTTGATTGGATGCTGTCGATTCCATGGGGCGTGAAGTCGCGCGTTAAGAAAGATCTGGGCAAGGCGCAAAAGGTGCTGGATGACGATCACTATGGCCTTGAGAAGGTCAAAGAGCGGATCGTTGAGTACCTCGCAGTGCAGCAGCGCTCGACCAAGATGAAAGGCCCGATCATGTGCCTCGTCGGCCCTCCGGGCGTCGGCAAGACCTCCTTGGGCAAATCGGTCGCCAAAGCCACGGGGCGCGAGTTCATTCGCATCTCGCTGGGTGGCGTGCGCGATGAGTCCGAGATCCGCGGTCACCGCCGGACCTATATCGGCTCCATGCCCGGCAAGATCATTCAGGCGCTGAAAAAGGCGAAAACTACGAACCCGCTTATCCTGCTCGACGAGATCGACAAGATGGGTCAGGACTTCCGTGGCGATCCGGCGTCGGCGATGCTGGAAGTGCTTGATCCAGAACAGAACGGCACCTTCGTTGACCACTACTTGGAGGTGGAATACGATCTGTCGAACGTGATGTTCCTGACCACATCGAACAGCTACAACATGCCCGGGCCGCTTTTGGACCGGATGGAGATCATCCCGCTTTCGGGTTACACCGAGGACGAAAAGCGCGAGATCGCCAAGCAGCATCTGGTGGCCAAACAGGTCAAGAACCACGGTCTGAAGAAGAAGGAGTTCGAGATCGAAGACTCCGCTCTGACTGGCATGATCCGCTACTACACACGCGAGGCTGGCGTGCGGAACCTTGAGCGCGAGATCGCCAAGGTGGCACGTAAGTCATTGACCAAGATCGTGAAAAAGGAAGCTGAGAACGTCACCGTGACCGGCGACAACCTCGAAGACTTCCTTGGCGTGCGCAAGCATCGCTTCGGTTTGGCCGAAGAGAAAGACCAGATCGGCGTCGTGACCGGGCTGGCCTATACCTCCGTGGGCGGTGAGTTGCTGCAGATCGAAGCTCTGCGTTTGCCGGGCAAGGGCCGGATGAAGACCACCGGCAAGCTTGGCGATGTGATGAAGGAAAGCATCGACGCGGCAAGCTCCTACGTCCGTTCGATCTCTCCGCAAATCGGGATCAAACCGCCGAAGTTCGACACGCTGGACATCCACGTGCACGTGCCCGACGGTGCCACGCCCAAAGACGGCCCCTCGGCCGGTCTGGCGATGGTGACTTCGATCGTCTCGGTGCTGACGCAGATCCCCGTGCGGCGCGACATCGCCATGACGGGCGAGGTTTCCCTGCGCGGTAACGCCATGCCGATCGGTGGCTTGAAGGAGAAACTTCTCGCGGCCTTGCGCGGCGGTATCACCACGGTGCTGATCCCGCAGGAGAATGAGAAAGACCTGCCGGACATCCCGGATAACGTCAAAGAAGGGCTGACCATCATCCCGGTGAACCATGTTTCCGAAGTGTTGGAACATGCGCTGGTCAGCAAGCCAAAGCCGATCGACTGGGACGAAGCCGCCCAAGAGGCCGCCGAGGCTGCCGCGATCAAGGCCCGTGCCGCTGGCGTGGACGCGACCACCACGCATTAAGCTGGACGGCCCATCAAAAAGCTCCCAAACGCGCGCCTTTCGAGGCGCGCGTTTTTCGTTTTAGCAGGGGATAGGCCGCACCGCATTCCGCTACAGTTTTTGCGCCAAACCCTCTTGCAAGCATCGCCGCAATTGGCTACTTCGCCCCGCAAGGGTGATTAGCTCAGTGGTAGAGCGCTTCGTTCACATCGAAGATGTCAGGAGTTCAAATCTCTTATCACCCACCATTTCCCTACGTTTGAATAAATCCAATCGGCTGTCCCGCGCGACGACACGCTGGCTCATCTGCGCATGACCGCAGTCACCGGCTAGGCTTGCCTTCCCCGTCCTGCGGTGGTCCTTATCCAATCAACGGCCATACCACGGACACACGGCGGAGAGAGCATGTCGGCACATCCCAAAATCTGGTTTCTGCGACACGGGCAGACCGAGTGGAACCGCGCGTTCCGTTTGCAGGGCCATCTCGATTCACCGCTGACCGATCAGGGCATCGCCGAGGCCGCGCAGCAGGCGCAGGTGATGCCGGCGGTCCTTGCGCAAAAGCCCGATATTCTCGTCTCTCCGCTTGGCCGTGCGCAGCAGACGGCGCGGATTGCACTGAATGGGGCGTCTTTTCAAACGGATGCGCGTCTGATGGAGATCCATGCAGGCGCGTGGCAGGGGCTCACCCGTGATGAGATTCTTGCCGCCAATCCCGATCTCTCCGCGCGCCGTCCGGCGCCGCTGGACATCTACGCCGCCGCGCCGGGCGGGGAGGGGCTGCCGGCATTTCGCGGGCGGGTCCGCGCACTGCTCGATAGCCTGACCGCGCCCACCGTGCTGGTCGCCCATGGGCTCTGGGGGCAGGTGCTCCGGGCGGAGGTGCGCGGCCTTGAACTGGCGGCAGCGGGAGGGCTGAGCAACAGGCAGGGCTGCGTCTATCTGCTGGAGAACGGGACGGAAAGCGTTCTGGAATCCCCCGCATGAGCCGCTACCCGACGCTCTATATCTTGCGCCATGGTGAGACGGAATGGAACCTTGCCAACCGGCTGCAGGGGCACTTCGATTCTCCGCTGACCGACACAGGCCGTGCGCAGGCCGCTGCACAGAATGCGATTCTGAAGCGCTGCGATCTGGCGGGATTTTCTGCGCTCTGCAGTCCGCAGGGGCGGGCGGTGGTCACCGCCGAGCTCGCGTTGGCGGGGCTGGGGATGCCGCTCGCGACTGACCCGCGACTGGGAGAGATCGGCATCGGCGCATGGGCAGGCAAGTCACGCGATACATTGCTGCACCAAACCCCGGCCGCACGTGATTCCTATGATCTTTACGAACATGCCCCTGATGGCGAAGGATTCGCGGCGCTTTACGAGCGCTGTCGCAGCTTTCTTGACGGCCTGACCGGGCCTCATGTGCTGGTGACACATGGCATCACTTCTCGCATGCTCCGCCTTATTTTACTGGGTCGCGCGCCGAGCGCGCTGCGGGATATGCAAGGCGGGCAGGGGGTGGTCTTCCGACTTGAGAACGGTCAGCAAAAAAGGCTGACATTATAGGCTTGAAGCCCGCCCCCACCTTGGGCTATGAGGTCCAAGTCGGGTCGTTAGCTCAGTTGGTAGAGCGCTTCGTTTACACCGAAGATGTCGGGAGTTCGAGCCTCTCACGACCCACCATTATCCCCCACCTATTCGTTTCTTGTGATCGATTGCCGCAGTGTGGGGCCCGTCCGCTACGCGGTCAGTCTGGGTCGGGAGTTCGAGGCTTTTACGGGCCGACATGCCCCCCTCCCGTTAAGCGATATCCCTTCGGCTACTGGGAAGAACTGTCTGCGCAGTTCGCGCAGCGTATCTTGGTGCGGCCCGCATGCCCATTCTTGTAAGCCTGAGATGGCTGGCCAAGAAGGCTATGCCATTCCGTCGCCCGACCTGCTGAACACCTCCAGTCAATCCGAGCAAAGCGGACCCAACCCCCGAGGAACATCGCCGGATTTGCGGCTGTGAATCCGGCCCCCCAAACGCCCCGAAAACAACCTAGCGAAAATTTCATATTTTCGCACAAACCGCGCTTGACGGCAGAGCGCCCTCACCATAGAACACCCAAACGCTCCGGGGCGACTTGGAGAGTGCAGTGAGCGGTTGTAGCTCAGATGGTTAGAGTACCGGCCTGTCACGCCGGGGGTCGCGGGTTCGAGCCCCGTCAACCGCGCCACCGCTGCCTGAAAAGGGGACCTCTTTGAGGTCCCTTTTTTCGTTTCCGGCCTCCTCAAAATACTGCGCGAAACTTCTTTTAACAAAGCGCATTTTCTCGGGCGAATGCGCTTGACGCCCCGCGCCCCTTGGCCTATTCCGCCCACATCGCGCGGTTGTAGCTCAGTTGGTTAGAGTACCGGCCTGTCACGCCGGGGGTCGCGGGTTCGAGCCCCGTCAACCGCGCCACTTTCTCCCCCTCTTTATAGTAGACATACACTGCGACCAAAGCGGTCGGACGGGTGGCGCGCGCCGTAGGTTTGCATCGCCCAAGGCGGCATATTGGCGACCGGGCAGGCCCGATCGCCGGTGGGGTGCAATTGGCGACCGGGCAGGCCCGATCGCCGGTGGGATCAGGTCAGCGCATCAAGGATGCGGGCCCAAGACCGGATGCCTTTGTGAAAGCTCTCCATGTCGTATTTCTCGTTCGGGGAGTGGATCTGGTCGTCGTCCTTGCCAAAACCGATCAACATCGGCTCAGTGCCCAAAATCTTCTGAAAATGCCCCGCAATCGGGATCGAGCCGCCACAGCCGATATAGGCCGCAGGCACCTGCCACTCGTCACTGAGCGCTTGGCGGGCGGGTTCGAACATTGGGTGGCCGATTTCCACACCCGAGGCCTGGCTCGCGCCGTGGCCTGAGAATTCCACCGTGCAATCCTCGGGCAGCATCTCGGCCACCATCTTGCGAAAGTTCTCGCGAATGGCGAGCGGGTCTTGGGTGCCGACAAGTCGGAAGCTGATTTTGGCATGCGCCTCGGACGGCAGCACCGTTTTGAAACCGTCACCGGTATAGCCGCCCCAGATGCCATTGACCTCACAGGTCGGACGCGACCAGATCATCTCAAGCGGAGTGCGGTCCTGCTCGCCTGCGGGTTTGCTGAGGCCCACGTCGCCGAGGAAGGCGGCATGGTCAAATGCCAGCCCCTGCCACTGCGCTTCCAGATCCTCGGGCAGGTCCGGCACGCCGTCATAGAAGCCGGGGATGGTGATGCGGCCTTCGTCGTCATGCAGCGACGCGATCACCTTGCTCAGCGCGCGGATTGGGTTCATCGAAATGCCGCCGTACATGCCCGAATGTAGGTCTTTCGACGGCGCGGTAACGGTCAGTTCTTCGCCCAGCAACCCGCGCAGCATCGTGACGATGGCGGGGGTCTTGCTCTCGAACAGCCCGGTGTCGCAGATCATCGCCACATCGGCTTTCAGCTCCTCGGCGTTTTCCTCCATGAAGGGGACAAGCGAGGGTGAGCCAGATTCCTCTTCGCCTTCGAGGAAGAAGGTGATGCGACACGGCCAATCGCCTTTCACCTCTTTCCATGCGCGCAGGGCCTCGATGATGGTCATCAGCTGGCCCTTGTCATCGGCAGCCCCACGGCCCCGGATCACGCGGCCCTTGTCGGTGTCCTCAACCGCCGGATCGAAGGGGTCGCGGTCCCAAAGGTTCAGCGGGTCGACCGGCTGCACATCATAGTGGCCGTAGAACAGCAGATGCGGTTTGCCTTCGCCCACATGCCCCACAACCATCGGATGCCCCGGCGTGGCGCGTTTTTCGGCCTCTACCCCCATAGATTGAAGGTCAGCCACGAGCCAATCGGCGGCGCGGTCGCAATCGGCCTTATAGGCCGGATCGGTTGAGATCGACGGGATGCGCAGCAGTTCTAGCAGACGGTCGGTGGCGGCGGGCAGATCGTCGTCGATCCGGGCGAGAACATCGTCGAGGGACATGGCTTAAATTCCTTGCGCTTGTGAGTTTGGCGCGAAGGTATCAGGCGGGCAGGGCGTGTCCAGTGGCCGCGGGGGCGGTGTTCAGAACGTGAGCGAGAGGCGGCTGCCCTCGGGCGTGAGACGGTGGTCCACCTGCGCATTCAACTGCGAGGCCGCCGCCGCCATCAAGGTTTGCCCGATGCTGTCGGCCCGTTGTTTGCCTTCGTTCTTCGAGCCGATGCCGTCATCTTTGCAAGACAGGATGAAACGTCCTTCGCGCAGGCTCAGGTCAATCTCAATCTGGCCGGGCGTGGCGTCGGGGAAGGCGTGCTTGATCGAATTGGCCGCGAACTCGCTTATGATCAGCGCCATGGAAGAGGCCGCGGTCGCCCGCAGGGTGACGGGGTCTGATCTGTAGTCGATTTTCACATGGCCCGGCGCGGTTTCGCGCAAAAGCCCCACGACCTTGTCGAGGTATTTATGTGCATCGACCTCATCGCGGCCGCGCACGGATTGCAGTTCACTGTGCAGCGTTGCCATGGCGTTGACGCGGCGCTGGATGCCGTCAAGCACATCGACCGTGGTCTGGTCATCCAGTTGGCGGCTATGCAGCCGGACCATGGCCGATAGCGTCTGGAGCGAGTTTTTCACTCGGTGGTCGGCCTCGCTCATCAGCACTTCTCGCTGGCGCAGGGCAATGCGAAGATCAAGCTGCTTCATCACCTGACGGGACAGCACGGACATGGCCTTGCGTTGCAGCGCGGTCAGCTGTCGTGGTTTGCTATCAAGGATGCACAGCGTGCCAAGCGGCATCCCGTCCGACGCCACCAGCAGGGCGCCCGCGTAAAAGCGCAGCCCGTCGCCCGCGGTGCACAGCGGGTTGTCCGCCATCCGCGGGTCTTTAAGCGTGTCAGGAATCTCAACAAAAGGGTCTTCCAGAATCGCATGAGAGCACAATGATGTTTCAAGCGGCGTCTCGCGCGCGTTCAGCCCAACCTCGGCTTTGAACCACTGGCGGTCCTTGTCGATCAGGTTGATCACCGAAATGGGCGCGTCACAGATCTCGGCTGCCAGTTCGACGATTTCGTCGAACTCTTCCTCGCGCGGAGTGTCGAGGATATCGTAATCATAGAGCGTCCGCAGGCGTTGGTCCTGCTGGGGGTGAGGATCGGCGCGCAAATCAAAGCCCCTTTCTGGGTTTCCTGTTGAAGACAGGAAAGCGCCCGAAAACACAAGCAGACAATCCAAACTGTGCCTAAATCCGCGCTCTTACCTGCGACAGTTCGTCCCGCAGCGGGTTCTGGATAAGAGATTGAAGCTTTGGCCTTGGATCTGTAATCATTCTAAAAGCTGAATATGGAAGGGGCCCTTCCTGTTCGCGCCAAAAGATGGAGACGCGCAATGGACTATAACGAGAAGCTCGACGCGGCGATTGCGCGCCTGCATGACGAAGGGCGCTACCGGACCTTTATCGACATCGAGCGCCGCAACGGCCAGTTCCCCCATGCGGTCTGGACCAAGCCCGACGGATCGCAGCAAGATATCACCGTTTGGTGCGGCAACGACTACCTTGGCATGGGGCAGAACCCCGTGGTGATCGAAGCCATGGAAGAGGCCCTGCGCGCGACCGGGGCGGGCTCTGGCGGCACCCGTAACATCTCGGGCACAACAGTTTATCACAAGCGGCTTGAGGCCGAACTGGCCGATCTGCATGGCAAGGAAGCGGCGCTGCTGTTCACCTCGGCCTATATCGCCAACGATGCCACGCTTTCCACTTTGCCCAAGCTCTTTCCCGGCCTAATTATCTATTCCGACGCGCTGAACCATGCCTCCATGATCGAAGGGGTGCGCCGCAATGGCGGGGCCAAGCGCATCTTCCGCCATAACGATCTGGACCATCTGCGCGAATTGATGGAGGCCGACGATCCCGCCGCGCCCAAGCTTATCGCTTTTGAATCGATCTATTCGATGGACGGTGATTTTGGCCCCATCGAAGAGATCTGTGATCTGGCCGATGAATTCGGCGCGCTGACCTATATCGACGAAGTGCACGCGGTGGGCATGTACGGCCCGCGCGGGGCAGGGGTGGCAGAGCGTGACCGCCTGATGCACCGGCTCGACATCATCAACGGCACGCTGGCTAAGGCTTACGGCGTCATGGGCGGCTATATCGCGGCCTCTGCCAAGATGTGCGACGCGATCCGCTCCTATGCGCCGGGCTTCATCTTTACCACTTCGCTGCCGCCCGCCGTGGCGGCGGGGGCGGCGGCTTCGGTTGCCTATCTCAAACGCGCGCCGGAACTGCGCGAAAAGCACCAGCAGCAGGCCAAGGCGCTGAAATTGCGGCTCAAGGGGCTGGGATTGCCGATCATCGACCACGGCAGCCATATCGTGCCCGTCATGGTGGGCAACCCGGTCCATACCAAGCTGCTGTCGGACATGCTGCTCGAAGATCACGGCATCTATGTTCAGCCCATCAACTTCCCCACCGTGCCGCGCGGCACAGAACGGCTGCGCTTCACGCCGTCGCCGGTGCATGGGCCCAAGGAAATGGACGCGCTTGTTCGCGGGATGGACACGCTCTGGTCTCATTGTGCGCTGAATCGTGCCGAAGCTGCGGGCTAACGCAGCGCTATTCGTGTTTTGCGTTGTCTTGTGGTAGCCTTTTGTCAAGAAAAGGCTACATCCGAATCGTTGGGGCGTGTTTGGATCAAAGCTACAGGCTAACAGGGACAGGGCATATTGATGATCGGGCGATGGGCCTCCAGAACCGCTGAGGACGAAACAGTCGAACCCAAAGGGTTCGATGCATTCGAATTGCGGTTGGGGGATGTCATGCGCGGCGAACGGGCCACGCTTGGTAAATCCCTGCTCGACGTGCAGCGCGAATTGCGCATCAAAGCCTCCTATATCGCAGCGATTGAGAATTGCGATCCGGGTGCATTCGACACGCCCGGTTTCATCGCGGGCTACGTGCGCTCTTACGCACGTTACCTCAATATGGACCCCGATCAGGCCTTTGCCGCATTCTGCAAGGAATCCGGTTTCGCTGTGGCGCATGGCATGTCCGCCGAAGCCTCGGTGGTCAAGAAACCCAGTTTCGAAGAACGCCGCAAGACCCCGAAAGAAGACGATCTTTTCGCCCGGCCCAACACGCCATTCGTGCCCACGGGCGACGGGTTGCTCAGCCGGATTGAGCCCGGTGCTGTTGGCTCTTCGATGGTGCTGATCGCGCTGATCTCTGCCATCGGCTTTGGCGGCTGGACCGTCTTGAAAGAGGTGCAGCGTGTGCAGGTGGCGCCGGTGGATCAGACCCCGATTGTGCTGTCCGACCTTGATCCGCTGGACGGGGCGCTGGCCCGCGCACCGGACGCGGAAGACGATTCCGCCGCGCCCCAAAGCGTGGAAAGCCCGCGCGCCGATGCGCTCGACCGGCTTTACCGTCCGCAGGCTTTGGATGTGCCGGTATTGGTGGCGCGTGATGCGCCCATTGCTTCCATCGATCCGCGTTCCGTCAGCAATTTCCCGACGCCCGACCGCCCTGCCACGGCAGAGCCAAGCACCGCCGTGGCCGAGAATGGCACGATCGACGCTGCCATCGACGAAGCCCTGATGCTTGCCAATGCCGAGACCGATCTGCCCAAACCGCAGGTGGTTGAGCCTTTGGGTGACAAGGTGCGTATGGTCGCGGCCTATCCCTCATGGGTGCGGGTACGCGCCGCCGATGGCACGGTGATTTTCGAAGGCGTGATGAACAAGGGCGACACATGGGATGTTCCCGTCACCGAAGAGCCGCCCTCCCTGCGGACGGGCGAATCCGGTGCGCTTTATTTCGCCATGGCAGACGGATGTTTCGGACCTGTTGGGCCGCGCGGTGCTGTCACTTCGAATGTGCCGCTGCACGCGCAGGCGCTGGCCGAACTTTATCAGCCAGTTGACCCAAAGGCAGAACAATCGCTGAGCCGGATGTTTGCCGATCTGGAAGGCTCGCTTGACCCTTCCGCGCTGGCGGCGATGCCCTGTCAGGGCAGCTAAGCGCGCGGGCCTTCGCTTCCCATTGCACATGATGCCCCGGCTGAATAGGTAGGGGCCATAGCCCCTGATCCCGCGAAAGGTGTCTTCATGTCGCTTCATTCCATTCGCCCTTGGCGCGATATTCCGCGTCGCAAGTCCCGGCAGATCATGGTGGGCAACGTGCCGGTGGGCGGTGATGCGCCGATCACCGTGCAGACCATGACGAACACGCTGACCACTGATGTTGCCGCCACCGTCGCACAGGTCCAAGCCGCCACCGATGCGGGCGCGGATATCGTGCGGGTTTCGGTCCCGGATGAGGCGTCTTCCAAAGCCCTGCGTGAGATCGTGCGCGAGGTGTCTGTGCCCATCGTGGCGGACATTCATTTCCACTACAAACGCGGGATTGAGGCCGCCGAGGCCGGTGCCGCCTGCCTGCGCATAAACCCGGGCAACATCGGTGATGAAAAGCGCGTGCGCGAGGTCATCAAGGCCGCGCGGGACCATAATTGCTCCATTCGGATCGGTGTAAACGCAGGTTCACTCGAGCGGCATTTGCTGGAAAAATACGGCGAGCCTTGCCCTGATGCGATGGTCGAAAGCGGGTTGGATCACATCAAGATCCTGCAAGATAACGATTTCCACGAGTTCAAGATTTCTTGCAAAGCGTCCGACGTCTTCATGGCCGCCGCCGCCTACCAACAGCTTGCCGATGCCACTGACGCGCCCATCCACCTCGGCATTACCGAGGCGGGCGGGCTGATGTCAGGCACGATCAAATCGGCCATCGGCCTGGGCAATCTTCTGTGGAGCGGGATTGGTGACACGATCCGGGTCTCACTGTCGGCCGATCCGGTCGAAGAGGTGAAGGTTGGCTATGAGATCCTCAAATCTCTCGGTCTGCGGCATCGCGGTGTGAACATCATCTCTTGCCCCTCCTGCGCGCGGCAAGGGTTTGACGTGATCAAGACTGTCGAAGCCTTGGAAAAACGGTTGGAGCATATCAAGACGCCCATGAGCCTCAGCATCATTGGCTGTGTGGTGAACGGCCCCGGTGAGGCGCTGATGACCGATGTGGGTTTCACCGGCGGTGGGGCCGGGTCCGGCATGGTCTATCTCGCGGGGAAGCAGAGCCATAAGCTTGGTAATGAGGGCATGATCGAGCATATCGTCGAGCAGGTCGAAGAGCGCGCGGCGCAGATTGAGGCTGAGGCGGTGAAAGCGGCGGAATAGGGTGGTGGCTGGGCCGCTGGCCGGGTGGCGGCGGACAGGGTGCGCTTTGGTATTTTCAAAAGGATGAAGATGATGGGGGGCGCGTGAACCGGGAGGGGCGCGTCCTTTTTGGCTGTTTGGAAGCTGTGTTTAATCAGCGGGTTGGTGGTGAAGGTTAATGTGGTTGGGGGTGAGGTATTTCTCTAGGACCACGGGCGGCATGTGGCCGTTGAGGACCATCTCAGGCAGTACGTAGAAGGGGGCGGCGTCGAGCCCTAAGGCGGCGGCCCAGCGAGCGGCTTGGGGTGTGTGCAGTTCGTGTTGGATGAATGTTAGCCCGTAGCGCTTTGTAATTTCAGTTAGTTCTTTGACGGCGGTATTGCAGGTATCGCAGTCTTGCGCGGTGAAGAGCGCCACGGCGTGGCCTGCCAGAAGCTCGGGGGCGAGGCGTTCGAGCAGGGTCAGGTCGTCTTGGATGTATTGCCGCATTTCGGATTGCACGGGCTGTGGCGCTGCCAAGGCTTTGGCGATCACATCGCTATTCGCCAAAATCGCCGCGCGCAATTCAGCGTCAAAGGCGGCACGCGCGGTGGGGTCGAGCGTTCGAAGATCACCGGCCCCGGCGGGCAGGGCCAGCGCGAGAACTGCCATGGCTGCCCGGGCGCGCATTTTCAGCCGCGTTTTTCGTCAACCAGCGCCATCATCTGATCGTAGGGCAGGTAACCGCGCAGCATCTCATCCTGCATGACGAAGGTGGGGGTGCCGGTGATTTGCAGTTTTTGCGCCAGCGCCCGGGTCTGGGCGATTTCCTGTATGACTTCATCGCTGTCCATCTTGGCTTCGATCGCCGGGACATCCAGATCAAAACTTTCGCCCAAACGGCGCAGCGCGGGCAGGGAGACCTCACCGTTGAAGGCCATCAGAGCGTCGTTCAGCTGCTTGTAAGCATCGCCGCCCGCGACCTGTTTGGTCGCCACGGCAAAGCGCGAGGCCAGCATGGATTGATCGCCAAGGATTGGGAATTCTTTGACGATCAATTTGATATTGCCGTCCGTTTCTAGCAGCTTGGCCACTTCGCCATGGGCGCGTTTGCAATAGCCGCAGCGGTAGTCGAGGAACTCGACCAGCGTGATGTCGCCATCCGGGTTGCCACCGACCCAGGAATAACCGTCGTCGAAAATCTCATCTGCGTTGGCGGTGACCAGATCAAAATCGGCCTGCATCTGCGCTTCGGCCTGACGGTTTTGCATCTGCTCAACCGCCTGCAGGATCACCTCGGGGTTTTCCATCAGATAAGCGCGGACTTCGGCGCGGAACTGCGCGCGCTCGGCGTCGGTCAACTCGGTCAAGTCCATGGCCCCAGCGGGAGCGGCAAGGGCCAGTGCACTGGCAAAGGCAGGGGCGATGAGGCGGGCGAACATGGGCGGTCCTTTCGGTAGGTCTGCGAAATAGGGGCCAAGGGTTGACGCCCGGCATCAGGCGCGGTGAAAGCATATGCCGAGAGTAGGAGCAAGCCCATGCGCAATTCAACTAGGTCCGCCGTCGATCCCTTTATCGTGATGGACGTGATGCAGGCCGCCAGCGCCGCCGAAGAGGCGGGCCGTCACATCGTTCATATGGAGGTCGGCCAGCCCGGCACAGGCGCGCCCAAAGGG
The DNA here is from genome assembly GCF_040148765.1 of Sulfitobacter sp. NFXS29. Taxonomy (NCBI): domain Bacteria; kingdom Pseudomonadati; phylum Pseudomonadota; class Alphaproteobacteria; order Rhodobacterales; family Roseobacteraceae; genus Sulfitobacter; species Sulfitobacter sp. NFXS29. Next base: position 780,048 of record NZ_JAGDED010000001.1, read on the forward strand.
GCGGCCGAGGCGTTGACAAAAGCCATGGGAGAAGGCGCGCTTGGCTATACCGTGGCGCTTGGCTTGCCCGCGCTGCGCGCACGGATCGCGCGGATGTACGGGGAATGGTACAACGTGGATCTGGACCCGGCGCGGGTGGTGATCACGCCCGGATCCTCGGGCGGATTTCTGCTGGCTTTTACCGCGCTTTTCGATTCCGGGGATCGGGTGGGCATCGGGGCGCCGGGCTATCCCAGCTACCGCCAGATTCTGCGCGCCTTGGGGATGCAGCCCGTCGATCTGGCCGCCGCGCCCGAGAACAGATATCAGCCCGTCGCGGCGGATTTCGCGGGGCAAGACCTGCGCGGTTTGCTCGTGGCCTCCCCGGCCAATCCTTCGGGCACGATGCTGGACCGGCCTGCGTTGTCGGCGCTGACGGATGCCTGTGTGGCCAATGACATGTCCTTCATTTCGGATGAGATTTACCATGGCATCGAATACGACAAGAAGGCGGTGACCGCGCTGGAGGTCACCGACGACTGCTATGTGATCAACTCCTTCTCCAAGTATTTCTCGATGACCGGCTGGCGCGTGGGTTGGATGGTGGTGCCCGAAGATCAGGTGCGCGTGGTTGAGCGGATCGCGCAGAACATGTTCATCTGCGCCCCCCATGCCAGCCAGATCGCGGCGCTGGCGGCGATGGACTGCGATGATGAATTGCAGGCCAATCTTGCGGTCTATCGCCGCAATCGGGATCTGATGATCGACGGGCTGAAGGACGCCGGTTTCACCGACATCGCGCCGCCCGATGGGGCGTTTTATGTCTATGCAGATGTCTCTCGCTTTACCGAGGACAGCCGCGCCTTTGCTGCTGAGATTCTGGAAAAGGCAGGCGTCGCCGTGACCCCCGGTCTCGATTTCGACCCGGCGCGGGGGCATAAGACGCTGCGCTTTTCCTATGCGCGCAGCACGGCAGACATGGAAGAGGGGATCGCCCGGCTTAAAGCCTTCATGGCCGCGCGCTGAGCGCTGGTTTGCACGCGCGGCAGGTGGTAGAAGGGCGAAAACGGGCAGGGTGATCAATCATGCGGGCAATTCTCAAGGGACTGGCAATGGCGCTGGTCTGTGCGGTGCCGGTGGCCGGGGCCGCGCAGGAGTTGACCGCGCTGGCGCGGGTCGATCCGGTGGAGAGCGCGGTGAAAGACGGTTGGTTTGGCAAAACCGACCTGACCGTGGCGCTTAGCCAAGGGGTGCCTTTTCGGGTTTTCCTGTTGGATGATCCTGCCCGTCTGATCGTCGATTTCCGTGAGGCCGATTGGTCAGAGGTGACGCGCGGCGACCTGCTGAAGAAACCGGGCCGCATCTCTGCCCTGCGCTTTGGCGCGTTTCAGCCGGGGTGGTCGCGGTTGGTGGCGGATCTGGCCGAACCGATGATCCCCGCAGAAATCGGCATGCCAGTGGACGCAAGCAGCGGTAAGGCGCGGCTTGAGATTACGTTGGAAACCGTCGCGGCGGAGGTCTTTGCCGAGGCCGCGGGCATGCCTGTGGACCCCGATTGGACCACCGCACTCACCGCGCCGCCAAAGCCCGCCGCGGTGGATAAGGACAGCTTTACCATCGTCTTGGACCCCGGCCACGGCGGCATCGACCCCGGCGCGCAGCGCGAGGGGCTGGATGAAAAAGATCTGATGCTGAATTTCGCCCGCGATCTGCGTGATGCGCTGCGGCGCAAGGGCGTGGATGTGCTGTTGACCCGTGACGACGATATCTTCGTGGCGCTGGAGCACCGGGTGGCCATCGCCCATCAGGCCGAGGCGGACCTTTTCATCTCCCTTCACGCCGACAGCCTGTCGCAGGGCGGAGCGAGCGGGGCCACGGTCTATACCCTTTCGGATGATGCCAGCGACGTGGCGACCGAACATCTTGCCGCGCGGCATGACCGGTCCGACATCATCGCGGGTGCGGATTTGACCGGCTCGGATGATCAGGTGGCGGGTATCTTGCTTGATCTTGCCCGCCAAGAGACCGAGCCGCGTTCCGATGCTTTGGCTGCGACTTTGGTCGAAGGCATGCGTGCGGCGGGTGGGCCGATGAACGGCCGACCGCTACGGCGGGCCGGGTTTTCGGTCTTGAAGTCCGCGGATATTCCATCGGTTCTGGTCGAAGTGGGGTTCCTCAGTTCGAAGCGGGATCTGACTAATCTGCGCGATCCGGTGTGGCGCGCGTCGATGGTGAGCGCCATGGCGGATGCGATCGTAACCTGGCGTGATCAGGATGCGGCGCTCAAGCCCTTGATCAGAAAGTAAATTAGAAAGATATGGCCGGTTTGGCGATGGGCGAACATTCGCCCTTGCTGGCCGCCATGTGTTTTGACCCGAGCCAGTGCATCCTGTATAGGCTCGGACCTGTCCCTAGCCAATGGTGGTCCGCGCGCGTGTTTCGATTTGTTCTGTCCTTTTTCGGGGGGATTTTTACCACCCTGACCCTGAGCGTCGGCATGGTGGCTTTGACCATCGGGGCGGTGTTCTGGATGTATGGCCGGGATTTGCCCAGCCATGAGTCGCTGGCGCAATATACGCCGCCGACGATCAGCCGGATTTACTCAGGCCAAGGCCGTTTGATCGATGAATTCGCCAAGGAGCGCCGCCTTTTTGCGCCCGCCAACACCATCCCGGATCTGGTGAAACAGGCGTTCATCTCGGCGGAAGACAAGAACTTTTACACCCACGAAGGCTATGACCTGCGCGGCATCGGTGCGGCTGCGGTGGATGCGGTCAAATCCCGTGGCCGTGATGTGCGCGGTGCCTCGACCATCACCCAGCAGGTGATGAAGAACTTCCTGCTGTCAGGTGACCGCCGGGCGGAGCGCAAGATCAAAGAGATCATCCTCGCCACCCGCATCGAAGAGACGCTAAGCAAAGAGAAAATCCTAGAGCTTTACCTGAATGAGATTTTCCTCGGGCAGAACTCCTATGGCGTGGCTGCGGCCAGCCAGACCTATTTCAACAAAACGCTAAGCGAGTTGGCCCCGCATGAGGCGGCTTTCCTCGCGTCGTTGCCCAAGGCGCCGTCGGATTACCACCCGGTGCGCCGCAAGGACCGCTTGCTCGCCCGTCGGAACTTCGTGCTGCGCGAGATGAAAGAGAACGGTTATATCTCGGAAGCGGCCTATGAGACGGAAGTGGCGCTGCCGCTGCGTTCGGTCCAGAACGGCGATTTTGAAAGCTTCAAGGCCGAGCTGCCACCGCGTGATTACTTCACCGACGAAATTCGTCGCCAGCTCAGCGAGAACTTCGGCGAGGGAGAGTTCTTTACCGGCGGTTTGACCGTGCGCGCGACCATCGACAATGAAATGCAGCCCATCGCCGCCAATGCGCTGCGCCAGCAGCTAGAGCAATATGACCGCGGGCAAGGCATCTGGCGCGGCACGCGGTTCGAGATCCCCGCCGATCAGTTGACCAGCGAAGAGAAATGGCGCGCCGCCCTCGCGGACCTGCGGGTGCCGCGCGACATTGATCTGGAGAACCAGTGGTATCCTGCCGTGGTGCTGGAGGTCGGCAGTAGCGATGCGCGGATCGGCATTGAAGGGGTCGACGAGGACGAAGACGGTCACTGGATCCCCGCCAAGGACGTGCAATGGGCGCGCAAGCGCTTGGACGACGGCAAGCTGGGGCCAAAGGCGCAGGTGGCGGGCGACTTGCTTGAGGTTGGCGAAGTGGTCTTGGTGCGCCGTATGACCGCTGACAGCGACGGGTCGTTTATCCGCTGGACGCTGCGGCAGGTGCCCGAGGTGCAGGGCGGTTTCGTTGCGATGGACGTGCACACGGGCCGGGTAATCGCGATGCAGGGCGGGTTCTCTTACCAGTCGAGTGTCTTTAACCGCGCCACCCAAGCCAAACGCCAGCCGGGGTCGAGCTTTAAGCCTTTCGTCTATGCCTCCGCGCTCGACAGTGGCTATAGCCCCGCGACCATCGTGGTCGACGCGCCGATTGAGATCAACACGCCGCAGGGCGTCTGGCGACCCCAGAACGCCTCGCATAAATTCTATGGCCCCACGCCTCTGCGCACCGGGATCGAACAGTCGCGCAACCTGATGACCATCCGTCTGGCGCAAGAAGTCGGGATGGATGTGGTCGGCAGCTATGCCGAGCGTTTTGGCGTTTATGACGATCTGGCGCCTTTGCTGTCAAACGCGCTCGGCAGTCAGGAAACCACGCTTTATCAAATGGTATCGGCCTATGCGATGTTCGCCAATGGCGGCGAGCGGGTGCAGCCCACATTGGTTGACCGGGTGCAAGACCGCTATGGCCGCACCGTCTACAAACATGATGAGCGCAAGTGCTACGACTGTGAGCAGATCAACCTTGCCCCCGGCGAAGCGCCGCGGATCATTTCCAACCGCGAGCGGGTGATGGACCCGGTGACGGCCTATCAGCTGACCTCGATGATGCGGGGCGTGGTCGAACGCGGCACGGCCCGCAATGCGGTCAACTTGCCGGTGCCGATCGCGGGCAAGACCGGCACCACCAACGATGAGAAAGACGCATGGTTCGTCGGCTTTTCGTCCAACGTGGTGGCAGGCTGCTACATCGGTTTCGACACGCCGCGCCCGATGGGCCGAGGCGCGGGCGGCGGGCGGCTTTGCGCGCCGGTCTTCCAGCGCTTCATGTCTGAGGCGATCAAGAAATACGGCGGCGGTGACTTTGCGGTCCCCGAACAGTGCCGCTTTATCAAGATCGACCGTTTCAGCGGCGCGCGGCTGAGCGATAACGCCTCGGGTGGTAATGTGGTGTCGGAATGTTTCCGCGATGGCGAAGAGCCGCTCTTTGGTATCTCCTTCGATGGCGGCTTTGCCATGGGCGCGGACCTGCCATTGGTCGAGGAACTGGGCGGCTCGGCTGCATCATCTTCGCGTCAGGTCACCACATCGACGGGTAAAAAGGCCACCGTCGGCCCCAAGGCAAGCTTTGGCACGCTGAGCTCGGGCGGCCTTTACTAATCAGGTCGGCGGGGCGAAGGCGCGCTTTGCCTCCCCCCACTTGCCGCCGCTGGCGGGCTGGTCTATCTCTCGTGCGGCTCCGGTTTTCGGGGCCGCATTACTTATCAAAGGCAGGCACACATGCGCGCAGAGGCACAGAATACCGCGGACCAGATCAGCAAATCGCTGGAATTGCTGGCCCAGCGACTGGATGTGGAGACCGCGCCCTACCGGCTGGAAGAATTCAACGCCCGCGTCGAAGACCCGAACCTTTGGGACAACCCCGATGCGGCGCAGAAGCTGATGCGTGAGCGCCAGTCGCTGGTGGATGCCATCGACACCTATGAGGGCATCAAACAGGAACTGGCCGACAACGTCGAACTGATCGAGTTGGGCGAGATGGAAGAGGACGAGGAGGTCATCTCCGACGCTGAGGCAGCACTAAAGGCGCTGGCCGAAAAGGCCGCTCAAAAGGAACTCGAAGCGCTGTTGAACGGTGAAGCCGACAGCAACGATACCTTCCTAGAGATCAACTCGGGCGCGGGCGGCACGGAAAGCTGCGACTGGGCCAGCATGCTGGCGCGGATGTACGTTCGCTGGGCCGAGAAGAAGGGCTATAAGGTCGATCTTCAGGCTGAAAGCGCGGGCGAAGAGGCGGGGATCAAATCCGCGACCTATAAGATCGAAGGGCACAACGCCTACGGCTGGCTGAAATCCGAAAGCGGCGTGCACCGTCTGGTGCGCATCTCGCCCTTCGACTCGGCGGCCAAGCGGCACACCTCCTTCACCTCGGTGAAGGTCTACCCGGTAGTGGACGACAACATCGAGATTGAGGTGAACCCATCGGACATCCGCATCGACACTTACCGCTCCTCTGGCGCGGGCGGTCAACACGTCAACACCACCGACTCGGCTGTGCGGATCACCCACCACCCCACCGGGATCGTCGTGACCTCTTCGGAGAAGTCGCAGCACCAGAACCGTGACATCGCCATGAAAGCGCTGAAATCGCGGCTCTATCAGATGGAGTTGGATAAGCGGTCAGCGCTGGTCAACGAGGCGCATGAGAACGCGGGCGACGCGGGCTGGGGCAACCAGATCCGATCCTATGTCTTGCAGCCTTATCAAATGGTGAAAGACCTGCGCACCAATTACGAGACATCGGACACCAAGGGTGTGCTCGACGGTGATCTGGATGGGCTGATGGGGGCAACGCTGGCGCTTGCGGTCTCGGGCAAAAGCCGGGCCGAGGCCCAGGGCGACTGAGCCCGTGCCGTCCCCCTTCATGGAATAATATGTAGCAATAGGGGGACATGATGGATTTGCTAGATTGGGACGCTTCGGACCTGTCCGAGGCGCTGGCCGCGCGCAGGATTTCTGCAGTTGAGTTGATGCAGGCGACACTTGCGCGGATCGAGGCGGTGAATGGCAAGGTGAATGCCGTCGTCTCCCTCCGCGACGGTGACACTTTGCTGGCCGAGGCAGAGGCGTCTGACGCCAGCCCGCGCAAGGGATGGCTGCATGGTATCCCCATGGCGATCAAGGATTTGGCTGACGCAGAGGGGCTGCCAACGTCTCAAGGGTCCCCGCTTTTCGGTGCCCAGCCGGCAGAGCGGGATCATCCTGCCGTTGCGCGGCTTCGCGCGGCAGGGGCGATCGTCATCGGCAAAACTAACACCCCGGAGTTTGGCCTTGGCAGCCATACGTTCAATCCGGTCCATGGCGCGACGTGCAACCCTTACGATCTAGGCCGCTCGGCTGGCGGTTCCTCGGGCGGGGCGGCGGCGGCACTGGCGGCGCGGATGGTCGCCGTTGCCGATGGGTCCGACATGATGGGATCCCTGCGCAATCCGGCGGGCTGGAACAACGTCTACGGAATGCGGCCGACATGGGGCAGGGTGCCGTCAGACGATGGCGGCGATCTGTTTCTGCACCAGCTTGCAACTTTGGGGCCGATGGCGCGCAGCCCCCGTGATCTCGCCGCCCTTCTTGATGTGATGAGCGGCGCCGACCCGCGCCAACCTCTGACCCGCTCCGCCCCGGATACGGCCCCGGATATCGACGCGGGCCTGCCGGCGCAGCGGTTGGGCTGGCTGGGCGATTGGAGCGGTGCCTTCCCCTGCGAGCCGGGGATCATTGACCTGAGTGAAGCCGCATTGAACCGTTTGACCGGGATGGGGCATGAGGTCACAGCAATCGCCGCGCCCTTCGATGCAGATGCGATGTGGGAAAGCTGGATCACGTTGCGATCCTTTGCCGTGGCGGCGTCGTTGGGGGCGATCTACGACGACCCGGCGCGGCGGGACGGGTTGAAACCCGCAGCGCAATGGGAAGTCGCGCGCGGGCAGGGGTTCTCTGCCTTTGATATCCAGTGCGCCAGCGGCATCCGCTCCGATTGGTTCCGGGCGGCACATGCTCTGTTCGAGAAAGTCGACGTTCTGGTGCTGCCCTCCGCGCAGGTCTGGCCTTTCGACGTCGAGATGGTGCACCCGACCGAAATCAATGGCAAGCCGATGGACAGCTATCACCGTTGGATGCAGGTGGTGGTGCCCGCAAGCCTGATCGGTCTGCCGGTGGTGAATATTCCTGCAGGTTTCGACAGTCGCGGCCTGCCTTTGGGGCTGCAACTGGTTGGTAAACGTGGCAGCGACGCGCGCTTGTTGCAACTGGCGCAGGGCTGGCATCAGGCGACAGGCTATCCGCAGGCGCAGCCACCCCGGCTGTAGCGGGCCTCAGTCGAACGGCGCGTCGGGCTGAAGCAGGCGGCGGTGATAGGGCATCAGGGCGTCGATGTCGATAAATCCCGTCTGCCGCGCCGCGGGCAGCACCGTCTTCGGATCCTTGCCGATGTATTCGTAGGTCAGCCGCGTCACCCGCGAACCCGCGGCACTTTCGGGCGCGGTGCGGGTGACATACCCCACCCAAAAGTTATTCTCGAAAGAGGCGACACGGTTGAGGTAGTTGAATGACCCGGTCAGCGTGCGACGGCGCGATACGACGATGGAAACGCCGTTCTCCTGCTGCGAGACGATACCGCGATATTCGCGCGCCGCGGGGCTGGTGGGCAGCCCTTGCTGGCGCAGTGAATGCGCGCTCTCATATCCCCGGAGGAAGGTGCTGCTGCCGTCGCGCTTGATGTAGACGACCCCGGTCACGAACCTGTCTTGATCCAGAAACGACCGCCGTGCGAAACGGTAAAAGCCGCTGGGAAAATCCGCCTCGGGCACGTTCTGAACCCCGGTCCCAAGGAAATCCCGCAGGAAACTGTTGTTGATCGGATCTTGGTTAAGCGAAATCTCGGTGACGGGCTCCAGCAACACCCGCGCATCGATTTCAAAGAAGCGGCAGATTCGGGCCAGTACGTCGGGCCGGGGGAAGCTTTCGCCCGACAGGTAGCGGTTGAACTGCGTACGGTTGATTCCAAGTTGCCGGGCAAGATCGGAGATCGAAGTATAATCCGCTGCCAACTGGCGGAGGTTGGCACCAAACATGCTGCGAAGTTCAGAGGGGGAGCGGTGGGAAGCGGACATGCAGCCTCGTTCTGATTTGCGACGCAGCCATAGGATACGGGCTGTTTTGGCCAGAGGATTAACCGACTGACGCGGAGGCGCGTCACAGGTGACGCTGATTTGAGGTTGACCCTACTGGAATGGACACAAAATGCAAGCGGGCGTTGCATTTTAACCTATGTTACACCTTTTTGGATTGTCGCAGAATGGAGGTCAATTATCAGAAGCGGGGGGTACTATGATTGGTGTAGTTCTGTGGAGCGATAATACCGCTGGCAAAGCAGTGTTTTGGTGCGAAGATCAGGGCGATCTTGCCTATTACGAAGAGCCTGCGATCTGTACAGGGCGCGGTACCGGGTTCGACCCGGGCGACATGGTACAGTTCGGCATCACAGTGCATCGCAAACTACGCATCGCGGATAACCCAAAGGTGGTTCTAGAAGACGCGGCGTCATCTCTGCCCGACGCCCTGCGTCACGATAGCCCCGTGGTGCAAGAGCCGCCGGCGGCAAAACCGCGCGGGGGCGCTCAGATCATTCCCTTTACGGCCAAGCCCGGACCGCGCCGATGCGACGCGGCCCAGCTCAAAGCCTGAAGCACAACCAGATCAGACCCCGCGGGCGAGGGCGGCAACGCCCGTGCGGGCAACATCGGCCAGCCCCAGCGGGCGCATCAATTCGGCGAAAGCGTCAATTTTGTCCGGCGCGCCAGTGATCTCGAAAACAAAGCTTTCCAGCGTGCTGTCGACCACATTGGCGCGGAAGATATCCGCGAGCCGCAGCGCTTCGACCCGGTGGTCGCCCTTGCCGACGACCTTGAAGATCGCCAATTCACGCTCAACGCTTGGGCCTTCGACGGTAAGGTCATGCACCTCATGCACGGGCACGATCCGACCCACCTGCGCCTTGATCTGCTCGATCACCTGTGGCGTGCCGCTGGTGACGATGGTGATGCGCGACAGGTGCCCGGTGTGGTCCACCTCGGCCACGGTCAGGCTGTCGATGTTATAGCCACGCCCCGAGAACAGGCCGATCACCCGCGCCAGCGCGCCGGGCTCGTTCTCAACCAGCACAGCCAGCGTGTGTTTTTCGACCACATCCGAGAAATTGGGCCGTAGGTTATAGGCGGAATGCGAGGTTGCGCCTTTTTTGATTTTTAGGGCTGCCATGTCTTCGTCCTTTTATCTAGCTGCGGGAATTTTTTAAAAATTCCCGGTCGTTTTCTTTGAAAGAAAACGGGTCACACCAGCACTGAGCCTTTTGCATCGATCACACCTTGGGTCTCATGATCCCCCGGCAGCAGCATTTCGTTATGCGCCCTGCCGCTTGGGATCATCGGGAAGCAGTTTTCGTGCTTCTCAACCAGACAGTCAAAGATCACCGGCCCGTCGTAGTTGATCATCTCCATGATCGCGTCATCCAGATCGTCGGGGTCGTGGCAGATGATCCCCTTGGCGCCAAAGGCTTCGGCCAGTTTAACGAAATCGGGCAGGGCTTCGGACCAGCTTTGCGAATAACGCTCGCCGTGCAGCAGTTCCTGCCACTGGCGGACCATGCCAAGGCGTTCGTTGTTCAGGATGAACTGTTTGACCGGCAGGCCGAATTGCATCGCCGTGCCCATCTCTTGCATGTTCATCAGCCACGAGGCTTCGCCCGCCACATTGATCACGAGGGCGTCGGGATGCGCCATCTGCACACCGATGGAGGCCGGGAAACCATAGCCCATGGTCCCGAGGCCACCGGACGTCATCCAGCGGTTCGGCTCTTCAAAACCGAGGTATTGCGCGGCCCACATCTGGTGCTGGCCCACTTCGGTGGTGATATAACGGTCATGACCCTTGGTCAGCGCTTCGAGCCGCGACAGCGCGTGCTGGGGTTTGATGACCTTGCCGGTTTGGGTGAATTTCAGACAGTCCTTCGCGCGCCATTCCTCAATCTTGGACCACCATTTGGCGAGCCCTTCGCTATTGGTCTTGCGGCCGCGCGATTTCCAGACCTTGAGCAAGTCTTCGAGCACATGACCCACGTCACCGACGATTGGGATGTCGATGCGGATCACCTTGTTGATCGACGACGGGTCGATGTCGATATGCGCTTTGGTGGACTTGGGGCTGAAACTGTCGATGACGCCGGTGATCCGGTCGTCAAAACGCGCGCCGATGTTGATCATCAGATCACAGTCATGCATCGCCATGTTGGCTTCATACAGCCCGTGCATCCCCAACATGCCGAGCCATTTGTCACCCGACGCCGGGTATGCGCCGAGACCCATCAACGTAGATGTGATCGGGAAACCCGTCGCATCCACCAATTCGCGCAAAAGCTGGCTTGCCGCCGGGCCGGAGTTGATGACGCCGCCGCCGGTGTAGAAGATCGGGCGCTTGGCCGTCTCCATCGCCGCCACCAGTTCGGTGATCTCGGCCATGTCGCCCTTGACCTGCGGCTGATAGCGCGAGGTGGAGGGTTTGGGGGACTCGTAGTGGCCCGTGGCAAATTGCACGTCTTTAGGAATGTCGATCAGCACCGGGCCGGGGCGGCCGTGGGTGGCGACATGAAAGGCTTCGTGCAGGGTCGCACCAAGGTTGTCGGTCTCTTTCACCAGCCAGTTGTGCTTGGTGCAGGGGCGGGTGATGCCCACGGTGTCAGCCTCTTGGAAGGCGTCAGAGCCGATCATAAAGGTCGGCACCTGACCGGTCAGTACAACCAGCGGAATGGAGTCGAGCAGCGCATCTGTCAGGCCGGTCACCGCGTTGGTCGCACCAGGGCCGGAGGTGACCAGCACCACGCCGGGTTTGCCGGTCGAGCGGGCGTAGCCTTCGGCGGCATGGACCGCGCCCTGCTCGTGGCGCACCAGAACGTGTTTGATCGAGTTCTGCTGAAAGACCTCGTCGTAAATCGGTAGCACCGCGCCACCGGGATATCCAAAGACGGTGTCCACACCCTGGTCAATCAGGGCTTGGACGATCATTTTCGCTCCGGTCATCTGGCGTTTCATCTTGGGTGCTCCGTAAGGCAGGTTATTGGCGTTTGGCATAAAAAAACCCCCGGTCTGACGGGGGCGCATGGGAAGGATTATGGTTAACCGTTACCGGCCCATGCGCGTGTGTCCTACAATAATGACTAGGTCGATCATCTCAGGGGTCCTCTTAGCGTGGCGTAAGATTATGAGGGGGAAAGAGGGGCGTCAACAGCGAAATGCCGAAAATCTTGTGCTTGAGCGGGGATTAATTGCTGTTTTATTTCTCTGAGGCGCCATTTTGGGTTCTTTTCGCAAAGAAATCAGCCCTCAGGCGAATTTTATTGAATTACGGGGTGTGTTTATACACGTGATTCAATGGGGCAGCCCAATGGTCCGCTCCGGTTGCGCGCAAAATCTGTAGGCTGGCTCAGCGCCTTAGCGCGGGCTGACATCCGGCAGGGTGATATTGGCGACCTGCTCGGCAATGGGATCATTGCTGAGCGGATGCTGGTCGGGCACGAAACCCTCAGGGTCGCGCATCTTTTGCCACTGCCCGCCCATATAAACCTCAAGTCCCGAGAACTTGGCCTTGTACCCCATCTTTTGACTGCCCGGCACCCAGTAGCCGAGGTAGACATAGGGCAGACCCGCCGCGCGAGCGATTTCGATGTGGTCGAGGATGATGTAATTCCCCAACCCGTTGCGGGGCCGGTCGGGTGTGTAGAAGGAATAGACCATGCTCACCCCGTCGCCCAAGACATCCGTCAGGCAGACGCCGACCAGCGCGTTATCGGCCTCGGAGTCGGTATATTCGATGACCCGACTGCGGATCGGGGTTTCCTCGATCATTGCGGCGAATTCAAAGACATCCATATCGGCCATGCCGCCATCCGCATGGCGACTGTCGAGGTAGCTGCGGAAGAGGTCATATTGCTCTTCCGTGGCCCAAGGAGAGGTTGCGCGCCGCTCAAGCCCCGCGTTGCGGTTCAGAATGCGGCGCTGGCTTTTGCTGGGGCGAAAGGCCGCCACGTCGATCCGTGCCGAGAGGCAGGCGGCGCAATCGGCGCAAGACGGGCGGTAAAGGACGTTCTGCGAGCGGCGGAACCCTTGGCTTGATAGGCTGTCATTCAGGCGTGCGGCATTGTCGCCCTGAAGGGCGGTGAACAGCTTGCGCTCCATCCGGCCCTCCAGATAGGGGCAGGGCTGCGGCGCTGTGACATAAAATTGCGGTGTCAAAGGCAGTGTATGTCGCATGGGTTTCCAGCATTTATCGAGGGATGCTATCAACCCACCCCCGCTGCGCCAAGGGCAAATTTGCGTGATGCCCTAGCGGCTGAGGCGGCGATTCACCGGCACCGTGCCAAGCGCCATATCCGTGAGGCTCTGACGGCGGGCCGTGGTGCAGATAAGAACGGCCGAGACGACCTGAATGATCGTGACCGTCATCGACAGCGAATAGCCGATGGTATGCAAAAGCGCGGTCATGAAATCAAAGGGCCGGTCGCGGTGGTCGCGCAGCTCCATCGCCATCAGGCGCATCCCCCATGTGGCCGACCCGCTGGTCAGCGTGGCCACCCGGTAGGCAAAACCCACCACCAGCGTCAGAAAGGGGAAAAAGAACAGCCCGGTAAAGGCGGTGAAGGGCAGGATCAGCAGGCAAAAGACGATGACAAGCGTCACATCGACGATCCAAGCCAACAGCCGCTTGCCAGCGATGCCGTCATAGAATTGCGGGTGTAGATCGGGGTCGGGGGTCTGGGTCATGTCGCTTCCTGCGAAAGGCCCCCCGGCGCGCGGGCCGGGAGGCGGGGGTCAGGGTGGGATCAGGCGCTTGTGGGCGTCTCGTCCCGTTTGGCGCGCTCGTCCATGAACTGGTCGAACTCGGCCTTGTCCTTGGCTTCGCGCAGACGCTCAAGGAAAGCCTCAAAATTGCCCTGTTCCTCTTCCAAACGGCGCAGCGTGTCTGCCTTATAGGCGTCAAAGGCGCTGTTGCCGGTGTTGCGCGACATCATCGCACGGCTGGATTTGCGGCTGCAGGATTTCGAAGAGAACATGCGTTTGCTCCAAGTCATATAGGCAAGAAGGGCGAGGCCAAGGGGCCAGAAGAAGATGAAGCCGAGCACCATGGCGGCGATCCAAGCGCCTTTGCCGCGTGCGTCCATCCAGCTTTCGGCCCGCGCCAGCCAGCTGCTGCGGGGGGCATAGGTCGGGTCGGTGGTCACTGTCGTCATTGTTGAGCCTTTCGGTCGTGACGGGCCTGTCGCCGGCCCGGGCGTTTCGGGTGATGTGAATGTCTTTCACATTGAATAGATCGGCACGCCGGGTCTCTTTCGCAAGGGGCTATGTGAATGTTTTTTACATTGTTCAGAAAGCGACAGTAAATTCAGTAACCTGCGCGCCGGAAAGCTGCGCCATTTTCTGCGGCTCAAGGCAGAAAACGTGGTGCGGCGTGCCCGCAGCGGCCCAGACCAGCGGGAATTGCAGCAGATTTCGGTCAAACCAAGCGCGCGGCGGCGTGATATGGCCCAGCGGTGCCACGCCGCCGATGGCAAAGCCGGTCTGCGCCCGGATCAGCGTGGCATCGGCCTTGCCCAGTGGTTCCCCGGCCAGTGCTGCGGCGCGGTCCAGATCGACTTGCTGCGCGCCCGCGGTGATGAAAAGCAGCGCCGCACCGCTGTTTTCGCCGCGCAGGACGATGGATTTTGCGATCTGGTCGACCGCACAGCCAAGTGCGGTGGCCGCATCGACCGCCGTGCGTGCTAGGGCCGTCTCGCGTATCTCTGGCGTCACCCCGGCGGCCTCAAGCGTGGCGCGGACCCGTTTCAAACTCTTGCTCATTCTCTGCCCCTTGCTGCATGGCGCCACCTTGGGGCGCGCGCCAAAGTCGTAGCAAGGCCGTGCCCTGCCGCAACCCCCATTGACGCCGCTTGGATCAGCCCGCAAAGCTGGCCCCATGACAGACCCATCTCTCGCCGCCCGGATCACCCGCTCTCCCCGCATCTATCACCGCGAACGCGCGCAGGATGCGGCGGCGCTCTTGCCCGATCTTGCGCCGGACCTGCGCGAGATGATCTCGGCCGCCGCCTCTACCGCGCCCTATCTAATGGCACTGTTGGAAAAGGAAGCGGCCTGGCTTGGCGAGGCCGTGGAAAACCCCGAGGCCGCTCTGGCCGCCAATTGCGCCGCGGCGGCGGAATTTGCGCCCGACCGGCTGGCCGATGGGCTGCGGCAGGGCAAACGGCGCATGGCGCTTCTGACCGCGTTGGCCGATCTGGGCGGGGCATGGTCGCTGGAAGAGGTGACCGGCGCGCTGACCGATTACGCCGATGCCGCTTGCGGCGCGGCCCTGCGTGCGGGGCTGGCGGCACAGATCAAACGCGGCAAACTGCCGGGCATGACGATGGACGATCTGGCCGACTGCGCGGGCATGGTTGTCTTTGCCATGGGCAAAATGGGCGCGCGGGAGCTGAATTATTCCTCAGACATCGACCTCATTTGCGTCTTTGACGAAAGCCGCTTCGCGCCTGATGATTTCCACGCCGCCCGCAGCGCCTTCGTCAAGGCGACGCGGGCGATGTCGGGCACGTTGAACGACATCACCGCGCAGGGCTACGTCTTTCGCACCGATCTGCGCCTGCGTCCCGATCCGGCGGTCACCCCCGTCTGCATCGCGATGGAGGCAGCCGAGCGCTACTACGAAAGCCTTGGCCGTACGTGGGAGCGCGCGGCCTATATCAAGGCCCGTCCGGCGGTCGGTGATATCGCCGCGGGGGAAGCGTTCTTGCAATCCTTGCGCCCCTTCGTCTGGCGCCGCCATTTGGATTTCGCCGCCATCCAAGACGCTCACGACATGAGGCTCGCCATTCGCGAGCACAAGGGCTTGGGCGGCCCGATCACTCTGCCGGGGCACGACATGAAACTGGGTCGGGGCGGCATCCGCGAGATCGAGTTTTTCACCCAGACCCGACAGCTCATCGCCGGGGGCCGCGATGCGGAGCTGCGGCCCCGTGGGACGCTGGCAGGGTTGCAGGTGCTGGCCGAGAAGAACTGGGTGCCCAAAGAGGTCGCCGAAACGCTCGGCGATCACTACCGCGCACATCGCACGGTAGAGCACCGCTTGCAAATGGTGCAGGACGCGCAGACCCACACGCTGCCCCGCAATGATGCCGATTTTGAACGTCTGGCCGCCATGATGGACATGGATGTCAATGACTTGCAGGCTGATCTTCATAGCCGACTTCAAGCCGTGCACGACCTGATCGAAAGCTTTTTCGCCGCCACGCGGGAGGAGCCCGAAGCCGCCCGCCCGGCGCATCAATTCGACAGGTCGGTGCTTGACCGTTGGCCCAGCTATCCCGCGCTGCGCTCGGAACGGGGGGCGGATATTTTCGGGCGGCTACAGCCACTGCTCTTGGACCGTTTGGCGCAATCTGCCAAACCGGACGAAGGGCTTTTGGCCTTTGACGGTTTCCTCGCTGGCCTGCCCGCCGGGGTGCAGCTTTTCTCGCTCCTGCGGGCCAATCCGCAACTGGGCGATCTGTTGGTGGATATCGTCGCCACATCGCCTGCGCTGGCGGCGCATCTGTCGCGGAATTCGGGGGTCTTCGATGCGGTGATCGGGGGGGATTTCTTTTCGGACTGGCCGGGGCAGACCAAGCTGACCGAGATGTTGCAACAGCATCTCGCGGCAGAGGCCGATTACGAGTTGCGCCTTGATGGCACCCGCCGTTGGGCGCGCGAATGGCATTTTCGGGTCGGCGTGCATCTGCTGCGCGGGCTGATCGACGCGGCCACCGCCGGGCGCCAATATGCCGAGTTGGCCCAAGCGGTCTTGCAGGCGCTCTGGCCCGTGGTTGTCGATCAATTCGCCAGCCGGCATGGCCCGCCGCCGGGGCGCGGGGCGGTGATCCTTGGCATGGGCTCGCTTGGGGCTGGGCGGCTAACGCCGACCTCCGACCTCGATATGCTGGTGATTTATGATGCCGCTGGGGTGGACAGTTCCGATGGCCCCAAACCCCTCGCCACGCGCAGTTATTATGCCCGGCTGACCCAAGCGATGATCACCGCGATGACCGCGCCGATGGCCCAAGGCAAGCTCTACGACATCGACATGCGCCTGCGGCCCTCGGGCAATCAGGGGCCGGTGGCCACCAGCCTCGCCAGCTTTGAGAGCTACCAGAAAGAGCAGGCTTGGGTCTGGGAGCATCTGGCGCTGACCCGCGCGCGGGTGATCGCGGGGGCAGAGGATCTGGGCCGCGATGTCGAAGCGCTTCAGGCTGAAATCCTCAGCCGCGCCGCCCCGCGCGACAAGGTTCTGGGCGAGGTCGCGAAGATGCGCCAGCGCATTGCCGCCGCCCGCAGCCCTGCAGGGCCGCTCGACGCCAAGACGGGCGCGGGCCGCTTGCAGGATATCGAACTGTTCGCGCAGGCAGGCGCGCTTATCGGCGGCACTGGGGCGCGTGAGATCGACGCGGGCCTTGCCGCCGCGCGCGGCGAAAACGTGATTGGTGCGCAGGCGGAAGCGGCGCTTTCCTCGGCCTATACCAACGCCTGGACCCTGAATTGCGCCGCGCGTCTGCTGTCAGCCAATCCGATTGATGCGCGGACGATGGGGCAGGCGGGGGCGAGCTTTCTCTGTCGTGTGCTCGCTTGTGACGATCTTGCGGCGTTGGAGGCCAAGATGCAGGGCGATTACGCAACCGCGGCTCAAACCATCGACGCGGCGCTGCCTGAGCCGGGCCGGGAGGGGGCATGAGCGATCCAGATGACCCGAAGGGATTGATCCGCGAATCCTACCGGATGGAGGGGATTGGCCCCGCCGAATGCCGCAGCATCTTTCTCGACTGGGCCTTGAGCCTGCCGGATGGCCACGACAACGCAGCCGCCATCACCCATTTGCTGGAACGCTACGGTGCGGCCGCCGCGGGCCACCCGATGACCCAAGTGCTGCGCGAGGGGCAGACCACGCTCACCACCCCGCGCCGCCGGGGCGGTTGGCGGGGCAGGGCGCGCAACTGACCGCCGATCTCGGCCTGCGAAACCTCTTTCCCCAGCCGCGCGAACGCAGTACGAGGGGCGCTATGACAACGCCCCAAACCCCCTCCGCCCCGCAGCCTGCCACACTCCCCGTGGTGCGCCTTTTGCCCAAGGCCAATGCCCGCGCCATCCGCCACGGCTTTCCTTGGGTCTATGCCAATGAACTGGTCACCGACCGCCGCACGCGGGGGCTTGCCCCCGGCACGCTGGCGCTGCTGGAAGACGCCGACCGCAAGCCCATGGGGCTGGTCGCGGTCAATCCGACCTCCAAAATCATCGCCCGGATGATCGACCAAGACGCAGAGGCGCAGGTGGATCAAGCATGGTTCGAGGCGCGCATCAATCGCGCCCTCGCCCTGCGCAGCCAGCTTTATGATCAACCCTATTACCGCCTGATCCACGCCGAGGCCGATGGCCTGCCGGGCGTCATCATCGACCGTTTTGGCGATACCTGCGTGATCCAGCCCAACGCCGCGTGGGCCGATGCGCTGCTGACACCGCTGGTGGCCGCTCTGCAATCGGTGACCGGCGTGACCAACGTGTTGAAAAACGCCTCTGGCCGCACGCGCAAGCTTGAAGGGCTCGACGATGCCTCGTCTACGTTGGTGGGGGAGACCCCCGAAGGCCCGCTGCCCGTGCCGATGAATGGCGCGACCTATATGGCCGACCTTACCGGCGGGCAGAAAACCGGTCTGTTCTACGACCAACGCCCCAACCATGCCTTTGCCGCCAATCTCGCGCGCAATGGGGCACGGGTGCTCGATGTCTTTGCCCATGTCGGCGGCTTCTCCCTCGCCGCTCTGGCGAATGGCGCGTCATCAGCACTGGCCGTCGACGGCTCCGCCCCCGCCCTGGAACTGGCCGAAGCCGGGGCCGCCGCGATGAACATGCAAGACCGTTTCGCCACCCGCCAAGGCGATGCCTTCGACGTGCTTACCGCGCTGCGCGATGAGGGCGAGACCTTTGACGTGGTGATCTGCGACCCGCCTGCCTTTGCCCCCTCGCGCCAAGCGGTCGACGCGGGGCTGCGCGCCTATGAACGTGTCGCACGGCTCTCGGCGCAGCTGGTGGCAGAGAATGGTATTCTGGGTCTTTGTTCCTGTTCCCACGCCGCTGATCTGAACCAGTTCCGCACCGCATCCGTGCGCGGCATCGGTCGGGCCGGACGCCGTGCCATGCTGCTGCACACCGGCTTTGCCGGGGCGGACCACCCGCAACTGCCGCAGCTTGCGGAAAGCGGCTACCTCAAGTCGCTGTTCTTCCGCCTGTGATGGAAACGCGCCCCCGCGTGCTGATCGACACCTGCGTGCTTTACCCCACGGTGATGCGCGAAATGGTGTTGGGTGTGGCAGCAAGGGGCGCGTTCGAGCCGGTCTGGTCGGCGCGTATCTTAGAAGAATGGGCCCGCGCGGCGATCAAGCTTGGGCCCACGGGCGAAGCACAAGCGCGCGCCGAGATCGCACTGCTGCGCGGCAACTGGCCGGGGGCCGAACGCGCGGCCTCTCCCAGCCTACAGGCGCGGCTTTGGTTGCCGGATGCGAACGACATTCATGTTCTGGCCGTCGCCGTGGCCAGCAGCGCAGACATGATCCTGACCCTGAACGCCAAGGATTTCCCCCGCCAAATCCTCGCCGAAGAGGGGCTGAGCCGGGCCGATCCTGACAGCTACCTGCATGGGATTTGGCAAGCGACACCGGAATTGGTCGCCCCCGTGGCCGACGCCGTCTTGCAAGAGGCGCGGCGGCTGTCGGGCGAGCAATGGGAGATGCGCGCCCTGCTGAAAAAGGCACGGCTGCCGCGGCTAGCGAAGGCTCTGGCCTAGCCCTCCCACCGCAGTTGCAGCTTGCGCAACGCGGCGACACGTTCCTCGGTCTTGGGGTGGCTCAGCAGCCAAGCGGGCGGGCGTCCCGCGCCGTTTTGGCTGAGCGCGTCCAACTTCTCGAACAGGGAAATCTGCGGGCCGATGCCGATGCCCGCTTTGGTCAGCAGGGCGGCGGCATAGGCGTCGGCCTCATACTCATCCCCGCGTGAGAGGCGGGCAGCCAGCAGGCTGGTCAGCCCGTTTGCGATCAGCACACCGATCCCGGGAATGATCCGCCCCAGCACCATCGCCAGCGCCGTGCGCAGGGCGTTCTGACCCGAGAAATCAATCATCCGCCGCCGCGAATGGCCAAGCGCCACATGGCCCAACTCATGCGCGATGACGCTCGCCAATTCCTCAGCCGTTACAGCACCTTGGCGAAACTTGTTGTAAAACCCGCGGGTGATGAAAATGCGCCCATCGGGGGCTGCCAGCCCGTTGACCGGTTCGATCTCATAAAGATGCACCTTGATGCGCGGCAGGTCCAACGCCTTGGCCATCTTTGCGCTCATGTCGTTGAGTTTGGGGTCCACCAAGGGGGTCGATTTCGCGTCCAACTCGCGCGCCGTGCGCCAAGCGGAGAAACGATACATGGCCAGCGCGTAAAGGATGGCAAGCAGAATGGGGAGAAAGCGGATCATGCCCGCAATATGGGCAGGCCGAGGGCCGGGGGCAAGCGGCACAAGGCCGCGCCCCCGGTTTCATGTCATGCGATCAGACGAGTTTTGCGTCCATCGTGATCTCGGCGGTCAGCAGCTTGGAGATCGGGCAGTTCTCCTTGGCGGTCTTCGCGGCTTTGTCGAAGTCCTCTTGGCTCGCGCCGGGGATGCTGGCCTCGACCGTCAGATGCACTTTGGGCACGTGGAAGCCGCCATCTTTCTCTTCCAGATGCACTTCTGCCTTTGTCTCGATGCTGTCGGGCGTCAGGTCGCTTTGCCCCAGGATCATCGACAGCGCCATGGAGAAACAAGACGCATGGGCCGCACCGATCAGCTCTTCTGGGTTCGTGCCTTCCTTGCCTTCGAAACGGGTGTTAAAGCCATAGGGCTGGTCAGACAGCACACCGCTTTGGGTTGAGACATGGCCGTTGCCCTTTTTGAGCGAGCCTTCCCATTTTGCACTGCCGGTTTTCACGATCGAAGCCATTTGAATATCCTTTCAGTGAGCTTGCCTTCGTCCCCTCAACTGGCGCGCGATCAAAAGGTTTCAAGGCCGGTCGATCAAGATCGCGTCATGGTCTTGATGCCCCGGCTCAGCCCTTCGAGGGTCATCGGCACCATGGCCTCGGGGCCGAAAATCTCTTGGATCATCGCGATCGACTGGGTGTAGCCCCACTGCCGTTCCGGCACCGGGTTGATCCACAGGTGGTTCGGCCATTGATCCCGCGCACGGGCGAGCCATGTGGCCCCGCTTTCCGCGTTCCAATGCTCATTCGCGCCGCCGGGATAGGCGATCTCATAGGGCGACATGGAGGCGTCGCCCACGAAGATGCATTTATAATCCGAGCCGTAACTGCGCAGCACCTCATGGGTGGGGATCTGCGCATCCCAACGGCGGCGGTTGTCGCGCCAGACACCTTCGTAAAGGCAGTTGTGGAAGTAGAAATGCTCAAGATGTTTGAACTCTCCCCGCGCGGCGCTGAACAACTCTTCGACGACCTTCACATGCGGATCCATGGAGCCGCCGATGTCGAGAAACAGAAGCACTTTCACGGCATTGCGCCGCTCTGGCCGGGTTTTCACATCCAGATAGCCATGCTCCGCCGTGGCGCGGATGGTGCCGTTCAGGTCGAACTCCTCTGCCGCCCCGTCGCGCGCCCAACGGCGCAGACGTTTAAGCGCCAGTTTAATGTTGCGGGTGCCGATCTCGACGTTGTCATCCAGATTTCGGAACTCGCGCTTGTCCCAAACCTTGACCGCGCGTTGGTGGCGGCTTTCCTTCTGGCCGATGCGCACGCCCTCGGGGTTGTAGCCGTATGCACCGAAAGGCGAGGTGCCCGCCGTGCCGACCCATTTCGATCCGCCCTGATGCCGTCCCTTTTGCTGCTCGAGTCGCTTTTTCAGCGTCTCCATCAGCTTGTCGAAACCGCCCGCGGCTTCGATCTCGGCCTTTTCCTCGGGCGTGAGGTGCTTTTCGGCCATTTTGCGCAGCCAGTCTTCGGGCAGGTCCACGGCCTCGAGCACGTCATCAAGGCTGATGTTCTCTAGCCCCTTAAAGGCCGCTGCAAAGGCGCGGTCGAACTTGTCGATGTTGCGCTCGTCCTTCACCATCGACACGCGGGCGAGGTAGTAAAACGCCTCAACGTCATAGGTGGCCAGCCCCGCCTTCATGCCTTCGAGAAAGGCCAGAAACTCGCGCAGCGAGACTGGAACACCGTGGCGGCGGAGCTGATCGAAGAACGGCAGAAACATCAGAGGCTCAGCGCGCGGTCCAAAAGAACCGTGGCGATCATGCCGACGATCAGGAAGGCAAAGCCGTAGCCCGTTGCATATTGCGCGATGTCTTTGCGGTTGCCGCCACGTTTTCGGGCGGTCAGCCCGCCGATTATCGCGCCGATCAATGCCAATCCGAGTGCTATCATAACCTATTGCCCGTCTATTTTGCGGGCCTATCCATTGCGCGGGTTCAGGGACGCGATCTCGCGCAGCTTGGCCCGCACGGCCCAGTCAGGGCCAAAGCCGTATCGCGCCCAGCCGATGCTGTCCAGCCTGACGCGGCGCGCCTCAATGCCGCGGCCTTCGATCTCTAGCGCTTCGGCCTTGAGCAGCATGAGCGTGGCGAGCAGGGCGGCGTTTTCGCTGGCCTCGGCGATGGGCAGATGCGGCTCGATCAGGGCAAGTGCGCCGGCCCCATCGCCGATGGTTACCGCATAGCCCGCCCGCTGCGTGGCGACATAGGCGCGGTGCAGCGTGGTGCCGGGGGTGCGGGCGTAGAGGGTGTCTGCCATCTGGTAATGTGTCTGCGCGGCGGCAGGATCGGTCATCTGCGTGACGCGGCCCATAGCGTAATGCGAGAATGCGTGGCGGTTGTCCTGCCAACCCTGCGTTTGGGCGATGCGCAGCGCATCTTGGGCCGCAGACATCCGGGCGTTGCGGCCCACGTCGCGGCCAAGGGCCGTCTGGATGGCGCGGCTCCAGACCTGCGGCGTGGCGCGCGCGGGGCGGGGGGCAACGGTGCCGCCGCCGGGGTTTACCCGCGCCAAAATGCCCGGCAGGCGCGCGGCGACCTCGTCGCGGGTCATGCCAGAGCGCAGCGCCGGGTCATTGTAGATGCGCAGCACCAGCATGTCGAAACCGGTCAGCACCGTATGCACATTGTCGTCGTTAAAGACCGAATCCGGCAGGCGGTAGAGATCGTTCAGCGGCCCAAGCGCTTGGGCCAGTTCCTCATGCAAACAATCGCGGCTTTCCTGTGGGCTTACGTCATTGGGCAGGAAAATCGCCAGCTTGCGCCGCTCGGTCAGGCGGGTCCAATCGGTGGCGGCGGAACGCCTCGTGCGGCGGTATTCTTCCAGTGTGCTGACATTCGGCACCACGAAACAAGCCGCCTGCGGCAAGAGCCGCCGGATCTGGCTGCGGTTCACCGCTTGAATGGTGATGCTCGCCTCTCCACCCGTCACCTCACGCAGTTCCATCCCGGCTTCCCGGCGCAGACGTGCCAGCAGCCGCGCAAGGTCCGGCCCCAAGGTCGCAGGTGGCTGCCCCAAAACGCGCAGGGTGATTGGCCCCTCAAAGCGGGTCAGAACGGGCAGGACCCGGCCACTTTCCATCCGAAAGGAGAGATCAAGGAAATCTTCGGCCAAGGCAGCATTCGACACATGCGGCGTCGTGGGGCGGGCTTGGGCGAACTGCTTCATCGGGGGCAGGGTGCTGTCGGCGATCACCGCGCGGGTCGCCACCTCGGAATGGGAGGCGGGCACGCAGGCGTTCAGCAACATCATCAGCGGCAGGATCAACCGTGCCTTCACCCCGCGCCTCATGCGCTTGGGCCTTTGCGCTGCCCCATCAGCCGTGATCTATCAGAAACTGCGTGCGGCGCTGCCGCTGTCTGTCCTTGCATTTGCCTGCCCCATCGGTCGCTTAAACCCGGGTCTTGATGCCCGTGATTGACCTCAGCCTAGGCAGGCAAAAAATCAAAAGCGAGGAAAATACCCGCTTTTGACGTAAAGTCGTTGAGGTGTTGCCGCCCTACCGCTGGCGCCGTGCCATGAAGGCCAGCCGCTCAAAAAGATGCACGTCCTGCTCGTTCTTCAGCAGCGCACCATGCAGTTTGGGCAGGGCATTGGGGCCATCCTTGGCCAGATCCTCGGCCTCCATATCCTCGGCCAGCAGCAGCTTCAGCCAGTCCAGCACCTCGGATGTCGAAGGCTTCTTCTTCAGCCCCTGCTGCTCGCGGATCTCGTAAAACTGCGTCAGCGCGGTGGTCAGCAACTGCTGTTTGATGCCCGGATGGTGCACTTCGACGATCTGCTTGAGCGTCTCCATCTCAGGAAAACGGATGTAGTGAAAGAAACAGCGGCGCAGGAAAGCGTCGGGCAGTTCTTTTTCATTGTTGGAGGTGATGATCACGATGGGCCGTTGGCGCGCGCGGATCGTCTCGCCCGTCTCATAGACAAAGAACTCCATCTTATCGAGTTCCTGCAAAAGGTCGTTGGGGAATTCGATATCGGCCTTGTCGATCTCATCAATCAGCAGCACGACCTTTTCATCCGCATCGAACGCCTGCCAGAGCTTGCCCTTGCGGATGTAGTTCTTGACGTCATGCACCCGTTCATCGCCGAGCTGGCTGTCGCGCAACCGGTTCACGGCATCGTATTCATAAAGCCCCTGCTGCGCGCGGGTGGTCGATTTGATGTTCCACTCGATCATGCGCAGGCCCAAGGCATCGCTGACCTGCCGCGCCAATTCGGTTTTGCCGGTGCCGGGTTCGCCTTTCACAAGAAGCGGACGCTCCAAGGTAACCGCCGCATTCACGGCGATTTTCAGGTCGTCGGTGGCGACGTAGTCTTTGGTGCCTTGAAATTTCATCTTGTTTTCAACCTCGTGTGACGGGCGCTTGATCCTTGGCCTTTAACCAAAAATCAAAGGGATTGTGTAGTGACAATTGTAACCCGCTCAGATAGACGCTGCGGCAGGGAAGATGTCGGGAGACAGGCCTTTTTAATGTCTGAGTTGAAAACCGCCGGGGAAAAACAAATGAAGCAGGAAGTTTTCCTGCCGGACGATTACAGTCCGGCCGAGGACGAGCCATTCATGAATGACCGTCAGCTTGAGTACTTTCGTCGCAAGCTGATCCACTGGAAATCGGAATTGTTGGCAGGCAGCCGTGACACCATCGAAGCACTGCAAGACGGCACCCGGAACATTCCGGATGTAAACGACCGCGCCTCGGAAGAGACCGACCGCGCACTGGAACTGCGGACCCGGGACCGGGCCCGCAAATTGGTCGGCAAGATCGACGCGGCGCTGCGGCGGATCGACGAGGGAGAGTTCGGTTACTGCATGGTCACCGGCGATCCGATCTCGCTCAAACGCCTGGACGCACGGCCCATCGCCACGATGACGCTGGAGGCGCAAGAGCGTCACGAGCGGCGCGAGAAAGTCCACCGCGACGACTGACATTACCTGAAACACCACACGCCGAGGCTCATGCTTCGGCGTTTGTGATTTGGGCGCGGGGCCAGCACGATCCGAAGCTTGTGAGCCGGGGTCTACCAGCTTGGCAGCGATCTGGGCCCTATGATCTGGGGCGTGAATGAAACCTTCCAATGCGATTGTCGTGGGCGGCGGGATCGGCGGGCTGGCCTTGGCCACGGCACTGGCGCGCAAGGGCGTCGCCGTGACCCTGCTTGAACAGGCCGCCCGGTTTTCCGAGATCGGCGCGGGGCTACAGATCAGCCCCAACGGCCTTGCCGTGCTGCGCGCGCTTGGGTTGGAGCATGGGCTGAAAGCCCGCGGTGCCGTGCGGGGGCAGGCGGTGCGCCTTTGCGACTACGCGAAAGGCGCGCAGGTGGCCCGGCTTGATCTGACCCGCTTGGCCAATGATCAGCGTTATTATTTCCTCCACCGTGCCGACCTGATTGATCTGCTGCGTGAGGCCGCGCAGCGCGCCAACGTGAGTTTCGAGACCGACGCGCAGGTCGCCTCGATCCATCCCGGCGCCTTGCCGCAGGTGCAGATGGCCCGCGGTGGACGGCGGCGGGCGAAGTTGGTCGTGGCCGCCGATGGCATCCATTCGGTCGGGCGGGTGCAGTTGAACGGGGCGGATAAGGCGCGGTTCTCGGGGCAGGTGGCATGGCGTGCGCTGATCCGCAACACCATAGATCACCGACCAGAGGCGCGGGTTACCATGGGGCCGGGGCGGCATCTGGTCAGCTATCCGCTGCGCGAGGGGCGATTGGTCAACCTCGTCGCTGTGGAAGAGCGCGCCGATTGGGCCGCCGAAGGCTGGCATCACAGTGACGATCCCGCCAATCTGCGCCGGGCCTTCGCAGGTTTCGGCGGCGAGGCCGCTCAGATGCTGGGCGCGGTGCAGGAGGTGACCCTCTGGGGGCTGCATTACCATCCCGTCGCCGCCAATTGGCAGGCAGAAGGCGTGGCGCTGTTGGGCGATGCGGCCCATCCAACGCTGCCTTTTCTGGCGCAGGGGGCAAATATGGCGCTAGAGGATGCTTGGGTCTTGGCCGATTGCCTGACCCGGCAGCCCCGCGACGCCGCGCTTGGCGCTTATCAAGCCGCCCGCATCGACCGCGCCCGGCGCATTGTCAAAACCTCGGAAGGCAACGCAGCACGCTATCACCTGCGGTCTGGCCCGGTCCGGTTGGCGGCCCACACCGGGCTGCGCCTCGCCTCCAAACTTGCGCCCGGCGCGATGCTGGGCGCGTTTGATTGGCTCTACGCCCATGACGTTACCAAAACGTAAAGGCCACCGAGCTAAGCCGGTGGCCCAATCGGTCAGCCCGCCCGTTGCAGCATCCCGAAAAGGTCTCGCGGATCGTCCGGGTCGGCCAGCAGATCCAGCGGTTGGAACAGCCCCGTCTCGGCGATTTGATCGCGGACATAGCGCAGGGCCGAGAAATCCTCGATCGCGAAGCCCACGGAGTCAAACAGCGTGATCTGCTGCGCATCGCGGCGGCCTTCGGCCTGACCGGTCAGCACTTGCCAGATCTCGGTCACCGGGTGGTCAGCCTCAAGCTGCTGGATCTCACCCTCGATGCGGGTCTGCTCGGGGTATTCCACGAAGATGCCCGAACGGTGCAGGATCGCGGGCGCGAGTTCCGTCTTACCCGGACAGTCGCCGCCGATCGCATTGATGTGCACGCCAGAGCCGACCATATTGTCGGTCAGGATCGTGGCATATTGCTTGTCCGCGGTGCAGGTGGTGATGATCTGCGCACCCATAATCGCCTCTTCGGCGGTGTCGCATTCCACCACCTTGATGCCATGGCCCGCCAGATTGCTTGCGCATTTGGCGGTCGCCGCGCGGTCGATATCGTAAAGCCGCACCTCATCCACGCCGCAGATCGCTTTCATTGCAAGGCTCTGAAACTCGGACTGCGCGCCATTGCCGATCATCGCCATGACATGGCTGCCCTTGGGCGCCAGCAACCGGGCCACCACGGCAGAAGTCGCCGCCGTGCGCAGGGCCGTCAAGATCGTCATCTCAGTCAACAACACCGGATAGCCGTTGGCCACATTGGCCAGCAGGCCAAAGGCCGTCACGGTCTGAAAGCCGTCTTTGGTGTTATCGGGGTGGCCGTTGACGTATTTGAAGCCGTAAACATCGCCGTCTGAGGTGGGCATCAGTTCGATCACGCCTTTCTCAGAATGGCTGGCCACGCGGGGGGTCTTGTCGAAAAGCTCCCAGCGTTTGAAGTCAGCTTCGATATAGTCGGCCAGCCCGCGCAGCATGTCTTCGACGCCGATATGGTGGATCAGTTTCATCATCTGATCGACAGAAACGAAGGGCACCAGCGCCTTATCGGAGGGGTTCAGATTGGTCATATTCAGGTCTTTCTATCAATAGGCACGGGTGGGGCGGTCGAACACGCGGCGGCCAAAGGCCGAGGCGGTGAGGTCCACCATCAGCTGCGCGGTGCGGCCTCGCTCATCAAGGAAGGGGTTCAGCTCAACCAGATCGAGCGAGGTCATCAAGCCGCTGTCCGAAAGCATCTCCATCACCAGATGGCCTTCGCGCACCGTGGCGCCGCCCGGCACGGTGGTGCCCACGGCAGGGGCCACGGAGGGGTCGAGGAAATCCACATCCAACGAGACATGCAGCATGCCGCCCGCCGCTTCGACCTTATCAAGGAAGCGTTGCAAGGGTTTGGCGATGCCGCTCTCGTCGATCTCGCGCATGTCGACGTAAGTGACGGTGGTCTCCTGCAAGGCGGCGCGTTCGAGGGCATCGACAGAGCGCAGCCCGATCATGGCGATATTGTCATGGGGCAGGGGCGTGTCGATCTTGGGAAAGCCGTCGAACCCCTCGCGCCCGGTGACATAGCCCAAGGGCGTGCCGTGCAGGTTGCCGCTGTCGCTGGTCTGCGGCGTGTGGAAATCCGTATGCGCGTCGAGCCAGAGCACGAAAAGCGGGCGGCCTGCCTTTTCGGCATGGCGCATTGCGCCCAAGACGGTGCCAAGCGCCAGCGCGTGGTCGCCGCCCATAAAGATCGGCAAGCCATCGTCCATCGCCGCATCGGCGGCAGCGGCGAGGCTTTCGGTCCATGCAATGGTCTCTTCCAGCGCGTGCAGTTTTTCGTGCTCTTTTGCTTGGAAGGGCGCGGGGGCGACATTGCCGCGATCGGTGACGCTGTGGCCAAGATCGCGCAGGGCACGTTCGAGCCCCGCAGTGCGATAGGCATCCGGCCCCATCAGGCAGCCGCGACGGCGCTTGCCGCTGTCCAGCGGAACGCCCAGCAAGATACAGTTTTGTGGGTTCGACATGAGGGACTCCTGAGCTGTTTGAACTCAGATAATCCGCGCATCTGTCTAACGACAAGCCGTCAAACTGACCGTTTCGGGGGCGTTTTTGACAAACTGAAAGAAAGATCTTCCAGTTTGTCAGTTTTTTTGCTGGTTAAGCCGCTTTGCGCGCCGCCGCGACCCAAAGACCGACCAAGACGAAAGAGAAAATCGCGTTCCATCCCGCCATCGACAGGCCCATAAATTGCCAGACGATCTCATCGCACATCACCAGACCGCTCGGGCCTTCGGTGGACAGCAGCGACCCGCCGTCAAGGCTGCCCAAGTCCATGCCTCCGCCGGTGCAGGAACTCGGCCCCGGCCACCAGCCCCATTCGACGCCTGCGTGAAAGAGGCCGATCAGCGCCGTCACCGCCGCCGCCAAGGCCCCCAGCCACGCCAGAACGCGCGGTCCGCCAAAGAGCACGATCGCCCCAATCAGCACTGCCGCCGCATGGGGCCACCGCTGCCAAAGGCACATCTGACAAGGCGCGTAGCCGCCCAGATGCTGGAAACCAAATGCACCCAGCAACAGCGCGGCTGAGCCGAGTGTTGCCAGCGAAGTCAAAGTCTTACCTGTCATAGAACCTTTACCACCATGAAGCCGCCAATCAGCAGGGCGACGGCCAATGTGAACATCAAACCCAAACGCCGTTCAATGAAGTCCCGGATCGGTGCGCCAAAGCGCCACAGCAGCGCCGCCACCACGAAGAACCGCAGCCCACGGGCAAGGATCGAGGTCATGATAAAGGTGCCCAGCGGCATACCGGTCCAGCCCGACATGATCGTGATGACTTTGTAAGGGAAGGGGGTGACCCCGGCGACCAGCACCGCCCAAAAGCCCATGTCATTGAAACGGGTGGAAAATTCCGCCATCGCGTCGGACTTGCCCAAACTTGCGAGGATCGGCTGTCCAAGGCTCTCAAAGGCCAGTCCGCCAATAGCATAGCCCAGAAGCCCGCCCAGAACGGAGGCCAGCAGCGCCACCCCCGCGATCAGCCACGCGCGGTTGGGCCGCGCGATGATCATCGGAATCATCAGGATATCAGGGGGGATCGGAAAGAAGGAACTTTCGACGAATGCGACAACGGCAAGCGCCCAAAGGGCATGGCGATGTTGGGCCAAGCCCAGGGTCCAGTCATAAAGGCGGCGGATCATTTTGGGGGGCTCCGGCTGTTTTATATGCCTCACCATGTCGCGCGACCAAGGTCAAGCGCAACGCGGTGCAGAAACAGGGTGAAAATCCACTTGCCCCACGCGCTTTTGCAGGCTACATCGCCCCACGTGCCCAAGTGGCGGAATGGTAGACGCAGGGGATTCAAAATCCCCCGCCGCGAGGCGTGCCGGTTCGAGTCCGGCCTTGGGTACCATTATACAAATACCTGATTTTCCTATGGAAGATCAGGTATTTTGTTTTTTAAGGCGTTTTTTTTGAGGTTCTGATGAAGTGACTCACACAAACGAGTCACCCTCGGTTGTTCCAGAGCCGGTCATCCACGGCATTCTTAGGCAGCGCGGCTCAGCATTTTCCTGCTCGCGTCCTTCCGATAGTATGCGACCTTGTCAGCACCTTGACCTGTGACTGCTTGGATTTCGCTTCGGCTTCGGCGAGCTCAACAATAGCGAGTTTGCGTAGACTATGAGCACGTTAGGGAAAGCCCCTTCACCGAGCGCCCGGCGCGAAATGTTTTCTCGACCGTTGCATCTCCCGAGGGCTCGCGCAGGTTCTTAGACAGGGCATGTTCACCACATCCCTTAACGGGGGGCAGCTTGGAGTGACCGGGGGCGACAGACTTCTAGAGCATCGCTGGGATTTTCGGGATCAACCCTTGCCCCAGAAATCCGCGATAACCTCCTCCGCCAGTTTGTTTTGCACGGTGAAATCAGTGTCTTCCGCGCCGCCGCTTTCCGGGTCGGTGAACCAGCGCCAGACCCATAGGTTCGGGATGCCCCGTGCCTCAAGAGCGCGAAACCAGCGGCGTAGGACGTCGGCCTGAAGTGCCATATCGGCGGGGGCTGCGCGTTCTTCGACGCTTTCCCACGGCCGCTCGGTCGCCCCTTCGGCAGAGCGGATGCCGATTTCTGCGATCCAAATGGGCTTTGCATGTTTCCGCGCGACGGCCTCGACCCGGTCCAATTCTTTGGCGATGGCGCGATCCCAGTCGGCGGTCGCTCCGGCTGCACCCAAGACGGGGTAAAGCGACACCGCCACGGCATCCAATAGCGGCCAGAACGCAACTTTCTCAACCTCGTCAGCGCCATGGGCGACATAGGTGATTTTACCGCTGAACACTGCGCGCAGCCCGGCAATGGTGCCCTCCCAAGCCGCGGCCCCCGATACGCCGCGCAATTCGGTGCCGACGACCAGCACATCGGCGCGGCTTTGCTCTGCCGTGACCGCAATGGCGCGCAGGGCCTTTTCATAGGCCGCGTGCCAATGGTCTTGGGTGCCCGTTGCGGGGGCGATGGCGCCGGCCCAGCTTTCGGGCACCCAGACATGCGGTTTGACGATGGCGGCCAGCCCGGCTGCGTGCAACTGCGCGATCCCGGCGGCGATCCTGTCATGGGGCAGCGCGTCCCCCATGACGATGGCGCTGGAGGTGGGCGCGGGTTGCCATAGAAACGGGATCACCGTTGCCGCCGTCGCGCCCGTCTTTCGCAGTTGAGCGATGCTTAGCGCAGCGGCTTGGCTTCCGAAGGGGGCACTCGGTGTCTCGATAAGGTTGAACCCGCGCAGAACCTCGCCACTGCTGCTTTGGGGAAACGCTCCTGTCGCAGTGAGCGCGGTAGAGCCGAGGGCCCAAAGAAACGTGCGACGTTTAATCATAGGGGCAAGGTAGGATGACTTCCCCCGCCGCACAACGGCATCGTAGGTGACAAGCGGGGCCCTTCGGGCGCTTTATTTGGGGACCTGTAATTCGGATGGTGGCAGGTGCCGACCAAAAGCAATCGCGCGAAACCGCTGAACGATCGCAGTCGCGCATATCAACGTGCGCAGCGCCCAAGGACTATTCCCTTTCCCCGGTCGGCCCAACCGCGTAGGCAGCCCCTACCTTGGAAAACGAGACATATCATGGCGCAGAATGCCACCATCTACAAAGTCGAGCTTTCGGTCTCCGACATGGACCGCCACTATTATGAGACCCACAAGCTGACCATCGCCAAACACCCTTCGGAAACCGACGAGCGGTTGATGGTGCGGCTCGTCGCCTTTGCCCTCAACGCGCATGAGCATCTGGAAATGACCAAGGGGCTATCGACGGATGATGAGCCGGACATCTGGCAAAAAAGCCTGAGCGGAGAGTTGGACGTTTGGATCACGCTGGGTCTGCCCAGCGAGAAAGTCCTGCGCCAGTCCTGCAACAAGGCGGCCAAAGTCGTGGTCTATCCCTATGGCGGCAAATCGGCTGAGATCTGGTGGGACAAGGTCAAGAACGGCACCACCCGCTTTGACACCCTCGAGGTGGTGAACTTGGCCGAGAGTGACACCAAGGCGCTTGCGGAGATGGCCGGCCGCGCGATGAAGCTTCAGGTGATGATCCAAGACGGTGAAGTGACGGTGAACCTCGACGAGGCGCTGGTGACGCTCACGCTCGACCGATGGAAAACCGCCGGATAAAAGGCGGCAGCGGGGCAAACCCAGCTGCCGCCGCTTCTTCAGGCTGCGCGGCGTTGCAGCAGGGCAATGGCAGAGCTGATCACCATGGCCATGCCGACGTGCCCCACAAAAGATGACTGCGTGTAGGCCCCGAAATCCATCATAAAGCTGCGCCCTACCGCTGGGGCCAGCAGCCCTTGGGCGACGAACCACAGCACAAGGCCCGACAGCGCCCCCGACAGGACCAGCCCGAGCCGCGTCATGCGGTGCACCAGCCAAACAAAGACCGAAAAGCCCGCGATCCCGAGCGCGATATGCAGCGCGAAGCCAAGCCAATAGGGCAGGGTGATCCCAAGGGCGATCTTACCAAGCGCAACCACAAGGTTCGCCGGGGCGAGTGCGACGCCAAAGAGGAGGGGGGAGACCAGCCAAGCATAAAGCTCGAAGGCGATTTCGCCCGCGAGCCCGGCCAGCAGGAGCGTGGGAAGGGTATGTTTGAGGGGCATGAGCAAGTCTCTTGCAAAAGGACAGCACATCGTCGGGCCGCAACCGGATGGCGCGGGCGCTATGCTGTGTCAGTAGAGGTTGAGGAAAGCGCCGGACCGAGGGGCCCGAGCGGATAGAAAAAGGCGCGCCACCATGGGCGCGCCTTTCAATTTAAACGTCGAGCTTGTTGTCGCCGCGCTTCCATGCCAGCGGCTGGAAGACTTCGTCGACCGGGGTTTCGGCCACGTGGTTGACATAGTTCGAAATGGTCTTCTGCGCCATGCCGAGGATCACGTCCAGCACCGCACGGTGGCTGTAACCTGCGTCAAAAAACGCCTGCATCTGCGCGTCGGAGACAAAGCCCCGGTTGCGCACCATCTGAACGGTGAAGGTCCGCAGCGCGTCGAGTTTGGGGGTCGGCAGAGCGGTTTCATTGCGCAGCGCGTCGCTGATCTCGTCCGAGACCTTCATCATCTTGGCGATGCCGGTATGGGCAGGCACGCAGTAGTGGCACTCGTTCTCAACGTTGATCGACTGCCAAACCACGGTCAGCTCATCGGCGTCGAAATCCGTCTCGGTGAAAAGCTTGTGCAGCACCTGATAGCCTTCATAGGCCTGCGGGCTTTCGGCGAGCACCTTGTGCAGACCCGGCAGGCGGCCAAAGGCCTTTTGCGATTCCGCCAGCAGCGGCTTGGAGGCTTCGGGTGCGGAGTCTTGGTCGTGGGACGGGAATGTCATGATGTCTACCTTTGTTAATCGTCGATATTTGCTATTTAGGGTTTTTTGAGCGATCACTCAAGTATATATTTGAGTGATCGTTCAACACATGGTGATATCATGCCCCGCAAACCAAACCACGACCGAGCCGAGCTGATCGACCGCGCCCGCGATCTGTTTTGGCGTCAGGGCTGGGCAGGCACATCGCTGAAAGATCTCGAAGCGGTGCTGAAAATGAAGCCCGGCAGTTTCTACGCGGCCTTCGGGTCGAAAGAGGCGCTTTTTGAAATCGCCTTGGACAAATACGCCGAAGATGGGGCCGGGCGCTTGGCTGAATTGGTCGAAGCCCATGGCCCGATGGCAGCCCTGAAACGCTATCCCGAACTGGCGATCTGCCGGGAGGAGGCCCCGGCCAAGGCCTGTATGCTGTCGAAAACCCTGTTGGAATTACAGGCCCATCGGAATCCACTTGCCCAACGGGCCAGTGCGCATCTCATGAGGATGGAAGAGCAGTTCGCGGCGCTTTTTGCCCAGATGCAGCAGGACGGAGAGATCGCGCCGGAACATGATCCAAAGTCACTGGCCCGGCGCTATCAAAGCGATCTGCTCGGCCTGCGTGTCTCGGCCGAGCGGGAGGGGATCGACGCCCATGCCATCGCCCGCGAAATCGCCGAAGGTTTGGACCGGTTGTAATCTCAGGCGGCGCTATTCGATCTGTTCTTCCAACATGGCGGTGATCTTGCGCCGTTGAAAGATGTTGCGGATCTGATGCGCCATGATCCGCTCCGGCACGAAATAGGGCTTGCCGTCTTTCCATTCGGCCCGAAACGCATGTCGCGCGGCGATCAACCTGGTGGTATGGCCATCCGCAGCCGCGACGGTGAGGTCCATCTGGCGGACCTTATCGAACAGGCCCTCCGTCCTGATGCGCGCCTCGGCGCGGCGCAACAGATCGAGAAAACTGCCGATATCGATGAATTCACCGCTTTTGATCGGCCCTTGATTGGTGCGGGTCAGGGGGTTTTCCACATCGTTCAGCGCCACTTCTTCGCGTTCGGTGACCTTGACGTGATAGGTCTTATCCTCCGTCACCACCCGCGCCATGACTTCGAGCAAGTAAATCGGCTCGGCCCCCATATTGGTCACGAAACAATGGGCATTCTCATCCCGCGCGATCGAACGGTTGATCAGGATCACAGGCTGCCGTTGCCGCCGGAAGTTGAGCCATAGAATATGCAGATAGGCCAGCCAGACCACCGCGGTGAAGAGGCTCACGGCCACTTGCAACGTGCCGGAATTCTCTGCGATCCAATCGAGCATCCTTTGTCATCCTTGCGAGTTCTGCCGGGGTCGCCAGACCAACGCACGGGGCGGCGCTTTGTTGCACAGAGATTGACGCGGCGCTTGACCCGTCGCTCTTATATCAATAATTCACGATATATGGATAATGAAAACGCCCTCCAAGCCTTCGCCGCCTTGGGCCAACCGACCCGTCTGGATGTCTTTCGCCTGCTGATCAAAGCGGGCGGCAAAGGCATGTCAGCGGGGGAGATCGGCGTGGCGCTCGACGTGCGGCAAAACACCATGTCCGCCAACCTGTCGGTGCTTGCCCGCGCGGGCCTGATCCGCAGCAACCGCGAAGGCCGCAGCATCCGCTATTTCGCCGATATGAACGGGCTGCGCGCGCTGCTGGGGTTCCTTTTAGAGGACTGCTGCGGCGGGCAGCCAGAGCTTTGCCAACCCCTGCTGGATGAGTTGACCTGCTGCTAACCCCCCAAAATCACGCACGAAAGGCCGCCATGACCGATACCGCACATCCCGCACCCGCTGGCCTTGGAGCCTTTGAACGCTGGCTCTCGCTCTGGGTGGCGCTAGCCATCGGGGCGGGGCTTTTGCTGGGCAATCTCTTTCCCGGCATTTTCGGCGGGCTGGCCGCATTTGAGGTTGCTTCGGTCAACCTGCCCGTGGCAGTGCTGATCTGGGCCATGGTCTATCCGATGATGGTCGGCGTTGATTTCGGCGCGCTGCGGCAGGTGGGGGACAGGCCCAAAGGGCTGGTGGTGACGCTGGTGGTCAACTGGCTGATCAAACCCTTCACCATGTCCGCCCTTGGGGTGCTGTTTTTCAATTATCTCTTCGCCGGTCTGATCCCGCCGGATGATGCGCAGGCCTATCTGGCCGGGGTGATCCTGTTGGGGGCCGCGCCCTGCACCGCGATGGTCTTTGTCTGGTCCAACCTCACCCGTGGTGATGCCACCTATACGCTGGTGCAGGTCAGCGTGAATGATGTGATCATGGTCTTCGCCTTCGCGCCGATCGTGGCCTTCCTTTTGGGTGTGACCGACATCACCGTGCCTTGGGACACGCTGCTGATCTCGGTCGGGCTTTACGTCATGCTGCCGCTGCTGGCGGGGTATCTCACACGTGAGCGGCTGGTGGCCAAGGGCGGCGAGGCGGCGGTCGACGCCTTCAAGGGCCGTGTGCAACCCTTTGCGATCATGGGGCTTTTGCTGACCGTCGTGCTGCTCTTTGGCTTTCAGGGCGAGGTGATCCTTGACCGTCCGCTCGTCATCGCGCTGATCGCCGTGCCGCTGCTGCTGCAATCCTACGGCATCTTCTTTATCGCCTATGGCGCTGCGCGGGCTTGGGGCATTCCTTTTAACGTGGCCGCCCCCTGCGCGCTGATCGGCACCTCGAATTTCTTTGAACTGGCCGTTGCCGTGGCGATCAGTCTTTTCGGTCTGGGGTCGGGCGCGGCCTTGGCCACCGTCGTAGGGGTGCTGGTCGAAGTGCCGGTCATGCTGTCTCTCGTCGCATTTGCCAACCGCACGCAGCATTGGTTCCCCGCCTCCAAATGACCCGCGCCCGATAACCCCCTACCGCTTAAGGAAACTCCCATGACCGATACGCCGAACATCGAAGAAGACCACTTTAACCCCATCGACGACGCCCGCCTGCTGTCGCCTGAGCGCGCCGCCCACGGCCCGCGCATTCTGCTGCTCTATGGCTCGCTCCGCCCGCGCTCCTACAGCCGCCTGATGACCGAAGAAGCCGCCCGTATTCTCACCCGCCTCGGAGCCGAGACGCGGACATTTAACCCCTCGGGGCTGCCGCTGCCCGACGATGCCGCACCCGAACATCCTAAAGTGCAGGACCTGCGCGATCTAGTGCAATGGTCCGAAGGCATGGTCTGGTGTTCGCCCGAACGCCACGGCGCGATGACGGGCGTCATGAAAACCCAAGTTGACTGGATCCCTCTATCGCTCGGCGGGGTGCGCCCAACCCAAGGCAAGACGCTGGCCGTGATGCAGGTCAGCGGCGGCTCGCAGAGTTTTAACGCCGTGAACCAGCTGCGCATTTTAGGCCGTTGGATGCGGCTGCTGACCATCCCCAACCAATCCTCAACCCCCAAAGCCTTTTTGGAGTTTGACGAGGACGACCGGATGAAACCCTCGCCCTTCTATGATCGGGTGGTCGATGTGATGGAGGAACTGGTGAAGTTCACCCTGCTGACCCGCGACAACAAGGACTACCTGCTCGACCGCTATAGCGAGCGCAAAGAAAGCGCTGCGGAGCTTTCCAAACGGGTAAACCAAAAGGCGATCTGACCGCCGAAACGCAAACGGCAGGGCCAAATCTTGGCCCTGCCGCATCATGCTACGCTAAAAAGCGATCAGTCGTTGGACCAGCCCGAAACGGCTTTGACTTCGCAGAAGTCCTCGATCCCCCAGACGCCACCTTCGCGCCCATTGCCCGAGCGTTTCATGCCGCCAAAGGGCGCGCCGGCACCACGGCTTTCGCCATTCATCTCAACCATGCCCGACCGCAGCTTGGTCGCCAGACGGTTGCGCCGCGCGCCATCGCTGGACTGCACATAGTTGGTCAGACCATAGACCGTGTCATTGGCCATTTCGATCGCCTGAACTTCGTCCTCGAACTTCATGATGGCCAAGACGGGGCCAAAGATTTCCTCGCGGGCGATGGTCATGTCGGACGTGACATCGGCAAAAACCGTGGGTTTGACATAGAAACCGCGGTTCAGATGCTCAGGCCGACCGGTGCCACCGGCGACAAGCCGTGCGCCTTCGTCGATGCCTTTCTGGATCAGGTCTTGGATCTTGCCCCATTGCGCTTCGTTCACAACCGGGCCGATGTGGCGACCCTCCTCGCTGGCGGGGCCGACTTCGACCTTATTGGCGACTTCGGCGGCGGTCTCGACCGCTTGGTCATAGGCGCTGGCCTCGACGATCATCCGGCTCGGCGCGTTACAGCTTTGACCGGTGTTGTTCATCATATGCAGCACGCCGCGTTTCACGGCCTTGTCGTCGGCATCGGCAAAAACAAGGTTCGCGCCTTTGCCGCCAAGCTCCAGATGGACCTTTTTCAGCGTATCCGCCGCGTTTTTCGAAATCGCGATGCCCGCGCGGGTGGAGCCGGTGAAGCTCACCATATCCACATCCTCATGGCCGGTCAGCGCGGTGCCGACGGTCATGCCATCGCCGTTCACAAGGTTAAAGACACCGGCGGGGAAGCCTGCCTCATCCATCATCTCGGCGAAAACCACGGCGCTTAGCGGGCTTTCCTCAGACGGTTTCAGCACCATGGTGCAGCCAGCGGCGACGGCAGCGCCCACTTTCAGCATCACTTGGTTCATCGGCCAGTTCCACGGCGTGATCATCGCTACGACGCCAACCGCTTCGTGGATGATACGGTCGTTGGGCGCGTGATCCCCCAGAGGCTTCACGAATTTGAAATCTTTGGCGGCTTTGATGAAGTTCTTCAGGTGGCTGTAACCTGCACCCCATTGCGAGCTGCGCGCCATCTCGATGGGGGCGCCCATCTCGGTGCTGATCGCTTGGGCCATATCCTCGGTCCGGGATTTATAGACCTCGGCCAGCTTTTCCATCAGCGCGATGCGCTCTTCAGGTGCAGTGGCCATCCAACCGGGCAGGGCAGCCTTGGCCGCTGCCACGGCGGCGTCCACATCCTTGGCCCCGCCGAGAGAGATCACGGTGCAGGGCTCTTCGGTCGACGGGTTGATGACCTTATGTTCGCTGCCCTCAAGCGGGGCGACCCATTTGCCGTCGATATAGAAATCACGTTTTTCGATCATGCTCTGTCTCCGTTATTGGCCAAGCGGGCGTCTTTTTTGCCGCTTAGAAGTGTCCGGGAATCGCCGGCTCCCGATATGCCTAGGACAATTTTACGGGGTGGAAAAGTTCAGAGGTGATTTTTGATCAAAAATACGGACGCGGCGGCCCGAAACGGCGGGCCCGCGGGGGGCGCTTAGTCCTGTGCTGGGAAGCGGATCTCGACGCAAAGCCCGTCTTGGCCCTCGACCTTCAGCGTCGCCTCATGCTGGAAAGTGAGCGTGCGGATCATCCGCCAGCCCAGCGAATCCGACCGCTCGGGCCGTTTGGCATCTTCGGGCAGGCCGACACCATCGTCATAGACTTTCAGGGTCAGACCTTCATCTCTCTCTTGGGCGACCTCAATGGTGATCACCCCTTTGTCGCGCCCTTTGAAAGCGTGTTTATAGGCGTTGGTGATCAACTCGCCCACGATCAGCCCGATGTCGACGGCCAGTTTGTTGTCCATCTTAAGGCTGGGGCAAATCAGCTTGATGCCAATGCTCTGGCGATCCCCGGTAAAGGCGCGTTCGGCGTTCTTGGTGACCTCATCCAACATATCAGACAGATCAAGGTCGGTGCTGTCGGTTGAGCGTTGCATCAACTCATGCGCCTTGGAGAGCGAGCCGACGCGGGTTTCCAACTCGCGCAGCACTTGGCGGGTCTCGTCCTCTTTGGCTTGGCTCTTGCTCATCCGGATCAGCGCCACGATCAGGGCAAGGTTGTTGCCCGTGCGGTGGTGCAATTCCTGCATCAAGAGGTCACGGTCGGCGATGCCTTCGCTCAACTCGCGGTTCTGTTCGGTCAGCGCGGCGGTCGGGTCTTTGGCGTTATAGGCCTCCAGCGCCGCGAGGGCGTCGGCCTTGATCTGCTCAACAGCGCATTGCGGTTCGGGCAGCAGAAACTCCGCATGGACCCGCGTGCCCTCTTGGCCGGTGTCCACATCAAAGCGGGCCGCGATACGTTGCACGCCGCGCAGGCCCAGCCCCAGGCCCGTCTCCGACACGATGTCGCGCGTGGGGTCAAGTTTGTCTTCCTCGATGCCGCGGCCTTGATCAATCACTGTCAGGCCAAGGGCAGGCTTGCCGTTGACCTCCGTCAGCGAAAACCGGGCGCGGCCCTTTTGCCCATGCTCAATGGCATTGCGGCCCAGTTCCACGGCGGCGGTGACCGTGCGCGTCCGCTCGAAGGAGGTAAAGCGCATCGCTTCGGTCAGGGTCAGGGCGACCTGGCGCAGAGCCGCGATATCGCCGCCTTTTTCAAGGTTCACCGACGTGAGGTTCGTAGCTTTCATCAGTCCGCGTCCCGTGCAATGCGTATGACCACGATGGAGGCGTCATCCCGCCCGCGAAATGCCCGGTCGAGCAGGAAGCCAGCGATCAAGAGCGGGGATTTCCACAATAGACCCTGTGGAAGATAGCTGTCGCGCAGGGTTTTCAAGCCGTCGCTGTGCAGGATGATCAGATCCCCCGGTTCAAGGTCAAAGGTCTCTTCATAGCCCCGCGTCGCACGTGCGCCGATCCGCCCGTCGCGGACAGGCAGGCGTTTGACCTCGCCATTGCGAACCCGCAGCGTGGCGATATTGCCCAAAGCAGCATAGCGCAGCACCATCTGCGGCTGCGCGATATGCACAAGGGCCGCCACCGCGCCGCGCTTGCCGATCAATTGCTCGGTCACCTCACGCATCACGGCACCCGGCTCGCTGTTGAAGCTGCGGGTCGCT
This sequence comes from Sulfitobacter sp. NFXS29, assembly GCF_040148765.1. Taxonomy (NCBI): domain Bacteria; kingdom Pseudomonadati; phylum Pseudomonadota; class Alphaproteobacteria; order Rhodobacterales; family Roseobacteraceae; genus Sulfitobacter; species Sulfitobacter sp. NFXS29. The sequence goes on from NZ_JAGDED010000001.1 coordinate 819,982, forward strand.
TTGACGGCCTCTGTCACCTCCCGCGATGCGGCTGCGGCCTCGGGGCCATGGCCCAAGCCATCGCAAACCAGAATATCAGTGGCCTTCGGCGTTTGCCGCAGCAGATAGTCGTCGCCGCATTCCTCTTCGTTCGGGTGACAGACCCGCAGGCCCACGGCCTCGACCCCATGGGTCGCGCAGGGGGTGCTGTCTTTGGCAAAGCTGCAAACGATGGTGGTGCCCACCTCTGACCCGCTGAAGATGTCAAATTCATTCGACAGACGGCGGATCGCGCCAAGGCCCAGCCCGGCGGAATCGCCGCTGCTCATGCCGTCTTGGAACATGTGATCCATATCGCTGATGCCGGGGCCCCGGTCGGTAAAGATCATCACGATCTTGTCGCCCTTGCCCTCGGCCGGCGCGTTGATCAGGGCGCGGCCCTTTTCCGCGTAGCGCAGTATGTTGGTCGTGGCTTCGGTGGCGACGATGGCCAATTCGTCGGTCCGATGTTTCGGCCAATCGTGCTGGGCGGCCAGACGCCGTGCGGCGCGGCGGACCACGGCGATGGCGCTTTGGTCCTGAACTTCGACCCATTGTTTCATAGGTTCACACTCATCATCACGCTGGTGCCCCCGCCGACGGCGGTGCGGATTTCAAATTTCTTGGCCAGCCGCTGTGCGCCGCCCAAACCACGGCCAAGGCCGCCGCCCGAAGTATAGCCGTCCGTCAGGGCCAGTGCCACGTCCTCGATCCCCGGTCCCTTGTCCCAACAAACCACGCTAAGCTGCTTGGCCCTCGGGTCGACATAGATGGAAAACTCACCTCCGCCAGCGTGAACGATTGTATTGCGGGCGATTTCGCTGACGGCGGTGGCAAAACGCGTGACATTCAGCGCCGAGGCGCCGTGTTCTTTCATGTAGCGCGCCACGGCTTGGCGCACCGTCACCGCGTCACCGCTGGTCTTTAGTTTGAACTGAGAGAGAAGGACCTGCGCCCCTAGGTCCTTTTCGTCAAACGCGACGTAGCTGGGCAAGGGCATGGGTCAGGCTTAACGCGGTGCGAATTTCCGGCAGGTACATGCCCAGCTCGACCAACGTGACCGCCACCGTGGGGCGCATGCCGACCACATAGGTATCCGCCGCCAGCAGGCGGGATATCCCCGCCAACTGCGCGATCACACGGCCCACGAAAGTGTCGACAATCTCAAGCGCTGAGATATCGAGGATCACCCCGTCGATGCGGTTCTCGGATATTTTGTTCGACAACCGGTCTTGAAGCTCCAAGATCTCGGTGTCCGTGATGTCATCCTGTATCGAAACGAGGAGCGCATGTTCGACCAGATTAATCGACGTGACACCGGCCACCTTATTGGCCCTCAGTCTTCTTGATCACATAGCCGACGGTCAGCAGCGCGTCCGACAGGGCGGTGCGGATGCTCGACCGGGTGGAAACGGTGCCGACATCAATGCCAAGTTGAACCATGGTCTGTGCGATCATCGGGCTGATGCCGCTGATAATGCACTCGGCCCCCATCAGGCGTACGGCAGCGGCGGCGCGCAGCAAGTGTTGCGCCACCTGCGTGTCGACGGTGCCGACGCCGGTGATGTCCATGATGACCACTTCGGCCTGACGCTCCAGAATGGTCTGAAGCAGGTTCTCCATCACCTCTTGGGCGCGGGCGGAATCCAGCGTGCCGATCAGCGGCAGGGTCAAAACACGGTCCCAAAGCTCGACCACGGGGGTCGACAGTTCCAGCATCTCTTGGCGTTGACGATCGATGATCTGCTCACGCTCAAGAATGAAAATCTCGTTGGTGTAGATGGCAAAGGCATCGACCAGACGGGTGACCAGCATCACGTCGCGGATCAATACGCCGTGTTCGCTGTCTTGCATCGCTTCGAGCCGTTTGAACAGCGGCGTTTTCAGGGCCAGCACAAAGGTCGCCATCTCGGTCGGGGTCACGCCGCGGTTGACCCGCTCGCGGCTGACATCGGTCAGAACGGCGCGCAGATCGTCCCATTGGGTGTCGTCAAAGTCAAAATCTTCGCCGGTGACACCATCGCGCACACCTTTAGAAAAGGCTTTGAGCAATTCGCGGTTCTGGTTCCGGCTCTCCGCATCGGAGAACAGGTCAGAACGTTTCACGCCCTCTTTGACCTGCGTTCCCAGCCACTCCTCGATGATACCTTTGAAATCGGTGTCGAGAACAGTCAGAATATTGGCCGTAGCAGATTGCGGCATCTTGAACCCCAGTGTTTATTTCACCCCCCATAGGCCAATCGTGGGGCCGAGTGTCAATAGGACGCAGGGATTTTGGTCGGCGGCAAAGCGCCATCGGGCGCGTGCCATGTGATTGACTATGACCGCTTTTCGCGTGCCGCAGCGGGGGCGGGGCAGGCCGTCGGGGTTGGGTCATCGCCTGTGTGTTTGGAGGGGGAGGTGATAGGAGGGGTCGGGGCCCGCGGCTCCACCCTAAAGGGGTAGGCCCCCGTCGCATCGCCCACCCGCAGGCAGGCGATGACTGTCTCTTGGCCGCGGGTGGCGGCCTACGCCGCCTCGCCGGGATGCCGCGGGACCAGCGCCCGGACCAGATCACGCATGTGCAGCACGCCGACCTGTTTGCCCTCGCGCATGACGCGGTAGTTGTTGGTCGTATCCCCACCGGAGACCGCGATGATGCTTTCCAGCGTGTCGTCGAAATCGACCTCACCGGCCACTTCCGCAGGCGGCACCTCGGTCTTCTCCATGACCGACCGTACCCGCAGCACCCGCGCGCGGTTGATGTCGCTGACGAAGGCTTCGATATAGGGATCATTGGGGTTCAGCAGAATGTGCTGCGGCTCGCCCTGTTGGACGATGAACCCGTCTTTGAGGATCACCAGATGGTCCGCCAGTTTCAGCGCCTCATCCAGATCGTGGGTGATGAAGATCACGGTCTTATGCAGTTCTTCTTGCAACTCGATCAGCAGATCCTGCATGTCGGTGCGGATCAGCGGGTCGAGCGCCGAGAACGCCTCGTCCATCAGCATCACGTCGGAGTTCGAGGTGAGCGCGCGGGCGATGCCGACGCGCTGCTGCATCCCGCCGGATAGCTGCGCGGGATACTGCTCTCCTTGGCCCTCCAGCCCGACGCGGTTCAGCCATTTGGTGGCCTCAGCCGCGTATTTGCTGCGGTTCTTGCCTTCGATCTCCCAACTGAGCCCGGTGTTTTCCAGCACCGTGCGATGCGGCAACAGGGCGAACTTCTGAAACACCATCGACATCTCGTGCTTGCGCATCTCACGCAGGCGACGCTCGTTATAGTCAAGGATGTTCTCGCCGTTCATGATCACCTCGCCTGAGGTGGGGTCAATGAGCCGGTTGAGGTGCCGGATCAGGGTCGATTTGCCCGAACCCGACAGCCCCATGATCACCGTGGTCTTGCCCGCAGGCATGTCCACGTTGATGTTGTTAAGACCCAGCACATGGCCGGTCTCGGCCTGAAGGTCGGCCTTGCTCATGCCGCCGCGCACCTTCTCCAGCGCGCCCTGCGGGTCATCGCCGAAGATCTTATAGAGGTTGCGGACGGAAATCTTGATATCGTCTGTCATGTCTGGCCTCACTTCTGCGCCGCGTTGATCCGCGCAAGCGCGGCTTTGGTGACCCGGTCGAGGATGATCGCAAGCAGCACGATCCCCAGACCCGACAGGAGGCCCACGCCCAATTCAAGGCTCCGAATGCCGCGCAGCACCAGCACGCCCAGACCGGGGGCCGAAACCAGCGAGGCGATAACGACCATCGCAAGGCTCATCATGATAGTCTGGTTCACACCGGCCATGATGTTGGGCAGCGCCAGCGGGATCTGCACCTTGTAAAGCTTTTGACGGTTGGTCATGCCAAAGGCGTCGGCGGCCTCGATCACGTCTTTGTCGACCAGACGGATGCCAAGGTCGGTCAGACGCACCACCGGCACGATGGCGTAAAGGATGATCGCGATGCCGTAGAGCTTGGGCTCGGTTACTGAGAAGAGGAAGATCAGCGGGATCAGGTAGACGAAGGGCGGCAGGGTTTGCAGCATGTCCAGCACCGGGATCATCGTGCGCTGCACCCGGTCACTGCGCGACATGGCGATGCCGATGGGCACGCCCAAAAGCACACATATAAAGGCGCAGACAAAGATGATCGCCAACGTCTGCATGGTGTGTTCGTAAAAGTCGATAAAGGCGAGGAAGCCAAAGACCAGCGCCACCAGACCCACCAGCTTGAGCGAGCGGCCCACGGCAAAGGTGATCGCCATCAAAAGCGGGATCATCACGAACCACGGCACTGCCTGCATGATCCACAGCGCATTTTCCAGCGCCCAGCTTAGCGGTTGGGTAAGCGGGTCGACAACAACTTTGAGACTGTCCTTGATGGCAAGGAAGCCTTGCTCCAGCCCTTGGGTCAGGTCACGCGACTGCGGGATGGCGTCGCAACTGTCGTGCAGCGCATCCAGCGAAGGGAAGGGCGTGTCCCAGAGCGTCGTGTCGGTATCACCGCCCGCTTGCCCCATGAGATCGGCCATGGAGCTAAGCCCACCGCCTTGGTCATCGCCGCACCAGCCGCGCAGGCCGAGCGAGTCAAAGAAATTATCGTAAGTCGCCATCTGTCGCTTTCCCGGTCTGCATCAGACCGTTTACTTTTGGGGAGGGGACCGGTGCGCCGCGCGGTCTGCGCGGCGTCGGCTGCCCCATGCAGAGGCGGCAAATCAAACCTATGTCCTTGCAAAGAAACTGCGCGATAGGCCGGGGGCCAAGGCGCAGTCGGTGTGAAAAGACGTAAGTCTTGCCGCCGATCCTGAAACAAACGGGCGGGAAACCCAGATGAGTTCCCCGCCCGCCGTTTTGTCAGTCTGTCTTACTGGTCAAGCAGCTTCGACAGGTTGCCACGGGCGTCGTCGCTCAGCCATTCGGCCCAAACGTCCTTGTTGTTCTGCAGGTAGTAAACAGCCGCTTCTTCGTTCGAAGCGTTGCTTTCACCCTGCCATGCCAGCAGCTTGCTCATCTCATCGGTCTTGAAGGAGACGTTGCCGATGAATTCCGCGATTTCAGGATTGTTGTCGTGGAAATCCTTGGTCATCACGGTCAGAACCGGGGCCGTCGGGAAGGCCGAAGGCTTGGGCTCTGGGTTGTCGGCGTTCTGGTTGGCGCTGTGCGCGGCCTCGTCATACTCGCCCAGATCGACGCTGGTCATGTCGTATTTGCCCAGCGGCGTGGTTGGCGCCCAATAGTAGCCGAACCATGGCTCTTCGCTTTCATAGGCCGACGCCATCGAGGTCACCATCGTCTCACCGGAGCCGTGGTTGAACACTTCGATGCCATTGCCTTCGAGGTCATAGGCGCGGGCGAGGTTGTCGCTCACGATGCGGCAGCCCCAGCCATCGGGACAGTTGTTGAACATGCCGCCGACCAGGTCGGGGTTTTCCAAGATGCCTTCGATGGTGGCAAGCTCGGGATGCTCATCCACAAGATAGGTCGGCACCCACCAGCCTTCGACACCACCGGGATCAAGCACGGAAGTCAGCTCAACAATCTTGCCGTTCTCTTTGAGCTTTTTGTAAGCATCACCGGCCGAGTTGGGCCACATTTCCGGCACGATGTCCGGCTCGTTGTTTTCCGACAGCGATGTCACGGCGGGCGTGGTGTCCGAAGGCACCACGGTCACGTCGCAGCCGTAGCCCTGAACCAGCAGGAATTCGGTCACGGCGGTGACGATCTGTGCCGACGCCCAGTTCATTTCCGCGATCGAGACTTCGCCGCAGTCCTGAGCGGCGGCGGCCATCGGGGTTGCAACGGCAAAGGCCGTGCCAAGCAAATAGCGTTTCATAGTGATATCTCCTCTATTGTATCCGCAGTGACACGCAGCCGCGCACCGCTGATCTTTGTCCCGTTGCATCAAGAAGAAGCCGGTCGCGCGATAGGGCGCGGCAGCTTTCGATGGCCGGGTTTGCTGGAGATAAGAAAACAAATCGCGCGCCGCTGTGCAACACGATTGCCAAGAGGATGACGCAAGTTCGGGCACCGCGCCGGGTGTGGCACGGTGCGATTATGACCGGCGCCCCCCTGCAGGACGCCATATAATTAAGGCCCGCCGCGGCCCTTCAAGCGGGGCGCGGGTGGGGCTGTTCAGCGGCGGGAAAAACTTTCCATGTCGCGGATATGCTGGGGGATGTCTTTGCGGTTCAGGCCAATATCCTGCAGCAGACGATCATCCATCGCGTTCAGCGTCGACAGCGTGCGGTTGCGCTCCCAACGGCGCGCGGTGTCGCGCAGGGCACGCCGGAGCATGGCGACAAGGGCCAGACCCTCGGCGTTGGCGACTTGGCCGATGGTGCCGGTAAAGGCGGTTCCGGGTAGCCCGGCGATTTGGTTGGTGTTCTTCAGCAGGCGGAAATGCATGGCATGCTCCATATCAAAAAGGTCGTGAAAGGAAGGATCCGCAAAAGACGACGGTCAGTGCCAAAAGACCGGGCCGGGTCGGTTGTGTGGGTCTCATCCCGAGTGTGATCCGGAAAGTCAGTTGGAACCCCGATGGTCCGAACAGGCGGATCGGCCTGTCCGACCGGGGTTACCGGCGGTTCAGCAGCGTGCCCGGTTTGCGCGGGCGCCTCTTATGTACAGCATACATCAACATGCGGCGCATTTGCTTTACCCGAGCAGCCATTGCAATAGGGTGAAATGGGGGTGCGACACCCTGCCGCAGGGGCGGGGCGCAGAGTGCACTCTGGCTGGGGTTTGCGCGCTCTCGGTGCGGTGTCGTTTGTGGGCTTTAGAATGTCGTTTTGAGGGTCGGATTTGGCGCATTTTGGCGCGGATGTTCGGAAGGATGTGAGGGGCTGGTGAGATATACGTTTGAGACCTTCGGTCGCTTTTGCGCAATTGATGCTGTCGCAAACCGGCGACAGGCCGCTTCTTTCAGGCCCGCGTTGCCGCGCGGGCGCGGTTTCGATGTGTTTTCGGCGAAACGCGCTGTATGAGCCCTCAAAGCCCCGCGCCGAAGCGCGATTGATTCGGCGGGAATAAGGCGCTCTACCTGCGGCTTTGTCACCAGTTCCGCAGGTTTTCGGGCCATTGGTTCCAGCTTGTGAACGAGCAATCAAAAAGAATGACGAAAACAAGGCGGCGCAGATGCGGCGCGTTTGCGGCGCTATTGTCTCTCTGCGCGAAACAGTCGAGAGAAAGGGTCAAAGGGCGCGGTCGCATTTTGGTGCTAATTTTCCTTAATCCTATGGCAAATTGAGATTTCGCCGAAGGATGGCGGGGAAACAATCGCCCCCGTGAGATCGGCTAAACCACCTGAATTGCGGCAAAACTTCATTTGGTTCCGGCAATTTTCGAACATTTTTTCCTTTGTCCATTCGTATAGGAGGGCTATTCCTATAGATGCCCAACTGGGGGGCACAGAAGTCTGTAGGTCACGGGGGCGGCCGCATTAAGCGCATCAAGGATGCGGGAAATGTGGGTACGCCGCAAAATTTGCGACCGTAAACACAACATACCGGGAAGGGGTTCTTCTCGGGTGTGAGCCTTGTTCAGGCTCTTCCCCTTCGTTGGCGCAAGGATGCGTGTCGCCCGATCTGGATTTCAGCCAGCGGGGCGCGTGTGAACGGAGGGAGAGACCATATGATACATAAGCGACAGGCCCTGCCACTGGCCTTCTGCGGGGCAAGAAATGCCCGGTTCGATCGCTCTGCCGTTCGGCGCTCCATTCATAAGATTGAAACAGCATCCACTTCCAAGACGGCCGCGTTGCGCGCCGCGTGCAACACCGCTCAGGAGAATTCACAATGATTAGAACACTTGATTTCAACGCGTTCACCGCAGGCACCATCATTGATGACGAATATGCGGACTTGGGCGTTACGGTTTCGGCCAGCGGCGGCTCTGGCGATGCGATGATCTTTGACAGCGCCAACCCCACGGGTGGCGACAGCGATCTGGCCTCCGACACGCTTGAAGGTCTGTTAATCGTCTCTGAAGACGGCGACCAGAGCGACCCGGACGACAACGCCGGCGGCGGCAGCCTGTTCTTTGATTTCGATGACATGGTGCGCATGAAGGGCGTGACCTTCAAAGACATCGAAGAGACCGGCGGCGAGGGCACCCGTGTCATCTTTTACGATGACAATGGCGATGTGATCCAAAACCACTATGTGCAGCCCACCGGCGATGGCGGCGAGCGTTTCGTGCAGTTCAACATCGATGGCGTGTCGCGCTTCGAAGTGCGTTTCGAAGGCTCCGGCGCGATCGACAATGTGATCTTCGACGACGAGAAGCCAGAGGGCGGCGGCAATGACGCGCCCGTGGCCGAAGACGATGTGCTTGAGATCGACGAAGACACCTCCGGCACCGTCGACGTGCTGGGCAATGACAGCGACAGCGATGGCGACACGCTGACCGTCACGATGGCAACCTGCCCGGCCGGGCCTGTTGTGATCAACGACGATGGCACGCTGACCTTCACGCCGGATCCGGATTTCAACGGCGACACGACCATCACCTACACCGTGGATGACGGCAATGGCGGCACCGACACTGGCACCGTGAATGTCACCGTGAACCCGGTAAACGATGCGCCCGAGGCCAATGACGACACGGCCAGCACCACCGGCACCGAAGCGGTCGTGATCCCGGTTCTGGACAACGACACCGATGTGGATGGCGACACTTTGAGCGTTGCAGATGCGTCGAGCGACGATGGCACCGTGACCATCAACGACGATGGCACCATCACCTTTGTTGCCGATGACGGTTTCACCGGCGACGCGACGATCACCTACACCGTGTCCGATCCCGGCGGTCTGACCGATGAAGGCTCCGTGACTGTCACCGTGGGTGACGGCGATCCGACTCGCGACGGCTATGTCGACGGCACCGCAGGCGATGACATGATCGACACCGCCTATACCGGCGACCCCGATGGCGACATGATCGACAACGACGATGCAATCCTGCCCGGTGCCGAAGGCGATGACGACTATGTCCGCGCAGGCGACGGTGACGACACCATTCTGGCAGGCGACGGCGATGACATTGTCGAGGCCGGTGCGGGCTCTGACGTGGTCGAGGGCGGTGAGGGTGACGACATGATCACCACCGGCAACGATGATATCGCGCCCGATCTGGGCTACCCGGAAAGCGACAGCGACAGCTTGAGCTTTGACCCCGATGCCGATCCCGAGAACGACCGCGACTCCGTCGATGGCGGCGCGGGCAATGACACCATCTCGACCGGCGACGACCGTGATACCATCACCGGCGGCACCGGTGACGATGTGATCGACGCGGGCATCGACAACGATATGGTTGATGGCGGCGATGGCGACGACCGTATTGTCGGCGGCGAGGGCAACGACAGCATCCTTGGCGGCGCTGGCAATGACACGATCTTTGCCGGCAATGATCCCGACCTCGGCCTTGATGTGCTCGACATCCCCGACGAAGAGGATGCGTCCAACCCCTTCACCCCCGACCGTGTCACGGACAACGGGATGGATACGGTCGACGGTGGTTCGGGCAATGACGTGATCTATGGCGCCGATGACGCCGACATGCTGCGCGGCGGCTCTGGCGATGACTATATCGACGGTCAGATCGACGATGACATCATCGAAGGCAACACCGGCAACGACACGCTGCTTGGCGGTCAGGGCGACGACAGCATCTCGGGCGGTCAGGGCAATGATGAGCTTGACGGCGGCACCGGCGAGGACACGCTGCGCGGCAACCGTGATGATGACCTGCTGGTCGGTGGCGAAGGCAATGACTTGCTCGACGGTGGCGGCGAGAATGACACGCTGATGGGCGGCGAAGGCGACGACACGCTGCAAGGCGGTCAGGGCGACGATCTGCTCGACGGTGGTGCGGGTGTCGACGTGATGACCGGCGGTGCCGATCAGGACAGCTTCGTCAACGTGAATGCTGGCGATGATGTCGACGGTGGCAGCGCTGGCGTGGACTTCGACACGCTCGACCTGCGCGGCTCGGCCCCTGAGGGTGGTAGCTTCGAGATCACCTATACATCGGACGACCGCGAAGACGGTTTCGTCGACTACTTCAACGAGGATGGCACCGATGCCGGGCGTCTGAACTTTGTCGAGATCGAGAATGTGATCCCCTGTTTCACACCGGGCACCAAGATCGCCACGCCAAAAGGCGAGGTCCGTGTCGAGGCGCTTGAGGTCGGTGACCGGGTCATCACCCGCGACAACGGCATCCAGACAATCCGTTGGGTCGGCGCACGTGAGATGACCGGCGCCGAGTTCGAAATGGCCGCCCATCTCAAGCCGGTGCTGATCCGCAAGGGCGCGCTTGGCAACGATCTGCCCGAGCGTGACATGATGGTCAGCCCCAACCACCGCGTCTTGGTGGCCAACGAGAAAACGGCGCTCTACTTCGAAGAGCGTGAAGTGCTGGTTGCGGCGAAACACCTGACCGGTATGGAGGGTATCGACGTGGTCGAGGTCTCTGGCACCACCTACATCCACGTGATGTTCGACCGCCATGAGGTGATCTTGTCGGATGGCACATGGACCGAGAGCTTCCAGCCTGGTGACATGTCGCTGGCCGGTATTGGCGAAGAGCAACGCAACGAAATTCTCGAACTCTTCCCCGAGCTTGCGACACAGGACGGCATCGAAGGCTACACCGCCGCCCGACGGTCGCTGAAAAAGCACGAGGCCAGCCTGCTGGTGAAATAAACCCGCGGGGGCGGGACGCGATGCAGCTTAGAAACGGGGCGGGTGACCGCCCCGTTTTCTTTTATGGAGCTATCCCTGCGGCTTTCGCCAAGCCGCCCAGTCTTCGGGCGTGTCGAGGTCGAGCCGCGCGCGCTGGCCGGGCAGGGGCACCAGCTGCACCCGCGCGCCTGCGCCACGCACCACCGCTCGGCCCCCATCATCGCCGCTCAGCCGTTTGAGTTGGTCAAACAGCGCGGCGGCAAAGATGATCGGATGCCCCGGCCTGCCATCCTCTGTCGCGGCGCGCCAGACTAATGTCTCACTGCTAAGATCGACCGAAGCCGTAAGGCGGGCCAGATCGCTGGGCTCAAGGTCTGGCATGTCGGCCAACATCACCATGGCCGCCGCCGTGTCCGGGGGCAGGTCCGCAAAGGCGCGGCGCAGGCTGGCGCCCATGCCCTCGGCCGCATCGGGAATGGGAAGCGGCGTGATATCCAGCCCGGTCAGGGCCGTGTAGCGCGGATGCGGCGCGGGCGGCAGGGCGACCATCACGGGGCCGACGCTTAGCGCCAACCGCGTCTGACGGCGCAGCAGCGGCTGGCCGTCCACGTCTTCCATCAATTTGTCGCGCCCCCGCATCCGGGAAGAGGCACCGGCAGCGAGGAGGATCACAGGCAGAGAGGCTTTTGTCATGGCGTCAGACTACCGGGCGTGGCGCGCGGGGATAAGGGCTTTCTTGCACCTTCTAAGGGGGCGGACCTCAACGCCGTCAAAGAATGTAAATTCCTGCTAAACCACCGTTGGCAGGGCGCTTTTTCGTGCTACCCTTGGCTCATGAACATCAAAGACCTGATCCCGCACACTCTGTTTCGCAAAGCCCGCGAATATTCTCGTAAACTTTGGGTGCGGGTGGTCGTCATGGGGCTGCTGGCCTTTGTCGCCCTTGGGATGACACAGCTCTTTGAACCCTTGGTGCCCAAGGAAGTTGCCACACGTTTGACGGGGGACGCGGCGGATCGCCTTTTGCAGATCATCGCGGATGCGATGCTTGCGGTCACGATCTTTTCGATCACCATCATGGTCACGGTCTACCGCTCTACCTCGGCCCAGTTCACGCCGCGGGCGCATCGGCTGATCATTCAGGACCGGACCACGCAGAACACTCTTGCCGTTTTCATCGGCGCCTATGTCTATGCATTGGTGGCGATCATCATGCGCGAGTTGGGCATCTATGTCGACGAACGCTCTTTCGTATTGTTCCTGACCACGGTGATGGTGCTGGCGATCATCGTGATCTTTCTGATCCGTTGGGTGCTTCATCTGCAAAGTTTCGGCAGCCTGATCGACACCACGCGCCAGATCGAAGCCGTGACCACATCGCTGTTCAAAGAGCGGCTAAAGACGCCCTGCATGGGCGGCCATCCTCTGACCGGCCCCGCGCCCGAAAACGCCCGCCCGATCTTTGCCCCCGAGAGCGGCTATATCAAACATATTTACCCCGAGGCCCTGGACCAGCAGGCGCGCGATCATGGGGTTGCGATCTATCTCACCCGCCGCATTGGCGATTTCGTCTTTGTCGGAGAGCCTTTGGTCATGGTCACCCAGCAGGGCAGCCCGCAGGACGCGGAACATGACTGGGACAACCTTGAGCAAAAGGTCTTCGACACCGTGCAACTGGGCGATCTGCGCACCTTTGACCAAGACCCGCGCTTTGGCCTGCGGGTGCTCGGAGAGGTCGCCTCAAAAGCGCTGTCGCCGGGGATCAACGACGGCGGCACGGCGATTGATGTGATCACCCGCATCGGGCGCATCCTGTCTTATTATTCGGACGAGGCGAAGCCGGGCGGCAAGGTCAATCTGCCCAACCTGCATATCGCGCCGATCTCGTCGGATGCCCTGATCGAAGACGGCTTTGGCGCGCTGGCCCGGGATGGGGCCTCGGTCGTTGAGGTGCAGATGGCCTTGCAAGAGGTGCTGGCCGGGCTGATGCAGCACCCTGACCCCGGCCTTGCCGCCTCGGCCCGTGACGCGGCAGAGACCCATCTGCGCCGCGCTTTCGAAGAGGTGCCCTTTGGCCCTGACCGGGCGCGGATCTGGGCCGCCGCATGCAAAGAGGTGCGCGCGGCGGTGGAGACACCGGAGTAAGCGGAACTCAGAGGGGGCGGATTTTCAGCTGCGTGATGCGGTTTCCGTCCCGCTCCATCACCTCGAACCGGAAGTTGTGGAAAGAGAACACCTGCCCCACGGTCGGGATCATCTGCGCTTCGTGGATCACCAGCCCGGCCACGGTATTGGCCTCGTCATCGGGCAAAGACCAATCGGTGGCGCGGTTAAGATCGCGGATCGTCATGGCCCCTTCGACCATCAGATGCCCGTCTTCGGATTGTTTGAGAGGGTGATCTGCGTCGGGGTCGAATTCGTCTGTAATCTCGCCCACGATCTCTTCGAGGATGTCTTCGAGCGTGATCAGCCCTTGCAGGGAGCCGTATTCATCCACCACCAGCGCAAAATGCGTGCGGCGGCGCAGGAACTGGCGCATCTGCTCATCCAAGGTGGAGGTTTCGGGCACGAAATAGGGTTTCATCACCACATCGGCCACGTTGAACCCCTTGAGCGCCGCCGCATTGCCGTTGGGGCCGCCGATTAGCTTGTACATGGCGCGCAGCAGGTCCTTGGCGTGGATCACGCCGATGATGTTTTCCGGATCATCGCGGAAGACGGGCAGGCGGGTGTGGTTTGATTGCAGGCATTTTTCCATGATGTCGGTCGGATCGCTATCCGCATCGATCATCTCGATCCCCGAACGGTGCAGCATGACCTCTTCGACCGCGCGTTCGCGCAGGTCGAGCGCGCCCAAGATACGGTCGCGGTCTTCCTTTTCGACCACGCCTTCGGAATGACCCAGTTGCAGGGCGCCGGCGATCTCTTCGCGGACGGCCAGAATGTTGCTGTCCGGGTCAATCTGAACGCCGAAAAGCCGCAGCACCCCGCGCACGAAATAGCGCACCGCCGTCACCACCGGCGAGAAAACGAGCACCACGACGCTGATCGGTCGCGAGACCAGCGCCGCCGCCGTTTCGGCATTGGTGATGGCATAGGTCTTGGGCAGCACTTCTGAGAAGACAAGCACCAGAAGCGTCATCACCAGCGTCGCCAGCGCCACGCCGCTTTCGCCGAAAAGCCGGGTGAACAGCGCCGTCGCCATGGAGGCGGCAAGGATGTTGACCAAGTTGTTGCCCAGCAGGACCGAGCCGATCAGCCGCTCGTTATCCTCGGTAATTTTGAGCGCCCGGATCGCCCCGCTTGCCCCTTTGTCGGCCTGCGCGCGCAGCTTCCCGCGCGAGGCGGCGGTCAGCGCCGTTTCGGACCCTGAAAAGAAGCCCGACAGGACGAGGAGAAACAGGATAATTCCGGTGCTGATCCAGAATGCGGTGTCAAAAAGGGCGGGGCCCGTTTCCATGAGGTCTAAATCCATCCATTATGTGTTGCGAATGTTATGGGCGCAGGGGCTGCGTCATTCAAGGGTCGCAACGGGTGAGGGTGGTGTGATGCAGGCGAAAATCAACTGTGCAGAGCTTGGGGTTCTGGACGGACCGCTGCTGTTGTTCGGCGGGCCCTATTCCAACCTTCAAGCGGTAGAAGCGCTGGCGGATTTTGCCGCCGCGCGCGGCATCGGCGGGGATCAGATAATCTGCACCGGGGATATCGTCGCCTACTGCGGGGCACCAAGCGAAAGCGTGGCGGCGATCCGGGCGCTTGGCTGTGCCGTGGTGGCGGGCAATTGTGAGTTGCAACTGGCCAGCGGGGCCGAGGATTGCGGCTGCGGTTTCGCGCCGGGCAGCAGTTGCGACATGCTTTCGGGCGCGTGGTACGCCCATGCCGCGCAGGCGCTGGACGCTGAGGCGAAGACGTGGATGGGGTCACTGCCGGATGTGGCGGTGTTTCAGCATCAAGGGCAGCGCTACGGGGTGCTTCACGGCGGGGTGCGCGATGTGGCGCGGTTCATCTGGTCAGAGAGTGCAGAGGCGGTGTTTGAGGAGGAGTGGCGCGCCTTGGAGGAGGTCACAGGCCCCGTCGATCACATCATCGCCGGGCATTCCGGTCTGCCCTTTATCCGCAAGACGGCGTGTGGGCGCTGGATCAATGCAGGGGTGATCGGCATGCCGCCCACGACGGTGGCCAGCAAACGCGGGTGGCCGTGTTGGACGGGGGCGAAGTGCGGTTTCACCGGCTTAGCTATGATGTGGCAGGGGCCGTGGCCGACATGGCGAAGGCCGGTCTGCCGCGCGCCTATGCCGACGCGCTGCAAAGCGGTTACTGGCCGTCGGAAGACGTGCTGCCACCGGGGTTGCGCGTGCCGTCCTTGGCCAGAGGGTGACGCTCTAGCACGAGGTCCGACAGGCGCTCTTCTAGCACATGGGTATAGATCTCGGTCGTGGCGACATCGGCATGGCCCAGCATGGTCTGGATCGCGCGCAGGTCTGCGCCGTTGGCCAGCAGATGCGTGGCAAAGGCATGGCGCAGGGTGTGCGGCGTGACCTTTTCAGGGGGTACGCCCCCGGTCACGGCGAATTCCTTGATCAGCAGATAGAACCGATGCCGCGTCAGATGGCCCGTTGCCCCGCGCGACGGGAAGAGATGGCGTGCGGGCGGTTTGCCCTTGGCTTGGGCCGCCTCATCCGCCTTGTCACGCACCACCAGCCATGCCGCCAGCGCATCGCGCGCAGGTTCCGACAGGGGCACCAGCCGCTCGCGGCCCCCCTTGCCCGAAATCAGCAGCAGGCGCGGATCGCCGCGCGCGGCGCTGACCGGCAGGCTGACCAATTCGCTGACCCGCATGCCAGTGGCATAGAGCAGTTCCATCAGGCAGGTGTTGCGCAGCTGGTCTGCCAGCGCCCGGCCTGAGTTGCGCGCGGCATCCAGAAGCCGGTCGACCTCTTCCTCAGAGAGAATCTTGGGCAGACGTTTGTCTTGTCCCGGTCCGGCGATTTGCACCGCTGGATTGTCCTCGCGCAGCCCTTCCTCAAAGGCAAAGCGGTAGAGCTGTTTGATCGCCGACAGACGGCGCGCACGGGTGGATTTAGCCAGCCCCTGCGCATCACAATAGACAAGGTAATCCTCAACCTCGCCGCGGCTGGCGGTGAGGAAATCGTGGTTGCGCTGCGCCAGAAAGGAATCGAAATCCTTGAGGTCGCGGCCATAGGCCAGCTGGGTATTGGTGGCGGCACCCTGTTCGGCGGCGGCGGCCTCCAGAAAGCTGGAAATCCAATGAAAGGTCGGGGTCTGGGACATCATCATTGCTGGAGCAATACAATCTGCAAGGCGGCACGTCGGGCGGTGTCTTCCAACCCGAGGGCGCGCAGGGTGGCTAGGGCGTCGCGGAGCGCCGATGTGTCACCACTCGCCCCGTCATGCAAGAGCGACAATAGGCGCAAAATCGCCATGCCCAATTCCTTGTCCCGCGCCAGCGCCATCAGGTCGGCGCGCGGGGTGGGATTGGCGAAAGCATCGTGAACAGCAGCGGCCAAGGGTGCATCCGGGGCGGGGCCTTCGGGGGCATCGCCAACCGCCACGGCGCGCAGCAATTCGTCTTCGGGGGACTTGCCGATCACCCGCGCCGCGGCGGCCTCGTAATTGGGCGACAGCAGCGCCACATCCCGCGCCAGACGCGCGGCTTGGCCTGCAAGCGGAATGGTCGAAAGCGGTTCGGCAAAGAGCGTGGCAAAGGCCACTTCGAGAGAGGCCTCACGCATCGCTTCCCATGCAGGCGGCAGGGTTTTGGCCACCGCCTCTGCGCTGCTGGTGCGTAGGGCCGTCTCAAAGCGCTGCAGCGCCGCGACACGGTCCCAGACGCCCCCCGATGCGGCGGGCTGGCGGTCTGTGTAAAGCCCCAGCAGCAGGTTGTCGGGCAGGGCGCCCGCGCGGGTCAGCCGTTCGGCGGCCTCAAGCTGGGCTTTCCATCCGGCGATGTCGCGCAGATCGGCCACCGCATAGGGGCGCGGCAGGATGTTGGAGGGCAGCGGCTCACCAATGGTTTCGAACAGGCGGAAGGTCATCGGGTCCATCTGGCGCGGCACGCGCAGCGGTTCGGCCCCTTCGTAGAAATCCGGGTTGAGGAAACGATCAAAGAGGTCAAGCTGTGCCTCTGGCAACAGGCCAAGCGCCTGCGCCGAGCCAAAGGTCAGGGCCGCGTTTTCCCAATTGCCCGCCCGGGCGTTGCAGAAGATCCGAGTGCCATAGTCATGGGTCAGATGCGGGGATTTCATCAGCCGCTCGCAGACGCGCTGTTCGGTGCCGGTGAGCAGGGAAAGCTGCATCCACAGGTCGAAATGCGCGGTCGAGGTGGTTACCCCGGCCTGTTCGATCAGCGACAGCGCCGGATCGAGCGCGCCAAGCTCCATCAGTTTTTCGCCCCGCGCCAGCGCCAATAGATCGCCATTGCGCGCCTCCCCCTGCGGGGCCTGCGCCTCGGCCAGAAGCACGGTATAGAGCAGGGCCTGCGCGGCGGGCAGATGCAGGTCGGGCAGGTTGCGAATACGCTCGATCAGGGCGGTGGTATCGCTGCCCATCCAGATGTCCCCACGCAGCCCAGTGACCGAACCGGGCACCAGCCCGATGCGGCGCGGCGCGCCATCGCCCAGTGGGGTGACCTGCACCGCGGGGGGCAAAGCGCTGTTGGCGACAGGCGGTTCCGCCACCCGGCCCGGATTGGGCGGGCGTTTGGGGCGGTTTTCAGGCGGCGATTGCGCCCCGAGCCAGTCGATCACCGAAAGCGGTTGGTCATTGGCGGCGGGGGGCTGTTCTTGTTCCCAGGCCTCTGAGGTTTTGCGCGAATCGCGGCCCAGATTGCGGTCTTCGTCGGATTCGGCCAGCAGGGCGCTGGCACTGACCGAGCAGATCACCGCAGCACAAAGGGCCAAACCGCGTTTTGACAGCGCGTTTGCCACCCCGCTCAATCCGCTGTCAGCGTGACGGGCTGGCGTGTCTCAATCTGTTCGGGCGAAAAATCCACGCCAAAGAAGGGCCCGACGTAGGCATAGCCCACCAGCCCAATGAAGCCGACAATCAATAGAAATATCAAAAGCTTAAAAAGTTTACCCATGATTAATGCCTGCCCGGAATTCTGCTATTTTGCCAAACTATATATGGCCTTTCCGGCAAGATCACGTCATTCAGAGAAAAATGAGCGGAATTAAGCACAGCATAACCGATGGCGAAGAAATGCCGCCCCGTTACCGTCTGAACAAGACGGTGGCGCTGGTTGGCATGATGGGGGCGGGGAAGACGGCGGTGGGGCGTGCGGTCTCGGCCAAGCTGGGCGCGCCCTTTCTGGACAGCGATGCCGAGATTGAGGCGGCGGCCAATCTGAGCGTGCCCGAGATCTTTACCCGCGACGGAGAGCCGTTCTTTCGCAAACGCGAGACAGAGGTCATCGCCCGGCTGCTGGCTGAGGAACGTTGCATCCTGTCCACCGGCGGCGGGGCGTTTCTGGCCGAGGTGAATCGCGACAATATCGCGGCTTATGGTGTGGCGCTCTGGCTGGATGCGGATCTTGATCTGCTGTGGAACCGGGTGCGCTATAAGGACAGCCGTCCGCTGCTGCGCACGGCTGATCCCAAGGCCACGCTGACCGCGCTCTACCGCGACCGGGTGCCGCTTTACCGACTGGCGGATCTGTCGGTGCGCTGTGATCCGCGCCTCTCGATTGACGCCATGGCCAATCGGGTGATCGATAAGCTGCTGACAAGGCCGGATGTTTTGGAGAGATTGGATGCGTGAGACGGTATCCGTGGCCCTGCCGGGGCGGGAATATGATGTAATCATCGGGCCGGGGTTGCTGGCCGATGCGGGCGCGCTGATCGCGCCGCTGCTGCGCCGCAAGCGGGTGGCCGTCATCACCGAGAGCCGCGTGGCGGCGTTGCATTTGCAAGCGCTGCGGGACGGGTTGGCCGCCGAGGGCATCGCGATGTCGGCGCTGGAACTCGCGCCCGGAGAGGGGACCAAGGACTGGGCCAATCTGCAGCGCTCGGTCGACTGGCTGCTCGACGAACAGGTGGAGCGCGGCGATATCGTCGTGGCCTTTGGCGGCGGGGTGATCGGCGATCTGGTGGGCTTTGCCGCCGCCGTGCTGCGGCGCGGGGTGCGTTTTGTGCAGATCCCCACCTCGCTTCTGGCGCAGGTCGACAGTTCGGTGGGTGGCAAGACCGGGATCAACGCAAGCCAAGGCAAGAACCTGATCGGGGCATTCCATCAACCCAGCCTCGTGCTCGCCGATACCGAGGTGCTGGGGACCATGCCGCCGCGCGATTTCTTGGCGGGCTATGGCGAGGTCGTGAAATACGGGCTGCTGGGCGATGCAGATTTCTTTGATTGGCTTGAGGCGCAGGGGCCAGCCCTTGCAGCGGGCGATATGGAAGCTCGGATCGAGGCGGTGCGCCGTTCGGTCCAGATGAAGGCCGATATCGTGGAACGCGACGAGACCGAGCAGGGCGACCGCGCATTGCTCAACCTCGGGCATACTTTCGGCCATGCGCTTGAGGCGGCGACCGGCTATTCCGACCGTCTGCTGCATGGCGAAGGGGTGGCGATTGGCTGTGCGCTGGCCTTTGAGCTTTCCGCGCGGCAGGGCCTATGCCCGCAGGAAGATCCCAGCCGCCTGCGCGCCCATCTGGCGCAGATGGGCATGAAGACCGACCTGCGCGACATCCCCGGCGATCTGCCAGAGGCCGAAGAGTTGCTGCGCCTGATGGGGCAGGACAAAAAGGTTGTCGATGGCCGGTTGCGTTTCGTTCTGGCACGCGGCATCGGCCAAGCCTTTGCCGGGGCCGAGGTCGACAATGCCGATGTGCTGGCCCTGCTGCGCGACGCGCTAAGCGCACGGCAGTGACCCGCGGGGGGCGGGGCCTGGCGGTTTAACTCTGTTCTTTAAGGTGTTGTGCTGCCGAATAAAAAGGGCGGCGCCGCCAAGTCGGATGTTTTGAGACAGGCGTCACCCTGCATGTCTGAACGTCTTGACATGGCGCCCGCGTGGGGCGCCTCTGATCCTGTTGCCGAACGGATGACTGCCCGGCGGGTATCGCGATGGGGAGAGGTCTAATGCGGCGCGGTTAAAGACCTGTCACGGCCGCGGTCGCAGAGTTTGGGCAGGGCGCAACGGCGCCCCGCCCGAAATCGCATAGGGTTTAGAACGGGATCTCGTCATCGAGATCGCGGCTGCCGCCACCGCCGCCACCGCTGCCGCCGCCCGAGGAGGACGGGCCGCTGTCATAGCCGCCGCCGTAGTCATTGCCGCCACCACCGTAGCCGCCACCGCCGCCACCACCGTAGCCGCCGCCACCACCGCCGCCGCCGGACCCGGCGCCACCGGGACCGTCGAGCATGGTCAGCGTGCCGCCAAAGCCCTGCAGCACCACTTCGGTGCTATAGCGGTCCGCGCCGGATTGGTCTTGCCATTTGCGGGTCTGCAATTGGCCTTCGATATACACTTTGGAGCCCTTCTTGAGGTACTGCTCGGCGATGCGGACGAGCCCCTCTTGGAAGATCGCCACCGAATGCCATTCGGTCTTCTCGCGGCGCTCACCGGTGTTGCGGTCTTTCCATGTTTCCGAGGTGGCGATGCGCAGGTTGCACACTTTGCCGCCGTTCTGGAACGACCTCACCTCGGGGTCGCGCCCGAGGTTGCCGATAAGGATCACTTTGTTCACTGAGCCGGCCATCTTGCCCCCTCGTTTGTCATTGCTGTGTCATTGCGTCGGGCGCGAATCCGAGCGCGCCCAATTCGGCCGTTTATATCGCGGTTGTCCGCCGGATGACACCGGCTTTCCCATCTCGCCGCCCATCAAGGCACCCCCTGCGGCAGGCTGGTTCCCGGGGGCTGGTCGGCCGCGCGGTTTTGGGTATACTGCACGCAATGCAACGGCAGGGGGCAGAGATGCGAAAGACGGGACATGTGGCCGGTCTAGCCGCGGTTGGTCTGGCGGCAGCCGGGATGATCGCGATGGGGGCAGCGCCGGCGGCTGCCGATATGTTTGCCAGCAAAAACCGCGCGGGTTTGTTTTCTTCTCAGAAAAGCATCCTCGATAACCGCGCGTCCAAGCAGTATTCCGCCTCCGTTCGGCTGCAGCCGCCCAAGGTCGTCACTCCGACGAAATGGGATGCGCCGAAATACAACGGTTCTTACAAAGGGGCCTTTCTGGCCCATGCCCGCGCGGCGGCGACCCGGCATGGCATCCCGGTTGATCTGTTTCTGCGGCTGGTTCAGCAGGAAAGCGGCTGGAACCCCAAGGCGCTGTCGCACAAGGGAGCGATGGGATTGGCACAATTGATGCCCCAGACCGCGCAGGCGCTGCGCGTCGACCCGACCGATCCGGTGCAGAATCTTGAAGGCGGCGCACGCTACCTCAAAATTCAGTACCGCGCTTTCGGCAGTTGGGAGCTGGCGCTGGCGGCTTATAACGCGGGGCCGGGGGCGGTTAAGAAATACGGGGGCGTCCCGCCCTATAAAGAAACGCGGAATTACGTTAAGGTGATCACTGGCAGCTAAGCCATTGATATCTATGCGGATCGCATGGCGCGGTGGGCGTTTGTCCGCCTATTTTCACCTGCCTATGCCCCCTTGGCCCGGCGCCCTAGGGAACCGCTGGGGCGATCGTGGGGTTCTTTGATCAGAAACTTTGCAGCGGGAAATTCTCGCCTCAGAGATAAAAGATCAAAGGAGAACGACATGCTGACGAATATGAAAAATATCGCCCTTGCCGCCGGTGTAAGCGTTATTGCGCTGAGCAGCTCTGCTTTTGCCCAAGATAAGATCATGGTCTCGAAAATCGACGTTGAATCCTCTGTCAGCGCGGCTGCTGAGAGCAACGCCATGGACTTCTATCCTGATCTGGAAGAAGACCTGCGCGCCGAAGTGGCAGAGCGGGTGCCGATGAGCAGCGATGGTGCCGATCCGCAGATCAAGATCGATATCCGCAAGATCTCTCTCAACGGCGCAACCATGTTGCCCGACAGTAAAGAATTCAACGAGTTGGAAGGCGTTGTTGATATCACAAGCCCCACCGGTGACAACGCTGGTCTGAGCTTCCCGGTGAAGATCTCGGCCTATAGCGGCGAAGACATCGCACCCGAAGGCTATGTCAACGTGCCGCCGTCCGAGACTGAATTCTACGTGGCGCTCGTGTCGACCTTTGCCGATGTTGTGGCCGAAGGTCTGGCCAATGTGAACACAGCCGGTTCGGCCGTCGATCCCTAAATCCGGCTCCTAAAACCGGATCACGATTACCTCAGGCCGTTTCCCCCTTAAACCGCCTGAGGGAGCAGGCGCGGCTCTTCGGAGCCGCGCCTTTTTCATTCCGCTGCCGTGCCCACTTCGATCACCGGCTCCATCTCGGCGAATTGCTGGGCTGAGAGGTGGCATTTGATCTGATGCCCGTCCGCCATGGTGACCATCGGCGGGACCTCACGTTCGCAAAGGTCCCCCGGCACTTGTGATTTCCAGCGGCAGCGCGTTTGGAAAGGGCAGCCCGGTGGCGGGTTCATGGCCGAGGGCACGTCGCCTTCGAGGACGATGTGTTTCTTCTTTACCTTGGTATCGGCGATCGGCACGGCACTCAGCAGCGCCTCGGTATAGGGGTGATAGGGCGGCGAGAAGACTTGATCCGTGTCGCCCAATTCCACCACATGGCCCAGATACATCACCATCACCCGGTCGCTAAGATAGCGCACGATGGAGAGGTCATGGCTGATGAACAAGAGCGTCGTCTTCTGTTCGCGCTGGATCTCCATCAGCAGGTCGGTCACCGCCGCTTGTACGCTCACATCCAGCGCCGAGACAGGCTCATCCGCCACCACGATCCGCGCGTCACCCGCAAAGGCGCGGGCAATGCCGACCCGCTGCTTTTGCCCACCGGACAGTTGCCGCGGCATCCGTGTCGCGAATTCACGCGGCAGCTTGACCAGATCGAGCAGTTCCAGCATCCGCTGCTTGCGCTCTTTCTCATTTTTGCCGATGCGGAAAATTTCCAACGCCCGGATGATCTGCCGCCCGACGGTCATGGAAGGGTTCAGCGTGTCGAAGGGGTTTTGAAAGACCATCTGAACATCGGCGACATTCTTGGTCGTGCGGTCGTCAATCGGCACCCCGCCAATATCCTTGCCATCAAGGTAGATGTGCCCCTCGGTCGCCGTCTCCAGCCCCATGAGGACCTTGGCGAAGGTGGATTTGCCGCAGCCCGATTCCCCGACAATGGCGAGGGTTTCGCTCTCATGGGCCTCGAAACTCAACGACTCGTTGGCTTTGACCACCTTGGTATTGCCGCCCCCGAACATGGCATTGGCCGCGACTTGATAGTATTTCTTGAGCTTGTCCATCTTGAGGACGACCTCGCCAACCTCGCCCTTTTCCTTGACCTCGGCCAGTTCCAGCGGTGCCTGCCAGTCGATCTCTTGGAAGCGGATGCAACGGGTTTCGTGCCGGTCGTTGCCGGGCACGCTTTCCATCGGGATCGGCGCGGCATCGCAGCGCCCCGCCATGAAATAATCGCAGCGGGGGCCGAAGTTGCAACCGGGCGGGCGTTCATGGGGCAGGGGGAAGTTGCCGGGAATGGCAACGAGCGGCCGCGCGTTCTTGTCGGCACCGGGCAGAGGGATAGAGCGAAACAGCGCCTGCGTATAGGGGTGCTGCATCTCGTCAAAGACATCGTGGATGGAGCCTTTCTCGACCGCTTCGCCGGAATACATCACGCAGATGCGGTCGCAGGTTTCCAGCACCAGCCCGAGGTTGTGAGAGATGAACAGCATCGAAGTGCCGTATTTCTTGCCCAAGTCCTTCACCAGTTCCACCACCGCCGCTTCGACGGTCACATCAAGCGCTGTCGTCGGCTCATCAAGGATCAGAAGCGAGGGTTCGGACATCAGCGCCATGGCAATCACGATGCGCTGCTGCTGCCCGCCCGAGAGTTGGTGCGGATAGGCTTTCAGGATGCGCTCTGGGTCGGGGAGTTTCACATCCGTGACCACCTGAAGCGCCCGTGCATAGGCTTCTTTCTCGGACATGCCCGCATGGATCATCGGCACTTCCATCAACTGTTTGCCGATGCGCATGGCGGGGTTCAGGCTGGCCATTGGCTCTTGATAGATCATCGCGATTTCACTGCCGCGAATGTCGCGCAGTTCTTCGGCGCTCATCTCGCTCAGGTCGCGTCCCTTGAACTTGATAGAGCCGCCGACGATCCGGCCATTGCGGCCCAGATCCTGCATCACGCCCAGCGCCACGGTGGATTTGCCGCAGCCGCTCTCGCCCACCAGCCCCACAGCTTCGCCCGGTTGGACGCTGACAGAGAAATCCATCACGGCGGGGATCTCGCGCAGGCGGGTGAAGAAGGAGATCGACAGATTGTTGATCTCAAGAATGGGGCCGTCGTAATCAGTCTTTGGCATTTGTCTCTCCCAGTCGGGGGGATCAAAAGGGTCCGGGAGGGGGCGCCCCCCGGAGGATGTTTCTTAGTCGCGCAAGGATTCTTCGCGCAGGCCGTCGGCCAGCAGGTTCAGGCCCAGCACGAGGCTCAGAAGTGCAAGCGCAGGTGCTATGGCCGCGTGCGGATAGAGCGACAGCAGGCGGCGGCCTGCATTGATCGTGCTGCCCCAATCCGGGCTCTCGCTTTCCAGCCCAAGGCCGAAGAACCCCAAAGTGCCGAGAAGGATCGTAGTATAGCCGATGCGCAGGCAGAAATCGACGATCAGCGGGCCACGGGCGTTGGGCAGAATTTCCCACAGCATGATGTACCACGGGCCTTCGCCACGGGTCTGAGCGGCGGCGACATAGTCGCGCGTTTTGATGTCCAGCGCGAGGCCGCGCACGATGCGGAACACCGTGGGCGAGTTCACGAAGACGACCGAGACAAAGACCACAAGCACACCGGCGTCGATATCAAAGAGGTCGATCATGCTCGGCAAGCCGGGGATGCGGTAGCTATCCGTCGCCACGATCGCGCCGTCGGTAGAGACCAGCGACAGGTACAGCCAGCCGACCACGCCCAGCACCACGATCAACAGCGGCGTGCGGAACGAAGGCTGCGTGTAGTAGCGTGAGTTCAGCAGCACCGCGAGGAAGATCAGCGGAAAGATAAACAGGAACACGGCCATATAGTTCGGGATACCGGTCAGCACGATCTCGGGCGTGACCAACAGGTAGAACAGCAAGATCACCGGAAACGCGAGGATCAGGTTCGCCAGAAAGCTGAGGATCGTATCCAGCCGTCCGCCGTAGTAGCCCGCAGGCAGGCCCAGCGTGATCCCCACCATGAAGGCAAAGAGCGTCGCCAGCGGCGCGATCTGCACCACGACCCAAGAGCCCTTGATCAGCCGAGAGAAGACATCGC
Source organism: Sulfitobacter sp. NFXS29 (assembly GCF_040148765.1). NCBI lineage: Bacteria > Pseudomonadati > Pseudomonadota > Alphaproteobacteria > Rhodobacterales > Roseobacteraceae > Sulfitobacter > Sulfitobacter sp. NFXS29. The sequence continues at coordinate 845,035 of NZ_JAGDED010000001.1, forward strand.
GGGCAAGGTTATCACCGCCCAACAGGAACCACGGGTATTCGCCCTCATCGGGGCTGCGCAGCGGGGTGCCGGGCAGCTTGTTCTTCATACCCGAAGTTTGGCTGAGGCTGTCGTGCGTCACCAGTAGGTCGAACAACCCGCCAAAAACTCCGGTGAAGACCCAGAACATGACGATGGCAAAGCCGATCATGCCCACGGTGCTGTCGAATAGCTTGCCGTAGAGGCCAAGGCGGCGCTTGAAGTGGATAGAGACGGCGAAGGTCAGGATCAGCGCGATCCAGACCGGCAGCATCTGCTGCGACATGCCGCCGAAGATGCCCGCCTGCGGCCCCATGAAGGCACCGGCGACGATATAGATCAGCACCACAATGATCAGCAGCGCAAACAGCAGGATCACCGCGCGGTTCAGCCCGCCCGCCACACCGCCACGACGTGCGACGGTGCCGTCGGGGTTGATTTCTTGCGCGTCACTGGCAGGCAGGAAGGAAACGACGATCTGCGCCGCGACCGCCAAGACCAGCATAACGCAAAGGCCGAAGAAAACGATGTTGAGCCCTGCAAGAGACCCGGTCCATGTCAGTTGTTCCATGTCCATGCTCCCTTAAGAAATGCGAATGCGCGGGTTGAGGAAGACGTAGCCAATATCGGAGATCAGCTGCGTCACAAGAACAACAATGACCGAAACGACCGAAACGGCGAGCAGTAGTTCGATGTCGTTGTTCGCCGCCGCCTGTACCAGAAGCCAGCCGAAGCCCTTGTAGTTGAACAGGGTCTCGACAATCACCACACCGTTCAGCAGCCATGGGATTTGCAGCATGATCACCGTGAAGGGCGCGATCAGCGCGTTGCGCAGGGCGTGTTTCAGCACGATTTCAGAGAACTTGACCCCCTTTAGCCGCGCGGTGCGGATGTATTGTGCGGTCATCACCTCGGTCATCGAAGCCCGCGTCATCCGCGCGATATAGCCCATGCCATAGAGCGAGATCGTCAGCACCGGCAGGAAGAAGTTCCAGAAGTTGGCGTCTTTCATGGCTGAGGTCGCAGAGCCCAGAAACAGCGTTTTGCTATCGATCCAGCCCCATTCTGCTAAAAGCGGCGACAGACCAAAGCGCGAGGAGGCCAGCACCGCGATGAAGATCACGCCCGAGACATATTCGGGCGTCGCCGTGGTGGCGATGGAGAAGGTCGAGAGCGAGCGGTCAAGCTTGGAGCCTTCGCGCATGCCCGCCAGCACACCGACGATCAGCGCCGAGGGGACCATCAGCATCAGCACCCAGAACATCAGCTTGCCGGTGAGCGCGAGACGGGTCAGGACGGTTGCGCCCACGGGTTCCTTAAAGACGGTGGAAAACCCCCAATCGCCTTGCAGAATGCCGCAGCGGGTGGGGCGGTCCTCTACCGGGGTGCCAGCGGCAAAACAGCGACCAAAGGTTTCATCCGGGTTTTCGCCCTCCGTTACCCAGCCGGGCAACACGCCCAGCCATTCGCCGAATTTGTCGACGGTGGGTTGCAGATAGCCGCGGCTTTCAAGGTAGCTGGCCACGGCCTCGTCCGACATGCGGAAGTTGCCTTGGGTCTTGGCGAGCTTTTCGAGGTTCGGATAGAGATTGGTCAGCCAGAATACGATGAACGTCAGGCAGAGCGCCGTCAGCAACATCACACCCAGCCGGCGCAAAATGAATAGTCCCATGTGGTCCCCTGTGGCAGGGTCGGGCGGTGACTTGGCCCGACGATGCGGCCTTTGTGGCCTTTTTGATTTGTGCGGCGCCATGACAGCGCCGGTTCTGTTCGCGGCAGACGTTGCTGCCTGTGCGCACTGTGATGCCCAAGACCCATTGGCGGTCTTTCCCAGCGTCACGGGCTTGGTCGTTGATCTGACTGTTTTCAGAGCAGTTCAGCCATCAGGCACATAAATTGGTCGCGCGTCAACATTCGGCTGAGCCGTTTGAGGGAGTTTTTGCGACATTTTGAGGGTCTGAAAGCGACATTTCGGGCGCGGATCAGCGCAGCTTGCTGGGGGGGAGGCCGCTGTGCTGCTGCATGAAACGGGTAAAATAGGCAGCGGAGCCAAAGCCCAGAGAGGCTGCAATTTCGGCGGCGGTTTGATCGGTTTCGGCCAACAGACGCCGGGCGGCGTGGCAACTGCGTTCGGTCAAGAGATCGGCGGCGGATTTGCCGGTGGCCGCTTTGACGGCGCGGCTCAGATGGGTCGGCGTGACGCCCAGTTCCGCTGCGTGATCGGCCATGCTGCCACCCTTGGGCGCGCGCTGGGCGATCAGGGCGCAGAACCGCGCGCTGAGCCTGTCGCCTGCCTTGGGCCGGGGGGCGGCATGTTCGTCCGACATGATCTGACGGCGGAGCCATACCGATATCAGCGCAACCTGAGCCTTAAGCGCGTCTTGTTGCAGGGGGCGGCCTCGCTGAACCTCCCGCTGGGTCTGTTCGATCAGGGCCGCGATTTCGGATTGGGCCACACCGTCGCGGATGCGCAACTGGCGTGGCATTTCGGGCAAATGTACATTGCTGTCTTCGGGGATCAGCACCGCATGGCCCAGGCATTGATAGCCCAGCTCCAGCGCAAAGAGCGACCGCGCCGGTATCCAGAGCGCGTTATGGGGGCTAATGCCCCGACGTTGCCCGTCCAGCAGCAGCCGACCCTGGCCCCGGGTGATCCAGATCAAAAGATGGTGGTCGCGCTCATGGGCGAGGGTCAGCCGCCAATCTTGCCCCGCCGAAAGCTGGGCCAAGGTCTGGGTTTGTATCTGCGTTTGGGGCACGCGGCGCTTTCGTCGATAAATGGCAACCCTGTCGGGCCAATCTACAACGTCAGGCTATCGGATGGTTGGAATAACGCAAGAAACTGTGTGCGCCCTGCGGCTATTCCGGCGTCACCCGATGCCAATCTGCCATCTTGCTACGCATCCAAGTGCGCTGCCGCTTGGCGAAACGGCGGGTGGCGACCACGGCGGCTTCGCGGGCGCGGTGCAGGGGCCAATCGCCGTCAATGTGGCGGATCAGTTCCGGCACGCCGATGGCGCGATGGGCGGGCAGCGTGGGGTCATATCGCGGACGGAGGGCGGCGACCTCTTCCAAGGCGCCTTGCTCTAACATCAGGTCAAAGCGTTGCGCGATCCGGGCGTTGAGCCAATCACGCTCAACATCGAAAACGATCGGCAGGCAGTCCGCGAGCGGCAAAAGCGGCGCGCCGGTATCGCCTTGCCAGTCCGACAGGCCGCGCCCGGTGGCCTGCCACACTTCCCATGCGCGCTGCACCCGCGCGCGGTTGCGTTGGTCGATGCCCGCCGCGGTCTCAGCATCCAGTTGCGCCAGCAGGTCTTCGAGCGCCATCTCGTCGCCTTGGGCGCGGACCTCGGGCGGGGTGGCCGGAATTTCGGCCAGCCCCTGCGTCAGGGCGGAGAAATAAAGCCCGGTGCCGCCGGTGATGATTACCCGCTGATCGCCGCCCAGCAGCGGGGCCACCTCGCGCAGCCAATGGCCGGTGGAATAGGGCGCATCTTCGGCCAGATGACCATAGAGCAGATGCGGCGCGCGGGCCTCCTCCTCTGGCGAAGGGCGGGCGCTGATGATGCGCAGGGGCGCATAGACCTGACTGGCATCGGCGTTCACGATCACGCCGCCCTGCGCCTCTGCGATGGCGAGTGCCAGGGCAGATTTGCCGCTGGCGGTCGGCCCGGCGATGAGCACCGGGCGCTCGGGCGGCAGGTCTTGCAGCAGCGCGTCAAACTGGGCTTTGGGAATATCCGGCATTTCTTTGCGTCTTCCTTACGTCCCGCATTGAACCTTGGGCGTATTTGCGACATTTTGGCGCGAAATGAAAACCCTTCACCGCCGCAAGGCTCAAATCTCCCCCGGTTGGTGAAATAATAAGGTGTGCCCGATGTCCCAAGACACCCCCCAAGTCTCCTTTAACCGCGTAATGCTAAAGATTTCCGGGGAGGCGCTGATGGGTGACCTCGGCTATGGCCTGCACCCGCCAACCGTCGAACGCATCGCCCGTGAGGTGCAATCGGTGCACAGCCTTGGCGTCGAGATCTGCATGGTTATCGGCGGCGGCAATATCTTCCGCGGGCTGCAAGGCTCGGCGCAGGGGATGGAGCGGACCACGGCGGACTACATGGGCATGCTCGCCACGGTGATGAACGCGTTGGCGATGCAATCGGCGCTCGAAGGTCTGGGCATCCACACACGGGTGATCAGCGCCATCACGATGAACGAAGTGGCCGAGCCTTACATCCGCCGCCGCGCCGTGCGCCACCTTGAGAAGAAACGGGTCTGCATCTTTGCCGCGGGCACCGGCAACCCCTATTTCACCACCGACACCGCCGCGACCCTGCGCGCCAACGAGATGTCTTGCGAGGCGATCTTTAAGGGCACCAAGGTCGATGGCGTCTATGACAAAGACCCGGCCAAGTTCGACGATGCCAAACGCTATGATATGGTGAGCTATGACGACGTGCTGCAAAAGCGGCTTGGCGTGATGGATGCCTCTGCCATCGCTTTGGCGCGGGACAACAACCTGCCGATCATCGTCTTCTCGCTGGATGAGCCGGGCGGGTTTCAGGGCATTCTGGCCGGGCAGGGCACCTATACCCGTGTCGGCTAGACCGGTGTCAGATTGCAGGGGATCGTCCGACGGCAGGGCGATTGGCCTGAGGCCGCCGCGTCTCTCTTAAAGGGGGTCGCGGTTGGCGCAGGGGGGCGAAATAATGGGCAGTTGTGAAAGCGCCGCGCCGCCGTTAGAAAGCCGTAACGCAAGGAAACAACAAGCAGGCCTCGCCATGTCAGACGAATTTATGCTCGATACCGATGATCTTGAACGGCGGATGAACGGCGCAATTGCGTCGCTTCGGACCGAGTTCGCATCGCTGCGCACAGGCCGCGGCTCGGCCTCTATGCTGGAGCCGGTGATGGTTGAGGCTTATGGCCAAATGACCCCGGTGAACCAAGTCGGCACCGTCAACGTGCCAGAGCCGCGCATGGTGACGATCAACGTTTGGGACAAAGGTCTGGTCGGCAAGGTGGAAAAGGCCATCCGCGAAAGCGGTCTGGGCATCAACCCGCAGCTCAATGGCACCATTATCATGCTGCCGATCCCCGAGCTGAACGAAGAGCGCCGCACCCAGTTGACCAAGGTTGCTGGCCAGTATGCTGAGCACGCCCGCGTTTCGATCCGCAACATCCGCCGCGACGGGATGGACCAGATCAAGAAAGCCAAGAACGACGGCGCGATGTCCGAGGATGACCAGAAAATCTGGGAAGGCGAAGTGCAAGACCTGACCAACCGCTTCATTACCCTCATTGATGACCAGCTTGAGACGAAACAGGCCGAAATCATGCAAGTCTGACCCGGCCCAAGGGCAGGGACACAGCACTTGAAAGAAAAGGCCGAGACATGAGCACCGCCGAAATTCAACCTAAGATTGCTCCCGGTGGGCCGCGACATGTGGCGATCATCATGGACGGCAATGGCCGCTGGGCCACCCAACGCGGGCGGCCCCGGCTGTTTGGCCATCACGCCGGTGCCAAACGGGTGCGCGAAATCGTTGAGGCCTGCCCCGATGTGGGGGTGGAATACCTGACGATTTTTGCCTTCTCGACGGAGAATTGGAAACGCACACAGGTTGAAGTGGCAGGGCTTATGTCGCTGTTTCGGCGCTATATTTCCAAGGAAATGCGGAGCCTTAGCGAATATGGCGCGCGGGTGCGGTTCATCGGGGACCGCGACCGGCTGGATGACAAGCTCATCAAGCTGATGGGAGAGCTTGAGGCCCATACCGCGCATAACACCCGCATTAATCTGACGATTGCGCTGAATTACGGGGGCCGCGACGAAGTGGCCCGCGCCACGCATCGCTTGGCCCAAGATGTGGCTAGCGGCAAACTTGACCCCGATAGCGTGGACGAAGAGACCCTGCCGCGCTACCTCGATACCCATGTGCTGCCCGACCCCGATCTGGTGATCCGCACCAGCGGCGAGGCGCGGATTTCGAACTTTCTGCTGTGGCAGTCGGCCTATGCGGAATATGAGTTTATCGACACGCTGTGGCCGGACTTCACGCGTGAGGAATTCGCCCGGCTCTGCGCCGCTTATGGCGGGCGTGACAGGCGGTTCGGTGCGGTCAAGACCTGAGGAGAAGCGCGATGAAATCACCTGAACAATGGTCCGACCTGCGGGCGCGGATGCTGTCTGCCAGCGCCATGATCCTGATTGGATTGCTGGGCATTTGGCTGGGCGGTGTGGTGTTTCATCTGCTGGTGGCATTGATTTGCGGCATGATGGTCTGGGAATTGGTCGGCATGCTGCGCGGGCCGGGGAAGGCGGAATCTTGGCAGCTTGGGCTGGTGACGGGCGTGGCCGTGTTGGCCTCGGTCTATTTGCCGGTGGGCTTCGGCCTGCCGCTTCTGCTGGCACCCGCGCTTCTGGGCTTCGCGCTATTGAGCGCCAACCGCACGCTTTACATGAGTTTTACCGCGCTGATCCTGCTGGCGGGCTTTGGCCTGATCCAGTTGCGCGATGACATGGGCTTTGGCTGGCTGATGTGGCTGGTGTTGGTGGTCGTGGTCACCGATGTGGTGGGCTATTTCGCAGGCCGTGCCATCGGCGGGCCGAAATTCTGGCCCAAGGTCAGCCCCAAGAAAACATGGTCCGGGACCGCTGCTGGCTGGGTCGGGGCGGCTGTTGTCGGGCTGATCTTTTCGTTCAACACCGGCTTTGGGTTCCAGCTCGTCGGCATCTCGGTCGCGCTGTCGATGGCCTCGCAAATGGGCGATATGGCGGAATCGGGGATGAAGCGGAAGATGGGCGTCAAAGACAGCTCGGCGCTGATCCCCGGCCATGGCGGTCTGCTGGACCGCTTTGATGGGATGCTGGGCGCTGCGGTGTTCTTGCTGATTGTCGGGCCGCTGATCGGCTTCCCTCCGGGCCTGAATTAACCCGATATGCCACGCAAAATTTCGATACTGGGGGCCACTGGGTCCATCGGTCAGAACACGATTGACCTGATCCGCCGCGCGCCTGAGGCCTATGATGTCGTGGCGCTGACCGGGGCGGGCAATGTCGCACAGCTGGCAACGGACGCGAAAGCGCTGAAGGCTGATGTGGCCGTGACTGCCCGCGGAGACCTCTTGGATGATCTACGCGACGCGCTTAGCGGCAGCGGGATTGAGGCCGCAGCAGGGTCCGAGGCGATTACCGAGGCGGCATCGCGTCCGGCGGATTGGACGATGTCGGCGATCATCGGTGCCGCGGGGCTTGCGCCCGGTCTGGCCGCCCTGCGTCAAGGTGGGACGCTGGCACTGGCCAACAAGGAATCGCTGGTTTGCGCCGGGGCCCTGATCATGGGCGAGGCCAAGCGCCATGGCGCGACGATCCTGCCAGTCGACAGCGAGCATTCCGCCGTTTTTCAAGCACTGGTGGGCGAGGATATGGCCGCCGTGGAGCGCGTCATCATCACCGCCAGCGGCGGGGCGTTTCGCGATTGGCCGCTTGAAGATTTGCGCAATGCGACACTCGATCAAGCGTCAAACCATCCCAACTGGGACATGGGCCAGCGGATCACCATCGACTCGGCCTCGATGTTCAACAAAGCGATGGAAGTCATTGAAACGCGTGAGTTTTTCGGAGTCTCGCCGGAGGCTATCGAGGTGCTGGTGCATCCGCAGTCGATGATCCATGCGCTAGTGGGGTTCTGTGACGGTGGGCTGATGGCCCATGTCGGCCCGCCTGACATGCGCCACGCGATCGGCTATGCGCTGCACCATCCAAAACGCGCGCCCCTGCCGGTGGAACGGCTGGACCTGACCAAAATCGGACGTTTCGATTTCACCGCCCCTGACGACGCCCGCTGGCCCGCGCTGCGCCTCGCGCGGGAGGTGATGGCGGCGGGGGGCCTGATGGGCGCAGTCTTTAACGCAGCCAAGGAGGTCGCGCTCGATGGCTTCATCGCCGGGCAGTTGCGCTTTACCGAAATGGCCGAGATCGTCGAAGAGGTGTTGGAGGCGCGCGCCGCTGACGCATCGCTGGGCCGGGGCAGCGACGAAATGACACTTGATCTGGTGGCCGAGGTCGATCACCTCGCCCGTAAGGCCGCGACAGCCGCAATTCATAAAAGAGCAGGATAGCACGTTGGACATCATGGGATTTTTGCCGGAGTTCGGCGGGCTGATTTGGACGATATTGGCCTTTGTTGTGGCGCTGTCGGTGATCGTGGCGATCCACGAATACGGCCATTACATCGTTGGCCGTTGGACCGGGATCAAGGCGGATGTCTTCAGTCTGGGCTTCGGCCCGGTGCTGTTTTCGCGCATCGACAAGCGCGGCACGCGCTGGCAGTTCGCGCTGCTGCCCTTTGGCGGCTATGTGAAATTCGCGGGCGATTCCAATGCGGCGTCCGGCAAGGACGAAACCGCGATGGAGGCGCTGGCCGAAGACCCCGAAGCGCTGCGCCACACGATGCACGGCGCACCGCTTTATGCCCGCGCGCTGACGGTGGCGGCGGGGCCGGTGTTCAACTTTGCCCTGTCGATCCTCATCTTTTTCGCCGTGGCGATGACCGCAGGCACCGCCCGTGATCCGCTCACCGTAGGGGAACTGCGGGCGCTTCCCAATGCGGCCTATGAGTTGGAGCCGGGCGACATTCTGCGCGCGGTCGAAGGCGCGCCGGTGCCCTCGCTCGCGGCCGGTGGGGGCTATGGCGATTTCTTGACGAACCTGCCGCAAGAAGCGGTCTTGAGCTATGACATCACCCGCGATGGGGCAGACCTGACCGTGCCTGGCCCCTATCTGATGCCGCCACTGGTCAGCAACGTCGCGCCGCAATCGGCAGCGCAAGAGGCGGGCCTGCGCAGCGGGGATGTGATTACAGCCGTCAACGGGCAAGATATCGTGGCCTTTGGTGAGTTGAAAGAGGTGGTCGAAGCTTCCGAAGGGGCGCCGCAGGAGTTGACCGTCTGGCGCGACGGCGAGACCCTGCCTTTCACCCTCGTTCCCAAGGCCACGGATGAGCCGCAGCCCGATGGCAGTTTCAAGCAAAACCTGCGCATCGGCATCGTCGGCGGCATGGCCTTTGTGCCCGCAACCGATACGCCCGGCGTGGGGGAGGCGCTGAGCTCGGGCCTGGACAACACTTGGCGCATCATCACCGGGTCAATCTCAGGCCTGCGCGAGATGATCGTCGGCAATATCAGCACCTGCAACCTGAGCGGCCCTGTGGGCATCGCCCAAACTTCGGGCGCGATGGCGAGCCAGGGGGCGCAGTCCTTCATCTATTTCATCGCGGTGCTGAGCACGGCGGTCGGTCTACTGAACCTCTTCCCGATACCGGCCTTGGACGGCGGGCATCTGGTATTTTACGCCTATGAGGCCGTGACCGGCAAGCCGCCCAGCGATGGCGCGCTGCGGATCTTGATGACCATGGGCATCGCCTTGGTGCTGACCTTGATGCTCTTTGCGCTTGGGAACGACTTGTTCTGCCCATAGGGCCGGGCGGCGCCGCTGAGAGTGAAAGACAACCTGCGCCTTGCCCTAACGGGCAGGGCGCAATGCCTTGAAATGGCCATAATTGAACAAATTCGTGCCGCAATCCTTGGTTATGATCATCCTTCAACAAGAAGGAACCCATGATGCACGTGTTACAAGGATCATACCGCGGCCTCAGCCTGCTTTTGGACCTTAATTGGGACCGTGCGTTCTTTGCCGCGGCCATTGCCACGGCGCTTTCTGCCGGGGCCTTTGTCGCCTCTCTCTGAGTGCTTGCCAGTGCGTGATAGAGTGCCCTATCGGGTGCTTCTGCACGATCTTGGCTCATGATGTCATTCTGGCCCAACTTGCCGCATGATATGGTATATTTTCTCAGCCGTTGCTTTTGACAAACCCCGTTAACCTGCGTAGTCAGGTTGACAACAATGTCGTAAAAAAACGGGTCGGTGTAATGGGACTGAGGAACGAGGGCAGAATGCCCGTCGAGTGGGCACAGCGCAGCAATGTCGGCAAGACCCTTCGGGGGGCATCGCTTTGTGTCATGTTGTCCGTGGCCTGGCTCGTGCCGGGCAGCCAAGCGCAGGCGCAGCAATATCAGTTCAACACGGTCGTCATCGACGGCAACGAGCGGATCGGCGACAGCGCGATTCTGCGCCGGGCCGGTATCGGGCGCGGGCAGGCGGTGTCGGGCGGTCAGTTGAACGACGCCTATCAGAACCTGCAAAACTCGGGCCTGTTCGAATCCGTCGCTCTTGAGCCGCAGGGCAACACGCTCGTCATCACGGTGGTGGAACTGCCGACGCTGAACCGCGTCAGCTTTGAGGGCAACCGCCGCATCAAAGATGAGATGCTGGCCGAACTTATCGGCTCGACCGAGCGTCGGGTGTTCAATCCCAGCCAAGCCGAGCAAGACGCCGCCGCCATCGCCGAGGCCTATAGCAACGAAGGCCGTCTGTCGGCCCGCGTGCAGCCCCGCATCATCCGCCGCGATCAAAATCGCGTCGATCTGGTGTTTGAAATCTTCGAAGGCGACAACGTCGAGATCGAGCGTCTGAGCTTTGTCGGCAACCGGGTCTATTCCGACCGCCGTCTGCGCCGCGTGCTGGACACCAAACAGGCGGGTCTGTTCCGCCGTTTGGTCAAACGGGACACCTATGTCGAAGGCCGGGTTGAGGCCGACAAGCAGATGCTGCGGGATTTCTACCTCTCGCGCGGCTATGTCGACATGCGCACCGAGGCCGTAAACGCCGAACTGACCGAAGAGCGCGATGGCGTCTTCGTGGCCTATAACATCACCGAGGGGCAGCAGTTCCGTTTCGGCAACGTGTCGGTCGAGTCCGAAGTGCCGGGGCTTAACGCCGCCGTGTACCGTGACCTGCTCAAAATCCGCCCCGGCGTGATCTACTCGCCCACTCTGATCGAAAATGACATCGCTCGGATCGAGCGCCAAGCGATCCGCGATGGCGTCGATTTCCTGCGCGTCGAGCCGGTGATTGACCGCAACGACCGTGATCTGTCGCTCAACGTGACCTACAAGCTGTCCCGTGGCGAGCGTATCTTTGTTGAGCGGATCGATATCGAAGGCAACACCACCACGCTTGACCGGGTGATCCGCCGCGAGTTCGACAGCGTCGAGGGTGACCCGTTCAACCCGCGCGAAATTCGCCAAGCGGCAGAACGTATCCGCGCGCTGCAGTATTTCGAGACGGCAGAGGTCAACGCCCGCCAAGGCTCCAGCCCCGAGCAGGTCGTGATCGATGTGGACGTTGAAGAGAAGCCCACAGGCTCGCTGAACTTCGGCGGCTCCTTTTCGAACAACGATGGTTTTGGGGTGGCGGTCAGCTTTCAGGAGGAAAACTTCCTCGGGCGCGGCCAGCGGCTGAATCTGTCGATCTCCACCGCCGAAGATGCCACGCGCTATGGCGTGACCTTTGTCGAGCCGCGCTTTTTGGGGCGTGACGTGGCGCTTGGTCTCAAGCTTGATTATGCGGAAACCAATTCGTCTTACACCAGCTATGACACCGAACGTCTGGTGTTCCAGCCCAGCCTGACCTTCCCGGTAAGCGAGAATGGCCGTCTGTCGACGCGCTATACCCTCGAAGGGATCGAGATGCTGGAACGTGATGATGAGGATAACAGCGCCACCATCGCGAATGAAATCGCGGAGGGCGCGTTGTTCTCTTCCTCCCTCGGCTACACCTACACCTATGACACCCGCCGCACCGGGCTGGACCCGACACAGGGCATTCTGTTCGAGTTCGGTCAGGACTTTGCCGGGCTTGGTGGGGATAACGAGTTTATCAAGACGACAGCCAAGATCGCGGGCGAAAAGCGCATTTTCAACGAGGAAGTGACCCTTCGCGCCACGCTTGAAGGCGGTGCGCTGGCATGGAACGGCGGCACCAACCGTGCGGTTGACCGCTTCATCCTTGGCCCGTCGATCATGCGCGGCTTTGAGCCGGGCGGCATCGGTCCGCGCGATCAAAGCAATGGAGTGGATGACGCACTTGGCGGCAACCTCTTTGCCGTGGCCCGTTTCGAGGCGGAGTTCCCGCTGGGGCTGCCCGAGGAATATGGCATCTCCGGTGGTGTCTTCTATGACGTGGGCAACCTGTGGGACCTGAGTGATGTTGACACCACGGGCGGCACCATCGTCGGCGAAGGCGGCTCTTTCCGTCACGTGATCGGCGTCTCGGTCTTCTGGGACACGCCGCTTGGCCCGCTTCAGTTCAACGTCTCCGACGCGCTGAAGAAAGAGAGCTTTGACAAAGAGCAAAGCTTTGAGGTCACGCTGCGGACCACGTTCTAAGCCCATGCGCCGCGCTCTCATCCCCTTGGTGATGATGCTGGCCGGGGCCACCCCCGGCCTCGCGCAGCAGGCCCCCGTGGCAGAGCCGCAAACAAACACGCCAGCCCCCGCGCGGGGCGGTGTGATCAGCCCCGTACTGACAATCGATTCCGAGCGTCTGTTCCGCGACAGTGCCTTTGGCCAGCGCGTCACCCGTGAGATCGAAGCCGAGAGTGAGCAGCTGGCCACCGAAAACCGCGAGATTGAGGCGGCGCTAGAGGCGGAAGAACGCGAACTCACCGAAAAACGATCGCAGATGAAGCCCGCTCAGTTCCGGCTGCTGGCCGATGCCTTTGATGAGAAGGTACAGCGCACAAGGGCCGAGCAAGCGGCGAAGAACCGGGCGCTAAGCGAGGCGCTGGATCTTGAGCGGGAGCGGTTTTTGTCTGCTGCGGCCCCGGTGCTTGAGCAATTGATGCGCAATTCTGACGCGGCGGTCATCCTTGAGCAGCGCCGGGTCTTTGTCTCTTCCTCGGTGATTGAGGTCACGGATGAGGCGATTGCCCTGCTGGATGAGGCGATCGGAACCGGGCTGGCCGACGCCGAGTGATCCGCGCGCCCCGCGGGGATGCTTGCCCCCAGCCGCCTGAATTGGTAGCCATTCAGCAACCTTCTGAGACAAAGGACAGTCCATGACCGAAGAGCTGCTGCGCGCCGATATCCAGTTGATCCAGCGCATCCTGCCGCACCGCTATCCCTTTTTGCTGGTCGACAAGGTCGAAGAGATCAAGGGCACCGAGAGTGCTGTCGGCTACAAAAACGTCACCATGAACGAGCCGCATTTTCAGGGCCATTTCCCCGGCACGCCGATCATGCCGGGCGTCACCATTGTTGAAGCGATGGCCCAGACTGCGGGCGTGATGGTGGGCACCGCCCTTGGCATGCAGGACCGCGACATGCTGATCTATTTCATGTCGATCGACAAATGTAAGTTCCGCCGCAAGGTCGGCCCCGGCGATGTGCTGCGGATGGATCTGACGACCCTGCGCGGCAAGCCGGGTGCGAAAATCTGGAAATTCGGCGGTGTTGCCACGGTCGAGGGCGAAATGGCCGCCGAGGCCGAGTTCATGGCGATGCTGGACCTGCCACAGGACGCAGCATGAGCAATATCCACCCCAGTGCCGTGATCGAAGAAGGGGCGCAGATCGACCCTTCGGCGCGCGTCGGCCCCTTTTGCCTAATCGGGCCTGAGGTCGTGTTGAAGGCGGATGTGGAGTTGAAATCCCATGTCGTCATTACCGGCCAGACCGAGGTCGGCGCGGGCACGGTGATCTTTCCCTTCGCGGTGATCGGTGAGATTCCGCAGGATTTGAAGTTCAAGGGCGAAGCCAGCCGTCTGGTCATTGGCGAACGCAACCGCATCCGCGAACATGTCACCATGAACTGCGGCACCGAAGGCGGTGGCGGCGTGACCCGCGTGGGCGATGACGGGCTGTTCATGGCGGGCTGTCACATTGCCCATGACGCCATCGTCGGCAACCGGGTGATCGTGGTGAACAACGCCGCCGTGGCGGGGCATTGCGTGCTCGAAGATGACGTGATCATTGGCGGGCTTTCGGGCATCCATCAGTGGGTCCGCATTGGCCAAGGCGCGATCATTGGCGCGGTGACCATGGTGACCAATGACGTGATCCCCTACGGGCTTGTGCAAGCGCCGCGGGGTGATCTGGATGGGTTGAACCTTGTCGGGCTGAAGCGCGCCGGTGTGGCGCGGAGCGACATCACGGCGCTCAGGGCCGCGTTCCAGATGTTAGCACAGGGCGAGGGGACATTCTCGGACCGGGCGCGGCGTTTGGGGGACGAAACCCAGAGCGATTACGTCCGCCAGATCGTCGATTTTGTCATGGCCGACACGGGCCGTCATTTCCTGACGCCGAAATGAGCCTTGCGCTGATCGCCGGACGCGGTGGCTTGCCCGCGCGGGTGGCAGCAGCGCAGGCAGAGCCGCCTTTGGTCTGCGTCTATGAAGGCTGCGCGCCGGATGGGCTGAAGGCAGACCTGACCTTTCGGTTAGAGACGCTGGGCAGCCTTTTGGCGCATCTTTTGGGCGTGGGTATTCGGGACGTGTGTCTGTGCGGGGCAATTGACCGGCCCACGCTGGACCCCGCAAAGCTCGATATCCGCACAGCACCTTTGGTGCCGCAGTTCAAACAGGCGCTGGCTGCGGGCGACAATGGCGCGCTTGAGGTGATCAAGACGATTTTCGAAGACCATGGCCTACGGGTGGTCGGGGCCGATGAACTGGTGCCCGACTTGTTGGCCGACAGCGGTGTGCTGTCGCGGGAGTTGCCAGACGAACAAATGCGCCGGGATGCCGCGCATGGTGCTGCCGTGCTGGATGGCTTGGCGACACTCGACATCGGGCAGGCCTGCGTCATCGGGCGCGAACAGGTGTACGGGGTTGAGGCCATTGGCGGCACGGATCATTTGCTGGCGACCTTGCCAGAGGCGGTGCGTGAGGCGCGTGCGGTGCTCTGCAAAGGACCGAAGGCTGGCCAAATCCGTGAGATCGATCTGCCGACCATCGGCCCCCATACGCTGCGCGCCGCGCGTGCGGCGGGGCTGGCCGGCGTGGTGGTCAAGGCAGGCGGCGTGATGCTGCTCGAGCGTGATACCTGCGTGGCACTGGCTGATGAGCTCGGTCTGGTGCTTTGGGTCCGAGAGGAAGACGCGACATGAGAGTGTTTATTCTGGCAGGCGAACCTTCGGGCGACCGGTTAGGCGGCGCGCTGATGGCGGGGCTGAAAGAGCTTTGTCCTGAAGTGACCTTCGACGGCATCGGCGGGCCGATGATGATGGCGCAGGGGCTCAAAAGCCGGTTCAACATGGACGAGCTGAGCGTCATGGGCTTGGCCGAAATCCTGCCCAAATACCGCGCGCTGATGGCCCGGATCAATGAGGCGGCACAGGCGGTGGTTGAGACCAAGCCAGATGTGCTCATCACCATCGACAGCCCCGATTTTTCCCTGCGCGTGGCGCGTAAGGTGAAAGAAAAATCTAACATCAGAACAGTGCATTACGTGGCCCCGACCGTGTGGGCATGGCGCCCCGGCCGGGCGGAAAAAATGGCCCGTTCTGTCGATCATGTGCTGGCGCTTTTCCCTTTCGAGCCGCCCTATATGGAAGCGGCGGGCATGGCCTGTGATTTCGTGGGTCACCCGGTGGTGGCCGAGCCTGTGGCCGATGACGCCGCCGCTGCGGCCTTCCGCGCCGAGCACCGTCTTGCCGATGCACCGCTGTTGCTGGCGTTGCCCGGCTCGCGCCGGGGCGAGGTCACGCGGCTGGCGCCAGTGTTCCAGCAAGTCGTCGCGCGGCTGGTCGAGGCGGAGCCGGCCTTGCGCGTCGTGGTGCCAGCGGCCAGTCCGGTGGCGGCATTGGTCAAACAGGTGACGCGCAATTGGTCTGGCAACCCGCTGGTGCTCGATCCGCGCGACCATACGACCGAAGAGTTCACCGCCACCAAACGCGCCGCCTTTCACGCGGCGGATGTGGCGCTGGCGGCCTCGGGCACCGTGTCGCTGGAACTGGCTGCGGTGAACACGCCGATGGTCATCGCCTATGACATGAACTGGATCAGCCGCCAGATCATCGGGCGGATGCTGCGGGTGGATACAGTGACGCTGGTCAACCTCGTCTCGGAAACCCGCGTGGTGCCGGAGTTCATCGGGGCGAACTGCCGCCCCGGACCCATCGCCGAAGGCGTCTTGCAGGTGCTGCGCGCGCCCGGCGCCCAGAAGGACGCGATGGCGCTGACGATGCAACGTTTGGGGCAGGGCGGCGAGGCACCGGGCCTGCGGGCCGCGCGCGCGGTGCTGGCCCGGATGTAGGCGGGATCAGCCCCGGTGAATCCAGCCGCCGCCGAAGATGCGGGTGCTTTCAGGGTCATAGAACACGCAGGCCTGCCCCGGCGACACGCCTTCCTCGGCGGTCAGCAGTTCAACCTCGGCCTCGGTCGCGCTGATCGGACGCAGGATCGCGTCGCGTGGCGGACGGGTGGAGCGCACGCGCACGGCGATATGCCACTCCGGGCGCGAGGTCAGGGGCTCATCGCCCAGCCAGTTGATCTCTCGCACCGGGATCTTGCGGGTGGCGAGCATGGATTTAGGGCCAACGACGACCTCTTTGCGCTCGGCATCCAACCTCACCACATAAAGCGGGTCGGCCAGGCCGCCGATGCCCAAGCCGCGGCGCTGACCGATGGTGTAGTGGATCACGCCCTCATGTTTCGCCAGCACATTGCCTTCGGTATCGACGATATTGCCCGGATCGGCGGCCTCGGGGCGCAGCTTGCGGATCACCGCGGCGTAGTCGCCATTGGGGACGAAACAGATATCCTGACTGTCAGGTTTGTCCGCGACTTCCAGCCCGTATTTCGCCGCCAGCTTGCGGGTGTCGTCCTTGCTGGGCAGATGGCCCAGCGGGAAGCGCAGATAGGAAAGCTGCTCTTCGGTGGTGGAGAACAGGAAATAGCTCTGATCGCGGTTGCCATCGGCGGCGGCGTGTAGCTCTGGCCCGTTCTCGCCCATCTTGCGCTGGATATAGTGACCGGTGGCCATGCAGTCGGCCTCCAAGTCCTTGGCGGTTTCCAGCAAGTCCTTGAACTTGACCCGCTCGTTGCAGCGGATGCAGGGCACGGGCGTGGCACCGCCGAGGTAGCTGTCGGCGAACTCGTCGATTACGGCGTCCTTAAAGACGTTTTCATAGTCCAACACGTAATGCGGGAAGCCCATTTCCTCGGCCACGCGGCGGGCGTCCTGAATATCGACACCCGCACAGCAGGCACCTTTCTTGGCCAGCGCCGCGCCGTGGTCGTAAAGCTGCAGGGTGACGCCCACGACATCATAGCCTTCGTCTTTGAGCATGGCCGCCACGACGGAACTGTCCACACCACCCGACATCGCCACGACGACGCGCGTATCGGCGGGCGCCTTGGCAAAGCCAAGCGAATTGAGCGGCGGTGTCTGATCAAGGGCCATGGGTCTCTCCGGAGTTTCTGCGCGAATATAGGAAAATCCTACCTAGTCACAAGGGCAGGCTTCACGCCGCGTTAAGGCAGATGGGGGTTATTGGCCACCAGAACAATGGCGGATGATGCGATGTACCTGAAAAAAGTCGATGGGCCACGGTCTGTTACCCTCGCTGACGGGAGCGTGATGTCACGCGCAGATTTGCCTGGGGCAGATACGCGAAGGTGGGTCGCCTCGCGCAAGGCAGCCGTGGTGCGGGGGGTGGTCTATGGGTTGATCACCCAATCCGAAGCGCTGGAGCGTTATGGCATTAGTGATGATGAATTTATGGAATGGTTACATGCGGTTACAGAGCATGGAGAGGCCGCGCTGAAGGCCACTGCCTTGAAAAAGTATAGACAACTTTAAGTTGTTAACCTAGCCTAACTAGTATCGGTAACGGGTAGTTAACCTTTATTGCTCAAGATTAGCCAATCGTCCTAGATGAGCCGGAGAAACCGAATGCGTGTATTGTTAGTTGAAGATGACCCGACGACCTCTCGCAGTATTGAACTCATGCTGACCCATGCGAATCTAAACGTCTACGCCACCGACTTAGGCGAAGAGGGAATCGATCTGGCCAAGCTCTATGACTATGATTTGATCCTTCTCGACCTCGATCTGCCGGATATGAACGGCCATGATGTGCTGCGCCAACTGCGGCTTGCGCGGATTGACACGCCGATCCTGATCCTGTCGGGCTCCGATGACACGGAAAACAAACTCAGGGGGTTTGGATTTGGTGCCGACGATTATTTGACCAAACCGTTCCACCGCGAAGAATTGGTGGCCCGGATCCACGCCATCATCCGCCGTTCCAAAGGCCATTCCCAGTCCGTAATTGAGACGGGGCAAGTCGCGGTGAACCTTGATGCGAAGACCGTCAGCGTTAACGACAGCCCCGTGCATTTGACCGGCAAAGAATATCAGATGCTGGAACTGCTGAGCCTGCGCAAGGGCACGACCCTGACCAAAGAGATGTTTCTTAACCACCTCTATGGCGGCATGGATGAGCCTGAATTGAAGATCATCGATGTCTTTATCTGCAAGCTGCGCAAAAAGCTGAGCCAAGCCACTGGGGGAGAGAGCTATATCGAAACCGTCTGGGGCCGGGGCTATGTGCTGCGCGATCCCGAACCGGCGCAGATGGATCTGGCCGCCAGCGCCTGATCTGCCATCAACCGGGCCTGAAATCGCTAGACCTGCCCCTGATCGCCACCTATCTAAGCCACAGGTGACAATATCGGGGGCAGATCGTGACATCCCAGATCGAGGTTGAAGCGCTGACCAAAGCGCAGGCAGAGATGGAACTGGCCCGGCTGGCCGAGGTGCTGAGCGCGGCGAATGCCGCCTATCATACGGAAGATGCACCAGAAATTTCCGACGCGGACTATGACGCGCTGAAACGGCGCAATGCCGCGATCGAAGCGCGCTTCCCCGACCTCAAGCGCGCTGACAGCCCGTCAGAGCAAGTCGGCGCGCCGGTCGCCGAAGGGTTCGGCAAGGTGCGACATGCGGTGCCGATGCTTTCGCTCGCCAATGCCTTTGACGCCGAGGAAGTCACTGAGTTCGACGCCCGGATCCGCAAATACCTTGGGCTGGGGTCGGAAGCGCCACTGGCCTATACGGCCGAGCCCAAAATTGACGGGCTGTCGCTGTCCCTGCGCTATGAAAAGGGTGTGCTGGTGCAGGCCGCCACGCGGGGCGATGGCGCGGTGGGCGAAAATGTAACCGCCAACGCCCGCACCATTGAAAACATCCCGCAAGAGTTAAAAAACGCGCCGGACCTGCTGGAGGTGCGCGGCGAAGTCTATATGAGCCACGCCGACTTCGCGGCACTGAACGCGCGGCAGGCCGAAAGGGGCGGTAAGACCTTTGCCAACCCCCGCAATGCCGCCGCCGGATCACTGCGGCAGCTCGACGCAGAGATTACCCGCGCCCGGCCATTGCAGTTTTTCGCCTATGCCTGGGGCGCGCTCTCGGAACCCTTGGCCGAAACGCAGAAGGGCGCGATTGACCGATTGGCGGAACTGGGATTTTCGACCAACCCTCTGACCGCACTTTGTGACGGGCCAAGCCATATGGTCGCCCATTACGAACAGATCGAAGCGCAGCGCGCCACGCTGGACTATGACATCGATGGCGTGGTCTACAAGGTCGACGACCTCGCGCTTCAGGAACGGCTTGGCTTTCGCTCCACCACGCCGCGGTGGGCCGTGGCCCATAAATTCGCCGCCGAATTGGCGTGGACCCGGCTTGAGGGGATCGACATTCAAGTTGGACGCACCGGTGCCTTGTCGCCCGTGGCGCGGTTGCAGCCGGTTACGGTGGGCGGGGTCGTCGTCTCCAATGCGACGCTGCACAACGAAGATTACATCAAGGGCCTCGACAGCAAGGGCGCCGAAATCCGCGGCGGTAAGGACGTGCGCGTGGGCGATTGGGTGCAGATTTACCGCGCGGGCGATGTGATCCCCAAAGTGGCCGACGTGGATCTGTCGAAACGTCCCTCGGATGCCGAAGCCTTTGTCTATCCCTCCACCTGTCCGGAATGCGGGTCGGATGCGATCCGGGAGCCGGGCGATGCGGTGCGGCGCTGCACCGGCGGGCTGATCTGCCCGGCGCAGGCCGTTGAAAAGCTTATCCATTTCGTCAGCCGCAAGGCTTTTGATATCGACGGTCTGGGGGCCAAGCAGGTCGAACAGTTTTACCAAGACGGTTGGATCGCGGAGCCAGCGGATATTTTCATCTTGAAAGAGCGTTTCGGCAGCGGCGTGCAGCAGTTGAAAAACCGCGAAGGCTGGGGGGCGAAATCGGCGGACAACCTGTTTCAAGCCATCGAAGATCGCCGTGAAATACCGATGGCGCGTCTAATCTTTGCCCTTGGTATCCGCCATGTGGGCGAGGCGGCGTCGAACCTGATCGCGCTGCACTACGGCGATTGGGACAGTTTTGAGGCCGCCATGGCCGAGGCGCGCGGGCTCGACGGCCCCGCTTGGGATGATCTGATCGGCGTCGATGGCGTCGGCAGCGTCATGGCGGGCTCGCTGGTTTCGGCCTTTGCGCAAGAGGCAGAGCGCGCCTCAATCGACCGGCTGGTGGCGCATCTGACTGTGATCCCGGCGGAACGCCCCGACACCGAAGGCAGCCCCGTCGCAGGCAAGACCGTCGTCTTTACCGGCACCTTGGAGAAGATGAGCCGGGCCGAGGCCAAGGCCCGGGCGGAGCGTTTGGGGGCCAAGGTCTCGGGCTCGGTCAGCGGCAAAACCGATATCTTGGTCGCCGGGCCGGGGGCGGGGTCTAAGGCCAAGAAGGCCGCCGATCTGGGGGTTGAGACGATGGATGAAGATGGCTGGCTCGCCTTGATCGAAGGCAAATGAGCGGCAGACCGGAACAGCTTTTCCCGCTTTTTGCGGGGCTCGAAACGCTCGAAGGGGTGGGGCCAAAGACAGCGCAGTTGCTGGGCCAAATGGGCATCCAAGCGCCGCGCGATCTGATCTTTACCCTGCCGCACTCCGGTATCGACCGCCGTCTGCGCGACAGTGTGAAAGACGCGCATCTGCCTGCGACACTCACCGTGGCCGTTACCATCGGCGCACACCGTCCGGCACGCAACAAAGGCGGCGCTTACCGCATCACGGTCGAGGACGCGCAGACCAGTTTCCAACTGGTCTATTTCCACGCGCGCGGCGACTATTGGCAGCGGCAATTGCCCGAAGGCAGCCGTCGCATCGTTTCGGGCCGGGTAGAGTTTTTTGACGGGATGGCGCAGATGGTCCACCCGGACTTCGCCGTGCCGGAAGACCAATCGGGCGATATTCCTGACTTTGAGCCGGTCTATCCGCTCACTTCTGGGCTGACGCAAAAGGTGATGTACAAAGCCACCCGAGGCGCGTTGAAACGGCTGCCGGTGGTGGCCGAATGGGCCGATCCGGGGCAGGCGGCGCAGGCCGCTTGGCCCGATTTCGTCGCCGCCGCAGAGGCGGCGCATGACCCGCAAAACGCGCAAGACCTCACCGCCACGGCCCCGGCGCGGGAGCGGTTGGCCTATGATGAGCTTTTTGCCCATCAAGTGACCCTCGCCTTGGCGCGGCAGAATGAGCGGCGCAAGATGGGACGGGCGAACCGGGGCGACGGCCGGTTGCAAAAGCGGGTGTTGTCTTCCTTGCCTTATCGGCCCACCGGCGCACAGCAGCGCGCGGTCGAAGAGATCACCGCCGACATGGGCCGCGAGACCCGCATGAACCGGCTGTTGCAGGGCGATGTGGGGGCGGGCAAGACGCTGGTCGCCTTCATGGCGCTTTTGCGCGCCGTTGAGGCGGGCGGGCAAGCGGTGCTGATGGCGCCGACGGAAATACTTGCGCGTCAGCACCTTATGGGGCTGCAACCGCTGGCGGAACAGGCGGGCGTGGTGCTGGAACTCCTCACCGGGCGCGACAAAGGGGCAGAACGGCGGGCCAAGCTCTCGGCGCTGGAACGCGGCGACATCCAGATCCTCGTCGGCACCCATGCGGTGTTTCAGGCGGATGTGAGCTTTGCCGATTTGCGCCTTGCGGTGGTCGACGAACAGCACCGTTTTGGCGTGCGGCAGCGGTTGGAATTGGGCCGCAAGGGGCGGCTGGCCGATGTGCTGGTGATGACCGCCACACCGATCCCGCGCAGTCTGGCGCTGGCGCAATACGGCGATATGGATGTCTCCATCCTCGACGAAAAGCCGCCCGGTCGACAGCCCATTCGCACAGCGCTGGTCTCGACCTCACGGATGGATGAGGTCATCGACCGGATGCGTCACGCCATCAGCGAAGGGCGGCAATGCTACTGGGTTTGCCCGCTGGTGGAAGAGAGCGAAGTGAGCGATCTGACGGCGGCGGAAGACCGGTTCAAACGGCTCCGCGCGGCGTTGGGCGAAGGGGTCGTTGGCTTGGTACATGGGCAGATGCCGCCTGCCGAAAAGGACGCGGCGATGCGTGCCTTCCAAGCGGGAGAGACCAAGGTGCTGGTGGCCACCACGGTGATCGAAGTCGGCGTGGACGTGCCCAATGCGACGATCATGGTGGTGGAACGGGCCGAGATTTTCGGCCTTGCGCAGTTGCACCAGTTGCGCGGCCGTGTTGGGCGGGGCACCGGGGCGTCGACCTGTCTTTTGATGTATCAAGCCCCCCTCAGCGATACGGGCCGGCAACGGCTTGAGGTGCTGCGCGAATCCGAAGACGGTTTCGTCATTGCTGAAACCGATCTGAAGATGCGCGGCACGGGCGATCTTATCGGCACCGCGCAATCGGGCGTGCCGCGCTTTCGGGTGGCCGATCTGGAGCGTCAGGCGGGCCTGATGGCGGTGGCGCAATCAGATGCCCGAAAGCTTTTGGTTGATGATCCCACCCTCGAAGGGCCGCGCGGCAGGGCGGTAAGGTTGCTGCTATGGCTCATGCGGCAGGACGAGGCGATCCGTTTGATAACAGTGGGTTAGTACCGCCAACCTCTTTATGTTCGCGAATGTTCTCAGAAAGTTCTTTACACAGGCGGGTAGAAATGAGAACAAAGGAGCAACAAAGATAAGGAGGTACTGATGATGACTTACACTGCCCTGAAATCTATCGCCCTCAGATCACAGGCCACATTGCTGCAGGATGCAGCAGGGGCCGCCGCTTTGATCGTGATGTTGGTCGTTGGATTGCATCTGCCCGCCTTTATCTGAGTTCTGCCAAAGGCTCTCATGCCGCTTTGTCTGCTGCATCCGTCCCAATTTGATGCACCGATTTGCCTGTCCGCGTCGGCCTCTGGCAAAGCGGGTCCCAACATGAGGAACGCCGACTGACGCCGCCATCCTTCGCAGGATGTGCGGCGTTTTTTTTGTTCAATATTGGGGGAGGTGGGCTGCGGCAGGCTGCGCTTAACGCTCTCCAGCGTCCGCCGGGGCTTCGGCCTGTTGCATCGCCTCTGTCAGCGCCTCGATGCTTAGCATGATGGAGGCATGGCGGTTTTTATAGGCCGAGGCAGGGGTTAGCACTTCGAAACCGTCGAAGGGGGCGTCCGGCACCGGCCCTTCGCCCTTGAGCATGGCGCGCAGTTGATCGCGGGCAGTGGTGATCTGCGTGAGCGAAGCACCGGGCGCGGCACCGCCCACCACGGCCGCAGCCGCTTGCCCCAAGGCGCAGGCTTTCACGTCCTGTTTCATCTCGGCCAGACGGCCTTGCTCGACGCGCACATCAACCGTCACGGTCGAGCCGCACAGCGGCGAGCGGCGCTTCACGCTGGCCTGCGGGGCCTCCATCCGGCCCAGATGCGGGATCTCTGCGGTAAGCGCCAAGATACGCGCGGAGTAGAGCTTGATGAGGTCCGTCTCATCCGACATGGGCTGTTCCTTTTCGTGCTGAAACCCTACATAAGCGCCGCAGAGACAGATGCAAATATTTCCACGAGGTGCCCGATGACTTTCGATCCTGCAAGCCTTCAGTTCAACGAAGCGGGCCTCATCCCCGCCATCGCGCAGGACGCGGAGACACATGAGGTGCTGATGCTGGCGTGGATGAACGCAGAGAGCATCGCGCGCAGCCTTGAGACCGGCAAGGTCACCTATTGGAGCCGCTCGCGGCAGGCGTTCTGGGTGAAGGGCGAAACCAGTGGCCATGTGCAAAGGCTGGTTGAGATGCGGATCGATTGCGACCGCGATTGCCTGTTGGTGCTTGTGGACCAGACCGGGCCCGCCTGCCACACAGGGCGGCGCAGTTGCTTTTACACCGGGATTCAGGAAGGTGACGAAGTCGAACTGATGAAGTCGGTGGATTAAGTCCGCGCGCTAAATCCCTACCATAGAACGAATATCTTCGGGCGTCATTCCAGTCTCACGGTAGAGCGCGATGGCGCGGGCGTCATCGCGTTTGGCGAGCCGTTTGCCGCCCTCATCCCGGATCAGTCGGTGATGGTGATAATGCGGCGTTGGCAGGTCGAGCAAAGCCTGCAGCACAACATGGATATAGGTCGCCGCAAAAAGGTCGGCCCCGCGCGGGACAAGTGTGATCCCCTGTGCGGCATCGTCAAGCACCACGGAAAGGTGGTAGGACGTGCCCATGTCGCGCCGGGCCAAGACCACATCACCGACCGTCGCGATAAGCTGATCCGGCGAGAAGGTGGTCGCGCCGGTTTCAGCGTTCGGGCCATGGCCGTTTTCGGTGAAGCTTAGCGCGCGATTTCCCAGTGAAGCCAAAGCTTTACGCATATCAAGCCGCAGCGCGCCGGATGCTTTTGGATGGCCCGCGTCACGGCAGGTGCCGGGGTAAATCAGGCCGTCGGGGCCATAGACGGGCTCTGCACCCTCCTGCGGGGCGTTGGTGGCGGCGGCGATGTCGCGGCGGTTGCAGGTGCAAGCATAGACGAGGCCGCGCGCCCAGAGGTCATCAAGGGCAACGTGGTAGGCCGCCATTCTGTCGGATTGGCGCATCACGGGTTGCGGCCAGTCAATACCAAGCCACGCGAGGTCTTCGTAAATCTGCGCCTCCCACTTGGGTCGCGCGCGGGATTGGTCGATATCTTCGATCCGCAGCAGAAACCTTCCCCCCGCTGCTTTGGCCAGATCATGGGCCAAGAGCGCCGAATAGGCGTGGCCAAGGTGCAGCGGACCGGTCGGAGATGGGGCAAATCTGGTGGTAAGTGTCAATTCTTTTCAATCAGATAGACGGTAGACTTCAAGTCGATGCCGGGCAGGTGCGGGCCTTCCTCTGCAAAGAGCAGGATCGCCGCGCCGCAGTCGGTCCACTCATGGATCATGCCCAAGGCACCGCGATCTTCGAGCGCTTTTTCGTTTAAAGAAAACAGAAGTTTACCGCCCTTTTCTAATCCATGCATCAACGTGTCGAACAATGTGATCGGCGCGGCACCGGGGCCGATCACGCCGATGGCGCTGATCGCCTCATAGCTGCCGGGCGCGAAGGGGAGGGGCGCGTCAACTTCGAGCTCTAACAGATTGCGGTATATACCTTTATTTCGAGCCTCTGCCAGCATGGCGGCGGAAACATCGCCGCCGTCGATGGTGGTGAAACCCGCTTGTTTCAGGGCCGCGCCCGACAGCCCTGTGCCGCAGCCGATATCGAAGATCGGGGCGTTTTTGTTGTCCAGAAATTCAGCGAGCGTGGCAGCGGCGCGGTCGGGCGTGGCATAGCCCTGCGCTTTGATATCCTCGTCGTAGCTGCCCGCCCATTCGTCATAGAGGCTGCGGATCACCTGCGTGTCCCGCGCCGCGTAGGCTTTGTCGAAATAATGTTTTGTCATTCCCCTAGGATATGGGGGATGGGCAGGAGGATCCAGTGTTAACCCGGGGCGGGTTAACCTTGATCAAGCCATGTCTGCCAATCTGCCTTGGCGCGGTCGGTATAGGCTTTGTAGCGGTCCTTGCGGCCGCGACGGCCCGATTTAAGCCCTTCGACAGGCGGAAACAGGCCGAAGTTCACGTTCATCGGCTGAAAGGTTTTTGCATCCGCCCCGCCGGTGATGTGGGTGATCAGCGCGCCCATGGCGGTGCTGTCGGGCGGGGTTGGCAGGCTGCCGCCCTTGATCTCAGCCGCGGCCATGCGACCCGCGAGCAAGCCCATCGCGGCGCTTTCGACATAGCCTTCGACGCCGGTGATCTGCCCGGCAAAGCGGATATTGTCGCGGCTGCGCAAGCGCATTTGATCGTCAAGCAACGTGGGCGAGTTGATGAATGAGTTGCGGTGAATGCCGCCGAGACGCGCAAAACGCGCGTTCTCAAGCCCCGGAATGCGTTTAAAAACATTCGTTTGCGCGCCGTACTTCATCTTAGTCTGGAAGCCGACGATATTGTAAAGCGTGCCCAGCTTGTTGTCCCGGCGCAGCTGCACAACGGCATGGGCCTTGATCTCGGGCTGGTGCGGATTGGTCAGGCCAACCGGTTTCATCGGGCCGTGACGCAGGGTCTCGCGGCCCCGTTCGGCCATGACTTCAATGGGCAAGCAACCATCGAAATAGCCCGCCGTTTCGCCTTCGCGGAATTCGGTTTTGTCGGCCTCGAGCAGCGCGTCGATGAAATCGTCGTATTGCTGCTTGTCCATTGGACAGTTGAGGTAGGCGGTGCGCTCTTCTTCGGTTTCGCCCTTGTCATAGCGCGACTGCATCCAGGCTTTCGACATGTCGATACTGTCGAAATAGACGATGGGCGCGATGGCGTCGAAAAAGGCGAGCGCTTCGGCACCTGTTTCGGCGGCGATGGCTTCGGCCAGCGCGCCCGAAGTCAGCGGGCCCGTGGCGATGATCCATTTGCCGTCTTTTGGCAGCTCAGTAATCTCGCCGTATTCGACGGAGATATTGGGGTGTGCGAGCAGCGTGTCGGTGACGGTCTGTGCGAAGGGGTCGCGGTCTACTGCCAGCGCGCCGCCAGCGGGGAGGCGGTTTTTGTCGGCGCAGGCCATGATGAGGCCATCGGCGGCGCGCATTTCCCAATGCAGCAGGCCCACGGCGTTTTGCTCGTCATCGTCCGAGCGGAAGGAGTTGGAGCAGACCATCTCACCCAAGAGCCCGGTTTGGTGGGCGAAGGTTTCGACCTTGGGGCGCATTTCGTGAATCACGACTTCCACGCCCGCGTTCGCCGCTTGCCAAGCCGCCTCTGATCCGGCCATGCCGCCGCCGATGATGTGCAATGTATCTGTCATGGGGGCGATGTAGGGCAGGGCGGGTTCGCACGCAACAGGCAAGCGCGGATGCGGGCCGTTGCGCGCTGAAATATCGCGGCACGCGCGCTTGGCCGGGCATGGTTTTGGGGTCGCCGCTGCGGGAATGGTCGGTCAGTGAGAGGCTGACCCGGAGGGACCTTCCGCCGTCGGCGACCCAAAATCATTAGGGTTTCTGTACCCTAATATAACAGTGCCCCGATTTTGCCAGATTTGCCAGCCCCTGCGCGGCAACACTGTTGCGCGGATTTGGAAACAATCACTGCTGCCAGTCGGGGGCGCGTTTTTCCAAGAAGGCGTCGATGCCTTCGCGGGTGTCTGCTTCAAGCATGTTGCGCACCATGATGGCGCCGGTGAAGTCGTAGGCTTGGTCGGTGGGCAGGTGCATCTGTTGATAGAAGGCGCCTTTGCCATGGGCGACGGCGGTGCCGAGTTTGGCGGCGATCTTTTCGGCGAGGGCGTTGGTCTCAGTAGCCAGTTGGTCGCCCGGCACGGCGCGGTTGATCAGGTCCAGTTCTGCAGCGCGGCGGGCTGAGATGAATTCGCCGGTGGTCAGCATCTCAAACGCCTGTTTGCGCGGGATGCTGCGGGTCAGGGCGACCATGGGGGTCGAACAGAATAGGCCGATGTTCACGCCGTTGACGCCAAAACGGGTGTCCTCGCTGGCGATGGCCATGTCGCAGGTGGCGACAAGTTGGCAACCTGCGGCGGTGGCGATCCCGTGGACTTGGGCGATGACGGGCTGGGGCAGGCTTTGGATGCGAGCCATGAGGGCGGCGCAGCGGTCGAAGAGGTCTTTGAAGGCGGCGGCTCCGCCATCTTCGGCTTGGCGCATGGCGGTCATCTGGCGCAGATCGTGGCCGGCGCAGAAGGCTTTTCCTGCGCCCGACAGGATAATCACCCGTGTTTGGCGGTCTTCGGCCAGTTCGTCGAGTTTGCGGTGCAGGACGGCCAACATTTCGTCTGACAGGGCGTTCAGCCGTTCGGGCGCGTTCATGCGCAGATGGGTGATCGGCCCCTGTGCCGTAACGTCAAGAATTGTCACCTTGCCCTCCCAAGCTGGTCACGCCAACGTTACGCCGAGGAAAGCAGGGAGAACAAGTATGGCCGTGGTGATGGATGCAGAGGCGCTGGAGGCGTTCATGCGGGAGGTGTTCGATCAGGTGGCGGATGATTTCGCCGTGGATCATGTGGCCGAGAATGAGATCACCATGCGTCTGCTGACCAGCCGCCGCCATCTGCGGCCCGGAGGGACGGTCTCGGGCCCGTCGATGTTCGCGCTGGCGGATGTGGCGGCCTATCTGGTGACGCTGGCAATGATCGGGCCCAAGGCGCTGGCGGTGACGACGAATTGCTCGATCGATTTCATGCGCAAGCCGCTGGCGGATGTACCTTTGATTGCCCATGCCAAGCTGCTCAAACTGGGGCGGCAGTTGTCGGTAACGGATGTGCTTATCTATTCGGAGGGGTCGGATAAGCCGGTGGCGCGGGCGAGTTTGACCTATGCGATTCCCCCGGTGAAGGCGTAGGCTAAGGGTCATCGGCTGCCCGTGGGGTGGCGATCACACCGGTGATCCGTCCCACTTTATGGTGCAGCGCTTATGCGACTTCTAAGACTTCCGCTCAGCCTCACCAAATCGCCAGCCCGCCGGGACGGGTAGGCAATGGCCCGGCGCCTGCGGCTTGATTCCGGACCTGGTGGCTATCTACAAAAAAGGGCCGGGAGAAACCCGGCCCAAGGAAGAGGTCTGGCTGGCGCCACAGGGAAGTCACGCCTGCCAGAACACGCGGGAAGCCTCGGCTGAGGCTTGTTCCGGTGTAAGTCCCGCATCATCAAGCTCCCACGGCTCAAGCGCAGCAAGCGCGATCCGGGTGCGTCGGCGGGCCGCCCATGTGGTCACGACCGCCGCAAAGCGCAGCGCGATCATTGCAGGGACCGGCAGGGCGCGGTATGTCATCAATGTCAATGCATCGGCGCTGATAGGGCGAGCCTGTGTCATGGGGGAACTCCTTGAATTTGTATTGGCGAAATTGTATTGACACAAAGTGTAGAAAGCCTACAGGTGCAAGGGTACAAAGCGCGATACAATTTGACCACAGGAATATTGTAATGGGTACAATTTGGCAGCCATCCCTCGCCGAAGGGCAGGGACCGAAGTACAAACTCGTCGCCCTGACGATCCGCGAGGGGGTCACATCCGGTGCGCTGGCCGTGGGAGATAAGCTGCCGCCTGTGCGCGAACTGGCGTGGCAGTTGGGGATCACCCCCGGCACTGTGGTGCGGGCCTATACCATTCTTACGGACGAGGGCCTGCTGGAGGCCGAAGTGGGCCGGGGCACCTTTGTCGCCCCGCCGCAGGCCGCCATTCGAGAAGATGTCTGGAATCGCGAACAAGATATCTGGATCAAAGAGTTAGAGATCTCCGATACCGATGCGGTCAGCCTTTTTAGTCCGCGTTTACCGGATATGGGGCAAGTGGCTCTGATCCGCAGCGCCCTGCGGCAGGTGGCGGATGTGCCGGGCGAAGAGTTGATGAACTATCCCACCCGCGATGCCTATGCCCCGGTGCGCCAAGCGGTGGTCGACTGGCTGTCGCATCTGTCCCTTGGCCCGCTGAGCGAGCGCGACGTCGTGCTGTCGCATGGCGGGCAAAGCGGCATTGTATTGGTACTTCAGGCCATCCTGTCGGGGCCGAAACCGGTGATGCTGGTCGAAGACCTCTCCTATGCCGGGTTCCGCCGGGCGGCGGAGGTGCTGCGCGCCGAAGTGGTCGGCGTGGCGATGGACAAAGACGGCGTGTTGCCCGAGGCGTTGGACAAAGCCGCGCGCGACAGCGGAGCGCAGGTGTTTTGCACCACACCTGAAGTGCACAATCCAACCGGCAGCCACACAAGCCTCGAACGGCGGCGCGCGCTGCTGGAGGTCGCCAAGCGGCACGGGTTGGAGATTTTGGAGGATGATTGCTACCGCATGGGCTCTGCCCGCGCGCCGAGCTATCGCTCGCTCTGGCCGGAACATGTCTGGCATGTCTCTTCCATCTCCAAAGAACTTACGCCCGCGCTGCGTGTCGGCTTTGCGCTGGCTCCGGCGGGGCGGTCGGCGGACCTGCGGCGGGTGGCGGAATACGGGTACTTCGGCCTTGCCCGCCCCTTGGCCGAGGCGACGCGCATTCTGCTCACCGATCCGCGGCTAAAGGGCATTTGCACAGATATCCGCGAGAGGCTGGCGGAATATGTAGAGGTCGCGGTGAACCATCTGGGCGGGCATGAACTGCAATGGTCGCGCGATGTGCCCTTTCTATGGCTGCACCTGCCGCCGGGTTGGCGGGCGGCGGGGTTTTGCCGCGCGGCAGAGGCGCAGGGGGTGCAGATCCGCTCTGCCGATGAATTCGCCCTGCGCGATGGCCGCGCGCCCCATGCGGTTCGCATCGCGGTGAATGCCCATGTCTCTCTGCGCTCTTTTGAGGCGGCGATGCAGCGGCTGCGCTGTCTATTGGACAATCCGCCAGAGCAGATCAGCGTGTAGAAATATGGGGTATTATTATACCTAAATCATAGGTATATGATTTTGCTTACGTAATCCGTGATTGCTGCGCTTGACCCGGCGATGCAGGTGGTTATAACCCCTCCATCAGACACCGGGCGGGGATTCCTCGTTCCGACCAACCTTAAACGGGAATTCATCCATGAAAACCTTTTCTGCGACACCGGCAGATATCGACAAGAAATGGATCATCATCGACGCCGAAGGCGTCGTGCTGGGCCGTCTCGCTTCGATCATCGCCACGCGCCTGCGCGGCAAGCACAAGCCGTCCTTCACACCGCATATGGATTGCGGCGACAACGTGATCGTCATCAACGCCGACAAGGTGCAGATGACCGGCAAGAAGCGCGAAGAGCACTTCTACTGGCACACCGGCCACCCCGGTGGCATCAAGTCGCGCACCAAGGCACAGATCCTTGAGGGCGCGCATCCTGAGCGTGTTGTGACCCAAGCGGTCAAGCGCATGCTGCCCGGCAACCGCCTGAGCCGCCAGATCATGACCAACCTGCGCGTCTATGCAGGTAGCGATCACCCCCATGAGGCGCAGAGCCCCGAAGTTCTGGATGTTAAATCCTTGAACAAGAAAAATACGCGGAGTGCATGAGCATGGCTGACGAAATCAAATCCCTCGACGGTCTCGAAGCAGCCGTGACCGAGAACATCGGCGGCGTGCAGGGCACCGAAACCGAAATGACCCCGCGTGAGCCGGTTCGTGACGAACTGGGCCGCGCCTATGCCACCGGCAAACGTAAAGACGCGGTCGCCCGCGTTTGGATCAAGCCCGGCTCCGGCAAGGTCATCGTCAACGGCAAGCCGCAGAACGAATACTTTGCGCGCCCCGTGCAGCAGCTGATCCTCGCGCAGCCTTTCGGCATCACCAACACCGAAGGCCAGTTCGACGTCTTCGCAACTGTCAAAGGCGGCGGTCTGTCCGGTCAAGCGGGCGCGGTTAAGCACGGCATCTCCAAGGCGCTGCAGCTTTATGATCCCTCCCTGCGCGGTGCGCTGAAAGCGGCAGGCTTCCTGACCCGTGACAGCCGCGTCGTCGAGCGGAAGAAATACGGTAAGGCCAAAGCGCGCCGGAGCTTCCAGTTCTCCAAGCGTTAAGCTTACCGATCAACTTTGCGAAAGGGCTGCCCTCCGGGGTGGCCCTTTTTCGTTTGTGGGATGGCATGTGTGGCTGCTGGTCATGAAAAAGGCCGCTGCGGTTTCCCGCAACGGCGTCTGATTCTGGATCGCGTGATCCTGAGACGGCTTAGCCGCCGATTTCGTAGCTCACGGTGAAGCCCAGCACACCGTCACCATCGTTGGTGTCTTCGTAGAGCGCTTCAAAGCTGACGCCATCGCCGAAGTCATAGACGGCACCGGCTTCGGCATAGATGTTGTCGTCGCGGTCGCTGTTGCCGATGAGGCCAACGGCGGTCCAACGCTCGGACAGGGGCGCTTCGAACGCGACTTCCTGATCGCTTTCGCCATTGTCGGGGTCGATGATCACAGCAAATGCACCCGAGGCGTCACGGCCGATGGGGAAGCCCAGCGTCGCGGTGATTTCTTCACCGTGGTCCTTAGAATCGTTCAGCCATGCGTAGGAATAGCTCAGGTCCCAGTTCATGCCCTGACCAAAATCTGCGCCATAGCCGAGGTCGACTTCGAATTCGGCGTCATCTGTGGGGTCTTGGTAAAGCGATGTGACACTGAAGCCGGTGTGGAAGCCGCCGTAGGTCAGCTCGACAAAGCCTTCGACTTCGTTCTCAAGGTGATCGAAATCATCCGACGTGTTGAAACGCGTGGCGGCAGAGACGCCGGCGGTCCAGCCAATCATAGAGGTCATGGCGCGGTCTTCGATCACCGGGTCGAAACCGGTGGTGATGTTGTCCTGCGCATAGGCGGCGGAAGAGAGCAGCCCGGTGGTAAGGCCGAACCCGATAAGGTGTTTGATATTCATGGCATTTGCCTAGTGTTGGACCATGGCTTGTCTGCGACTGGCGAGGTCAGGTTGTGAAGGCCCTTCGGATAGGCCCGCCATTGGGGGGCGGCAAGGCCCGTTTGCGCATATCTGGCATGCGTTAGAACATAACATTGTGAACGACGGAAATTTCGCCCAAGTCGTTGGTTTTTCTTAGGCCTCGTGGTTCCGGGCGGGGCGGCGCCTGCCTATATCAAGCGCAACACAGGAGACAGTCATGCAGTATTCAGTTCTAGATCTCGCCCCGGTGCCCGAAGGGTCAGACACCGCCACCGCCATCGCCAATTCCGTTGCATTGGCCCAATTGGCCGAAGCCAAGGGCTATCACCGCTTCTGGATGGCTGAACATCATAACATGCCGGGCATCGCCTCGGCGGCGACATCGGTTTTGCTGGGGCATGTGGCGGATCACACGCAGCATATTCGCGTTGGGGCAGGCGGGGTGATGCTGCCCAATCACGCGCCTTTGGCGATTGCCGAGCAGTTTGGGACCCTGGCGGCGATCCATGGCGACCGGATTGATCTGGGGCTGGGCCGTGCGCCGGGCGGCGATCAGGCGGTGATGCGCGCCATGCGCCGTGGAATGAGTGGCGGCGATCATTTCCCCGATGATGTGGCCGAGTTGATGGCCTATCTGGGCGACGCTGATCCGCGCTCGCCGGTGCGTGCGCATCCGGGTGAGGGAACGCATGTGCCGATCTGGATCCTCGGCTCTTCGCTATACGGTGCGCAACTGGCGGCGCATTTTGGGCTGCCCTACGCCTTTGCCTCACATTTCGCACCGGACGCGCTGGAAGAAGCCACCGCGATCTACCGCCGTGATTTCAAACCGTCGCAGGCCTGCCCCGCACCGCGTTTCATGCTGGCGGTGAATGTATTCGCGGCCGATACGGATGAAGAGGGGGCCTATCTGCGCACCACCATGCAGCAGGCCTTCGCCCGTCTGCGCACAGGCCGCCCCGGCAAGCTGCCACGCCCGGTGCGCGACATTGATGCCGAGATTGGCGCAGGGATGCGGCAGGGGGTGGATCATGCGCTGCGCGTGTCTGCCGTGGGCAGCCCCCAAACGGTGAAACGCCAGCTTGAGACGCTGATCGCGCAGCACCAGCCCGATGAGCTAATCTTGACCGGGCAGATCCACGAACACGCGGCGCGGTTGCGCTCGTTTGAGATTGCGGCGGATGTTTTGCAAGACATGAAGGTGGCGGCCTGAGGGTCGCCGCCCTCACTCGTCAGGGCTGACCAACCCCAACCCGCGCAGGTAGATGCCGATCCCGGTTTCCAGCAGATCGTCTGCTGGAA
Source organism: Sulfitobacter sp. NFXS29 (assembly GCF_040148765.1). Taxonomy (NCBI): domain Bacteria; kingdom Pseudomonadati; phylum Pseudomonadota; class Alphaproteobacteria; order Rhodobacterales; family Roseobacteraceae; genus Sulfitobacter; species Sulfitobacter sp. NFXS29. The sequence goes on from NZ_JAGDED010000001.1 coordinate 878,874, forward strand.
AGGGCGAGGCGCGGCCGGGGGAGTTGCGGGCGAAAAGTTCGACCACACCGTGGCTCATCGCCCAGATATGGGCCGAGAACATGGAAGCCGGCGGGCGTTTGTCTTCGGGGATATGCTGGCTTAGGTCGGATGCCGCGCGTTCGAGCACGCCATTGGCGCGGTTGGCGGCATGGGCCAGTTCCGGCGTACGGTTGACCGAGATGCCGGATTCGAACATCGCGATGTAATGGCCGGGGTATTTGCGCGCGAATGCCAGATAGGCGCGGCCCGTGGCCTCGAACGCTTTCAGGGCTGAGGGTTGCCCGGATTCGTAAGCAAATTCCATCAATTCGGCAAAGATATCATAGCCTTGATGCGCGGCCTCGGCGATCAGGTCTTCGCGGCCTTCGAAGTGGCGGTAAACGGCGGCAGGGGTGACGCCCGCGCGTTTGGCGGCCTCGGACAGGGTGAAACCCGTGGGGCCGCGCTGCTCGATCAACTCAAGTGCTGCGTCGATCAAGGCTTGGCGCAGGTTTCCGTGATGATAGCCGCGCTTAGGCATCCCAGATGCCCGGCCCACCGCAGATGTCGTCGTCGATTTTGCCGATCGCCTTGGCGTCTTTCTGGGGATAGTCGAAGCGGTTCAGCAGATGGCGCATCGCGGCCAGCCGCGCGCGGCGCTTGTCGTCAGAGCGGATTACGGTCCAAGGGGTTTCGGGTGTATGGCTGCGCAGCAGGGTCTCGGCGATGGCGCTTGAATATTCCTCCCATTTGGCAAGACCTTTGACGTCGATCGGGCTGAGCTTCCATTGCTTCAAAGGATCGGATTCGCGCGACAACATGCGGCGCAGCTGCTCGGCCCGGCCAACGTTGAGCCAGAACTTGATCAGGTGAATGCCGTCTTCGGCGAGCATCTGTTCAAACGGGGTGACCTGCTCAAAGAAATGCGCGCGCTGTTCGGGGGTGCAAAAGTCGAAAACCTTTTCCACAACGCCGCGGTTGTACCAAGAGCGGTCATAGAAGACCATCTCGCCCGCAGTGGGCAAGTGTTTGATGTAGCGTTGGAAATACCATTCGCCCTGTTCCGTCTCAGTCGGTTTCGACAGGGCGACGACACGGGCGGAACGGGGGCTTAGGTTCTCGCGCATACGGCGGATCGTGCCGCCTTTTCCGGCGGCGTCGCGGCCCTCAAACACCATGACGACGCGCTGGCCTGTCTCGCGCACCCAAGATTGCAATTTGACCATTTCGATCTGCAAACGCTCATAGTCGCGCTCATAGGTTTTGCGCGACAGACGCTCGTCATGCGGATAGCTGGGCGAAAGGATGTCGTCCTTGTCGGAGCGGCGGATCACTTGGCGAATGTCCTCGGGGGCGTCATTCTCGTAAAAGGCGCTGATTGCGCCGTCAAAGGGCAGGTCCATGGGCGCTCCTTGCGGGTTGTTCTTGTTTCAATATGGGATGTTACGCCGATTAACGCAAACCCGCACGGGTGGCGGCGCGGTCGATTGTGTCGACCACGGCCTGCGGGTCGGCATGATGGGGCATATGGCCCATGCCGGGCAGTCGGGTGAGCGCGCCGTTGGGGATGTCTTTGATGAGTTCCTCGGCGTGGATATGCATCGGCACAATGGTATCGGCATCGCCGTGGATGATCTCGACCGGCATGGTCAGACGGTCATATAGTGCGGCCATTTCAACCACATGGGGGCGAAGCTGGTGCACCTGCTGGGCGTTGGCGCGGCTGGCGCTGCGGCGCAGGGTCAACCCGGTGCCGATGTGTTCGGCATAGCCGTCGGGCGCGGGCTGCGGAGCAAAGATCGCTTCAATACTGCTTTGCACCACGCTTTCGGGGACAAAGGCCGTGACGGCGGGGATAAAAAACGCACCGCCAAGCCGCGAGGCGCTGACGTTGTAAATCCAGCCCAGCTCACCGGGCCAAGGCTCTGACACGGCAGAGACAAGCACCAGCGCGGCGGTGTCTTTGGGCCGCTGCAAACCCCAAGCCAGCGCCACGGCCCCGCCAAAAGAGTGGCCCAGCACAATGGGGTTTTCGACGCCAAGCTGGTCGGCGGCTTTTTGCAGCAGCGCGGCCTGTTCTTGGGGCGATTCCCCCAGGGGGTTCCACGCGCCGCGTGCACCGGGCAGGCGGGCGGTATAGCCCATGCCGGGGCGGTCGAACATGATGACGCGGTAGCGATCGCTTAGACGCTCTGCGAAGCCCATGGTAAAATCACGCAGGTTGCCGCTGGCCCCATGGATCAGCACCAGATCAGGCCCGCTGCCGATAACCTTGGCATGGACCGGCAGGCCATCCACTGTGGTGATCTCGCCCTCGGGCGGGTGGCTGGCCTCGGCCCGCGCCTCGTGCCGCGCGGCGCGCCATTGGACGAGTGCCACCAGCAGCGCCAGCCCCAGCAGGAGAGCAAAAAGCAGTTTAATGGCCAATCTCATTCATGTCGAAAGGGGTGGTTTGATATATCTCGTTGATCCAATTGCCATAAAGCAGATGCGCATGGCTGCGCCAGCGGTTCACCGGGGCGCGCGAAGGATCATCTTCGGGGTAGTAGTTGCAAGGCACGTTGATCGGCACGCCGTTCTCAACGTCGCGGTCATACTCTTGTTTCAGCGTGTCGCGGTCGTATTCGAAATGGTTAAAGACATAGAGCGCACGGTGCGCAGGGTCTTCGATCAGGCAGGGGCCGACTTCATCACTGCCCAGTAGCGTGGTGAGGCCCGCGTGCGTGTTCACTTCGTCTTGGCGCATCTCGGTCCAGCGAGAGACGGGCACGGTGCAATCGTCCGAGAACCCGCGCAGATAGGGCGAGGCGGGCGCAAGGTTGCGGTGGCGGAAACAGCCGAAGGCTTTCTCGGGCAGAATGTGTTTCTTAACCCCATGGAAATGGTTGATCATTGCCATGCCGCCCCAGCAGACGCCAAAGGTGGAGTGGATATTGGTCTGGGTCCATTCCATCACCTCGCCCAATTCGTCCCAATAGGTCACCTCGTTAAACTCAAGATGCTCAATCGGGGCGCCGGTGATGATCAGCCCGTCGAATTTCTCGTCCTTCATCTCCTCGAAGGGGCGGTAAAAGCTTTCCATATGCTCTGCCGCCGTGTTGCGGGCTTGGTGGTCTGACATGCGGATGAGGCTGAGTTCAATCTGAAGAGGCGTCGCGCCGATCAGACGGGCGAATTGGTTTTCTGTCTGGATTTTCTTGGGCATCAGGTTCAGCAGGGCGATGCGCAGCGGGCGAATGTCCTGTCGGGACGCCAGTTCCTCGTCCAGCACCATGACCCCTTCGTTGCGCAGAACGTCAAAGGCGGGCAGGCGGGAGGGGATCTTGATGGGCATGAGACAGGTCTTTCAGGGGTAGCCAGAGCAGTCAGGTAATCTTGGGCGTGGTGGGTTCAACCGCCCGAGGGTAGGTGGCGGGCGATGAGATCGGTAAAGTCTTCGGGAGCTTTTAGTGTGTCGATGTCGGCAGGGGTGATCGTGACGCCCCATTTCGACATGGCAGCATAGCGCGGTTGGCGGTGTGACAGGGCGGCGGCATAGGTCCAGCGGATGAAATCATCGGGGTTCACGGCGTCTTCGGTGATGTTCTTTTCGGCCAGATAGTCGGCCCAAGCGCGGGCGAGGAATTCGGGCTGATAGGCCATCGGCTTAGGGGCTTTGTCGAAGCGGCGGATCAGTTCTTCGGTATGGGCTTCGTCACCTTTGATCCAGACCAGCATGCATTCCTCGGCCAATTGCTGCAAAAGCGGGTCGTTCGGGTCTTCGGGATCGACCCATTCGCAGATCGAGCCACCGGTGTCACAGATGAAGTGCGGATAGCCGTAGAGCGCTTCGGCGCGGTTGGCGAAATAGGCGGTGTCTTGCAGCGCATTGATCTCGGCCCGGCGGAACGCCTCTTGGCGCGTTGCATAGTCCGCCATCGGCAGTCCGCCGCGCGCGGGATCGCCGGGTTTGCCGAGCCACGTGGCCACGGGCGATAGATTGTCGAAGGTGATGTTTGAGCCGATGTAGATGCTATCGCTGAGCAGCAGATCACGTAGAAACGGCACCTTCATCGCCTCGGCTTTGGCGTTATCAGCGATCAGTTCGCCGAGATAGCGGGTGCCGATACGGTAATCGATGGAGTAGTGAAACCAATCCCCGCTGGCGCGCAGCAGGCTGGACAGATGGGTTTTGCCCAGACCCGACATGCCGAAGATCAGAACTTTGCGGCGCGGGGCCGCGCGCCAGTCGTCAGCCGTGGGGTAGAGCATGTATCACCAAGGTTAAGTGCTTCGTTTCCCCTGAGTACCCCAGTGTTTAACAATACGCCAGATGCGGCCATCGAGCACCAAAAGCCCAAGCGCCAGCAGGGCAAAGCCGGTGTAGGCGGCAGGGCGCAGAGTTTCATCGCGCAGCCATGCGCCGAGCAGGATCGCCACGGGCGCAACCAACAGCGTCACCAGCATAAGGTTGCTGCTGCCCGCCATGGCCAGCACGCGGTAATAAAGCAGATAGGCCAGCGCCGTGGCGGCCAGCGCGTAATAGGCAATCGCGGTGAGCGTCGCCGGGGCAAGGTCGAGCGTGAGCGGCCCTTCGACGGCCCATGCCAGCGGCAGCATGATCAGCGTGGCCCCGGTCAGCATCCCGGCGGCGGCCAGTTGCGGCGGCTGGCCCGGCAGGAATTTCCGCGCACAGACACCCGCCATGGCATAGGACATCGCCCCGCCCAGCACGGCGAGCTGCGCAAGGCTGCCGAGGTCGAAATTCGTGAGGTTTTCCAACCCGATGGCGGTGCTGACCCCGGCAAAGCCAAGGCAGACGCCAATCGCTTTGCGCGGGGTGATGCGTTCATCCGCCAGAAAGATTGCGGCGGCCAAGACGCCAAAGATCGCCGTGGCGGCGTTGAGGATTGAGGTCAGGCCAGAGGGGATGTGCAACTGCCCCCAGGCCATGAGCGAGAAGGGGATCACATTGTTCAACAGCCCCATCAGCAGGAAGGCGGCCCAGATGCGCGGGTCGCGTGGCAGTGGCAGGCGCATGAGGATCACCGCGCCCCAAAGCACCAGCATCGCCCAGAACACCCGATGCGCGACCGAGGTCAGCGGTCCGATCTCATCCAGTGCCACCCGCACGGCGACAAAAGACGCGCCCCAGAGGAGGGCAAGAAAGCCCATTTCGATCCAAGCGCGCGGGGGGATGGTTTTTTGTGTGATCATGGGGCGGGTTTAGGCCGTTCCATTGATCGGCACGACCCGAAAGATGCGCATGCATAAAAAAACGCCGCCCGAGGGGTTCGGGCGGCGTGATCTCGGTGGTGTTTCTGGTGTGGATTAGAAGGTGAAACCGACTTTGACACCAAAGGCCACGGCATCGTTGTCTTCGAATTCCGCTGCGGGGGCAAAGCCCGGAATTGCGGTCTCTGCGTCACCGATGTTGACGTAACGCACGCCGGTGGTGATTTTCATGTTGTCGCGGGTATAGACGGCGGCCAGTGCGAGGCTCTTGTTGCCATCGGTCGGGCCGAGGTTGGAGGCAAAGCCGCCTTCAGACTTCTCATAGCCGACAGAGGCGGAGACCGACCAATTGTCATTCAGACGACGGCCCACACCCAGCGAGTAGGTGAATACATCATTCTCATAGCTCACGAGAGATGCACCGCCTGTGGCGCCAGCATAGGCAGCCGGAGAAATATCGAAGGACGACCAATCAACCCAGCGGATGCCACCGAACAGAAGCGTGTCAGCCGCGATGCCGGTCTGGAAGTCGAGGTTCACCGACTGGGGTGTTTCGATTTCGGTTGTGCTCATGACTGCGCCGAACTCGGTGGTGTCAACGTCATGGTCGATGCTGGAGTTATAGGTCAGCGCCACGCGCATGGCGATGTCGGGGCGTTCATAGGCGACACCAGCGACATAACCGACGCCTGTGTCGCGCTCACCATCAACCGTATAGCCGCCGACGAAGGGGACAGCCGCTGTGGCTTCGATGGTTTGCACGCGCAGACCGCCGTGAACGCTGAAGTTGTCGTTCATCCGGTAGCGCAGCAGGCCGGTCAGAGCGTGCGCGTCAAGATCGGCCTGCGCGCCTGCGGCGTAGTAGCCGGTGCCCGTGGGGTAATCGATGTCAGCGCCAAAGGGCTGGTCGTAGATGATCGCATAGGACAGCTTGTCGTTGATGTCTGCCTTATAGGCGGCGCCAAACTGCATGTAGCTTTCTGTGGCGTTGCCTGAATCGCGGCTGCCGAGGGCCGCAACCGAGGTGCCCGAGGTGTCGGGCGAGATATGCCCGAAGCTGAATTCGGCATAGCGCCCGTTTTCAAACAGGGCGTTGATGGATTGGCCCGACCGATCGATACCGCCAGCGTGAACGAGTGCCGTAGATGCCAACAGTGCCGGAATTGCCAAGAAATAGGTTTTCATTTTCTTTCCTCCCAAGACTTCTGTGCGGTTCCTCCCCGGCACAGGTTAGAAACGATCTAAGCGGATAGCTGCCGTTTGCGTCAATCACTGACCTTGGGTCAGGTTGAAATCTGGGCAAACATTACTTGGGGTGTGCTTTGCGGGTCTCAAACCAGATGTTGAGGTAATTGCCCGCAAAAATGATCGCGGCCCCGACGAAGACCCAGACGTCGAGCGCTTCGGCATAGAGGAGCATCCCGACAATCGCGATCGCCGGAAGGCGGACGAAATCAATTGGCACCACCACGGTCGCGGGGGCGAGGCTCAGCGCGTTGGTTAGACAGTAATGCGCAAGCAACCCACAGGCGCCGACGAGCAGCAGAAAGGGCATCGTCTCGACAGTAGGTACGGCGATATCGCCGTCGTAGCCCGCCGAGATCAGGCCAAAGATCAATTGCAGCGTGGTGAGGTAGAACAGGATCGTGGTGATCCCTTGGGTCCGCGTCAGCCGTTTGGTCAGCACATTGGTCAGGGCAAAGAAGACCGCACAGCCCGCCGCCGCCAGAATGCCGGTGTTGAGGTTGCCGATATCAGGCCGTGCGACGATCAGGATGCCGATGAACCCCATGACCGCAGCCAGCGCCCGCGTGGCGGTCAACCGTTCGCCCAGCAGAAAGATCGACAGGACGATGACCCATAGCGGAGAGGTGAACTCAAGCGCGAAGACCTGCGCCAGCGGGATCAGCGACACCGCGAGGAACCATAGGTTCTGCCCGATGAAATGCGCGAGGTTGCGGATAAGTTGTAGGCCGAAGTTGCGGGTGTTGATCTGCCGCCACGCCCCGGTGGCCCAAGCGAGCGACAGGACGATGATCACGCCGATCACACTGCGGTAGAGCATCACCTCAAATGTATCGAACCGCGCCGAGAGTTCACGCCCCGCCACAGCCATGGTCGAGAAAGAGCCGATGGAGCCGATCATCCAGAGTGAGGCGCGGACGGTAGGGGTCATGTGCGGTTGGTCAATTGGTCATCGCCCTTGGCCTCGTCGCCGATGATTTGGCGGTCGGTGATCGGTGTGTCGGTGATTTTGTAGTCGCGTGTGATCCCGGCGGTGAGCCTTGCCCAGTCTGACGCCGCCGTGCGGGTCTGATGCGCCTCAAATGCTGCGCGGTCGGTGAAAAGTTCCGATACATGCCACAGGAGGGGATCGTCGGTCGGGATCACGTCGAAGCGCAAACACCCCAGCTCGGCACGGGTGAGGCGCTGATGCGCGTCAAGCCCCGCACGCACCCGGTCCGCTTGGGCCCGGGTGGCGCAGCGAAGGTGGCCGCTGAGGGCCACCCTCATGTTTATTCCCACTCAATGGTGCCCGGAGGTTTCGAGGTGATGTCATAGGTGACGCGATTGATGCCCGGCACTTCGTTAATGATCCGTGTGGCGGTTTCACCAAGGAAGTCATGGGAGAAGGGGTAGTAGTCCGCGGTCATGCCATCCACGGAAGTCACCGCGCGCAGGGCGCAGGCGAAGTCGTAAGTACGGCCATCGCCCATCACGCCCACGGTGCGCACCGGCAGGATCGCGACGAAGGCTTGCCAGATATCGTCATAGAGACCATGGCGGCGGATCTGATCGATATAGACCGCATCGGCCTCGCGCAGGATGTCGAGCTTCTCGCGGGTGATCTCACCGGGGCAGCGGATCGCAAGGCCCGGCCCGGGGAAGGGGTGGCGGCCAATGAACGACGGCGGCAGACCGAGTTCACGGCCCAGCTCGCGCACTTCGTCTTTGAACAACTCGCGCAGCGGCTCGACCAGTTTCAGGCCCATCTTTTCGGGTAGGCCACCGACATTGTGGTGGCTCTTGATGGTGACCGAAGGGCCGCCGGAGAAGGAGACGCTTTCGATCACATCGGGGTAGAGCGTGCCTTGGGCCAAGAAAGTCGCATCGCCCACGTCTTTCGCGTGTTTCTGGAACACGTCGATAAAGAGCTTGCCGATGATCTTGCGCTTGGTCTCAGGGTCAGAGACACCGTCGAGCTCGCCCAAGAACAACTCCTGCTCATCGGCATGGATCAGGGGCATGTTGTAGTGGTCGCGGAACATGGTGACGACCTCTTCGGCCTCACCCTTGCGCAGCAACCCGTGGTCAACGAAGACGCATGTCAGCTGATCGCCGATGGCTTCGTGGATCAGCACGGCGGCGACGGAGGAGTCCACGCCACCGGAAAGGCCACAGATCACCTTCTGGTCGCCAACCTGCTCACGGATCGCGGCGATGGCTTCCTCACGGTAGGCGCTCATGGTCCAGTCGCCTTTGAACCCTGCCAGACGCACGAAGTTCTCATATAGGCGCGGGCCGTTGGGCGTGTGGTGCACCTCGGGGTGGAACTGCACCGCGTAGAAGTGACGTTCGACATCCGCGGTAATGGCGAAAGGCGCGTTGGGGGAGGTGCCATAGACCTCAAACCCCGGAGCGATCTTGCTGACGTGGTCGCCGTGGCTCATCCAGACCTGTTCGCGGTCTGTGGCGAACCAGCCCTCCAGCAGATCAAGCTGTTGGCCCGTAGGGGTCACAAACGCCCGGCCAAATTCTGCGGTGCCGTGACCGCGCTCCACATGGCCGCCAAGGCAATGCATCATGACCTGTTGGCCATAGCAGATGCCAAGGATCGGCACGCCCAGTTCAAACACAGCCTGCGGCGGACGCGGTGCGCCTTCGGCAAACACAGAGGACGGGCCGCCCGACAGGATCACCGCCTTAGGCGCGAATTCCTTGAGGAAGGCTTCGTCCACCGTGTTGAACGGGTGGATTTCGCAAAAGACGTTCAGCTCCCGCAGGCGACGCGCGATAAGCTGCGTGACCTGGCTGCCGAAGTCGATGATGAGAAGGCGGTCATGGGTGATATCTGTCATGGGGCCGTGATTAGGCCCGTGGGCGCGCTCTGGCAAGTCTCTAGCGGGCCGAAGACGCAGCCCTGTCGCGTTTAATTCGCGCAAGTGGCGCGAGGACGGCACGCGATGTCGCTTTTTGCCGCTAGAGGGCGTTATCCGCGCGAAGGGGCACTTGGGAATGGGGTAGGCACAGGCCAAGAGTTGCGGGAAGGATAAAGCAATGGCGGAATCAGCACGACGGGCACGCGGCGGCGGAGGTGCGGCACGGCGCGCGGCACGCACAGCCGTCTCATTCGAGACAGCGCGCTATATCGAGCGGAACATCCCGAACTTCGAAGTGCTGACCGAAGAAGCGCTGGAGATTATCGAGCATAACGCCGACACGGTCCTCGAAGAGATCGGCGTGAACTTCCCCGACAACCCCGATGCGCTGGCACTGTGGCGGGACGCCGGTGCCGATGTGCAGGGCGAACGGGTGCGCATCCCACGGGGGCTGGCGCGCAAGCTGTGCTCTACCGCCCCCTCGACGATCACCCAAGTGGCGCGCAACCGCGAGCGGGATGTGGTGATTGGAGGCAAAAGCCTCGTCCTCGCCCCGGTCTATGGCCCGCCCTTCGTGCGCGATGCCGCAGGGGGGCGCCGCTATGCCACGCTGGCGGATTTCCAGAAGTTCGTGAAGCTCGGCTATATGTCGAAATGGCTGCATCACTCGGGGGGGACGGTATGTGAGCCGACCGACATCCCGGTGAACAAACGCCACCTCGATATGCTGCATGCCCATATGACGCTCAGCGACAAACCCTTCATGGGGTCGGTGACCGAGCCGTCGCGCGCGCAGGACAGTATCGATATGTCCGGCATCCTTTTCGGTAAGGACTTCGTGCAGGAAAACACGGTGATGACCTCGCTCATCAACATCAACTCGCCGATGACATTCGACGATGTGATGATGGGGGCGCTCAAGGTCTATGCCGAGAACAATCAGGCCTGCATCATTTCGCCGTTTATCGTAGGCGGTGCCATGGCCCCGGTGAGTGTCGCAGGCACGCTGACGCAGGTCTTGGCCGAGACTTTGGCAGGGATCGCCTATAGCCAGCTCGTCCGTCCGGGTGCGCCTGTAATCATGGGGGCTTTCGTGACCTCCATCGATATGAACAGCGGTGCGCCCACATTCGGCACGCCTGAGGCCGCGCATATCACCTATGGCGCTGGGCAACTGGCCCGCAGGTTGAACCTGCCTTACCGGAGCGCCGGGTCTTTCAATGGCTCGAAACTGCCCGATGCGCAGGCGGCCTATGAGACCTCCAACAGTCTGAACATGGGGCTTCTGTCTGGGGTGAACTTCATGCTGCACGCCTGTGGCTGGCTGGAAGGGGGGCTTGTGTCTTCTTTCGAAAAATTCGTCATGGATGCCGATCAACTGGGCACGCTGCATCACCTCGCCCGCGGGGTGGAGATGGACGAGAACGCGCAGGCCATGGACGCAATCCGCGAAGTCGGGCCGGGGGGGCATTACCTCGGTTGCGCCCATACACAGAACAACTTCCGCGAGGCGTTTTGGAAATCCGACCTGCTGGATTACAAACCTTTCGAGACATGGTCGGATGAGGGGGCGCGCGATACGCAGACCCTTGCCACCGCGCGGGTCGAAAAGATGCTCGCCGATTATCAGCAACCCGCGCTTGATCCGGCCATTCGCGAGGCGCTTGATGCCTTTGTCGCGACCCGCAAGGCAGCGGAGCCGGATAGCTTTACCTAAAATGGGACTGCGGGGGGGCGAACCCCCGCTGCGGCCTTTACGCGCTGGGGCTCTGCGCGGCTCTCAGAAAACGCGCTTCGCCGACCATGGCGATCAGCACATCCACATGCCGGATCAGGCTATAGCTTGCATCTGCCGTCTTGCGCTGGGTGTTCAACTCGGCCTCGATCTCGATCAATTTGATCAGCGCCGTGCCGTGGCGTGGCAACATGCCAAAGCCCAATATGCGGGGCAGATGGGTGCCGCGCCGGTAATCCTCGGCGCCGATACGGGCGGCGCGCATCAACAGCCGCGGGCGGTGAAGTCTTTGCAGCATGGTCAGCAGATCTTGCATCACAACTCTCCGGTGAACGGGGGGTGAATCACCCCGGATCATCGAAGCATGACACAACCTTTCCGGGTGTTGCGCGTCATAGCTTCGCGGCGAACGGCGCATACCGGTGCTGTTTACCTTTTGGAAACAATCATTGCCAAATGCGACGATTTTAACCAACGGGTAACCAAAACATCCATAGGTTGTGAATAACTCTGGGGATAACTCTCCGGCTTGGGGACCCGCCAAAATGGAAGTGGCAGTCAATTGAAGGCGCATCACCAAATCCAACAGACCGTCCTGCCGGGATGGGTGCCGCACGGAGCCCTGCATTACCTCGCACATACGGAGACCGGCGCACCGATCCGGGCCTTGGCACGCCAAGCTGGCTGCCATGCCTCGACCATCATGCGCCAAATCCGCCGTATCGAGACAAGGCGCGACGATCCGCTGGTGGATGCCGCCCTGCGCAGGCTCGGGGCGGTGCGGCGCGCTTTGGATTGTACTGCTGGCCCCCCAGCAGGAAAGACAGCGACAATGACCAAACCCGCCACCCCCCTTCTTGACGAAGACACTTTCGCCGCCGAGGCGCTGCGCGTCCTTCGGCGCCTGCATGAGACGGGCGCGATCCTCGCCGTGGCCGAGGGCATGGAAAAGGCCGTCGTCCTGCGCGAGACGGACACCGGCCCCGGCGCACGCACCGCTGTGGTAGACACCGCCGTGGCGCAGGCGATGGCCCTGAAAGATTGGATCGCTCCCGGCAGCACAGGCCGGGTAACGCGCTACCACATCACCAGCGCCGGGCGGGCTGCGCTGCGGCGGATGATAGAAGACCAAGGCGCGGGCGCCCATGGCTTTGCCGAAGATCAGACCGCGTTTCTGGGCATGGCCAGCGGCCCCGAGGCAGAAGAGGGCGCGGATGCCGATGCGGCCCCGCGCCGAGGCCGCTATTGCCTGTCGGAAAGCCCGCTCTCGGCGCTTGCTCGGCGGCGCGATAAATCCGGTGCGCCGTTTCTGAACGAGGGGCTGGTCCATGCCGGTGAAAGGCTCCGTGAGGATTTCGAACTGGCGCAGATGGGCGGTGAGGTGACCCAAAATTGGGATCATTTCCTGACGCCGGGCGCCAAACCCAGCGGGCGGCGCGAGGGCTCGGGCAACATGGCCGCAGCAGAGGCGCGCAAGCGGGTGGCAAATGCCATGGCCGACCTCGGCCCCGGCCTGTCGGACGTGGTGCTGCGCTGTTGCTGCTATCTGGAAGGGCTAGAGACCACTGAAAAGCGGCTGGGGTGGTCGGCGCGTTCAGGCAAGATCGTGCTGCGGATCGCGCTGATGCGGCTGAAACGGCATTACGACGAAACCGTAGGCCCGGGCGGCCCGATGATTGGATAAAGATAGGGCGGCAGGGTGATGATCCTGCCGCCCGGTTGTTTTAGTCTGCGACCTTCGTCGGCGTCTCATCGGTCACCGAAATCGCCACTTCGTCTTTCTCGCAGGCGGCACGCACACCGGCGGCATAGTCGGGGTGCACTTTCTCAAGCACCGCATACCAGCGTTCTTTTACCGGCTGCGAACACGGCGCCATGGCACCGGCCATGTTCTCATGCAGACGGTCACGCTGGGCCTGATCGAACACCTCGGTGTAGAGCTTGCGCGGCTGGACGTAATCGGCATCTGTCTCCTCTTGGACATAGCGATCCGCATCGCCCGAGATGCGCAGCGGCGGTTCCTGAACCGAAGGGTCGGGGCGGGCCGATTCCTCATATTGGTTCGGCTCGTAATATGCATCCGGGTGGCCGGTCTGCTGCGGGAAGAACCGCATGGAGCCGTCCTTGTGGTAGTGGTGCATCGGCGCGGCCTTGGGCGCATTGGCAGGCAGGGCCTCGTAATGCGTGCCAAGACGGTAGCGGTGCGCGTCCGCATAGGAAAAGACCCGCGCTTGCAACATCTTATCGGGTGAGAAACCGATGCCGGGCACCTTGTTCGACGGCGAATAGGCGGCGTTCTCGATGCTTTGGAAGTAGTTGTCGGGGTTGCGGTTGAACTCCAGCATACCGACCGGGATCAGCGGGTAATCCGCATGCGGCCAGACTTTGGTCAGATCAAAGGGGTTGAAGCCGCAGGTCTCGGCCTCCGCCTCGGGCATGACTTGGATGTTCAGCTCCCATTTCGGGAATTCGCCGCCTTCAATCGCGTTGAACAGATCCTCTTGGAAGTTCTCGCGGGTCGAGCCGATCAGCTTTTCCGCGTCCTCATTGGTGCGGTTGCGGATTTCCTGCTGGCAGCGGAAGTGAAATTTTACCCAATGCCGCTCGCCCTTGGCGTTCCACATCGAATAGGTGTGGCTGCCGTAGCCGTGCATGTGCATCGGGTTCACCGGAATGCCGCGGTCCGACATCAGGATGGTGACCTGGTGCACCGACTCAGGCTGGGCGGCCCAGAAATCGAACATCGCCTCGGGCGAGCGGAGGTTGGTGCGCGGATGGCGCTTTTGGGTGCGGATAAAGTCCGGGAACTTATAGGCGTCGCGGACAAAGAAGATCGGGGTGTTGTTGCCCACCACGTCCCAGTTGCCTTCTTCGGTGTAGAATTTCACCGAGAAGCCGCGCACGTCACGCTCACTATCGGCCGCGCCCAATTCGCCCGCCACGGTGGACCAACGCGACAGGATTTCGCAGGTCTTGCCCACCTGAGAGAAGATCGCGGCGCAGCTGTATTCACTGATGTCATGGGTCACGGTAAAGGTGCCCTCGGCGCCCCAGCCCTTGGCGTGAACGGCCCGCTCGGGGATGCGCTCGCGGTTCTGATGGGCCAGCTTCTCTATCAGTTGGTAGTCGTCCAGCAGCACCGGGCCACGGGCGCCTGCGGTCTTGCTTGTTTCGTTGGTCGGCATCGGTGCGCCGGCAGTGGTGGTGAGACGCTTGCTCATCTTGGGTTCCCCTCGGTTATTGTCTGAGAGGAGGATGATCCATTCCGCCCATAATTTCCAATTGCAGTTTTGTAAAATTGCGATAGGTAAAAGTTATGAACTTCACCCTAAAGCAACTCGAATATTTCCGCGCACTGGCGACCTTGGGCAACTTCGGGCGGGCGGCGGAGGCGAGCAATATTTCTCAGCCTGCGCTTTCCGTGCAGATCCGCACCTTAGAGGAGTCGCTTGGCGGGCGGTTGATCGAACGGCAGAGCCGCGCTTCGGTCCTGACACCCTTGGGCAGAGAGGTGCTAACCCGCGCCGAGGATATTTTGCGCCGCGCCAAATTGTTGGAGGCCACCGCGCGCGAGCAGGTTGGGCTGGCGGGCACCTTGAACCTTGGGCTGATCCCGACCGTGGCGCCCTATCTGCTGCCCGGTGTGCTGGCCGCCCTGCGCGCGCAGGATATTTCCCTGCGGGTCGAAGTGCGCGAGGCGCAAACCGATCAATTGCTGGCCGATCTGCGCGCCGGGGCGCTGGATGCGGCGGTGATGGCGGTGCCGACAGGCGAAACCGGACTGGCCGAAATGCCCCTGTTCGAAGATCGCTTTTTGCTGGCAGGCTCTGCCGAGCGGATGGCGGGGGCGGATGTCGTTCGTCCGACCGATCTGGCTCGCACGCCGCTGATGCTGTTGGAAGACGGTCACTGCCTGACCGATCAAGCGCTAGAGGTTTGTCAGCGGGACCGGACGCAGGCGGGTATCCACACGGGCGCTTCGTCCCTCGCGACCCTATCGCGGCTTGTGGAGGCGGGGTTTGGCATGACCTTGATGCCCGAGATCGCCGCCAAAACCGAGCTTGATGCCGCGCCGGGCCTACGGTTGCACCGTTTCGGCACGCCGGAGCCTGCGCGGCAAATCGGCCTCGTACGCCGAGCGGGCACGCCGGGCAGCGGTTGGGCGGCGCAATTGGCCGAGACGCTGAAAGAGGTGGGGGAAGGGCTGACCGGGCAGCTGCGCGCGAAATACTAGGCGCGGACGGGGCAGCGGGGTCAAAGGGATCGGGCCAAACAGCCCGATCCGATCACATGAAAGGGGCTTAGGCCGCTTCGGTTTGTCTCTGGTTTTCGAGGTGTTCCAGAACGGTCTCGGGGCTAGACACACCGTAGGGGTCATCGCCGTGATTGTCGCTGATGCCGGGCTCTTCAAACCATGCTTCGATCTGGCCGTCGTTGACGATCGCCGCATAGCGCCAGCTGCGCGCACCAAAGCCGAGGTTGTCTTTGGCAACCAACATGCCCATGCGGCGGGTGAATTCGCCCGACCCATCAGGGATCACGTCGATGTTCTGGACGCCCTGCATCTCTTTCCATTTGTTCATGACAAAGCTGTCGTTGACCGACAGGCAGTAAATCGCGTCGATGCCATGCTCTTGGAACGCGGCGAAGTTGTTCTCAAAGCCGGGCAGCTGGTAGGTGCTGCATGTCGGCGTGAAGGCACCGGGGAGGGAGAACAGGACAACGCGCTTGCCTTTGAAGAAATCTTCGCTGGTCTTGTCTTCCCAGCGGAAGGGGTTGTTGCCTTCGATGCTTTCGTCGCGCACGCGCGTTTTGAAGGTGACGTTGGGAACTTGAATACCGGGTTTCATCGCGTCTCTCTTTCTCGGATTGGAATCTTTGTCGGTTCGTAGCCCATATAGGCAGCCTGATCAACTCTCGCAATGCTGCAACTGCATTGTAATTTTCCGGTGAAAAAACAAGGCGCTAAATCAATGGTAAGGGGTGATGCCGCTGATGCATGGCAGCCTTGTCTTGGGGGCGCATGCTGTAGGTGGTCATCCGGTCACGCACTATGATAAACAGGCAGCGACACAATGATCAGAGGCCCCCGATGCGCGATCTGAAGATTCCCGAACAGCGCCACCCCGAAAAGGCGCGCAAGCCCGACAACGCCCAGCCGAAAAAGCCAAGCTGGATCAGGGTTAAAGCGCCCGGCGGCAAAGGCTATGCCGAGACCGCGCGCATCATGCGCGACAACAAGCTGACCACGGTCTGCGAAGAGGCGGGTTGCCCCAATGTGGGCGAATGCTGGTCTCAGGGGCACGCCACCATGATGATCATGGGCGAGGTCTGCACCCGCGCCTGTACCTTCTGCAACATCGCTACGGGTAAGCCACCAGAGGATCTGGATGTGTTCGAGCCGGGCCGCGTGGCCGATGCGGTCGCCAAACTGGGGCTGAACCACGTCGTTATTACTTCGGTTGACCGCGACGATATCGAAGATGGCGGGGCGGAACATTTTGCCCAAACCATCCGCGCCGTGCGCCACCGCAGCCCCGACACGACAATCGAAATTCTAACACCGGATTTCATCCGTTGCTGCCCCGAAGCCCTTGAAAAGGTGGTCGAAGCGCGGCCGGATGTGTTTAACCACAACCTTGAAACCGTACCGGGCCTCTACCCCGAAGTGCGCCCCGGCGCGCGTTACTTTCACTCCCTCCGCCTGCTTCAGCGGGTAAAGGAGTTGGACCCGTCAATGTTCACCAAATCGGGCATCATGGTGGGCTTGGGCGAAGACCGCCAAGCGGTCATTCAGGTGATGGAAGACATGCGCGCCGCCGACATCGATTTCCTGACCATTGGCCAGTATCTGCAGCCCACGCCTAAGCACCACGCGCTGGACCGTTTTGTCACGCCGGAGGAATTCACCTCCTACGAAAAAGCGGCCTACGGCAAGGGCTTCCTCATGGTCTCGGCCACGCCGCTGACCCGGTCGAGCTATCATGCGGGCGACGATTTCGCGCGTCTGCGCGAGGCGCGGAACCGCAAGCTGGGTATCGCGTAATCCCAAGAAGACGCGCCCGGCGTTAACCGCCGGGCAGGGCTTTGAGGTAGGCCGCAATCGCTTCGCGGTCGCTTTCGGGGAGTTGGGCAAGGTTGCTGACCACCTCGGCCATCTCTCCGCCCGCGCTATCCCATTCCGGCGTGAAGCCGGAGGTGAAATATTCCACCAGATCGGCCTTGGACCACTCAAGATGTGCGGGGGTGATGCCGGGGATGCGCCCCTTGCCCGAGGGGTTCGGCGCGCCGGTTAGCCAAGCGTCCTGCTCTAACCCGCCCAAGGCGTTGCGCGGCGTGTGGCATTCGCCGCAATGGGCCAGCCCTTCGACAAGGTAGCGCCCGCGCTCCACCTGTGCGTCTGACGCATCGGCCAGCACGAAATCTTCGTTAAAGAACATTACCTTCCACGCGCCAAGCCCCCGACGGATGTTGAAGGGAAAACCCACCTCATGCGGCAGGCTCGGCAACTCTGCGGCGGGCAGGGTTTGCATATAGGCAAAGAGGTTCACCACATCCTGCGGGGCGAGATGTTGGTAGGCCGTATAGGGAAAGGCGGGATAGTAGTGCTGGCCTTCGGGCGAGACGCCGCGCGTCACGGCGCGGGCGAACTCTGGCAAGGTCCAATCGCCGATGCCATGGTCTGAATCGGGCGAAATATTGGGCGCGTGGAAGGTGCCGAAATCGCTGGGGAAGGGCAGGCCACCGGCCAAAACCAGCATCTCATCCCCCTCACTCTCTGGGGCGGCATGGCACGACACGCAGCCCCCGGCGGCAAAGACGAGCGCGCCAGCCTCGGGATCAGGCGTCAGCCCCGCGCCATAGGACGGCTCAAGGGGATCGGGCCGGGTAACGACCCAGCCAAGGGCCGCGCCGAGAACGGCACAGCCCAGCAGTACGGGAATTATACGTCGCAAGGATCAGTTCTTGGGGCCGCGGTAATCGTCATGGCATGCGCCACAGGCCTTGCCCACAGCGCCCATGCCCGCTTTCAGAGCGTCAAGATCGGTGCCTGCGGCCTCGATCATATCCGCGCTGGCGGTCTCCAGCGCCATGAAGGCGTCGTTGAACCCCTCAGAATCGCTCCAGATTTCGGCCTTGGCGCGGGACCCTTCGACGGCCCCTTGCTCGGTGCCTTCAAGCCAAAGGGTGCTCCGCTCAAAACCTGCGGCGGCATGCAGGTTGGTGGCGGCGGCGGTTGCCATTTCGGCGTTATATTCCGTCTCGCCCTTGGCCATCCCGCCCAAGATGCCGGTGTGATAGGCGATCAGTTGCATCTGCGCGTGGCGCGCGCTTACCGCATCACTTGCGGCTTTGTCGCTGTGGTTGGCTGCGAAGCCGGCGGTGGCGATCAATGCGGCGCTGACGCCGATGGCGGTAATGCTTTTGGTCAAATGCATGGTCATCTCCCTTTTCTTGCCGCAGCGTAACATGGGAGGGACGGGTCGCAAAAAACAAAAACGTGATCAGCGGGATAACGGGCGCGCTTTGGCTTAGAACCGGCGGGGGATACGCTCTGCCGTGGCCCAGTCCGGCCAATAGCCCAGCCATTCGATCAACCCGATGGCCAAGGCTGCAGCGATGATCGCAAAGACCACGATCACCCGTTTCCCCGAGGGTGGATTGCGCGCCCATTGAGACATGCGCAGCAGCCACCGCGGGTCCATCACGTAAAGCGGACTTTCCCAATGAAAGGCAGGTTGCGGTTGCGTTGGGCAAAGTCGATGCCATAGCCCACGACGAATTCATCGGGGATTTCAAAGCCGGTCCAATCCGCTTTCAGATCAACTTCGCGCCGAGTGGGTTTGTCGAGCAGGGCGATGGATTTCAGCCGCGCTGGTTCGCGCGAGCGCAGCAGGTTGGTGACATGGTGCAGGGTGTGGCCGGTGTCGACGATATCTTCGACGACCAGCACGTCGCGGCCTTCGATCGCGCCGCGCAAGTCCTTGAGAATGCGCACTTCCCGGCTGCTCTCCATGCCGTCGCCATAGCTGGAGGCTTCGAGGAAATCGACCTCGATCGGCAGGTCCAATTCGCGCACCAGATCGGCGATAAACACAAATGACCCGCGCAGCAGGCCGACCACGACCAATTTATCTGTGCCGTTGAATTCGTCATGGATCTCACGGCAGAGATCCTCGATCCGCGCCGCGATGGCCTTGGCCGAGATCATTTCGTCGATGACATAAGGCCCGTGTGCCATGGTTTTGCCCTTGAATCTGCGGGGTTGAGACGTGAAATAGGGGGTAACCTGCAACGCAACGGAACGCAATGCCCACCCATTCAGAGACCCGCCAACTGCCCTATAGCGCGCAACAGATGTATGATCTTGTCGCCGATGTGGCCCGCTATCCCGAATTCCTGCCTTGGACCGCTGCTGCGCGCATTCGCAGTGACGAAGACCGGGGCGATCACCGGGTGATGGAAGCCGATCTGGTGATCTCTTTCAAAGTGTTTCGAGAGCGGTTCACCAGCCGTGTCGTGCTCTGGCCCGAGGCCAAGAAGATCGACACCGAATATCTGGATGGGCCGTTCAAGTATATGAAATCAAACTGGCATTTCGAGGATAACCTCGAAGGCTGTCAGGTGCATTTCTTTGTCGATTTCGAATTCAAGAACATGATCCTGCAAAAGGTCATCGGCGTTGTTTTCAACGAAGCGATGCAGCGGATCGTTCGGGCCTTTGAGAACCGAGCGAAAGAGCTTTACGGCCCCAAAGGCTAAAGCGCCGCGAAGCCCCTCAGCAAGAGGCCGAGCGCATGGTCGCGGGCGGCCAAGCGCACTGCATCGCGGCCCTGCGCGCCGAACTCCACCGTTTCGGTCTGAACCCCGGCTGCCGTGGCAAGGCCAAAACAGACGCGGCCTTCGGGCTTATGCTCCGACCCGCCCGGGCCCGCGATGCCGGTGATCGACACGGCGATCTGCGCCTCTGACCGCGCCAGCGCGCCCGCGGCCATCTCTTTAGCCACCTCTTCGGACACCGCCCCCCAATCCGCCAGCGTCCCCTCCGAGACGCCCAACATCGCCATTTTCGCTGCATTGGTATAGGTGACAAAGCCGCGATCCAGTAGGGCCGAAGACCCCGGCAAATCGGTCAGTGCCGCGGCCAGCATCCCGCCCGTGCAACTCTCTGCACAGGCGACCATCGCACCGGTTTCATGCGCTTTTTCCAACAGTTGCGCGGCAAGGGTCATTTACAGCACCCCGTGATAAAGCGCGGCCAGCGCCATGACGCCAAGTGCTGCGAAAATCCCGGCAAAGATATCGTCTAGCATCACGCCCCATGGCCCGCCCTGACGATCAGCCCAGCCGATGATCAGCGGTTTGGTGATGTCAAAAAGCCGAAACAGCGCAAAGGCAGCGATCCAACCGGGCCACATGGCAAGGATCGGGATCTGCATAGACCACGCAGCGTAAGAGAGCGGCAAAAGCGCGATCCACTGGCCAACCAACTCGTCGACCACAACCTCTCCGGGGTCATGATCCTGCCCGCCCGCCGTGTAGCGCGCAGTGGCCCACCAGCCCAAAGGGATCGCCACGAGGATCCCGATCACCAGCAGGGGAAAGCCGCCCAGCACATGCAACAGCCACGCATAGGGCAGGGCGATGAGCGACCCCCAAGTGCCCGGCGCGGGGCGGATGTGGCCGACGCCCAGAAGCGTCGCGATCAGATGGGCTGGGGTCATGTTTTCACCAATGTTGCTGTGGCCATACAGGCTATGCCTTCGCCGCGCCCGGTAAAGCCGAGGCGCTCGCTTGTGGTCGCTTTAACGGATACGCGGTCGATCTCGATCCCCAGCATTTCAGCCATCGAAGCGCGCATCGGTTGCACATGGGGGCCGATCTTGGGGGTCTCGCAGATGAGCGTGCAATCGACATGGGTGAGGGTGAACCCCATATCGCGGGCCATCTGCGCGGCATGGCGCAGAAAGATATCGCTGCGCGCGCCTTTCCACTGCGGATCACTCGGCGGGAAATGCTGGCCGATGTCGCCGCGTGCCAGCGCGCCGTAGATGGCATCGGTCACCGTGTGCAGCGCCACGTCGGCGTCGGAATGGCCGACCAGCCCGTGGGTGTGCGGAATGTCGATGCCGCAGAGGGTCACGTGGTCTCCGGGGCCAAAGGCGTGCACGTCAAATCCGTTGCCGGTGCGAATGTCCATGCGGGTCTCCAATATGCGGGCGGCGCGGGCGAAATCCTCGGGCCGGGTGATTTTTAGGTTATCGGCGCTGCCTTGGGTGATGGCAACGGTCAGGCCCGCGGCGCGGGCGACTTCGACATCATCCGCCGCTTGGCCGTCATGAGCGGCATGGGCCGCGCGGATCGCGGCAAGGTCAAAGCCCTGCGGCGTCTGCGCGGCGAAAAGGGCGCTGCGGTCTTGCGTGCCGGTGACGCGGCCATCCGCGCCCTGCCAAAGGGCGTCAGTGACCGGCAGGCCCGGTGCGGCGGCTTGATACTGGTCGAGCGCATCAATCACGCCAGCAATGATCTGGGCCGAGACGCAGGGCCGCGCGGCGTCGTGGATCAGCACCTTGTCCGCTTGGCCAATCGCATCAAGACCGCGCTGAACAGAGGCCGCGCGCTCCGCCCCGCCGGTGGTGACGGTGACGCCTTGCGCGGCAAAAGCCTCGGCGTGATCCATGTCATCTTCGTGCAGCACCAGCACAATCTCAGTGATCTGGGGAAGGGCGCGAAAGGCGGCGAGCGTGTGGTCAATCACCCGCGCGCCTGCCAACCCCTGCCACTGCTTGGGCTGCGGACCGCCTGCGCGGCTGCCACGCCCGGCGGCAACGATCAGGGCTGCGATACTCATGCGGGCAATCTGGAAAACGTGGTGAACATGACACTGTCTAGGCAATGCGGCGGCGGGGTGCAATCTGGGGTGGCTGCCTAAAAAATAAGCAGTTGCTTGGCGCATAGCTGCTTTTCAGGCCAGTTTCATTGAGGTCACCCCGTGGCAGAGCTACACAGCAAGGGACCGCACAAGGATTAAGCACGTGACCGCCGACCCCCTGACATTCGACCCTCCGGTATTCCTCGCCCCGATGGCGGGGATCACCGATCTGCCCTATCGCAACCTCGTGGCGCGATTCGGGGCCGGGTTGGTCGTGTCCGAAATGGTCGCCAGCCAAGAATTGCTCAGCCGCCGCCCCGGCACCCGAGAGAAGGCAGAGCTGGGATTGGATGTCATCGGCACCTCCGTCCAGCTCGCGGGGCGCGAGGCCGAACCGATGGCCGAGGCTGCCCGGATGGTCGAGGCGATGGGCGCGCGGATCATCGACATCAATATGGGCTGCCCGGCCAAAAAGGTGACGCAGGGCGCTTCGGGCTCGGCGCTGATGAAAACACCCGATCACGCGCTGCGGCTGATTGAGGCCGTTGTGGGCGCGGTCAACGTGCCGGTGACGCTGAAAACCCGGCTGGGCTGGGACGACAATATGCTCAACGCCGCACCGATCGCCAAACGGGCCGAGGATGCGGGCGTGCAGATGATCACCATCCACGGGCGCACGCGCTGTCAGTTCTACAAGGGCCGCGCCGATTGGGCCGCGATCCGCGCGGTGAAAGAAACGGTGCGCGTCCCCGTCATCGCCAATGGCGATATCATTGGCAGCGAAGAGGCACGCCAAGCCCTGCGGCTGTCGGGCGCAGACGGTGTGATGATCGGGCGCGGCGCGCAGGGGCGGCCTTGGCTGCTGGCGCAAATCGCGCATGACCTGCACGGACGCGCCAAGCCGATGATCCCCAAAGGGGCCGCAATGGCCCAGATGGTGGCCGAACATTACGACGAGATGCTGCGTTTTTACGGGGTCGAACTGGGTGCCAAGGTCGCCCGCAAGCATTTGGGCTGGTATATGGACCATTGCGCCACCCCCGCCGATCTGCGCCGCGCCCTGCTGACAGCGCGGGAGGTGAAAACCACCTTTGATCTGATCGCAGAGGCCATGCAGTACGACGCCGCAGTGGCTCAAACCCCGGTCGCGGCATGAGGGCCGAGATACCTGAGCGGCAGGTTTGGACCTCTCTGCCGGTGCCTGCCTTTATCGTCAGCGCCGACGACCGGGTCGCGGATTTGAACCCTTCCGCCGAAGGCTTCCTCAATGCCTCTGCCCGCGCCGTGATCGGCCAGTCGATCTGGAAGTTGATCGCGGTGGATCACCCGCTTGAGGCTGCCTTTGCCCGTGCGCGGCTGCAGGGCACGCCGCTGTTCGTGAATGACGTGGATGTGGGCGCGATGCAGCGCGCGCCTTTGCAATGCGGCCTGCAGATTGCGCCGCTGGTGGGCGGGGCGGGGGAGATGGTTCTGATGATCACCCCGCGCGAATTGGCCGGGCGCATCACCCAAGATCACAGCGTGAAATCCGCCGCCAAATCCGCCATCGGCATGGCCGAGATGCTGGCCCATGAGATCAAGAACCCTCTGGCCGGGATCACCGGCGCGGCACAGCTTTTGTCGATGAATCTATCCAAAAGTGATCTGGAACTGACCGATCTCATCGTCGCCGAAAGCCGGCGCATCGTGAAACTGCTGGAACAGGTCGAGCAATTTGGCAACCTCATGGCGCCCGAGCGCAAGCCGGTGAACCTGCATGATGTGCTGGACCGCGCCCGCCGGTCGGCGCTGTTGGGCTTCGGCTCAAAGATGAAAATTACCGAAGATTACGACCCCTCTCTGCCGCCCGCGCTTGGTGATAAGGACCAGCTTTTGCAGGTCTTGCTGAACCTCATCCGCAACGCGGCTGAGGCTGCGGGCGCGGCGGGGGGCACCATCCGGCTGCGCAGTTTCTATGAACACGGATTCCAGTTGCGCCGCGCCGATGGGGATGGCCAGCCATTGCCTTTGCAGATTGAGGTGATCGACGATGGCCCCGGCCTGCCGGACAATATCCGTGCCGATGTTTTCGATCCTTTCGTCTCGGGCCGGGAGAATGGCACGGGGCTGGGCCTCGCCTTGGTGAGTAAAATTATTTCAGACCACGGAGGCTGGATTTCAGTCAGTTCCGCCCCCGGTCGAACCGCATTCCGCATTTCGCTGCCGCGCGCAGGCGCTGCTGCCCTCAAGGAGAATTGACATGGATGGCACCATCCTCGTCGCCGATGACGACCGCACGATCCGCACCGTTCTGACCCAAGCGCTGACCCGCGCGGGCTGCAAGGTTCATGCCACTTCAAGCCTGACCACCCTGATGCGATGGGTCAGCGAGGGCAAGGGCGACGCGGTGATCTCTGACGTGGTCATGCCCGATGGCAACGGGTTGGAAATGCTTCCGAAAATCGCGCAGGACCGACCCGGCCTTCCGGTGATCGTGATCTCGGCGCAGAACACCATCATGACCGCGATCAAGGCGGCAGAGGCCGAAGCCTTTGACTATCTGCCCAAACCCTTCGACTTGCCAGATCTGATGAAGCGCACCGCTCGTGCCTTGGAGCAACGCACGACGCTCAGCCGCAAGGCCGCTGCCGACGACGGTGCCGAGATCGACGCCGAGCGTGATGACCTGCCGATGATTGGCCGCACCCCGGTGATGCAGGCGCTGTACCGCACCGTGGCGCGGGTGATGAACACCGACCTGCCGGTGCTGATCTGGGGCGAAAGCGGCTCGGGCAAATCGCTGATCGCGCGGGCCATTCACGACTTCTCAGACCGGCGCAGCTTGCCGTTTGTGACCGTGACGGATGCCGATCTTGCCGATATCGAAGGCCCCTCGCGGGTGTTGGCGCGGGTCGGCGGTGGCACCCTGATGATCGACGAAATCGCGGATTTCCCCCAGGATATCCAAGCCCGTCTGGTGCGGATGATGGATGCGCCGGGCGAAGACGCGCCGCGTTTCATGGCCACCAGCCAAAGCGATCTGGATGCGGCGATGCAAGAAGGCAAGCTGCGCCGGGATCTCTATTACCGCCTGTCGGGGGCGACCCTCGAAGTGCCTGCGCTGCGGGACCGGGTGGAAGACATCCCGCTGTTGGCCGACCATTTTCTGGCCCGTGCCAACCCCGGGCCTGCCTCACCGCGCAAGCTGTCGGACAAGGCCGCGCAAATCCTGCTGAAGTTCCCATGGCCCGGCAATGTGCGCCAATTGGAACATGCCATGCGGCAACTGGCACTGGCCAGCCAAGCGGCCGAGATCACGGCGAGCGAGGCCGAGCAACTGCTGGGCGCGCAAAGCGGTCCGGCACCGATGCAGACCGAGGCTGATACCGAACGGCTGGGGGCCTCGGTCGAACGTCATTTGCAGCGTTATTTCGACCTGCACGGCTCCATGCTGCCGCCTCCGGGGCTTTACGCGCGGATCCTGCGCGAAGTCGAACTGCCGATGATCGAAATCGCGCTTGCCGCGACGGCAGGGAACCAAGCTAAATGTGCCGCTTTGCTGGGAATTAACCGAAATACTTTGCGCAAGAAGATCACCGACCTCGATATTGAGGTGACACGGGGCCGCAAGATGATGTAAAAGAGCCACATAACAGTGGCCATCGGGGTACTCTCCCGGTCAGGACCACATAATATGGCGGTTGATGCAGCGATGCATCACAACATCGGTGAGGTATGCGGGTGGCAACCCGGTCACGCAGGTTCAAGCTCGAACGGTTGGGGCGTCTCAGGCGAGTCAAACGGCTGCGCAATTGGTCCACCTTTGGGCTGGTGGTGCTGGGGCCGGTTTTGGCGCTTGCGACCTATCTGGCGCTTGGGCCTTTGGGGCAGGGGGCGGATACGCTCAACCTGCGGCTCATTCTGTTGTCCGATCTGGTCTATGTGCTGCTGGTGGCGGCGTTGGTTCTCATTCAGGTCGGGCGGCTGATCTCAGCACGCCGCGCCAAATCAGCGGGCTCTCGGTTGCACCTGCGGTTGACGGGCGTTTTTGCCCTGATGGCGCTGATCCCAACCGTCACAGTGGCGATTTTTGCAGGGCTCACGGTGAACGTCGGGCTTGAGGGGTGGTTCTCTGACCGGGTCAGCGGCGTGGTCGGCTCGTCGCTCGCGGCGGCCGAAGCCTATGAGGCCGAGCAGCGCGAGGCTCTGATATTGGACGCGCAGACCCTCGCCCGCAGCATCGACAGCGCCCGCACGCAGGGCATCAACCTAAGCGACAGTGAGCTTTTGGGCGAGGGCCAGCGGCAAATTCAGCGCGGCCTGCGCGAGGCGTTTCTGATCGACAGCACCGCGCAGATCCGGGCGCGGGGGGATCGGTCCTATCTCTTTGATTTCGAAGCACCCACCGAGGCGCAGCTTGAGACCGCCAGTGACGAGGGCCTTTTGGTCATCGAGGACTGGCCCAACAATGAATTCCGCGCGTTGGTGCCGATGGACGCCTATGTTGATCGTTTCCTCTATGTCTCCCGCGCGGTGGATGGTGAGATTCTGGCGCTGCTGGATGAGACCAAAGAAACGGTGCGCCTGTACCAACAGCTTGAATCCGAACGCGGGCGGCTGCTGTTCGAATTTGCCCTTGTTTATCTGGGCTTTGCGGTGATCCTCATTCTGGCCGCCGTTTGGCTGGGCCTGTGGTTTGCCGAACGGCTTTCCGGTCCGGTTGGGCGCCTGACCGGCGCCGCGCAACAGGTGGGCGCGGGTGATTTGAACGTGCAGGTCCGCGAAGAAGAGGGCGATGACGAAATCGCCATGCTGGGGCGTTACTTCAACCAGATGACCCGGCAGCTGAAGGGCCAGCGCGAGACCCTGTTGGAAAATACCGACCAGATCGAGCGCCGTCGCCGGTTGTTCGATTCCGTGCTAAGCTCGGTGACCTCGGGCGTTGTGGGGCTTGACCCCGAGGGGCGCGTGACCTTCGTGAACCGCTCGGCCATGCGGCTGCTGGATTGGTCGGAAGACCAGCAAAGCCTGCCGCTGACCCTTGCCGTGCCGGAGTTCGGGCCGCTGTTTGAGACGGTCAAGGCCGCGTCTGACGAAGTGGCGCAGGCGGAGATTAAAGTCTCGCGCCAAGGGGCGATGGAGAACCTGCTGGTCCGCATGGCGACCCGGCGGTCCAAGGATGGCGATCTTGAGGGCTATGTCGTGGCCTTTGACGATGTGACCGATCTGGTCAGCGCGCAGCGCATGGCCGCTTGGGGCGACGTGGCGCGCCGGATTGCCCATGAGATCAAGAACCCGTTGACGCCCATCCAGTTGAGTGCCGAGCGCATTCGCCGCAAGTTTGGCCCCAAAATGGCAGAGGGCGATGACGACGCGCTGGAACAGATGACCGGGGTGATCATCCGCCAAACCGGCGACCTGCGGCGCATCGTCGACGAATTCTCGAAATTCGCGCGGATGCCAGAGCCGGAAACCAGCCGTCAGGACATCCGGCAATTGCTGCGCGATGCGGTGTTGCTTCAGCAAAGCAGGCAGGAAGAGGTGGCGATCAAGCTTGACCTGCCCACGCAGCCGGTCATGGCCAATATCGACGGCACGATGATCTCGCAGGCGCTGACCAATCTGATCAAGAACGCGGGCGAAGCCATCGAAAGCCTGAAGAAAAAAGGCACGACCGAGGGGCATGAGCCGCAAATTCGCGTGGTCCTGACGCCCGAAAATCGGCTCTTGCGGTTGACCATTGCTGACAATGGCATCGGTCTGCCCGAAGACCGCGCGCGGCTGTTCGAGCCCTATGTGACCACGCGCAGCGAGGGCACCGGTCTGGGTCTGCCCATCGTCAAAAAGATTATCGAGGAACATGGCGGCAGCCTGACGCTCGAAACCGCGCCCGCATTCGACGGGCAAGACCATCACGGTGCCATGGCAGTCATTTCACTGCCCTTGGCCATCGACGCAACGACAGACCAAGGGGATAAGGCAGATGAGTGACATTCTGATTGTAGACGACGAACGCGACATCCGTGAGTTGATCTCGGACATCCTTGAGGATGAAGGCTTTGCCACGCGCTTGGCCAGCAATTCTGATGAGACGATGGCCGAGATCAACACCGAGGCGCCTGCGCTGATCATCCTCGACATCTGGTTGAAAGACAGCCGGATGGACGGGATCGATATTCTAAAGACCGTTAAACGGGACAATCCTGACGTGCCGGTGGTGATCATCTCGGGCCACGGCAATATCGAGATTGCCGTGGCGGCGATCAAACAAGGGGCTTACGATTTTATCGAAAAGCCGTTCAACATCGATCAATTGCTGGTGGTGATCCGCCGCGCAATGGAAACCTCGCGCCTGCGGCGGGAGAACCAGAACCTCAAGCGCCGCGATGTGGCGACCTCCGAGATGATCGGCACCTCCGCGCCCTATCGCGCCCTGTTGGGGCAGCTTGACAAGGTGACCAAATCCAATGGCCGCGTGATGCTGACCGGCCCGGCGGGGGCGGGCAAGGAAGTGGCCGCGCGCTATATCCACGCCCATTCCGCCCGCGCCTCGGCGCCCTTTGTCACCGTCAACTGCGCCGGGGTGGCGCCTGATCGGATGGAAGAGGTGCTCTTTGGCCGGGAGACGCCGGACCGCGGGGTCGAGCCGGGGTTGCTGGAACAGGCCCACGGCGGGGTGATCTACTTTGATGAGGTCGCGGATATGCCGCTTGGCACCCAGTCCAAGATCCTGCGGGTGCTGGTGGACCAACAGTTCACCCGCGTAGGCGGGACCGACAAGGTCCGCGTCGATCTGCGGGTGATCTCTTCAACGAACCGCGATCTGGATCAGGCGATCAAGGCAGATACCTTCCGGCAGGAACTCTATCACCGTCTGAACGTCGTGCCGATTGCCGTGCCGTCCTTGGAAGAGCGGCGCGAGGATATTCCGCTGCTGGCCGAACATTTCATCGCCGAGTTCAACACCTCCCAGGGTCTGCCGCAGCGTGCGCTGACCGAAGATGCCGTGGCCCTGATGCAAACGATGGTCTGGCCCGGCAATGTGCGTCAGCTTAAGAACCTTGTTGAGCGGGTGCTGATCCTCGGTGATGGCACCGGCCCGATTGAGGCCCGTGAACTGCCCGGCGAAGAGGAGAACGGCGGCGATGAGGGGCGCGTGGTGCTTTCGGGCGCACTGGCAACGCTGCCGTTGCGCGAGGCGCGCGAGGCTTTCGAGCGGGAGTATCTGTTGACCCAGATCAACCGCTTTGGCGGCAACATCAGCCGGACCGCAAATTTCGTCGGGATGGAGCGCAGCGCCTTGCACCGCAAGCTGAAATCCCTTGGCGTTGTGACCTCGGCCAAGGCGGGTGTGCGCGTGGCCCATGTGGACGAGGAAATCGAAGCGGCGGGCTGACCCCGCCGCAGAACCGCAAGGGGCGTGCCCCCTCGCGCAGCGCCTCACCCTTGGGTGACGATCTGGAACGACCCATCGCTGTTGCGGATCACGCAAGACTTGGGGTTGAGCGCGGGCAGCGTGGTTGTCGCCCGCGTCGGTGCAGCGCGGGCCACGTTGCTGGGGCAGGCGGGGATCGACACCGGCGCGAAACCTCTGTCGGCCATACATTGTTCCTCAACCCGGTTGCGCAGGTCTTGGTTGGGGTCAAAGGTCACCAATTCACCCGGCACGTAAAAGCCGCCCCGCGTGGTGCAGTTGTTATTGGCATCGCATTGGCGGCGCTCGGGCACATAGCGCGGCGGTTCGCGGCGGATTTGGGTTGAGATCGGCACATCGCGCAGGGCCAGCACCTCGCAAGCGGTGGTGGCCCGGTTGACCTGCGCAACGGTCGCGCCCGGTTTGTAATAGGTGTTCAGCGGCGCACAGGCCGCAGCCGTCAGGGCGACAAACGTCAGGGCAAAGGCGCTGCGCGATGCGCGTGGGGATATCGGTTTCATGACCCCATGATGCCGCTGTTGGATGGTAAAGACAATTGATTTGACGCTTGCCAACCCATCTGTCATGCCCTCTAACCGACCCAAGACAACCCTCACACGATCTTTGCTCAGGGTAAGGAAGCCTTCATGAAAATCATCATTTGCGGCGCAGGGCAGGTGGGTTGGCAGATTGCCCGTCACCTCAGCGGAGAGCGCAACGATGTGACCGTGGTCGACAGCAATGCCGAATTGATCCGCCGCGCCACCGACACGTTGGATGTGCAGGGCATCGCCGGTTTCGCCAGCTACCCCGATGTGCTGGACCGTGCGGGCGCGCGGGACGCCGAAATGATCATCGCCGCGACCCACTCGGATGAGGTCAATATGGTGACCTGTCAGGTGGCGCATTCGGTCTTTGGCATCAACCGCAAGATCGCCCGTCTGCGCAGCCAGTCCTATCTGGATGCGATCTACTCCGACCTTTACCGGCGCGATCACATGCCGATCGACGTGGTGATTTCCCCTGAGAAAGAGGTCGCCACTGCAGCCCTTCAGCGTCTCAGCGCGCCCGCCGCCTTTGACACCGAGATTTTCATGGAAGGGCAGGCACAGCTTCTCGGGATTACCATCGACAGCGATTGCCCGGTGGTGAATACGCCGCTGCGGCAGCTTACCGATCTCTTCTCGACCCTGCGCGCGGTCGTCGTGGGCGTGCGACGCGATGGCACGCTGTTCGCGCCCGAGGCGAAGGATCAGCTTTTCGTTGGCGATGACTGCTACGTCTTTTCGCATCACGACGACATCGCCCGCACGATGGAAATTTTCGGCAAACAAACCACCAAGCAAGAGCGCGTCGTGCTGGTGGGTGGGGGCAATGTCGGCCTGACCGTGGCGCAGCACCTTGAGGCCGGACCGCTGCGCGTGCGCACCAAGATGATCGAGAAAAACCGCAAATGCGCCGAACGCGCCGCTGAAGGGCTTGAGCGAACGATCGTGTTGAACGGCGACGGGCTTGATGCGGCGCTGTTGGCCGAAGCCGGGATCAGCCGCGCCGATGCGATGCTGGCGGTGACGGATGACGACAAAACCAACATGTTGTCTTGTGTGCGTGCCAAGGCCGAGGGCTGCCCCTATGTCATCGCGCTGATAAACGATCCGACGCTGGTGCCCCTGATGACCCACCTTGGCATCGACGCCTATATCAATCCGCGCGCCACGACGGTCAGTTCGATCCTGCGCCACATCCGCCATGGGCGGGTGCGGGCGGTCTATTCCATCGGCGATGCCGAGGCCGAGGTGATCGAGGCCGAAGTGCTGTCGACATCGCCCCTCGCGGGCAAGAAAGTCTCGGAAATTGACTTCCCCGAGGGCGTGTTGATCGGCATGCTGCGCAAAGAAGGCAAGGTGATCCGCCCCATGGGAAGCACACGGATCGACGAAGGGGACGTTGTCGCCCTCTTCGCTCTGGCCGAGGATGTGCCCCGGGTTGAGCAGCTTTTGCAGGTCTCGATCGACTTTTTCTAAGCGCAGGAGCGCCTTTGTGACGCAACCGACCAGCATAGGCCCGACCGGCATCCGCCGGGAGATCGTGCAGCTGCCGCTGTTCTTGCAATTGTTCGGCGTCTCTGCCCTGTCGATGATCCTGCCGTCGATCCACGGGCTGGTGATGAATGACCATCTGGCCAGCCGCGCCTTTCTCTATGCCGGTCTGCTGGGGCTTGTGGCCTTCACGCTTATCGCCATCGCCCATGCCGGGCGCAAACCCCTGGATGGCGCGCTTGGGCCGCTCTTGTCGCTGCTGTCTGCCTTTGTTTTCCTGCCGGTCTTTTTCGCGGTGCCCTTCCTTGAGGCGCTGCCGACCACACGGTTTATGAACGTCTATTTCGAGATGGTCAGCGCCCTGACCACCACCGGGGCCACCATGTTCAACCCCGAACGGCTGAGCGACACCCTGCATCTGTGGCGCGCGCAGGTCGGTTGGATGGGCGGGCTGCTCATGTGGGTCACGGCCTCGGCCATTCTGGCCCCGCTGCATTTGGGCGGCTTTGAGGTGACGGCGCAGGCCGAACCGGGGCGGCCCGATGACCGGATCGGCGCTCGCATGGGCCGGATCACCCCGCGCCAACGGCTGCTGCGCACCACGCAGGCATTGCTGCCGATCTATTTCGGGCTGACGCTGCTGCTTTGGCTCTTGCTGGTCATCGGTGGAGAGACGGCCTTGGTGGCGCTTTGCCATGCCATGTCGGTCATGGCGACCTCGGGCATTTCGCCCATCGGGGGCGTGGCCGAAGCGCAGATCGGCGTCACCGGCGAGGCGGTGATGATGCTGTTTATGCTCTTCGCCCTGTCGCGGCTGACCTTTTCCAAAGATACCGTGACCGCGACCCAAGGCGGGCTGATGACCGACCCAGAGTTCCGCATCGGCCTTTTGGTGGTGATCGGCGTGCCGTTGCTGCTGTTCGCACGCCACTGGATCGGCGCCTTTGAAGTGGAGGTCGAGGTTGACGGCACCCGCGCTTTGCACGCGCTTTGGGGCGGGCTGTTTACCGTGCTGTCCTTCCTGTCGACGACCGGTTTCGTCTCTGAACATTGGGCGGAGGCGCAGAATTGGTCGGGGCTGCGCACGCCGGGGTTGGTGCTCATGGGGCTTGCACTGATCGGCGGCGGGGTGGCCACCACGGCGGGCGGGGTCAAGCTTTTGCGGGTCTTCGCGCTCTATCAAAACGGGGTGCGCGAGATGGACCGGCTGGTCTATCCCAATTCCGTCAGCGGCGCGGGGGCTGCGGGGCGGCGTTTGCAAAGCAACGGTGCTTTTATTGCGTGGATTTTCTTCATGCTTTTTGCCATGTCGCTCGCCGGAGTGACCCTTCTTCTGACCCTGACTGGCGCGTCCTTTGATGCGGCGGTGGTCATGTCGGTGGCCACGCTCTCCACCACCGGGCCGCTGATCGAACATGCTGCCGACAAACCCATCCATTTGATCGAACTGGGCGTGGCCGCGAAAATCATCCTCAGCGGAGCAATGGTGCTGGGTCGGCTGGAAACCTTGGCGATTATTGCGCTGATGACCCCGAATTTGTGGCGCGCTTGACACGTTTAGCGCTAGAACCGCCCTAGTCCGCTGATATTGGGGCTGGAAACTCACGCTTTCGCACTCCATACTTGACGCAATGGGGGGGTCCGGTACGCGGACGCCAGCAAGAACAAAAGGCGAGACTACCATGGCGTCAGACAGACAGAACCTTCAGGATGCGTTCCTAAACCACGTTCGCAAGACCAAAGTACCGGTGACAATTTTCCTGATCAATGGCGTCAAATTGCAGGGTGTGATTACCTGGTTTGACAACTTCTGCGTTCTGCTGCGCCGCGACGGTCAATCGCAACTTGTCTACAAGCACGCGATTTCGACCATCATGCCAAGCCAGCCGATCAGCCTTTATGAGGGCGAAGACGCTTCTTGAGCCGTCCAGCATTTCAGATCGACAACAGCGATGGGCCCCGCGTAACGCGCGCTTGGGTGCTGCATCCTGATATCAAAACCGACAACGACCGGCGCGCGCCTGAGCCCGCGCTGGCCGAAGCCGTTGCATTGGCCGAAGCGCTGCCAGAGTTGCAGGTCGTGGGATCCGAAGTGGTGCCGCTGCGCACCGTCCATGCCGGTATGCTTTTCGGCAAGGGCAAAATCGACGAGCTTGAGCAGCGCATGAAGGCGGCGGAGGTTGACCTTGTGCTGGTTGACGGTCCGGTGACCCCGGTCCAGCAGCGCAACCTTGAGAAGGCTTGGGGCGTCAAGCTGCTCGACCGCACCGGTTTGATTTTGGAGATTTTTAGCGACCGCGCGGCGACCCGTGAAGGGGTGCTTCAGGTCGAGATGGCCGCGTTGAACTATCAGCGCACGCGCCTTGTTCGCGCATGGACCCACCTTGAGCGTCAGCGCGGCGGTTTGGGCTTTGTCGGCGGACCGGGGGAAACCCAGATCGAGGCGGACCGCCGCGCGATCGACGACCAGTTGGTGCGTCTGCGCCGCCAGTTGGAAAAGGTCGTGAAAACCCGCGCCTTGCACCGCGCCGCCCGTGCCAAAGTGCCGTTTCCGATCGTCGCTTTGGTGGGCTATACCAACGCCGGAAAATCCACCCTTTTCAACCGGTTGACCGGGGCCAAGGTCATGGCCAAAGACATGCTCTTTGCCACACTCGACCCGACCATGCGCAGTCTTGTGTTGCCGGACGGGCCTGAGATCATTCTCAGCGACACGGTGGGGTTCATCAGCGATCTGCCCACGGAACTTGTCGCCGCCTTCCGCGCCACACTCGAAGAGGTGTTGGCCGCCGATATCATCTGCCACGTGCGCGATGTGTCCCACGCTGAGACCGAAGAGCAGGCCCAGAATGTGCGCGATATCCTCGCCTCACTGGGCGTCCCGAAAGAGACCCGCAGTTTCGAGGTTTGGAACAAGCTGGACCTGCTGCCCGACGACCGCGCTGACGCCATGCGCGCCCGCGCGGCGCGTAACGACGATGTGCTGGCAATCTCGGCCATCACCGGTGAAGGGCTTGAGGCGTTTCAGGAAACCATCGCCGAAGCGCTGCAGGGTGCGGTACGCGAGGCCGAATTGACCCTCGGCTTTGCCGAAGGCAAGAAACGCGCCTGGCTGTTTGCGCAGGACGTGGTGGAAGGTGAGCGTCAGACTGAAGACGGGTTTGAGATCACCGTGCGTTGGTCCGCGCGCCAAGAGGCTGAATTCCAGCAGATTTAAAAGCTACGGCGCAGGCTGGGGCAATTTTTGCCCCGGCAAGCATCGAAATTGACCCGCTGCGTCGCATATGGTGAAACGACCTTTTGCGGAGCGCTTCCATGACCCTCGCCATCCTTTATATCTCAACCGCCGTGATCTTCCTCGGGCTGGACTACCTTGGGCTGACCTATCTCATCAAACCCGTGTTTGAGCGTGATATCGGAGACTGGCTGCTGGATGAATTCCGCGTCGCCCCGGCGCTGATCTTTTACGCTTTCTTCGTGGCGGTGGTGCTCTGGTTCGTGTCTTGGCCCGCGATGATGCAGGACCATTCTTTGCTCTGGGTCTTTGGCAATGCGCTGCTGATCGGAGCGATGGGCTATGGCACCTATGAGTTCACCAATCTGGCCACGCTCAAGGACTGGACATGGGCCATGGTCGCGCGGGACTTCGCTTGGGGGTCGGTCCTGACCGGGACGGCGGCAACCGCAGGCGTGGCGATCACCCGTGCGCTGACCTAGCGGCCATTCTCGGTCGACCAGCGCCAAGCGCCGGGTTGCAGACCGGCCAGTTCCCAATCGCCCACGCTTTCGCGGATCAGCCGCAGGGTGGGCAGCCCCACATGGGCCGTCATGCGCCGCACCTGTCGGTTGCGCCCCTCGCGGATGGTGATGCGCAGCCAAGCGTCGGGCACCGTCTTGCGAAAACGCACGGGCGGGTCGCGCGGCCAAAGCGCCTCGGGCGCGTCGATCAGATCCACTTGGGCCGGTTTCGTAACGCCGTCTTTCAGTTCCACCCCCTTGCGCAGCGCCTCAAGGGCCGCGGCATCGGGCGTGCCTTCGACCTGCACCAGATAGCTCTTGGGGCGTTTGTATTTAGGATGCGCGATGCGGGCCTGTAACGGGCCATGGTCAGTCAGTACCAACAACCCTTCGCTGTCACGGTCCAGCCGTCCGGCGGGGTAGAACCCCTTTTCGTCGATATAGGCCGAGAGTGTAGGCCGCGTGCTGCCCTCGGTGCCTTTGTCGGTGAATTGTGACAGCACGCCGTAGGGTTTGTTCAGCAGGATCACGCGGGCGGTCATTGGGCAGGCTCCAATCGGGTCACGCCCACGGCGGCGGCGCGGGCCAGTTCGGCGTCGAGTGACATCGGGATGTATTCGCCCCGCCGCCAGAGCTGCGCCATGTCATCGTAATGGCGCGACAGGAAATGCCCCGATTGCCCGGTGGAGGTGACAAAGACCGAACTGTCGGGATCGGCAAAGTCATAGACCCCGCGGTAGCCTGCACCATGCACATTATAGAACGGGTCTTTGCCGGTGCCGCGGGTCAGCCCCCGTTGAAGGGTATTGTCCCCGCCCGAGGTCGACTGGCGAATGTTCACAAAGTAGCGCAGCAGCGGCACGTCGCCCAAGACGGGGTGATCATGGGTCGCCTGATGCGCGTCGCCCCAGCGGAGGGATTCCAACTGCGTGCCCCAAGTCTCTTTGATCCAGAGCAGGGCGTCGTCCAATGCAAGCCGCGCCATGTCATGGCACGTCTCTACCGGCGCGGATTGGCGCACGTCGCACCATTTCGCAGCGCCCTGCACATCTCGGAATGCGCGTTCGATGAAGAGCGGCTGAACGTGAGTGAATTCTTCGGCCAGTGGCCCCAGTTCATCCCGGATCAGACGGTCCTGCAGGGCGCGGATCCATGCGGCATAGATCAGCGGCTCGGGCAGGTGTTCGTTCATCTCACCCGACCAGCCCGCGAGCAGATCCAGTGCGCGCTGGCGCTGGCGTTCGGGCGTGCCATCAGGCGCGGCCTCTCCGGTGAACCACAGCTCAGCGCCGATCAACGGCAGGAGCGCGCGGGCCGTGGGACTGACCGTATCAAGCTGCGCTTCGATGAAACTGTCGCGGGTATGCACCTCGCGGTTCTGCATCAGCCGCTGCCAGCGTTGCACCCGCTGCGTGTCGCCCCAAACGAAAGAGACATGGTTGGGAAAGGGGCGATCGACGGTCTTGTTGTTGGTATTGCCAAGGATGCCGCCCGCGGGGGCGATGAATTCAGGGTTCGCGGTATAGGGCAACATGCCGTCCCAACGGTTCGCAGCGATCCAGCCGGGGCTGGGCATGCGCCCTTCGCTTTGGTGATTGGCGTCGCGGCGTGGCATAGCGCCGATGGTCTTCATGGCGATGGTGTCACGGTCCACCAGTGTGAGGTTCTGCGCCGGAGCCACATAATCGGTCGCGGCATTGATCGCCTGCTGCACCGATTTCGCGCGCATCACCTTCATCGCGGCGGCAAGCGAGGTGTCTTCTTCGGTAAAGAGGGTCGAGGCGACAGAGGCCACATGCCCGGGCGGCGTGATGCTGCCAAGGTTGTAATGGCTGCCCGGCAGCACCGGGCCATTGTCGGTCCAACGCAGGGTAACGGTGATGGGGTCAGCATCCGCGATATTGATGATGGAGGAGCGTTTGCGGAATTTCTTGAACCCGTCGGGGGTGCGGTATTCTTCGGTATTGTCGGGGTTCAGCTCTTCGATATAGACGTCTTGGTCGTCGACATAGGCGGTGGTCAGCCCCCAGCCCAGATCAGCGCTGCGGCCTGTCAGAACCACGGGCATGCCGGGTATTGTGCCGCCGATCACGCCGCCGGTCTCAAGCTCCAGCCGGGCCAGATACCAGATCGCCGGGGCGGTGAACCCCAAGTGCGGATCATTGGCCAAAAGCGTGCCGCCCGCGGCAGAGCGCGACGGTGCTGCGGCCCAAGCGTTGGACGCACCGGCGAAGGCCTGCCGTTTGAAAGGCGACAGCGGATGACTGTCCATGGGCGCCGCGGCCGCATGGCGCGTCGTCACCTCAGGAAAGAGCGCGGCATATTCGGGCAGGGCGGCGACACCGCTGCCCGGCGCGTCGGGCAGGATGTCGCGCAGACGGTCTTGATCGCTCAACTCTAATGATACCCGCGCGCGCAGCACTTCGGCCTCCAGATGGCCCGACATTTGCAGGCCCATCAGCTTGGTCACGGCTAATGAGTCGGCGGGCCGCCACGGGGCCATGGGCGCATTGAAAAGCCACATCTCGGGCGCGCCACGGCCCAAGGCTTCGGTGTTGATCTGATCTAGGCGGGCGTTGATCCCGGCGGAATAGGCCTCAAGCGCCGCGTCGGTTTTGGGGTCAAGCTCACCTGCCGCCGCCACCGCTAGACGGTAGATGTCATAGCGCCGCATCAGCTTGTCGGTGGTGATGGTGGCAGTGCCGAAGACCTCGGACAGACGCCCCTGCGCAGTGCGGCGCAGGGTGATCAATTGCCACAGCCTGTCTTGGGCATGGGCAAAGCCAAGGCCATAGAATACGTCCTCGTCGGTTTCGCCAAAGATATGCGGCACATTGGCGTTGTCGCGCACGATCTCGACCGGGGCGCTGACGCCTTGGACCTCAACCCGATCATCATAGTCGGGCAGCGACCGCGCGGCGAACCAGTAGACCAGCAGCAAAACCACGACGCTCAACGTGACGAGAAACACCGCCAATCGGATAAGCCAGCGAAACATCAATGCCATCGGGGGATCCTCGGCTGGCGCGCAGATTGACCGGAGCGCGCAGGGTGGTAGGTGTTGTGACAGGGAATAACGCAACTGAATGATAAGGAAAAGCACATGGCAAAGCTCGCGTTTTTGGGACTGGGGGTCATGGGGGCTCCGATGGCGGGGCATCTGCAAAAGGCCGTCCACGAAGTGACCGTCTATAACCGTACCGAAGCCAAGGCCGAAGACTGGGTGAAAACCTATGGCGGCGCCATGGCCAAGACCCCGCGCGCGGCGGCAAAGGATGCGGATTTCGTGATCGCCTGCGTGGGCAATGACGACGATCTACGCTCGGTCTGTTTGGGGGAAGAGGGCGCTTTTGGTGGCATGACGGCGGGGGCGATCTTTGTCGATCACACGACCGTTTCAGCGGCCGTCACGCGCGAACTTTATGCCGCTGCCGATGACGCGCAGGTCAGCTTTGTCGACGCGCCGATATCGGGCGGTCAGGCAGGAGCGGAAAACGGCCAATTGTCGATCATGTGTGGCGGAGATGAGGGGGCCTTTGACCGGGCGCTGCCGATCATGGAGGTCTACTCCAAGATTTGCCGCCGCATCGGCGACAGCGGCGCGGGCCAAATGACCAAGATGTGCAACCAGATCGCCATCGCCGGGCTGGTGCAGGGGCTCTCTGAGGCGCTTCATTTCGCCGAGAAGGCGGGCCTTGATGGCCGGGCGGTGGTTGAGGTCATCAGCCAAGGCGCTGCGGGCTCGTGGCAGATGGAAAACCGCTATGAAACCATGCTCGACGACAAGTTCGAGCACGGCTTTGCGGTGGATTGGATGCGCAAGGATCTGGGCATCTGTCTGGATACGGCGGATGAGACGGGGGCCAGCCTGCCGGTTACGGCGCTGGTCGATCAGTTCTACAAAGATGTGCAAAAGCAGGGCGGCGGGCGTTGGGATACGTCGAGCCTGATCAAACGCCTGCGCGCCATGGGCTGAGGCTGTTTGCAAAAGAAAAAGGGCAGTGCCGGATGAAACTGGCGCTGCCCTTCAAAGACCATCGGTCAACCCTGCGTTAGGGGATGATCCGCGTGTATTTGGTGCCTTCCAGCGTCGCGCCGATGCGCAGGCCTGCGCGGCCAAAGACCGCCGCCAGAACGGGGGCCATGACAGTGGTTGTGTCAGCGCTCACGCTATCGCCCTTGTCGGAGATCACGTATTCCAGACCGGCACCAGCCGCCCAACCCGGCGAGCTGCGGAATTCGCGCAGCGCGGGCTCGGTCATGAAGAACAGCACATGCGCATATTGCTGCGCGCCAATCTGCAAGCCGCCCGAAGCTTTGGTCACCGAATAGTAGTCCACCGTCACGTCGTTGACGCGCAAAGCGCCGCGCCCGTAAGCGCCGCCAAAGCCAAGGCCCGCTTCGGTCACCAGCGGCATGACCAGCATGCCATTGGCCTTTTCGGCCAACTGCCGGGTGTTGGGATAGCCGCGGTACATCTGGGCCAGGGTCGCATCGACGCGCGCGTCGATCATGGCGCCGCCCCGTCCGCCCACGCCGTTGCCGCAAGCCGCGGTTGCGCCAAGGGCCGCAAGGGCGCCCAAAGTCACAAAGCGCCGGTTATATGTCTGATTGCTCATCTTTTCTGCCTGTATGTTCAAGATCGGTTGCCTGCTGCCGGTTTTCCCGACTTATGCGCGAGATTACGCATAATCACGCGCTTTGTCATGTCGGTTGGACCCTTTGCGCAGATTTACGCCCTTAGGTCACGCGCTTTTGGCCAAAAGCCGGGCAACATCGGGGGCAAAGTAGGTGAGCACCCCATCACAACCTGCGCGTTTAAAGGCCAAAAGGCTCTCCATCATTGCGCGTTCGCCGTCAATCCACCCTTGGTCCGCCGCGCCCCGCATCATGCTGTATTCGCCCGAGACCTGATAGGCGAAGGTTGGCGCGCCAAAGGCGTCTTTCACGCGGCGGCAGATATCAAGGTAAGGCATGCCGGGTTTGACCATGACCATATCCGCGCCTTCCGACAGGTCGCGCGCCACCAGCCGCAGGGCTTCGTCGCTGTTGGCGGGATCCATCTGATAGGTCTTTTTGTCGCCGGTCAGGGCCGAAGAGGCACCCACCGCATCGCGGAACGG
This sequence comes from Sulfitobacter sp. NFXS29, assembly GCF_040148765.1. NCBI lineage: Bacteria > Pseudomonadati > Pseudomonadota > Alphaproteobacteria > Rhodobacterales > Roseobacteraceae > Sulfitobacter > Sulfitobacter sp. NFXS29. The sequence goes on from NZ_JAGDED010000001.1 coordinate 919,089, forward strand.
GCCGTAAAAGGCGCTGGCGTATTTGGCGGCATAGCTCAGGATCATCACGTCATGATGCCCGGCCTGCTCTAGGGCGTGGCGGATCGCGCCGATGCGCCCGTCCATCATGTCCGACGGCCCGATGATATCGGCACCCGCTTCGGCTTGGGCCAGCGCCATCTTGACCAGCGCCTCAACCGTGCGGTCATTCACGATGATGCCGTCTTCGACAAAACCATCGTGGCCGTTGATGTTATAGGTGTCTAGCGCGACATCGGTCATCACGACCATCTGCGGCATGGCCTCTTTGATCGCCGCGATGGCGCGGTTGGTGGCGTTTTGCGGATCCCATGCGCGGGCGCAATCCTCGGTCCGGTCCTCGGGGCCGGTATAGGGAAAGACGCAGACCGTGCCGATGCCCAGTTCCGCCGCCTCGCGCACCGCCGCGACCAGCGTATCGACCGAGCGGCGCATGACCCCGGGCATGGAGGGGATCGGCTCTTCCACGCCGTCGCCTTCGCGCACGAAAACCGGCCAGATCAGATCACCCAGTTGCAGGTCATTCTCGCGCACCAACGCGCGGATACCGGCATTGGCACGGGTGCGGCGCAGGCGCGTGGCGGGGAAGGGGGCGTGGACGGGTTGCATCAAAATTACCTCAGAATGGCTTGGCATGGGCTTGCCATGTATTTTTGAACGCCTCAACCCTATGAATTGTCGCGCCGGACCGCTAAGAGATGCGAACTTAAATTTCGGACGAGCACGCCTTGGACTGGTACCAGACCCTTTTCGAAATGATTGACATGCGCTCTTTCTCGAACCTTTGGTTCTGGATCGCGCTGGCTGTGATGTGGTCGACCGCAAGCCATTGGGTGCTGGGCGTGCCCTTTGACATGGTGTTGCGCGCCCGGCGTTATGGGGGCGAGGCGCAGGCCGATCTCGAAGACATCGTGCGGATCAACGTGAACCGGCTGCTCTATATCTCGCAGGTCTCCGGCCTGTGGCTCTTGGGGCTGGGGTTTTTCGCGCTGACCTCTCTGGTGCTATTGGGGTTCGTCTATGCCATCGAATTCGCCCAAGCCCTGCTGCTGCTGGGGTTCCCCATGTCGCTGGTCGGGCTGCTGAGCCTGTCGACCGCGCGGCTTATCCGCATCGAAGGCTCCACCGGCGACGTGTTGCAGCGGCGCCTGATGCGGCACCGGCTTTATACCCAGATCATCGGCATGTTCTCGATCTTCGTGACCGCGCTTTGGGGAATGTATCAAAATCTAAGCATTGGCCCGCTGGCGGGTTGACAGGCCCCCCGTGAGGCCCAATTGAGACCCGATGAACGATCCGCGCAATATCACCCTCTCCGGCGTTCCCGAAGGCTATGATGCCCGCGCCATTCTTGATGAAATCGCCAAGGGCGGCCAGCCGGTGGTCCATGTGGCGCGCGATGACAAACGCATGGCGGCGATGCAGGCCGCGTTGCGGTTTTACGCGCCCGACATGCCGGTCGTCACCTTCCCAAGCTGGGATTGCCTGCCCTATGACCGGGTGTCGCCCAACGCCGATATCTCGGCGCAGCGGATGGCGACACTGGCGGCGCTGGTGCATGGGATGCCCCAGCAGTTCGTTCTGCTGACGACGCTGAACGCGGCCAGCCAACGTATCCCCGCACGCGAGACCCTGCGTGACGCGGCCTTTGCGGCGCGCGTGGGCAGCCGGATCGACGAAAAAGCCCTGCGCGCCTTTCTGGTGCGCATGGGCTTTGTGCAAAGCCCCACGGTGATGGAGCCGGGCGACTATGCGGTGCGGGGCGGGATCATCGACATCTACCCGCCCGGCGATCTTGGCCCGGTGCGGCTGGATCTCTTTGGGGATGTGCTAGACGGCGCACGCCGCTTTGATCCGGCGACGCAGCGCACCACGGAAAAGCTTGATCTGGTGGAGCTTGCCCCGGTCAGCGAAGTCATTCTCGACGACGCGGCGATCACCCGTTTCCGGCAGAACTACCGCATCGAATTCGGCGCAGCGGGCACCGATGATCCGCTCTACGAGGCGATCAGCGCGGGCCGCAAACATCAAGGCGCGGAACATTGGCTGGCGTTTTTCCACGACAACTTGGAAACGCTTTTTGACTATCTGCCCAAAGCCACGATCACGCTTGACGACCAACTGACGCCGATGCGCCTTGCCCGGTGGGAGACCATCGCCGACCAATATGAGACGCGCAAACTGGCGATGAAGACGCGCTCCAAGATGGACAGCGTCTATAAACCCGCGCCGCCCGAGGGGCTGTACCTGACCGATGAGGCATGGACCCAAGCGCTGCTGGATCATCGGGTAATCCAATTTAACCCGCTGCCACAGCCTACGGGGCCAGGGGTGCTCGACGCGGGCGCCCGGCTTGGGCGCAATTTCGCCCCCGAGCGCCAGCAGGAATCTGTTAGTCTTTTCGGGGCATTGGCTGCGCATATTAAAGCAAAGCTTGAAGTTGGACCGGTGTTGATCGCCAGCTATTCCGAAGGCGCGCGCGAACGCCTGACCGGGCTGATCGAAGACGAAGGTCTGGCCGAGGCGATCCCGGTGATGGACGCCACCCGCATCGGGAAACGCGGGCTGCATTTGGCGGTCTGGGCGCTGGAACACGGGTTCGAGGCGCCGGGCATGACGGTGATCTCAGAGCAGGACGTGCTGGGGGACCGGTTGATCCGGGCGCCGAAACGCAAACGCCGGGCCGAGAATTTCCTGACCGAAGCGCAGAGCCTCAGCCCCGGCGATCTGGTGGTTCATGTCGACCACGGCATCGGTCGCTATCATGGGATGGAAGTGGTCACCGCCGCAGGCGCTGCCCATGAATGTCTCGTTCTGGAATATGCGGAACAATCAAAGCTTTACCTGCCGGTAGAGAATATCGAACTGCTGTCGCGCTACGGCCATGACGAAGGGCTGCTGGACAAGCTCGGCGGCGGGGCGTGGCAGTCCAAGAAAGCCAAGCTCAAAGAGCGTATCCGCGAGATGGCGGACAAGCTCATTCGCATTGCGGCCGAACGCGCGCTGCGCAAAGCGCCGGTGCTCGACCCGCCGCCGGGCATGTGGGATGCCTTCTCAGCCCGTTTTCCCTATACGGAGACCGACGACCAACTGCGCGCCATTGCCGACGTGGTGGATGACCTGACCAGCGGCAATCCGATGGACCGTCTGGTTTGCGGCGATGTGGGCTTTGGTAAAACCGAAGTCGCCATGCGCGCAGCCTTTGTCGCGGCGATGTCGGGTGTTCAAGTGGCGGTGATCGCGCCCACGACACTGCTCGCCCGGCAGCACTACAAAAGCTTTGCCGAACGCTTTCGCGGCTTCCCGATCGAAGTGCGCCAACTCAGCCGCTTTGTCTCGGCCAAAGAGGCAGCGGCGACGCGCGATGGCATGGCCAAGGGAACGGTCGATATCGTCATCGGCACCCATGCGCTGCTGGCCAAAGGCATCCGGTTCAAAGACCTCGGCCTGCTGGTGATCGACGAAGAGCAGCATTTCGGCGTGACCCACAAGGAACGGCTCAAGTCCCTACGCACCGATATCCACGTGCTGACCCTGACCGCCACACCGATTCCCCGCACCTTGCAACTGTCGCTGACGGGCGTGCGCGATCTGTCGGTGATCGGCACGCCACCCGTCGACCGCCTCTCGATCCGCACCTATGTGAGCGAGTTCGACGCGGTTACCATCCGCGAGGCGCTGCTGCGTGAGCACTACCGGGGTGGTCAGAGTTTCTATGTGGTGCCCCGTCTGAGTGATCTGCGTGAGATCGAAGATTTCCTTCAGGCGCAGCTGCCGGAACTCTCCTACGTCGTCGCCCACGGGCAGATGGCACCGGGGGAGTTGGATGACCGGATGAATGCCTTTTATGATGGCAAATTCGACATTCTGCTGGCAACGACGATCGTTGAATCCGGCCTCGACATTCCGACCGCCAACACCATGGTCGTGCACCGCGCCGATATGTTCGGCCTTGCGCAACTGTATCAAATCAGGGGCCGCGTGGGCCGCTCGAAAGCCCGCGCCTATGCCTATCTTACGACCAAGCCGCGCGCGAAGCTGACGGATACGGCGCAGAAACGTCTGCGGGTGTTGGGCAGCCTTGATACGCTTGGCGCGGGCTTCACCTTGGCCAGCCAAGACCTCGATATTCGCGGGGCGGGCAACCTGCTGGGCGAAGAGCAATCCGGGCAAATGCGCGATGTAGGCTTTGAGCTTTACCAGTCCATGCTGGAAGAGGCGATTGCCAAGATCAAGGCGGGCGAGATGGAGGGCCTCAGCGAGGCCGACGAGCAATGGGCGCCGCAGATCAACCTTGGCGTGCCGGTGCTCATTCCTGAGGACTACGTGCCCGACCTTGATGTGCGTCTTGGCCTCTACCGTCGCCTGAGTGAGCTGTCGACCAAAGTGGAACTCGAAGGCTTTGCCGCCGAATTGATCGACCGCTTTGGCAAGCTGCCAAAAGAGGTGAACACTCTCATGCTGGTCGTGCGAATCAAGGCGATGTGCAAACGCGCCGGGATTGCCAAGCTCGATGGTGGGCCGAAGGGCGCGACGATCCAGTTCCACAACGACAAATTCGCCTCGCCCGAGGGGCTGGTGAAGTTCATCCAAGACCAGCGTGGGCTGGCCAAGGTCAAGGACAACAAGATCGTCGTGCGCCGGGATTGGAAGACGGATGCTGATAAGATCAAAGGCGCCTTTGCCATTGCACGCGACTTGGCCGAACATGTGATCGCCAAAGAAAAGACTGCGAAAAAGGCTAAGGCAAAGGGCTAAGCCCCGAACGAGCGGCGGTTATTCCGCCGCCGCCGGCTGTCGGTTTTCCATCCGCCCCATATAGAGCATCAGAGCGTAAGCCCCGCTCGCCATGAGCAGCATCGCAAGTGCCAGTGGCTTGGTCGTGCCATCGAACATCAGCCCCACGGGCGAGGCGATGAGCGCGGCCAGCACGGTAGAGATTGCCCCCACGACCGAGGCGGCCATTCCCGCGATATGGCCCATCGGCTCCATCGCGATGGCATTGAGGTTGCCCAGGGTCAGCCCCGCTTGGAAAAACAGGCAGGTCTGGAAAAACACAAAGGCGGCAAAGCCGTAAGGGTCGGGCAGGGCGCCGAGGTTCAGGAAATACATGGCCCCTGACAGCAGGATTTGAAAGCCAAAGGCGATGCTCACCAATCGGCGCATGCCATAGCGCACGACCAGCAGCGCATTGATCAGGCTGGCGCTGGCCGCCACAACGGCGATGCCGCCGAACCAGAGCGGGAAGCTTTCGCCCCGGCCATAGACGGTGTCATAAATCGGCTGCACCAGCATGATCATCGAAAATAGCATCGCCAAGGCCAGCGATTGCACGAGGATCGACAGGCGCACCGTGCGGTGTCCGACCAACTCGCGCACTGCCCCGATGATCAGCCGCGCACGCAGGGGACGACGGTTTTCCCGCGGCAGTGTTTCGGGCAGACGCAGGCCCATCCAGACCACCGAGATGATCGAAAACGCCATGAAAGCGATGAAGATCGCGCGCCAGCCCGCCGTGTGAATGATCCCCGCGCCCAGCATGGGTGCCATGGCGGGCACCAGCGCAAAGACCATCATCACCACCGACATGATCCGCGCCATCTCGCGCCCCGCGTAAAGGTCACGGATGATCGCCACGGCCACCACGCGGGGGCCAGAAGCGCCGAGCCCCTGAAAGATACGGGCCACGAGCATGACTTCCAGTGAGTTGCTCATCCATGCGACGAAGGCCGACAGCGAATAGAGTGCAGCGCCGCCAAAGACCACGTTGCGGCGACCGAAAGCATCCGACAACGGCCCGCTAAAGAACGTGCCAAACCCCATGCCCAGCACGAAGGACGTGAGGATCAGCGGGGCGCGGTGGGCGATCTCGGGTGAGAGTTCCGCCGCGATCTCGGGCAGGGCGGGCAGCATTGCATCGATGGAAAAGGCGATGGTGGCGGTCATCATCGCGATGAGGGCAACGAATTCGATCCGCCCCATGAAGAATTTTGGATTTTCGGTGGTCACGAACGCGCGCTCCGGCGATTGTCCCGAACGGCGGATCCGTCTGGGCAGGCTTCAGGGAATAACTTGTGGTTGCGCTCTCGATAGTCGAGAACGCTTAACTTGGCAATGATTGCCGCCCTGTTTAGCTCTGCTGTTTGGTCAGGTCGGCAATGACCTGCGCCCATAGCTCAGGCGGCTGCGCGCCGGGCACGGCATGGGCATTGGCGATGATGAAGGTCGGCACGGAGTTCACCCCCATCTTGCGACTATGAGCATCGCGGTCGCGAATGTCCTGCGCGTCGACGTCGGATTTCAGCAGGCGGGTGACCACGGCGGCGTCCATCTCAATGCTATCGGCGATATCGGCCAACACCTCGGCATCGCCGATGTCGCGGGCGTCGACGAAATAGGCTTTGAACAGCGCGGAGACGGCGGCGGTTTGGCGGCCTTCGATCCCGGCCCAATGGATCAGACGGTGCGCGTCCAGCGTGTTGGGCGTGCGCTGCATGGCCTCGAAGTTGATGTTCAGACCAGCCTTTTCGGCATGTTCCACGACCGGTGCATAGGCGCGTACCGCGCCTTCTTTGCCGCCGAATTTGCCTTCGAGATAGGCGCGACGGTCCATGCCCTCGCGCGGCATCTCGGGGTTCAGTTGGAAAGGGTGCCATTCGATGGCGAAGGGATGGTTGGGATGGTCCTGCAACGCGCGGTCCAGATGCGCCTTGCCGATATAGCACCACGGGCAGATCGGGTCTGACATGATATCGAGTTTGATCGCTTCGGCCATGGTAAACCCCATCTATTGCTGCGCAATGGGCATAGCGGGCCGGGGCGGGTATCGCAAGCGGGCAGCGTTGCAAGCGCCTTTGGGCGCGGCTATAGCAGGTCCATGACAGACACGCCGCCCCGTTCCATGATCCAGATCGCCCGCGAAAGCGGCGCGAGCGAGACCGCCCCGCCGGTCGACCTTGGTGCGCGGGTGCGCGAGCTGCGCAAGGCGCGCAACTGGACGTTGGAGCAGGCGGCGCGGCAGGCCGGGCTGGCGCGCTCAACCCTTAGCAAGATCGAAAACGGTCTGATGTCACCCACCTATGACGCGCTGAAAAAGCTCGCCGTGGGGCTGGAGATTACGGTGCCGCAGTTGTTCACCCCGCCTGCGGGGGAAAAGATCACTGGCCGCATGGCCGTGACCCGCGCCGAAGAGGGCGCGGCCAAGGCCACCGGCACCTATGAGCATGTTCTGCTGGCAGACGCCCTGCGCAAAAAACAGATGCTGCCCTACCGCGCCCGCATCCGCGCGCGCCGGATGGAGGAGTTCGACGGCTGGGTGCGCCATGACGGCGAGGAATTCCTCTATGTGCTGACCGGCATGGTGCGGCTCTTTACCGAGTTCTACGAACCCGTCGATATGCGCCGGGGCGATAGCGCCTATTACGACGCCACCATGGGGCACAATGTCGTCTCGCTCAGCGATGAGGATGCGACGATCCTCTGGGTGACCTCACTGGTCTGAACTCTCTGCCGGTTCCCACCACCAGACCTCGGGCATGAAGTTCGGCCCGTCGCCGTAGAGCGGGATCGTGTCAGGGTAAGCCATGCGCGCGTCATGGGCGATCAGCCCCTCGTCGAACTGCCAGAACGGAATAACATAGCGCCCGGCGGTCAGGATACGGTCCAGCGCGCGGGTGGCGGCGACGAAATCCGCCGTCTCGCGCGCCTGCAGCATTTGGTCGATCATCGCATCGACGGCCGGAGAGCGCACGCCCATCAGGTTGCGCGTGCCGGGCAGATCGGCGGCCTCTGACCCCCAATAGAAACGCTGCTCCGTGCCGGGGCTGAGCGATAGGGCGCGTCGGAAGAAGGTCATGTCGAAGTCATATTCGTTCTGCCGCGCCACGAACTGCGCATCATCAACTGTTTCAATCTGCGCCGTGATCCCAAGCCGCTTTAGCGCCTGCGTGTAAAGCTCTGCAATTGCTAGGTTTTCACGGCTGCCTTTGGACAGAAGAATGGTGAATGTCAGCGGCGTGCCATCCGCGCGGCGCATGACGCCGCCCTCAGCTTCATAACCCGCAGCGTTGAGTTGCTGCATCGCCGCGCGAATGCCTGATCGGTTGCGGGCAGAGCCGTCGGCCACGGGCAACGTATAGCCGTCCACCGTGCCCGGCGGCAGGGTGTCAGCGTAATCGGCCAGCAAATCGAAGACGCGGCCTGTCGCAGGTCCATCGCGCATGGCAAGGTCGGAGTTGGAGAAATAAGAGGTGATCCGGGGCAGGGCGCCGCCAGTCAGCGTTTCGTTAATATACTCGAAGTTAAAGGCGGAAATCAGCGCGTCGCGCACCCGCCAATCGTCAAACGGGGCGCGGCGTGAATTCATGACAACGCCGGTCATGCCCGAGGGTTTGCTATGCGGAAAACTGGATTTCACCACCTCGCCCCGGTTGATCGCCGGGAAGTCATATTGCGTGGCCCAAGTCTCGGCATTGAATTCGCGCACGGCTGAGATTTGGCCGGCCTTAAATGCCTCGAACAACACATTGGCATCGCCGTAGAAGTCGATTTTGACCTCATCGTAATTATGCGTGCCGCGGCGGAAGGGCACCTCGACCCCCCAGTAGTCAGGATTGCGCGTCAGCGTGACGTGGCGGCCTGCTTGATAGTCGCTGATGACGTAAGGGCCAGTTCCCAAAGGGATTTCGTTCAAAGAGGCATTGGCGAAGTCCTGACCTTCCCATTGCGCTTTGCTGAGAATGGGGCGCATCCCAGCCAGCAAGGCAAGCTCACGGTTGTCGCTGTTGAAGGTCATCCGCAGGCTGCGCGCGCCGGTCTGCTCTATGCTATCAATTTGCTGGCGCAGCCCGTGGTAGCGCGGGTGGCCCTCGGTGCCCAGAAGGTCGAACGAGAAGATCACATCTTCGACGGTGACCGGGCTGCCATCGGAAAACCGTGCCTCTTCGCGGAGGGTGAACTCTACCCATGAACGGTCGTCGGGTACCTCAATGCTTTCAGCTAGCAAGCCATAAAGCGCGAAAGGTTCGTCCCATGAGCGGCCCATCAAGGTCTCATGGGTGAAATGCGGCAGCTGCCAAGGCGCGGTGCCCTTACGCACGAAGGGGTTAAGGCTGTCGAATCCCCCGGTATTGCCCAGAACGATCTCTCCGCCCTTTGGAGCCTCGGGATTTACGTAAGGAAGAGCGGTGAAATCGGCAGACAGTTCAGGCTCACCGTACATGGCGATTCCATGCTGGGGGGCAGCCCAGGCCGTGCCAGAGAGCAGAATCAGTGAAGAAAGGGCCGCAACGCCCCGGCCTGTCGAGAAAAAATCCCAGCTCATTTTTGAAACAATCACGATCTGCCCTTATTTTGTTGGAGTTAATCCATACCCGCGGATTCCCGCCTTATCAAACTTTTAGCTTGGATTGTGACCATAGAAGGCGTATACAGAGGTCACTGCTCGATAGGTTTCTTGCCTGTATGAAACCTGCCTCAATAACTTACGCCCGCCTCGTGCGGGCGTTTTTTTTGGCCTATCGTTCGCCGCTTCCCTCCCTTGGCGGTTTCGCGCGCAAACCCTTTCCCTTTGCCCTCTCCGCAGTACATGATGCAGTCGCAGCATGAACAAGGAGACGCGCCATGGCTTTCACCATCGACCTGTCCGGCAAAACAGCCGTCATCACCGGATCGAATTCTGGAATCGGACTGGGCATCGCCTGGGAACTGGCGCGGGCCGGGGCCGATATCGTGTTGAACTCTTTTACCGATGACGAAACGGATCATGCCTTGGCGCAGCAGATGGCCGAGGAATGCAACGTAACGGCCCGGTACATCAAGGCGGATATGTCCAAGGGGGCGGAGTGTCGGCGCTTGATCGCCGAAGCCGGGACCTGTGACATCTTGGTGAACAATGCGGGCATCCAGCATGTGGCTCCGATACCCGATTTCCCGGCCGAGAAATGGGATGCGATCATCGCGATTAACCTGTCGTCGGCCTTTCACACCACCGCCGAAGCGCTGCCGATGATGCGCAAGGCGGGGTGGGGCCGGGTGATCAACATCGCCTCGGCGCATGGCTTGACGGCCTCGCCCTATAAATCGGCCTATATCGCCGCGAAACACGGGATAGTCGGCCTCAGCAAGACGACGGCGCTGGAAACGGCGAAAGAGCCAATCACCTGCAACGCGATTTGCCCGGGCTATGTGCTGACCCCGATCGTTGAAAAGCAAATCCCCGACACGATGAAGGAATACGACATGAGCCGCGATGAAGTGATTGAGCAGGTCATGCTCACGCGCCAGCCGTCGCGTGAATTTGCCACTGTCGAGCAGATGGGCGGCACGGCGACGTTTCTGTGCTCTGACGCGGCGGCCCAGATCACTGGCACGACCATCAGCGTCGATGGCGGCTGGACAGCGTTGTAAGCGCCGTGGCGGTCAAGAAACGCATTAACCTCGCCCTCCAAGGGGGCGGCGCGCATGGCGCTTTCACCTGGGGGGTATTGGATCGGCTGTTGCAGCAGGACGATCTTGAGATCTGTGGCATCTCCGGCACCTCTGCCGGGGCGCTGAATGGTGCGGCGCTGAAATCGGGGATGATCTCGGGCGGGCGCGAGGGCGCGCGGGAGAACCTTGATTGGCTCTGGACGCAGGTGTCGGGCATTTCCGACTTGCGGCTGTCGCTTTGGCTGGCGCCTTTTGGATTGGATAAACTCAGTCAGGCGATGGAATATTCACTGCCCATGGCGATCTCAGACTCGCTGACGCGGGTTGTGTCGCCCTATGCCTACGGCCCGTTCTATCGCAATCCGCTCGAAGATGTCGTGGCGCGGTTTGACTATGGCAAGGTGGGCGCGCATAAGCCGCCGTTCTTCTTTGTCTGCGCCACACGGGTGCGCAATGGTAAGATCAGGGTGTTTGAAGGGGATGAGATCGGCCCCGACGCGCTGCTGGCCTCGGCCTGTCTGCCGACGATCTTTAAGGCGATTGAGATAGATGACGCTCAGACCGGCCAACGCGAAGCCTTTTGGGATGGCGGTTACACTGGCAACCCGGCGCTGTTCCCGCTGTTCCGCGATGACTTGCCCGAAGACATCGTGGTGGTGAACATCAACCCGTTAGAGCGTGAAGACCTGCCGACAACGCCCCAGCAAATCCAGAACCGGATCAATGAGATCAGCTTTAATTCCAGCCTCTTGCGAGAGATGCGGGCGATTGATTTCGTCCAGCGCCTGATTGCGGATGGCACTTTGCCCGAAGGTCGGATGAAGCGGGTTCACATGCATATGATCGCCGACGACGCGCTGATGGCGCAGCTTTCGGTGGCCACCAAGCTGATGCCGAACCCAGCCGTGATCAAGGCGCTGCATGAGGCGGGTGTGGCGGCGGCGGATCAGTTCTTGACGGACCACTTTGATGATCTGAACCAGCGCAGCAGCGTCGATCTACCCGCGATGTTCGGCTGAGTTTTCGGGGTCTGACAGCGCCAGCGCCTCGGGCAGATCGGCACCGGGGCGCGGCGGATAGACCAGCCCGGCAGAGATCACCAGCTTCGCGGCGTCTTCGACGCTCATGTCGAGTTCGATCACATCTTCACGCGGCAAGAAAAGCAAAAAACCTGAGGTCGGGTTCGGCGTCGTCGGCAGAAAGACCGAGAGCATCTCGCCCCCTGCGTTGGTGCGGGCCAAGACCTCTCCCTTGGCTTCGGTCGAGATAAAGCCAAGCGCCCAGATGCCGCGTCGAGGGTATTCGATCAGGCAGGCGGTCTCAAAGCTCCGCTCGGACTGGGCAAAGATCGTCTCGGAAATCTGTTTGATGCCGGAATAGATCGTCCGCACCACGGGGGTGCGTTCCACCAGACTTTCGGCAAAACGGATCATCGAACGCCCGATCAGCCCTTTTGCAGCCCAGCCCACCATGACCGTGAAGATCAGAAAGATCACCACCCCAAGGCCGCGCACGTTGAATTGCATCGACGGGTCAAGGCCAAGGAAATCTTGGAGCAGGCGGTCAGGATGGTAGGCTTTGGGCACCAATGGCAGTACGAAACCGTCGATCCATCCGACCACGCTCCAGATCAGCCAGATGGTCAGCCCAACGGGCGCAATCACGACCAACCCGGTCAGGAAAGACGCGCGCAGCCTTGCGACAAGGCTGCGCCGGACCTGAGTTGGGTCGGGATCAAAAGGTGTGTTCATCTGCGCCGTTTTCCGAAGAGTTAATCGCAACATAGCTAAGGCGTATGCCCCGGCCCGGCAATGGCTCGACGGTGTTTTTCGCCTTTAACGCGGCAGGTTGACGAGGTTTGCGGCGATCTTGGCCCCCAGCCGGGCATTGTTGCGCACCAATGCGATATTGGCGGTGAGCGAGCGGCCCTTGGTCAACTCGAAGATGCGCTGGAGCAGGAAGGGGGTCACACCTTTGCCGCTGACCCCTTGGGCATCAGCTTCGGATTGTGCCTGTGCGATGATCGGCGCGAGTTCGGCGGCGGGAATTTCCTCATCCGCGGGGATCGGATTGGCCACAAGCTGCCCGCCGGGCAGCCCCATGGCGGCGCGGGTGCGGTGGGCCTTGGCAAGGGCTGCTGCATCGTCAAGACGCAGCGGCGATTGCAGATCGGAGCCTGCGCTCCAGAAGGCGGGGAAGCTGTCTTGCCCCACGGTGATGACCGGCACGCCTTGGGTTTCGAGCACTTCCAGCGTTTTCGGCACGTCCAAAATGGCTTTGGCACCCGCGGCGATCACGGTGACGGGGGTCTGCGCCAATTCCATCAGATCGGCGGAGATGTCAAAGCTGTCTTCCGCACCTTTGTGCACGCCGCCGATGCCGCCGGTGGCGAAGACTTCGATGCCCGCGAGGTTGGCGGCGATCATGGTGGCGGCGACGGTGGTGGCGCCTGTGCCACCCGACGCGATGCAGACGGCCATATCGGCACGCGAAAGTTTCGCCACATCTTTGGCCTGCGCCAGATCGCTGAGCTGGTCGTCGTCCAAACCGATGTGCAACGCGCCACGGATCACGGCGATGGTGGCGGGGACAGCACCTGCATCGCGGATGTCCTGCTCAACCTGCCGCGCCACTTCGAGGTTTTGCGGATAGGGCATGCCATGGGTGATGATGGTGCTTTCCAGCGCCACGATCGGTGCGCCGCTTTCGCGGGCCTTGGCCACTTCGGCGCTGAAGGTCAGGGGCAGGGCGGAAGGGGCGGTGGTCATATCTTGGTCTCTCCGGAAACGTAAAGGGCGGCAGCGTCGAGTGCGGCCTTGAGGGCGGGTTGCGCGACGGCACCGCCAAGTTCGGCAGCCACATGGGCGGCCATGAATGTGTCGCCTGCGCCCGTCACACGGGCCACATGGACCGAGGGCGGGGTGAGGGTGATGATATCATCGCCTTGACCTACGGTGGCGGGGTTGCCGCCATCTGTCACCACGGCACGGCGCGCGCCCCGGGCCAGCAGGGCGCGGGCGGCGGAGGGGGAATCGTCAAAGCTGGCCTGACACAGCAGCCCGGCTTCTTCGAGGTTTACATAAAGCGTGCCGCGCCCGGCCTTGAGGAAAGGCGTCAGCCGCAGCGCCTTGCCGGGCGAGGCGGGGGCCACGCGCAGATCGGCCTTTGCCAACAGCGGGCTCTGCGCCATCCGGGCGAGCAATTCGACGGTGAGGTTGCCATCCAGCGCCACGGCCCCTTCGTAAGGAGCGGGCAGGCTGCCATCCTCCAGCGGGCGCAGAATTTTATCCCCCGCAGCTTCCAGCGAATGGGCATCGGCAATCGCGGCAATCAACCCGTTGGACCCTTCGACGGCCATATAGCGGTCGGTCGGCAGGTCGTCTGAGCGGTAGACGTGATCGGTGATCAGCCCGCGAAGGGCGCAGGCGGCGATCAACTCGTCCCCCTCCGCGTCACGACCCACGGCGGACAGCAGCGCGGGCGTCAACCCAAAGCGCGCCAGCGCCATGCCGATGTTCAGCGCCACGCCGCCCGGCAAACGGGTGATGCGCCCCGGCATGTCGGAGCCTTGGCGCATGGCGTTTTCAGAGCGGCCGATCACGTCCCAAAGGACGGAGCCAATGCACAGGATGTCAGCTGTCTTTGTCATGCGGCGCTTCTAGCCGCCAAATCTGCCGACGCGCAAGCGGCGTTATTGTGGCACCGCAAATGTCAGCGCCGCCCAGAGCGTTTCCCAGACCGGCTGATCGGGATCGTATCCGGCACCCGTCTGAGCCGCTGCTGCCGGGCGCAGCACTACAGCGTCAAAGAGGTACTCGTGGCCTGCGGTGACGGGAATAACCGCTTCTCCCGCCGCGTCGGTGCGGTGGAGCGAGATGGTCACGCTGTCATCCGGCGCGCGGTCGAAAACCTCAACCTGGGCATCGGCGCGGGGTTCATCCTGATAGAAAAGCGCGACTTTCATCTGACCGTCAAAATCCGCGTCATAGGGATTCGTCAGGGCGACAAATTCGGTGGTCATGCCGGTGGGGGCGTCGTCTCCAATGCCGGAACCTGTGGCGATCAGGGTTTTGACGTGGCGTGTATAGCTCTCCACGACTTTTTCCTGCGACCAGCCGTTGACGCTGTGATCGGCTTCAGCCTTCGGGAAATCCTTGTGCTCGGCGAAGGAGAGGAATTTCTCCCATTCCTCATAGGTCACCTTGGAGGGGGTGGTCTCGGCCACCACAACCACCAGCGCATCCCGGCCCGGCGCGGGGATTTGTAGTGCCGGGTTGTCGCCTGCGCGGGGAGAGAGGTTAAAAGCCTGTCCCTCTACCACGATCTCAAAACGATTGAGCCGGTTGGGGAGGTAGGGAAAGGTCGATCCGACAAACTCTTCGCCATTGCGGAAATGCGCTGCGATCTTTTCACCGCTTTCCACTTGATAGTTCAGCGGCGACAGCCAGTATTCATGGGCAACAGCAGGGAATGCCGGTAAGATACTGAAAATAATAGCGGACAACTGGGACAGTTTCATGAAGCGAACTTTCATTTTGTTAAGAACCAAGCTGGCATTGCTTGGACTGATGTCAAGCGCATTGGTGTTTTCCATAGGCGCTGCGGTGCAGGCGCATGAGGTCAAACCGACAATCGCGGACCTGAACGTCGCCGAAGGGCGCGCTGTGCTGGCGCTCGAGATTAACCTCGAAGCTCTGCTGGCGGGGATCGACCTCGACACTGTCGAAGACACCGACAATGCCGAGAATGCAGGCGATTACGATGCGCTGCGCAGCTTGCCCGCTGCGCGTATTGCGGCCCGTGCGCCCGAGCTTTTGCCGAACTGGAACAGCCTGCCATTGCTCAGCGTCAATGGCACGGCCGTGTCTTTGGAAAGCGTGACGATCGAGGTGCCCGAGGGGATCGACGCCGAACTGCCGCGCGACAGTCTTTGGCGGCTGGAGGCGGCAGTGCCCGCAGGAGCCGAGCAGGTGCAGGTGACCTGGCCCGATGGCGCGGGGGCACTGGTGCTGCGCCAGCAGGGGGTGGAAGACCCCTATACCGGCTATCTGGCGGGCGGCGAGACGAGCCCCGAGATCGCGCTCTCAGGCGGCGATGCGCAAAGCGGTTGGCAAGCCTTCGTCAGCTATATCCCGGTCGGTTTCGACCACATTCTGCCCAAAGGGTTGGATCATATCCTATTCGTTTTGGGCCTGTTCTTCCTGTCGACCCGTCTGCGCCCTTTGATCTGGCAGGTTACCGCCTTCACACTGGCCCATACGGTCACACTTGCGCTTGGTGCTCTGGGCTGGGTCAACGTGCCCGGTGCGATCGTCGAGCCGCTGATCGCCGCGTCGATCACCTATGTCGCGGTCGAGAATATCTTTCACTCCGCGCTGAACCGTTGGCGGCCCTTGGTGATCTTTGGCTTCGGCCTGCTGCACGGGCTCGGCTTTGCCTCGGTGCTGGGGGACTTTGGCCTGCCTGCGGGGCAATTCGTGCCGGCGCTTATTGGCTTTAATATCGGGGTGGAACTGGGCCAGCTTGCGGTGATCGCCATCGCCTTCGTGCTGGTCGGCTGGGCGATGAAGCGCGATTGGTATAGCCGGGCCATCGCGGTTCCCGCCTCTTGCGTCATCGCGGCGGTCGGGGCCTATTGGTTCATCGAACGGGTATTTCTGTAAGCGCACGGGCAGCCCTAACTGGGCTGCCCCAATGGCCGCTTAGCCCTGCATGGCGGCGATCAGGGTGGCGAGTTCGGCCACCGGATCGTCCTTGTCCCAAATCTCGGTCCCGATGCCGAAAAAGTCGGTCCGGGGGGCGAGATTGCGGATCATGTTGATGTCCAGCGCGCCCTCGGCGACGACGGGCACTTCGATCACTTCGGACCACCATTGAAACAATTCGGCTTCGGCAAAGCTTCCGTCGCCAAGCGTGCTGGCTTGGGTGGGGCCAAAGCTGACGTAATCGGCCCCGGCTTCGCCAGCGGCCATCCCCTCGTGCCGCGATGTGCCGCAAAAGGAACCGACGATCGCATCTTCGCCCAGTTCTTTGCGGGCATGGCGCACCGTGCGCGCCGCATCGCTCAGGTGCACGCCGTCAAGGCCGAGCTTTTCGACCATCAGGAGGTGATCCGTGATCACCAAGGCCACATCGCGCGCATGGGTCACTTCGCGCAGCGCGTCACCGGCGCGCGACAGACGGTCTTCGTCGCGGGTTGATAGCGCCATCCGCACACAGGCGACCGGATGCGCGTCCAGCACGGCGGCCAGTTGCGCGGGGAATTGGCTCAGCTCAACTTCGGGTGGGGTGATAAGGTAAATCTGCGGCTGTTCTGGCGCGTCCATGGTCATTGTCCTTAATCGGGTCTGCAGGTCTGACTAGCGCAAGGCGCTGCAAAAGAAAACGGATATGCGTCTGTGGCGCGGGCTTTCTTGCGGTGGTGCGGCGCAGGGGCTATGAGGCGCGCATGACCCAGACAACATCCTCCTCCGTCCAGCCTGCGCCGATCCCGGCCATCGTGCTTGTCCGCCCACAGATGGGCGAGAACATCGGCGCCGCGGCGCGCGCGATGTGGAATTTTGGCCTTGATCACATGCGCGTCGTGGCCCCGCGCGACGGCTGGCCCAGCCAATCTGCCGTGGCCATGGCCTCGGGGGCGGGGCGGCTGTTGGATGAGGCGCAGCATTGCGACGATCTGCCAGGCGCACTTAGCGATTGCGATTTCACCTTTGCCACCACCGCGCGCGGCCGCGACCTGACCAAGCCAGTCTACAGCCCTGAAGCGGCGATGCGGCTGGCCGCGGAAAAGATCGCGGCAGGCCAAAGGGTTGCGGTGCTTTTCGGGCCAGAGCGGGCTGGGCTTGAGAATGAGGATATTGCGCAGGCCAATGCGATTGTCTCGGTTCCGGTAAATCCGAAATTCGCTTCGCTCAACCTCGCGCAATGTGTGCTTTTGATGTCCTATGAATGGATGCGCGCACAGGGTGAAGTGACGCATGAAGTGACCGAGATGGCGGGCACCGACTGGGCCAAAGGGGCCGAGGTCGACCATCTGGCGCGGCATTACGAGGAACGGTTGGAAGAGGCGGGGTTCTTCTACCCTGAGCACAAAACGGCGTCTATGAAGCTGAACCTGCGCAATATGTGGTCGCGGATGCCGTTGACCCGGGCGGATGTGCAGATGCTGCATGGCATCCTGCGGCAAATGGTCCGGTGGAAGAACAAGGGGTGAGGGAAGACTGAGGGCCAGCGGCGGCCCGTGGGGTGGCGATGCGTCGGGTGGTTCATGCCACTTTATCGTGCAGTGTCAACGCCTTGTCGCAAAGCTGCCCCCAGACTCACCAGATCGCCTCCCCGTGGGGCGGGCGGGCGATGGCCCGGCGCCTGCGGCTTGACTCCGGGCTGGGCTGCCACTGGACCGTTTCGAACATAACGCCCCCCGCTAGACCTTTCCCTGCCCATGGCATACCACTGCATCCAAACGGAAAATGAGGCGCGCCATGGCGGAAAAACGCAAACTTTTCGAAGAGGTCGGGACCGACCAACCCAGCCGTGCCCCGGTGCAATCCGGCGGCATCGACAAGGGCCGTGGCGGCGCACGTGGCCCGATCCGGATTTGGCTGATGATCCTCTTCGCGCTGGTCTTTGTCATGATCGCCGTGGGCGGGCTGACGCGGCTGACCGACTCTGGGCTCAGCATCACCGAATGGCGCCCTGTAACCGGTGCCCTGCCACCGATGACTGAGGCCGACTGGCAGTCTGAGTTCGATAAATACAAGCAGATCGACGAGTTTCAGGTCCAGAACTCTTGGATGGAACTCTCTGATTTCAAAAGCATCTATTGGTGGGAATGGGGGCATCGGCAACTTGGCCGGGTGATTGGCCTCGTCTGGGTTTTGGGCTTTCTCTACTTCCTGCTTCGGCGTCAAATTCCGGTGGGCTGGAACAAGCGCCTGCTCTTTATCGGTGCATTGGGCGGCGCGCAGGGGGCGATTGGCTGGTGGATGGTCGCTTCGGGTGTGACCAGCGGGCAGGGGGTGACGGATGTGGCCTCTTACCGTCTGGCGACCCATCTCGGCCTCGCCTTTGTCATCCTCGGTTTTATCACATGGTATGTGCTCTTGCTGGGCCGCAGCGAACGGGACCTAATTCAGGCCCGCCGCGCCAAGGAGGCCAAGCAATTCGGCATGGCCACCGGCTTGTTGCATTTCGCAGCGTTGCAAATCCTGCTGGGTGCCTTGGTCGCGGGCATCGATGCAGGGCGCTATTTCGTCGATTGGCCGCTGATGCAGGGGCAGTTCTTCCCGCCCGAGGCTTTCGATATCGCACCGACATGGCGCAACTTCTTTGAAAATCCCGGGCTGGTGCAATTCATGCACCGGGTGGCGGGCTATCTGCTCTTTGCATTCGGCGTGGTCGTCTGGCTGCGCGGTCGCCGTTCGGCCCATGCGCGGACGCGCTTTGCGTTTAATGCGGTGATGGCGGCGCTGGCTTTGCAGGTGGTTCTGGGCATCACCACGGTGCTCTATGCCGCCCCGGTGCATCTGGCGCTGGCGCATCAGGCGCTTGCCGTTCTGCTCTGGGTATTGATCCTGCGGGCGCGTTTTCTTGCGGCCTATCCCGTTGCCACATCGCTGAGAGGCTGAGACATGACTGCATATGACGATTTGATGGTCTTTCAGCGCGAGACCGAAGCCCTGGCGCAGGTCGCGGGGCGGCTCGGCTGGGACCAAGAAACGGTCATGCCCCGCGGCGCCGCGCCCCAGCGGGGCGAGGAGATGGCGGCGATGGAAAGCGTGCTGCACGCCCGCCGGATCGACCCGCGTATCGCCGATTGGTTGGGCCGTATCGAAACGGCGGGTCTGGACGCGGTGGGGCAGGCCAATCTGCGCCACATCAAACGCGATTTTGACCGTGCGACCCGTGTCCCCGCCGATCTGGCGTCGCGGATCGCCCGTGTCACCTCCGCCGCCCAAGGCACATGGGCCGAGGCCCGCGCCGCCGACGATTTCGCGGCCTTCGCCCCAACTTTGAAAGAAGTGATTGCTCTCAAACGTGAAGAGGGGGCTGCGCTGGCCGAGGGGCGCGATATCGGTATCTACGACGCGATGCTAGAAGACTATGAGCCCGGCACCACGGCGGCGGACCTCGAAGCCATGTTCGGCGCGCTGCGCCCGAAATTATCTGAGTTGCGCGCCGCTGTGCGGGAGGCCGAAGCGCCACCGGTGCTCGAAGGGGTTTTCGACGAAGCGGCGCAGATGACCCTGACCGCCAAACTGGCGCGGCGCTTTGGCTATGATCTGGCCACCGGGCGCATCGACAAGGCGGTGCATCCTTTCTCCTCGGGCTCGGGTTTGGACGTCCGGATCACCACAAGGACCAATGCGCTGGACCCGTTCAACTGCTTTTACTCCACTGTGCATGAGGTTGGCCACGCCGCCTATGAACAGGGAATCGACAGCGCCTACCTGCTGACCCCGCTGGGGCAGGGCGTGTCGATGGGGGTGCATGAAAGCCAAAGCCGAATCTATGAAAACCAAATCGGCCGCAGCCGCGCCTTCACCGGATGGCTTTACGGCGAGATGGTGGCTGTCTACGGCGACTTTGGCGTGCCGGACGCCGAGACATTTTACAGAATCGTCAACCGCGTCTCGGATGGCTTCATCCGGACCGAGGCTGACGAGCTGCAATATAACCTTCACGTCCTGCTGCGTTTCGACCTTGAACGGGCGCTGATGTCGGGCGATCTGCAGGTCGACGGGTTGGAGGCCGCATGGAACGATCGGTTCGAGGCCGATTTCGGCTACGCGGTCGACCGCCCCTCAAACGGGGCCTTGCAGGATGTCCATTGGTCCGTCGGGCTATTGGGGTATTTCCCTACCTATAGCCTCGGCAATGTCTATGCGGGATGCCTTCATGAGGCACTGCGGAAAGCGGTACCTGACCTTGATGAGGCTTTGGCGAGGGGGGATACAAGCACGGCCACCACATGGCTGCGCGAGAAGGTGCAGCAGCACGGCGGGCTCTACGAGCCGCGAGAGGTGATCGCGCGGGCTTGCGGAAAGCCGCCGACGGAGGCGCCTTTGCTAACTTATCTGGAGAATAAGTTCAAAGATTTGTACAATATTTAAGCATACAGGACCGGGAACAATTGAGCGTTGACGGTGTTGCTTAAACAGCGAGCACTGCTTCGGAACTTAACCATGCCTTAACATTTCGCCTTTGCGCTGGCTAAGATTATATGCGATGGTGCGGTGAGTTTAAAATTTGACGAGATACAGGAGTACCTAGACGTGAAAATTCTTGCAACGGTGGCGGCGACTATCGCTCTTTCGGGTGCTGCTTTCGCCCAGACGACAACACAGGCAGCTGTTCTTGGCGCATCGGACGATAGCGTCTATTCGCTTCAGGTTCAGGGCGCTAACGGCATCATCTACAACTGTAAGCCGAACCCAGTAACTGTTGACGGCAACACCGCACGTGTGTGCGTCCGTGCCGATGGCGCTGGTCTTTTCGAAGCGGGCGCCGGCCTGGGTGGTGGAGCTGCTGCAGCCGGTGCGGCTCTGGTCCTGATTGCGATTGCGTCGGGCTCGTCCTCTTCGACTACAACAACGACTACCAACTAATTCTTAACGAAAACTTAAGATGGAAAAACCCCCGCGCTGATAGCGCGGGGGTTTTTTTATTGCTGGATAGTCTGTCGAAAAAAACGCCCCCTACGTTTTGCGCAGGGGGCGGAGCGGCCGCCGATTATTCGGCGGCGCTGCTTCCTTCTTCGGCTTCGTCTTCTTCGTTGCCCTGATCGGCGATCCAAGCGACGCTGACGACTTCTTCGTTCTTACCGGTGCTGAACACCTTCACGCCGCCTGCGCTGCGCGAGCGGAAAGAAATCCCCTCAACCGGCACGCGGATCGACTGGCCTTTGGAGGTCGCAAGCATCACCTGATCGGACATTTCCACTGGGAAACAAGCGACGATAGGGCCATGGGCCATGGCTTTTGTCCAAGCGGTCACACCCATGCCGCCGCGACCGCGGACCGGGTAATCATGGGCCGAGGAAACCTTGCCCGCGCCCTTGGCGGTAATCGTCAGGATCAGATCTTCGGCTGCCGACATTTCCGCATAGCGTTCGGTGCTGAGCTGCCCTGCCTGAACTTGTTCTTCCTCGTCGTCGCTGCTGTCGTCATCGGTCAGCCCGGCCATCAAGCGGCGCTGTTTGAGATAGGCGACACGTTCTTCCGAGCTTGCCTCGAAGTGCCGGATCACGGACATGGAGACGAGGTTATCCCCTTCGCCCAAGCGGATGCCGCGCACGCCGACGGAGTTGCGCGAGTTGAAGACCCGCACATCGGTCGCCGGGAAGCGGATCGCGCGGCCTGCGTCGGTGACCAGCATTACGTCATCGTCGTTCGAGGCGATGCGTGCGTTGATCAGCGTGGTGCCTTCGTGTTCGCCTTCGAACTTCATCGCGATCTTGCCGTTGGACTTCACATTGGTGAAATCCGACAGCTTGTTGCGCCGCACGGTCCCTGCGGAGGTGGCAAAGATCACCTGTAGGTCGTCCCAATCCTTCTCATCCCGGTCGACCGGCATGATTGCCGCGATGGAGACGCCAGTGGGGATCGGCAGAATGTTGACGATGGCCTTGCCCTTGGCGGTGCGGGCCCCCTGCGGCAGGCGCCATGTCTTCAGCTTGTAGACCATGCCGTCGGTGGTGAAGAACAAAAGCTGTGTATGGGTATTGGCGACGAAGAGGTTGGTGACGACATCCTCTTCCTTGGTCTGCATGCCCGAAACACCCTTGCCGCCGCGGCGCTGCGCGCGGAAGTCGGCCAGCGGCGTGCGTTTGATGTAGCCGCCGGAAGTCACGGTCACGACCATATCCTCGCGCGCGATCAGGTCTTCGTCGTCCATGTCGCCCGACCAGTCGACGATCTCCGTCCGGCGCGGCACGGCGAATTGGTCACGCACCTCGCGCAGCTCGTCCGAGATGATGCCGAGGATCCGCTCACGGGAGCCGAGAATTTCGAGGTATTCCTTGATCTTACCGGCCAGTTCTTCCAGCTCGTCGGTGACTTCCTTGACGCCGATCTGGGTCAGGCGCTGCAGACGCAACTCAAGGATCGCGCGGGCCTGCGCCTCGGAGAGGTTATAGGTGCCATCGTCATTCGCAGTGTGGGTCGGATCGTCGATCAACGCGATATAGGGCAGGATGTCTTCGGCGGGCCAGCGGCGGGTCATCAGCTTTTCGCGTGCCTCGGCCGCGTCGGCGGAGGCGCGGATGGTGGCGACAACCTCGTCGATGTTGGTGACGGCCACTGCCAGACCACAAAGGATGTGGCTGCGTTCGCGCGCCTTGCGCAGCAGATAGGCGGTGCGGCGGGCGACAACTTCCTCTCGGAAGTCGATGAAATAGCTGAGGAACTTGCGCAGCGTCAGCTGCTCAGGGCGGCCCCCGTTCAAAGCCAGCATGTTGCAGCCGAAATAGGTCTGCATTGGCGTGAAACGGTAAAGCTGGTTCATCACCACTTCGGCAGTCGCGTCGCGTTTCAGCTCGACCACCACGCGCACGCCGTTACGGTCGCTTTCGTCCTGAACGTGGGCGATGCCGTCAATCTTCTTGTCGCGGACCTGTTCGGCGATCTTTTCGATCATCGTGGCCTTGTTGACCTGATAGGGGATCTCGTCGATGACGATGGCCCAGCGGTCTTTGCGGATTTCTTCGACCCGCGTCTTGGCGCGGATCACGACGCTGCCACGCCCCTCAAGGTAGGCTTTGCGCGCGCCGGAACGCCCCAGCATGATGCCGCCTGTCGGGAAATCGGGGCCGGGGACATAGTCGATCAACTGCTCTGAGGTGAGGTCCGGGTCGTCAATCAGCGCAAGGCAAGCGTCGATCACCTCACCAAGGTTGTGCGGCGGGATGTTGGTCGCCATGCCGACGGCGATACCGCCTGCGCCATTGACCAGCATGTTGGGAAAGCGCGCGGGCAGGACAGTCGGTTCCTGCTGCTTGCCGTCGTAGTTGTCTTGGAAATCAACGGTTTCCTTGTCGATGTCCGCCAATAGATAGGCGGCAGGCTTGTCCATGCGCACCTCGGTGTAGCGCATTGCCGCCGGGTTATCCCCGTCCATCGAGCCGAAGTTGCCCTGACCGTCCAAGAGCGGCAGTGACATGGAGAAATCCTGCGCCATCCGCACCAGCGCGTCATAAATCGCACTATCGCCATGCGGGTGGTACTGGCCCATGACATCGCCCACCGGGCGGGCAGATTTGCGGTAGGCTTTTTCATGCGTGTTGCCGGTCTCATGCATCGCGTAAAGGATGCGGCGGTGCACTGGTTTCAGGCCGTCGCGCAGATCGGGAATCGCGCGGCTGACGATCACGCTCATCGCGTAGTCCAGATAGGACGTGCGCATCTCGTGTTCGATGGTCACCGACGGCCCGTGAAAGATGGGCTTTTCGTCTGCGTTTTCAGGGGTATCCGGCGTATCGGTCACGTATCTTGCCCACCATTTTTATGGTTCTATATCTTGGGGTTTTCTATAGCAGACGGGGCATATCAGGTGCAATGGCTGTGGCCGAAACGCACTGGCAGCACTCGGGGCGAAGTGCCAACATGCTGTTTTCATTGAAAAGTAATTCTCACCGCGCAAACTTGTCATACAGAGGCAGCAAAGGAGGCGCAACATGCCCCGCAGTGAAACCGAGTTGATGCTGAAAGGTTATGGGCTGACCACGGCAGAGTTCTTTTATCATATGCCCGACTATAATCACGTGCTGAACAGTTATATCTGGCAGGATTACGACATCGCGCCAGACCACCCGCGCCTGTTCGAATTCGTCGAATTCTGGCGCGCGGAACTGGACGGGCCGCTGCATTCGGTCCGTTTCACCCATCGCAAGCTGATCGGTCCCGGCGAGTGGCAGAACCAAGTGGGCGAGTTCACGCTACATTAAGCCAGAAGGCGGCCATCCAAAGGGCAGGGGCGTCAGGCCGAACAGCTCGCCCCACCCAAGACACAGAACTTTGCACAATGCGGGTGGTTCAATGCCACATCACGCTCAGCCTCGGCCAAGGTCGTGCCAAGCTCGAACTCCGGGTCATAGGGCAGCAGGGTGCAGGCCAGCACGGCAGGCTTCTCAGCGCCTTTGCGTTTGACCACCATACGAGATGAAGAGCACATCACCGCATTTGGCGAAATATCCAAGATGCCCCAGCAGGCGGTGGTAATCTCTGGAACTTCAACGGCTTCGTCCATCTCTGGGAAAAGCACGGTCATGCCGGGGTCTTGGGCGTCGATGGCAAAGCCGTGCTCGGCGTAAAATGCGGCATAGCCCGCGCGGCTGTCGGCATCGCTATCGGCAAAGATCGAGCGCCCGGCCACCGCCATGCGAAACCCATTGTCGCGCAGCCATTCCATGCCCAGCAGCGTCTTGTCAAAAGCCCCTTCACCGCGCTCAGCGTCATGCAGATCGCGGCGGTAGTGGTCGACGGAGATACGAAAGGTCATCTTGCCAGGATAGGCATCGCGCAGCCGCAACAGACCGTTTTGCACCGATTTGCGCATCATCGGGCGCATGGCATTGGTAAGGATCAACACCTCATAGCCGCGCGCCAGTGAGGCTTCGGTGATATCGATCATCTGCGGGTTCATGAAGGGCTCGCCCCCGGTAAAGGCGATTTCGCGCACCGGCCAGTCGCGCTCGACAATCTGATCGAGGTAGTCGCACACCTCTGCAGCGGTGATGTAGACCAGCGCGTCATTCTTCGGGCTGGAGGCGATGTAGCAGTTCACGCATTCGATATTGCACAGGGTGCCCGTGTTGAACCAAAGCGTTTCCGCCCCGCGCAGAGCGACGGTGGCGCGTGGTTCCCCCTTGGCGGTCACCGCCGGGTTCTGGAACTTGCCCTCGTTTGCTTGCGCGATATCTTTCATGATTGGTCCTTGCGTGATCCCGTGTGTTTCTATCCAGTTGTGGTAAGCTATTGCGACCCTGCCTAAAAGTCCAAGCTGCGGGGCGCACAGTCTTGTGAACTGGGTAAAAATAAGTATGTTTGCGCTAACTCTGCTATCTCGCACAGACAAGGATTGATCAATGGTTTCGCGTGTTATCCCTGTCGACCCTTTCGATCTGGTCATCTTTGGCGGCACCGGCGATCTGGCCCGGCGCAAGATTTTGCCCGGCCTCTACCGCCGCTATTGCGCGGGCCAAATGCCGGAAGAGGCGCGGATCATTGGCGCCGCCCGGACCGAAATGGACGCCGAAGGCTACCGCGAGATGGTGGCCAAGGCGATCGAAGAGTTCGGCGGCAAAGACGCCTGCGATAACCTCGATGCCTTTTTGGCCAAGCTCGATTACGTCGCCATCGACGCACGCGGAGAGACCGGCTGGCGCGCGCTGCAGGAGTTGATGGCCGGGAAGGACCGGACCGAGGTTTACTATTTCTCCGTGGCGCCGGGGCTCTTTGGCGATTTGGCCGAACGCTTGCAGCACTGGGGCATGGCGGGCGCGGAATGCCGGATTGTGGTCGAAAAACCCTTTGGCCGCGATCTGGAGAGTGCGCGCGCGCTCAACGCGACATTGGCCACCTATTTCAAAGAGCAGCAGATCTACCGGATTGACCACTATCTTGGCAAAGAGACGGTGCAAAACCTCATGGCCGTGCGTTTTGGCAATATGCTGTTCGAGCCTTTGTGGAACCGCCAATATGTCGATCACATCCAAATCACCGTGGCCGAGACTGTCGGCGTGGGCGGGCGTGGGGAGTATTACGACAAATCCGGCGCGATGCGGGACATGGTGCAAAACCACCTGATGCAATTGTTGTGCCTGATCGCGATGGAGCCGCCCGCGCGGTTTGATCCGGATGCGGTGCGCGACGAAAAGCTGAAAGTGATCCGCGCGATCGATCCGGTGTTACCGCATCATCTGGTCCGCGGTCAGTACGAGGCCGAAGAGGGCAATGAAGAAGAGGCGCCAAGCTACCGCGATGCCGTCGAGAATCCGCGCTCGCGGACCGAAAGTTTTGTGGCGCTCAAGGCCCATATCAGCAATTGGCGCTGGCATGGCACGCCGTTTTATCTGCGCACTGGCAAACGCATGGTGGCGCGATCGAGCGAAATCACCGTGGTTTTCAAAGACACGCCCCACTCGATCTTTGCCGAAGATGCAGGCCGCCACCGCAATGTGCTGTCGATCCGCCTGCAACCGAACGAAGGCATCACCCTTGGCGTGACGATCAAGGAACCGGGGCCGGGGGGCATGCGTCTTGTCGATGTGCCGCTCGACATGACCTTTGCCGAGGCGCTTGGCCCCGATGGGGGCGATCAGGTCGATGCCTATGAGCGGCTTATCATGGACGTGATCCGGGGCAACCAGACATTGTTCATGCGCGACGACGAGGTCGAGGCCGCCTGGGCCTGGACCGATCCGATCATCCAAGGCTGGGAGGCGCGTCACGACGTGCCCAAACCCTACGACAGCGGCTCTGCCGGGCCGACGGATGCGACAGAAATGATGCGGCGCGATGGCCGTGAATGGCGAAAGGTATCCCCATGAACATCATCGAATATGCGGACCGCGAAATGCTGGTGATGAATGTCGCCAACAAACTGGCGGGCAAGCTGAAATCGGCGCTTTCGGGCAATGACCGCGTGTCTTTCGCGGTGCCGGGCGGCTCTACCCCCGGGCCGATCTTTGAAATGCTCAGTGCCACCGATCTGGAGTGGGACCGGGTGGATGTGATGCTGACCGATGAACGCTGGGTCGATGAGCATGATCCGCTGTCGAACGCGCGTCTGGTCCGCGAGCATCTGTTGAACGACCGCGCCGCCGCGGCACGGTTCATCCCCTTTTTCCGTGCTGGTCTGTCGCCGGGCGAAGGGGCAGAGGCCGTGGCCCCCAGTCTGGCCAGCCATATGCCGATCTCTGTCCTGCTGCTTGGCATGGGCGATGACATGCATACCGCTTCGCTTTTCCCCGGCGACCCCAGCCTGCCTGACGCCTTGGCCGCTGATGCGCCACTGCTGTGCCCGGTCTATCCTGAGGGGCAGCCCACCGCGCGGGTCACGCTTCCAGCGCATGTCTTGGATGGGGCGCTGAACAAACATCTCGTGATTTTCGGGGAAGAGAAACGCGCCGCCCTTGAGCGCGCGCAGGGGCTTTCCCCCGACGAGGCGCCGATCGCAGCGGTGCTGGATGAAACCGAAGTTTACTGGGCGGCATGATGAACATTTGGCAAGACCTTCAAGAGCGGCAAAACGCCGTGGCGAACCGCAAGATAACCGCGCTGTTTGATGACCCGCATCGCGCCGAGGATTTCTCGCTCCGCACGCAGCATATGCTGTTTGACTACGCAAAAACCAATATCGACGCCGATGCCCGCGCAGCGCTGTTTCAGCTGGTAGAAAGCGCCAAGGTCACCGAGCGTCGCGATGCGATGTTCGCCGGCACGCCGATCAATGAAACCGAAGGCCGCGCAGTCTTGCACACCGCCCTGCGCAACCTTGATGGCGGGCCGGTCGAAGTGGCGGGCGAAGATGTCATGCCGCAGGTCCGCGACACGCTGGCGCGGATGCGCAGCTTTGCCGATCAGGTGCGCGGCGGCGACATCACGGATGTGGTTAATATCGGCATCGGCGGCTCGGACCTTGGCCCCGCCATGGCGACCCGCGCGCTGACGCCCTATCACGATGGGCCGCGCTGCCATTTCGTCTCCAACGTCGATGGCGCGCATATCGCCGATACGCTGCGCGGGCTGGAGGCCAAGACGACCTTGGTAATCGTCGCCTCCAAGACCTTTACCACCATTGAGACCATGACCAACGCGCGCACCGCGCGGGCGTG
Source organism: Sulfitobacter sp. NFXS29 (assembly GCF_040148765.1). Lineage (NCBI taxonomy): Bacteria > Pseudomonadati > Pseudomonadota > Alphaproteobacteria > Rhodobacterales > Roseobacteraceae > Sulfitobacter > Sulfitobacter sp. NFXS29. The sequence continues at coordinate 947,368 of NZ_JAGDED010000001.1, forward strand.
GATGCAGGACCATGGCGGCGATCCGGCTGCGCAATTCGCAGCCCTCAGCACCGCTGATGACAAGACTGCCGAGTTCGGGATCGACCCCGCGCAGGTCTTCGGCTTTGAGGATTGGGTCGGGGGGCGTTATTCCGTCTGGGGGCCCATCGGCCTTTCGCTGATGATTGCCATTGGCCCCAAGGCCTTTGACAGCTTTCTGCGCGGCGCGCAGGAGATGGACCGCCACTTTTGCGCCGCTGATCCGGCTGAGAATATGCCGATCCTTCTGGCGCTGGTGGGGATCTGGCACAACCAAATCTGCGGCCATGCCTCCCGTGCGGTGCTGCCCTATGACCAACGCCTTGAGATGCTGCCGGACTACCTGCAACAGCTTGAGATGGAATCGAACGGCAAGGGCGTGCAGATGGACGGGTCAGACAGCCCGCGCCAGACCGGCCCGGTGGTTTGGGGCGCGGCAGGTACCAATGGGCAGCACGCGTTCTATCAGTTGATCCACCAAGGCACCCGCGTGATTCCTTGCGAGTTTCTGGTCGCGGCCAAGGGGCATGAGCCTGACTTGCAGCATCACCACGACCTGTTGATCGCCAATTGCCTCGCCCAATCCGAAGCGCTGATGCGCGGGCGGTCTTTGGACGAAGCGCGGGCCATCATGCGCGACGCGGGGCTTGAAGGCGACGCGCTTGAGCGCCAAGCGCGTCACCGCGTTTTCCCCGGCAACCGGCCCTCAACCACGCTGGCTTATGAAACACTTGATCCTTTCACGCTCGGCCAGATCATCGCGCTTTATGAACACCGCGTCTTTGTCGAAGGGGTGATCCTCGGCATCAACTCTTTCGACCAATGGGGCGTGGAACTGGGCAAGGAATTGGCCAAGTCGCTCCAGCCGCTGGTCGAAGGAGAGGTTTCTGCCGAGGGTAAGGATGGCTCTACCGCCGCGTTGATCGGCTATATCCACCAGCATCGCGACTAGGGACTGCATCAAAATTGATTGAAAAAGCGCGCATGCGAACCCCGCCGGCGCGCTCTATTTTGCTGTCTATCGTTGCCGATTTCGACTTGCCGGAGGGGAAGGCTTGCAACTGCCCTGACCTTTGGACAGTCTCAAAGCAAATGATTGGAGGATCCCCATTATGCTTGGCCAAATGATGTCGCAGCCGCTGCTGATCTCAAGCTTGATTGCCCATGCCGAACGCTACCACCCCGAGGGGGAGATTATCTCGGTTTCGACCACGGGCGGGGTTGAGGAAACCAACTGGGGCAAGGTGGCCGAGAACGCACGGCGCTTGGGCTCGGCCCTGACCGATTTGGGGCTGTCACCGCAGGCGCGCTGCGGGACCATCGCATGGAACAATCGGCGGCATCTGGAGATCTACTTTGGCACCTCCGGCGCGGGCTTTGTCTGCCATACGATCAACCCCCGTCTTTTCGCCGATCAACTCATCTACATCCTCAATCACGCGGCGGATGAGGTGCTGTTCATCGACAAGACCTTCGTGCCGCTGGTCGCCGCGATCCGCGACAAGATGGAGCATCTCAAGTATCTCGTGTTGATGTCCGGCCCTGATGCCGAGGCCGCAGAGGCGCTGCCGGGGCTGATTTTCTACGACGAGTTGGTGGCCTCAGGAAATGCCGGTTTCGACTGGCCCAATCTGGATGAGAACACCGCGTCGAGCCTGTGCTACACCTCCGGCACCACGGGCAACCCCAAGGGCGTGCTCTATTCTCACCGCTCGACCGTGCTGCATTCCTTCGGCATCAACATGGCCGACAGCATTGCCATCTCTGCGCGGGATATCGTCATGGCGGTGGTGCCCATGTTCCACGTCAACGCTTGGGGCAGCCCCTATGCCAGCGCCATGACCGGCGCGCGGATGGTGCTGCCGGGGCCGAACCTTGATGGGGCCTCTTTGGTGGGGTTGATCGACAGCTACCGCGTCTCTCTCGCGCTTGGCGTGCCGACGATCTGGCAGGGGCTGCTGGCGGCGGCCAAGAAGTCGGGCAGCGAGCTCACGAGCCTTGAGCGCACGGTGGTCGGCGGCTCGGCCTGTCCGCCGTCGATGATCAAGACCTTCCGCGAAGACTATGGCGTGGAAACGATCCACGCCTGGGGCATGACCGAGATGTCGCCCGTGGGCAGCGTCAATAAACCCTTGGCGAAACACGGCGAATTGCCCGAAGACGCACAGCATAAACTGCGCGAGAACCAAGGCCGCCCGGTCTTTGGTGTTGAGCTTGAGATTTGGGACGACGAAGGCAAGCCGCTGCCCCATGACGGCGAAACCCAAGGGGCGCTGGTCACGCGCGGGCACTGGATTTTGGACGCCTATTATCAATCCGACAGCGACAGCACCCTGCGCGATGGCTGGTTCGACACCGGCGATATCGCGACGATGGACAAGGACGGATATATCACCATCCGTGACCGGGCCAAGGACATCATCAAATCGGGCGGTGAATGGATCAGCTCGGTGGAGCTAGAGAATATCGCCATTGCCCATCCCGATCTGGCCGATGCCGCCGTGATCGGTGCGACGCATCCTAAATGGGATGAGCGCCCGGTTTTGGTCGCGGTAAAGGCCGAAGGAGCCGATCCGTCAGAAGCGGATATCCTCAAGGTCTTTGAAGACCAGATCGCCAAATGGCAGGTGCCGGATCGCGTGGTCTTTGCTGAGGCTCTGCCGCGCAATGCGACCGGCAAAGTGCTGAAACGCGATCTGCGGGACCGTTTCGGTGATGTGCTGATGCAGGGCGAAAGCTAATGAAGGCCGCCCCGGTCCGATCTGGGCCGGGGCGTTTTTAACCGCGTTTGGCGTCAGGCTGAGCGGCGCATCTCGCTGTCGGCCATGGGCCGGGGCAGGGTCAGCCGGAAGGTGCTGCCCACGTCGACTTTGCTTTCCAGTGACAGGCTGCCGCCATGCAGGGTGGCCAGTTGCTCTGCAATCGCCAGCCCCAGACCCAAGCCACCGTTCTCTCGTGACATTGAGCCGTCAACCTGCTGAAAACGTAGGAAAACGCGTGCGAGATTGTCCTCGGAAATGCCGCAGCCCGTGTCCGTCACGGCAAAGGTGATCTCCTCTACGGTCTGGTGCATCCTGAGGTGGATATTGCCACTGCGGGTGAATTTGATCGCGTTTGAGATAAGATTGTAGAGGATCTGCCGCAGGCGGACCGGATCGGCGTTGGCACTGGCTGTGCCGTTGTCCTCATAGGTAAGCGTCAGCCCCTTGGCCTCGGCATCCGGGCGCAGGTCATCGGCGACCGAGCGGGCGATCTCGCTGGTTTCGATCTCTTGCAGATCAAGCTCCATCTTGCCGCGTGCGACTTTGGTCCAATCCAGCAGGTCTTCGACGAGCCGCAGCATATGTTTGGACGACCCCGCGATGCCGCCCGCTTGGTCAGAGACGAAGCTCTGGAACTCATCGACGCTGTGGCGAATGTCGGGCGTGGCATTGGCGCTGTTGTTCAGTGCGGTCTGCAAGCGCCGCGCTTGGGGCAGTTTCTCGGCATGTTGCAAGAAGGTCGCCCGGCCCGAGATCACGGTAAGCGGAGTGCGCAGCTCGTGGCTGACGTTGTTGAGGAATTCGGTTTTCTCGCGATCTGCCGCCTTCGCCGCGTCCAACGCGCGTTTCTCAGCCGTCACATCGGTCCAGATGCCCACAGTATAGCCATGCGGCGTGCGCGATTCTGTGACCTTGAGCCAAAAGTTGTCAGACACCTCAAGAATTAAGGCGCCGGTAGGATTGCGGAACCGGGCGAGGCGTTTGGCAATCCATGCCTCACGATCTTCGACATTTGCGGGGTGCTGATGGCGGGCGACCCAATGGCGCAGCAGCTCTTCGATGGTTTTGCCGGGGATCAGAAGGTCAGCGATTTCAGGATGATACTCAAGAAACTTGCTGTTGACGGTGACCAGGCGTTCTTTCTCATCAAAGGCGACGAAACCCTCTTGGATCGAGCCGATGCCCTCGGCCAAAAGCGCATGGGCCTCCTGCTTTTTCAGCGTAACCCGACGGAAGGCCCAGAGCCCCGCCATCAGCGCGATGGTCGCGATCAGAGCGAAAGCCACGAGGTAGGGGCTTTGCGGAGCATAAGGAGGCAGGCCGTTTGCAAGGCTTGCCGTAGCTTCCCATGTCTTGCCCAAAAGCTCGAACCGGGTGCGGACGGGCGCTGCGGGGTCGACCGCCGCGGGCGCGATCTCGTCCGGCATGACACCCGTTGGGAAGGCGCGCAGGCTATAAAGATAGTCGGCGGCTTGATGCGGGTTTTGATGCGGTTCAAACAGCCGGTCGGGCTGGAACACGATGGACATCACCCCCCAAAAGCGCGGCGCGCCAAGGCCGATGGGGCGCTCGAACACCGGGTAGTGCATGATGTAGCCCTTGCCGCCTTGAACGAGGTTCAGCGGCCCTTCGATGGTTGGGCTTTGGCGGCGGTAGGCGTTTGCCACACCCGAGAGCTGCGTCGGAATGTTCTTATATTCCAAACCGATAACCCCGGCATTCGGGGTTTTGGGATAGCTATGGGTGATCTTGAGGTCCGGGGCGAGGGCGAAGGCCTGAATGCCGGGGTTCCGATCGCGCAGTTCCTTGACCAGCAGTTCGATCTTTTTGTCTTTGAAGGCTTCGCCGGACAGCAGAATATTCTCGATGTTCTTTGTCACCAGAATGGTTTCTTGGAACTGGTGCTGCACCTGATTGCTGACTTCATGCAGCGTCTGCCGCGCATCCTGACGGATGCTGGCGATATGTTGTTCGTAATCCAATTTGACGATCGAATAGCTGATGCCAGCGACGCAGCACAGCACGATAAAATTGACGATGATATACGCCTTGGATGTTGCGTAGTCCCGAAACGCGTTTGCCACGCTTTTTCCTTTGCCTGCCAGCGCATCTGACTTCGTTGGGCCATTTGCGCGTAAGTTACTTCCCTGCTGATTGCTACTTTTGCGGGCAATCATGGCGAAATTCGGACCAGAATGGGCTTTTCGTGGGTGACCCTAGGTAAGTTCGCGCGCCTTGGCCGCGATCATCCATGGTCGGCTTGGAAAGGGAGGTTAGCGTGGAGCGGGTAACGAGAATCGAACTCGTAACTAAAGCTTGGGAAGCTGCCGTGATACCTTTTCACCATACCCGCGCGCTGAGGTTGGGATAATCGGCGCGCCGGGGAAGGTCAAGTCAGGGTTTCGTCGCGGTGACGAAATTGATCTCGGCGGGCAGGCGCAGGGGGCCGTTTTGCGCGTAGGGCCGCAGGGCATTGGCAATGGTCTGCCGCAACTCGGCGACTTGGTCGGGGTTGGCGTCAAAATGGGTGATCGCGCCGCTCGCCGGGCCAATGTCGCACATCTGCTGGGCAAGGTCATCGACCGTGCCTGCGGGGGTGAGGTCAAGTTGGGTCACTTTGCATGCGATATCGGCAAAGCCCGCTGCCGCGAGGATCGAGACAACACGTTCGGGGTCGCGAAAGGCAAAAGGGCCGGGCGCGTCGGGGTCGCTTTTGGGCATGGCACCGATGGTGGCACGGGCCGCGCGGGCGGGCAGGGTAAAGAAAGGATTTTCGGGGATCTGCCCCCAAGCGGCAAAGCTAAGTCTTGCACCGGGGCTGAGTTGCGCGGCCATCCGCGTAAAGCTCAGCACCGGATCAGCAAAGAACATCACCCCAAAGCGCGAGATCAGCCGGTCGTAGGCGGGCTCAAGTTCAAGCGTCGTTGCGTCGCCATGGTGAAAGGCCACTTGGAGCAGGGCGGCGGCACGCTGTCGCGCGAGGTCCAGAAGCGGGGCAGAGACATCGACGCCCAGCACCGCGCCCTCATCGCCCACCGCATTGGCCGCCGCAAGACAGCCAGCACCCGCCCCACAGCCGATATCCAGCACGCGCAGCTTCGGCGTCAGTTCGGCGCGGGCCAGCACGCCGTCAAGCACCGGCTGCATGAGGATATCCAGCTCCGCCTGCCGCGCGGCCCATTTCCGGCCCGCCGCCGCGCTCCAGAATTCGACCTGATCGTTGTTGTCGGGCGTGCTCATCATGTGGCTTTTCTTCTGCGACGGCGTCCGCCGCGCTCGCCCCCGGCGCCGCCTGTGCCGCCGCCACCGGTATTAAAGGTCACGTCCGGCAGGGCGACGAGGCTGTTGAGAATGGGGAAGGGTTCCACTGCGTTGGGAATGGCAGAAGCATTAACGAAATGCTCTTGAAAGCGCGGTTCGACGGCGGTCTCGATCTTGTGGATGGCGCGCACGGTCGCCTCAATCTCGGCCCGCGCATCGGTGTTGAGCAGGGCAATCCGCGCGCCGGTGCCAGCGGCATTGCCCGCGCTGGTGACCTTTTCCAGCGGCGCGTCGGGGATCATGCCAAGCACCATCGCGTGTTTGGGGCTGATATGGGCGCCAAAGGCCCCGGCCAGCACCACCCGGTCGACTTTGTCGACGCCGAATTTGTCCATCAGCAGACGTGCCCCCGAGTAGAGCGCGGCCTTGGCCATTTGGATTTCGCGGATGTCGCGGTTGGTCACCGTGATCTTTGGGCCGCCCTTTTCGGTGCCGTCGTAGACCAGATAGCTGTTGGTGCGCCCATCGGCGAAAACCGACGCCGAGCCTGTCTGCTCTGCGCTGCCGATCAGCCCCGGTGCGTCGACGATGCCGTGAATACGCATCTCTGCGACCATCTCGATAATGCCCGAGCCGCAGATGCCGGTGATCCCAGTGCTCGCGATGGCCTCTTCAAAGCCTTCCTCATCGGACCAAAGGTCACAGCCGATCACCTTGAACCGCGCCACTTTGGTCTCGGGATCGATCTCGACCCGCTCGATCGCCCCCGGTGCCGCGCGCTGGCCCGAGCTGATCTGCGCACCCTCGAAAGCGGGCCCGGTGGGAGAGGAACAGGCCAGCACCTTTTCCTTGTTGCCCAGCAGGATTTCCGCATTGGTGCCCACATCGACCACCAGCATCAGGTCATCCGATTTCTCAGGCGCCTCTGAAAGGGCAACGGCGGCGGCATCTGCGCCTACATGGCCCGCAATACAAGGCAGCAGATAGACGCGGGCGGAGGGATGGATGTTCAAATCCAAGTCTTCGGCCCGCAGGCGCAGCGCGCCGGACGTCGCCAGCGCAAAGGGCGCTTGGCCCAACTCAAAGGGGTCAATGCCGAGCAGCAGGTGGTGCATCACAGGGTTGCAGACAAAGACCGCATCGACGATCAGGTCCGGCGCAACATTCCCTTCGGCCGCGATCTGGGTAAACAGCGTGCTCATCCCCTCGCGCACCGCGCGGGTCATCTCCTGCGCGCCGTCGGGGTTCATCATCGAATAGCTGACGCGGCTCATCAGGTCTTCGCCAAAACGGATCTGCGGGTTCATCACCCCGGAGGAGGCCATGACCTCTCCGGTTTGCAGATCACACAGATGCGCCGCGATGGTGGTGGAGCCAAGATCGACCGCCAGCCCGTAGACCGTTCCTTCGTAATATCCCGGCCAGATGTTCATGATCCGGGCCGCGTTCTCTTGATCGCCCAGATGCACGGCGACGGTTACCTTCCACGCGCCCTTGCGCAGGACCGGCTGCATCATTTGCAGTATGTGCAGATCGGCGGTGACCTTCTCCAGATCCCATTGCTCGGCCAGCGCGGTGCGCAGCCGTTCCAGATCCCCAGAGGGTTCATGCATGTCGGGCTCTGTCACTTCAACGTAGAAGAGTTTGACCGAAGGGTTTAGCACGATCTCCCGCGCCTCGGCGCGTTTGCGCACGACCTGTTTGTGAACTTGGCTCTCTGGCGGCACGTCGATCACCACATCGCCCTGCACCGTGGCCTGACAGCCCAGACGGCGGCCCTCTTTCAGACCGCGCTTCTCGTCATAGCGCTCTTCCACTGCGTTCCATTCGCTCAGCGCGTCAGGCGCGACGGTTACGCCGTGTTTGGAGAACTGACCATAGCCCGGCGAGACCTGACATTTCGAACAGATGCCGCGCCCACCACAGACCGAGTCCAAGTCAACGCCCAACTGCCGTGCGGCGGTCAGCACCGGTGTGCCTTTGGGAAAGCGCCCTCTCTTGCCGGAGGGCGTGAAAATCACGAGGGGATCACTGCTCATCGGGGCCGTCCTTTGTTTCTTTGCGCCACCATAGCGTTCCGCGCGGCGGGGGAAAGATGCGGGGCGGCAATTCGTGTCGCGCCTACGTCATTCCATGTTCACGCCTTACGCGGGGGAATAGGTCTTTCCAATCCCTGCCATCCGTGAAATAGGAAACCGCCAAATGAACCCATCCAGACCCGAGGTGTTAAATGGAGATTCGTGAGGCCCTGACCTTTGATGACGTACTGCTGGTTCCCGCGGCGTCCTCTGTGTTGCCATCTACCGCAGATACAAGAACCCGCGTCACGCAGAGCATCGCGCTCAATATCCCGCTGCTCAGCTCGGCCATGGATACGGTGACCGAAAGCCGCATGGCGATTGCGCTGGCACAGGCCGGGGGCATGGGGGTGGTGCACCGCAACCTCACGATCGAAGAGCAGGCCCGCGAAGTGCGCCGGGTCAAACGCTTTGAATCCGGCATCGTCTACAACCCGATCACCCTGCGCCCCGACCAGACGCTGGCGGATGCCAAGGCGCTGCAAGAACGCTATCGCGTGACGGGTTTCCCGGTGGTGGATGAAAATGGCCGCGTGCTTGGCATCGTGACCAACCGTGACATGCGTTTCGCCTCTGACGACCGCACGCCGGTCTCGGTGATGATGACCTCCGAGCGGCTGGCGATCTTGCAAGAGCCTGCCGACCGGGACGAGGCGATCAGCCTGATGAAATCCCGCCGGATCGAGAAACTGTTGGTTACCGATGCCAGCGGCGTGCTCACCGGGCTTTTGACCCTGCGCGACACCGAACAGGCCGTGCTGAACCCGACCGCCTGCAAGGATGATCTGGGCCGGCTGCGCGTGGCTGCGGCGACCACCGTGGGCGACGCGGGTTTCGAGCGTTCTGAGGCGCTGGTCGATGCGGGCGTCGATATGATCGTGATCGACACAGCACATGGCCATTCCGAAGGCGTGGCCCATGCGGTGACCCGTGCCAAAAAGCAGTTCGGCGATGTGCAGGTCGTCGCGGGCAACGTCGCCACCGGTGCCGCCACCCGCGCATTGATCGACGCGGGTGCGGATGCTGTGAAAGTGGGCATCGGCCCCGGTTCCATCTGCACCACGCGGATGGTCGCGGGCGTGGGCGTGCCGCAATTGACCGCCATTATGGATTGCGTGGCCGCCGCCGGCGAAGTGCCGATCATCGCCGACGGTGGCATCAAATTCTCCGGCGATTTCGCCAAGGCGATTGCCGCCGGTGCCTCTTGTGCCATGGTCGGCAGCATGATCGCAGGCACCGACGAAAGCCCCGGTGAGGTCGTTCTGTATCAAGGCCGTAGCTTCAAAAGCTACCGCGGCATGGGCAGCATGGGCGCGATGGCGCGGGGCTCAGCGGACCGGTATTTCCAAAAAGATGCCGCCTCTGACAAACTGGTGCCCGAGGGCATCGAAGGTCAGGTGCCCTACAAAGGCAGCGCGGGCAATGTGCTCCACCAGCTTGTGGGCGGTTTGCGCGCGGCGATGGGCTATACCGGATGTGCCACGGTCGATGAGATGCGCCGCAACTGTAGCTTCGTGAAGATCACCGGCGCAGGGCTGAAGGAAAGCCATGTGCATGACGTGCAGATCACGCGGGAGTCTCCTAATTACCGAATTGGGTAAGTGCTTTGTTACATTGGGTTTTTGTGGAATTTGATGGATTGATTTGTGTCGAGAACCATGCGTGAACAGGACCGGACATACCCAGAACTGGACATTGCATCAGTGTAACAACTGATGCAAATTGGGATAGGGTTAGGCGATAGCTGATGCATAGTTGTCGGATCGAGAGAGCAGTAAGTGGAGGTGGCGGGATCATCGATCCTGCCACCGACAATGAGTTTGAGTAGATAGATCTTCCTGGCACGGTTGGGACAAAGAGCCCAACCGATAAGCTGCTACCCCAAATTGACAGCACGGTTAGTGCCGCTCGGCTAAAGATGGATCAGGCGACCATCCCTCAACGAGATCTCTGTCGGTTGGGTCGGAAAGCCCAATTTGCGTCGTGCATCCCTATCGCTCTCAACAGCCGTCCCGCGATCCACCGCGCGCCCCGTCACAATGCCGCTTACGCCGTCGTTCTCGAATGCTGTATTCCAAACCAAACCGTCTTTTCTCTGAACGCCTTGAGAACCCAAGTCCCTTGTGAGGCGGATATTTGCTGCATCAAATCGCAAGGAGACAAGACAAATGAACACAAAATACCCTCACATCGAAGTGCCAATGGTAGGGGAGGACGGAAATGCCTTCGCAATTCTTGCACGTTGCGCCTGTGCAGGCCGGCGTGCGGGTTTGGATCGGTCCGAACTCGAAAAATTTAGGAAGGAGGCCACCTCCAGTGATTACGATCACCTGATCCAGACCGTTCTTCGCTGGTTCGACTACTACTAAGGTGTGGTTGCGTCGTCTCAAGGCTGAAGCCTCTGGGACGACACACAAGATATTGCGATCATGAATGGGGGATAGCGCCGTTCGCTTTCGGCGATATCGAAAACTGAGCTTACCATCGCAGGGTGGACTCATCGCAAGATCATTGCATTGAGTTTGCGCATCAGACGCAAGCTCAAGAGCTGGGTGTCCGTCAACAGCGCTGAACTTTCTCGTCTGTAGTTGTCGACCACGGTCTGCGGTGAGCCTGCTGCCCAGGCGGAAGTCTACCACTGATGGAGACGTCAGCGAGGCTGTGAGCTACGCTAAGATGAAGGGACGGAGCGCCTTCACTCGCATCGAGCTTCGCATAGCCTATGCACAAACGCTATCTGTAGCAAGAAAACCAAGCAGGAAAGGCTCCGACGGCAGGGGTCCAAGAAACTGGCCTCAACCTTCAGGATGTAAACGAAAAAACGCCTTCGACCGCGGTCTGACTCCGCGTGTGACGCTGAAAGCGTCACGCATGTGACAACTTCAGCAAGTGTTTTGTGACAGGTTTGGGTTGTATGTTATCGAACGTCTTTCTGGACGTGCCGAGAATTGCTGCGTCGCCTGATCTGGCGACGCAGGTGCGCAGATCAGTTCTGTTCGTCGCGAAGGTTCGTCGCGATCCGTTCCGCTTCCAGCATGTTCTGTATTGCGGCCAACCGTGAGGCGAGATCCTTCAGACGGCTACGAAGGTCGATTGCCGCGAGACCATAGCGATCCACGACTTTCTCTTCGCTTGGCGGGTTGATATCCCACTGCTCGGCTGGGATGTAATAAACATTCGTTGCAGCCAGGATGACTGGCTCGAGGCGGTCAGCCATCTCTTTCAAAGCGAAATGTTCATTTGTCGCGAAGATGGTGAGGCCCTCAATCCTGTCTTTCAGTGCCAGCACATCTTCGAGCAGCCCCCCATCGAGCGCCTCGACCTCTTAGGCCCGGGCGATAGCTTCCAGCGTCTTGTTCGAGACATCGAGAGCAGCTTCAATTCGAGAGGTCAGTTTATCATCCAGCATCCGGGACTTATCCATTTATGTTCTCCTTGTCATCGTTGGAGGGCTGTTGATCGGCATAGGTCTCTTCGAACGCCTGACGAAGCTCGTCGGCCAGCAGGCTGATTTCCTCGACATGCGGCGATGAGGGATCGAGAGCTGCGAAGTATGCAGCTTCGGGGCGGGACGGATCGTGCACATCCGCAAGAGTAAGCAGGCGATGAAGCGCATTGATTTCACGGCCGACACGGCCGTGAAGGGAGTTCTCGGTCCAGAGAGTCTCGAATAAGCTTTGGACGCGTTTGAGCCACGGCCGCCCGCCGAGAAGAAGCGCGGCATTCTGGAGCGCTTCCATGTTTTCTTGAAATAGGTAGTGAACGCGCGTGGGCGCGGTGGGGATATCGAACATGATGTTCTCCCAGGCAGTGCCCTCGGCAGACTGCCTCGGGTGACAAGAGCCGCAGCTTCCGTAACAGCAAGAAGCGTTTCGACTGCCTACCGGCTCCTTGGATCAACAGGAGAACTGGCCCGTTGATCCCTACATTGCGGCGTTGGCAAAATAGACATTGGCCAAATTTGCTGGATCCGAAGGGGGAAATCGAAATAATTTCTAACTAACTGATTAAAATAAGTATATCTCGGCGTGACGTTCATCGCGAGGACAAATGCTCCGAGCCATGGCTTCCCCGCTTCGCCTTGGAGACTATCAGAGGTTGCACGCAATGGGCCTCATACGGCAGAGTAGTTCAAACCGAATTTTTCTACGGTATTTTACAATGAATATTACTTCGATCCTCGATTACATTGACAATGGGCATATGGCACTCCCCGAATTCCAGCGCGGATATGTCTGGGGACGAGAGCAGGTCCGGGGCTTATTCCATTCCCTCTATCGCGGGCACCCTGTCGGAAGCTGTTGATTGTCACTGAGAACTGACCCGGTAGCCCCATAAATTGTCACTGAGAATTGACCCATGTGAACACACTTCCCCGACGGTTTTGGTTGGGGGGATTTGGAGTGATCGACATGGGATTTTTGAG